>CALKBZ010000016.1 GCA_937775295.1 uncultured Opitutales bacterium
GTCACCAGTTTTGTAAAAGGAGCGCGCTCGTCCGGCCGCGTTCCCGCAAGCCATTCGTCGTGGTTGCTCACCCCGTCGCCGTCGGGATCGTCGTCGGCACCGTAGGCCAGGCTGACCAGATACTGTGCTTCCCATGCATCCGGCAGGGTATCGGCGTCTTCGTCCGGAAAGGAATTCAGCGGCGCAATCACCAGCGTCGGGCGCTTGTCCGGGTCGCTGTCCTCATCGCCCTGTGTCAGATATAGGGAACTTCCGCCGTAGAGAATCAGCGTGAGAATGTCATCCGTCGCGAAGGCGTTGAAAACCGCGTTGCGCAGTTTTGCGTTTCCCGAACCCAAGGTCTCGACGGTGCCGCCGCCGGTCGAATTGGAAAAGGTGAACAGGGGCTCTACGGTGCCGCTCGCGAAATCGGTATCGCCGTTCACTTCCGGCACATAGGCATCGTCAATGAAGGGGTTCGCGCGGTTGTATCCAATTGACCGCGTGATCAAGGCATCGTTGCCACTGAAAAGCGCCACGGTTTTCGTGGAGCTGCCGGAAGTGGAGCCATTGAGGGTCAGTTTCAGCGCCACATCGCCGACGAGGGTCGCGGGCACCGAAGAGAGATCGAACTTCAGGACGGTGAGGTAGTGGCGCACGTTTCCATTTTGATAGGTAAAGTTGCGCATCTTGCAGTCCGTGACGACAAAGCCGCCGTCATACTCCGCATCGCCGTTGATCTCGGTCAGCGTGCCGTCGAAGCCGCTTCCATCGGACGTGCGGATGGATGAAACAGTATTGGCCGGAAAGGAAGCGCCATCGATTGGCGAAGTGCCGGCCTTCCATTCCTCCCACGTGTTGAATGTGTCCCCATCCGTGTCGTCGAGCGGCGCGGCGGTCAAAGGCGAAAGATAATAGCTGAGTTCCCACGCATCCGGAATAAGATCAGGTTCAAAATCTGCTTGCGCCAACCCGGCACCCAGCAACATCGAAATACAACTGTCATTAGTATTGTTTTCTTCATCGGGTCGCTTTCGGTTTAATTAGGGTAAAAGCACGCTGACGCATGCAAGGCTTCAAAGAACTCCGAGAGTGAATCAACACCCCTTAAGCTCCCGTAAGTTGCAGGCAAAAAAAAGACAATTATTGCGCAACAAAACAATGAAAATTAGGAAAACTCAGTCATCGTCAATGCCGAAGGTGCAATATAGGGCAATTGGATGACTGGTAAATAAACAATGGCACTCAAAGCGGCTAAGACAAAAGAGAAAAGCCCTTCGGGCTCTCTACGACTGATGTCATGGGAGATGACACTAAATAACCGTCCCTGTCATCAAGTCCGTCTCCCCAATCTCCCCCCCCCCTTGATTATGCCCTTGGGTGCTTGCGCAGCGGTTGTGAAAAATTTAATATGCAATGGCAATGTGCTGCACGCTACAGCGCACTGGCATAGATAACACTCATTGATATACTGGCGCGCATCATATTTTGTGAAAGCATGCTCTGCCATTTTGCTACGCCATCTACGGCAGACCTCCGTCGCGCAGAGGCGCAGGGGCGCAGAGGTCTCCAGCAGTGATCAAAGGCTTATTCAGGCAGGCCGTTCACGCAGCGTGTGATGCCCGCCCTCATCACTTCGCCTCCAAAATGGAGTAAATATCCAAGCTTATTTCCGGTCAGGCGTAGGTAGGTTTGAGTTTGTTTCTTGTTTGCGGGGGAGACTTTTTCAACAGACTTGAGTTCTGCAATGACTTTGTCCTCGATGATTAAATCGGCTCTAAAGCCTTCATCAAAATGAATGTCTTTATAGTTGAGGGAAACAGGCATTTGGCGTTCTACTCGGAGCCCGATTTGCATTAACTCATAGGCAAGTGCCGCCTCGTAGACAGATTCTAGCAGACCTAGGCCAAGCTCACGGTGAACTTCAATTGCAGCCTCGATCAACTTTGTTCCTATTGTATTTTCATCCACCATTTTAACCTCTGCGCCCCTGCGCCTCTGCGCCTCTGCGCGATACTAATACGTATGCTTGTTCATCTTTCATTTTTACAAGGCACAGAGATCGCTGGAAACTCATCGCGATTACTATACTGTTTTTTTTGAAAATCACAAATCATGATGCGCGGCAGTATATCTCATTTCGGACTTCAAATAAAATAGACGCAGATTCACCGGGAAGGCTGATCAGCACTGGCATAGATGACAATTTCACTGAATCATACCCACAGATTCTGCGGAAGAGGCTGAAAAATACCTGTCCCTAAAAAATACCTTTTATAATCTTCAGGGTGAAGCTGTTTTTTGTTGCCTACTAATACACCATTCGGCTCCCTTGGCGCATGAATACAACAACAAGCAATAAAATTTCACCAGCAACCAATGCACCCCGCGTGCCCGTCGAGCGCTACGCAGGTAACCCCGTGATAAGCGCGTCAGACCTGCCCTTCGCGGCACAATGCTGCTTCAACAGCGGTGCAATACGCGTAGGCGACGAAATCGTAATGGCACTCAACGTGTGGGATGCCCAATGGGTGCCCCGCTTCGTGATCGCTCGCAGCAAGGACGGTATAGACTTTGAAATCGGCAGCAAAACCTTTGCGGAAATACCCGATGAATACCCTTACGCCGGACGCAAGGATGGCATCTTCGACACCCGCATCACGACACTCGAGGGCTGGCATTACATTACC
The DNA here is from genome assembly GCA_937775295.1 of uncultured Opitutales bacterium. Classification (GTDB taxonomy): domain Bacteria; phylum Verrucomicrobiota; class Verrucomicrobiia; order Opitutales; family Coraliomargaritaceae; genus Lentimonas. The sequence continues at coordinate 2,670 of CALKBZ010000016.1, forward strand.
TACAATGTCTCCTCCAGCCTAGGTGGGCGCATTCGCCTGACTCGCACAAAGGACTTCGAAGACTTTGAAGACATGGGCTTCATCACAGGAATTGACCACCGTAATTGTGTGATCTTTCCGGAAAAAGTAGATGGCTCTTACCTCCGATTAGAGCGCCCGAATGGTGAAGGCAAAACTGGTGGCGACATTTATCTCTCACGCTCCCCCGATCTCATTCACTGGGGGCAAACCGAGCTGGTTCTTGAAAAAGGCACACGCTACTGGGAGAGCTGCAAGCTCGGCCCTGGAGCACCTCCGGTTAAAACAGAGGCTGGCTGGTTATGCATCTACCACGCATGCCGCGAGCACATGAACGGCATCATGTATAACGTCGGCGCCATGCTGCTCGACCTAGAGGATCCGAGCAAGGTCATCGGGAAACTTCGCGACTGCCTAATGTGGCCGACCGAGGACTACGAGATGATCGGCAATGTTACGCAGGTGGTCTTCCCAACTGCCGCGATTGCAGACGTCGAGAAGGACGAGCTATTACTTTACTACGGCGCAGCCGATAGTTGCCTGGGGCGCGCCACGATCTCACTCAGCACACTGATCAAGGAATGCCTCAAGGACGGCCCCTGCCTGCCCGGCCAGTCTTAAATCGCCCAAGTCACTGTGCGAGCGCATAGTGCAAAACTTCCAACGCCAGAACTCGGCCACGAGAGGTGCTTAAGCAGTGTTCAGTATTGTTCACGGCTCAAGCACCACTCGTGGTCGCTTGCTGTCGGGACGACCCCGGGGACACCCATAATTTGGAGCTGATGAATCCCCAAAGGTTCTTCGCTATTTTTAGTGGACCGAGGAGAGCAGTGCCCTGAGCTTTAACCACCCGCTGCGCTGGAGACACGGAGGCGGCTTTAATGACAGGACCGATTATTCTGAAATCAAGCTTCGAACATAAGCTGACCAGCCCCCTCAAAGGCAAGGCGCTCATGTTTTCAATAAGAGAAAACCGACGCGCCCCTGAATAAACCACATAGAGGTGATCCAGCTTCAGATCTTTAAATGTCGTATGCATCGATTTCGTCGTTTTCGGAGCATCCGTGCACTTAAATTCGAACCCGTATCGTCGGCCTTTTCTCAACAAGAGCAGATCCAGCTCGCCCCCACCTTGAGTCGCGTAAAAGCAGGCATCTTGGTCACCATGACTTAACAGAATCTGCTCCATCGCAAAGCCCTCCCAGCTCGCGCCGTAGCGCGGATGCGTGTAGTGATCGCTCCAGGTTCGGATATTTAGCAGCTAGTGCAGCACCCCACTATCGCGGAAATAGACTTTGGGAGTTTTCACCAGCTGTTTTCCCAGACTCTCGAACCATGGCGGCAGTATCCGGATCACAAGAGTCCCTGCCAGTAGATCCCGGTAGTGATTCACCGCCGGCGTACTGACATCCATCGACCGCGCAAGCTCCGTCGCGTTCCAATTCTGGCCGTGATAATGGGCCAGCATCCGCCAGAAGCGACGTAATGCCTGCGGAGCTACTTTAGACCCATCCCCGGTATATCCCATTCCAGAAAAGTCCGATAAAAATCCTCCGTCCACTCCTGCCAATCACCGGAATCATCCTTCAGATACGCCTCTGGAAATCCGCCCTGCAGCCAGAGCCTTCTTTGCTCCTCAACGCCAACCGCCTCCCCGCCTCCCCGCCACAACACAAAAAAAGCGCCCTGCCCGAAGCCGGACAGGACGCTTACCCCTATTCATATATATTCCCAATGGAATATACCCCATATGAAATAATTATCGGCGGCAAGCAATCTCCACAATAGCCAACGCGAAGTAACCAGCTACCAGCGCATAGGTGCTCGGCGCTGGAACAATAGAATTTATCACGACATCATTCGTAACAGCGAGGGACCCATCTGACACAAAGGATCCACCACCATTCACCCTCAACCCATACAATGCGTTAGAGCCACCGTCGTTAATATTGAATCGTCCTATAGCAGTCGCATCGTCAGCTGATATGGGGATCCCTAACCCCCCAATGCCATCTATGTCCCAGTGGGTCGCGTGATTGTAACCGAGGACATCACCAGAGGCGTCACAATCAAAGGTGACGTTCGCCACCGCTGCGACAATAGAGATCAGCGCAGCGAACAATAAAATTAAAGTAAGTTGAGTCGATATTTTCATATCTATCGGTTATAGGGGTTGAGGTATTTTGAATAAACAGCTTGCCAAACAGGCTGGAACTAAAAAAAGATACACAATGTTGCATCTATAATTACACTAAGTCAACACATATTTTCAATAAAAAAGGCCCGCAACCGTGGTTAAACCTAAAAAGATGAGTTGAACCGTTAATAAACGTTTATGCACCTTAATATTACCCCATAACTGACTGGTGGATAATGAAGTGCCCTGAGTTTGGTGGACGCTAATCACACGCTGATGCTCATTGATATTTTCAGGTCTTAGCCAACACCGTGCCTTCAGTAGTTATACTAGCGCGCATGATGATTTGTGAACAGAGCAGTGCCTTAGTCTTAGCCTCCCTGATGCCCCCCCCCCCCCTTAGCGAAGCCTGCCAAGGCGGAGCACTGCTCTTTTACGCGGCGCTAATACACCCTATTACGGGCAAGGCAAACTTAATCCTTGAGCAACCTGTTGCACTCAATTAAGTATCACTGAAATGAGCACACAAAAAACTACCATTTATTCACTGGCCGATGAGCTGAGCGTGAGCGCCGCGACAGTCAGCCGGGCACTCAACAACTCCCCGCGGATCAGCGAGAAGCGGCGACTGCAGGTCAAGGATCTGGCTGAAAGAAGAGGCTTTAAGCTGCGCGCCTTCGCGCCGCGGATGACCAATATCTGCCTGTTATTGGTCGGCAGCATTGATACGACCAACATCATATCGGACTACTCCGCCGAAGTGCTCAACGGCGCGAGCCGCTATTGCCGGGAAAACGAAGTCGAGTTGTCACTATTCAGCGCCTCCCGCGACAAGCTCAACAATATGAATGTGGTCAAAGAGCTGTTCCGGCGCAGTGCCGACGGCGTGATCCTGTTGAACTGCAACAATAAATGCACCTTCATCGAACAATTTGAGAAGGAAAAGGTGCCCTACTGCTGCCTACTTAGCGAGAATTCCGCGTTCCCCAACAACACACTGACCGTCGACAATAAGAACCTCGCCGAACGCGCGGTGGACTACCTACTCCAGCTCGGCCACCGCAATATTGCCTACCTGTACAGCGCGCCGAATAACCCGGGGCAGCTAGATCGACTGAAAGGCTACCGCAACGCACACACCAGCCGCGGAATCCCCATCAACGAGGATTTCATTCCCGCCCCTAATCGATCCTTCACTGGCCTGGAGATGGGCTACCAAGCCGCTAACAAACTACTGCAGACAAACCCCGAAATCACCGCGATCTTCGCCTCCAGCAGTGAATTGGGGGATGGCATACATCTGGCATGCAACCACCAAGGCCTGAGCATCCCCGAGGACATTTCACTCTTGATCTGCGACAACCCGCCACGCTCGGAATATAGTTGCCCACCAATGAGCGTGGTCGACATCGCCAACGATCGCTTCGGCGCAGCCGCGGCCGCATGGGTGCATCAAAAGCTGCAAAGTCAAAAGACTCACGCCCCCTCGGAGCCCTGGATGAAAGCTAACCTCATCATCCGCGAATCCACCGCCCCACCACGGAGCAAATAGCACGGGCATGGTCGGGGCGGCAACGTAGTAACCGAGCTTATCGACGGTCTCAAAAATGAGGCAATCTTCTGACATTAGGCGCATTTTCATACCGCGATAATCGCTGTCCTAATCTTACTCCTAATCATAATCTTACTCCTAATCATAATCTTAATCTAATCGCTGGTCTTCAAGTGCTTGTCAGGGAGTAAGATTATGATTAAGCACCTGATCTGCAGAGATCCCCCATGGCTTTAATTCTTTTTGAAGCAGCTTCCTTGTAGCTCCATAAGATGAAGTCTGCGCTCAAAGCCTGAGCCTGTTTTCAATTCCTGAGCCTGTCGAAGGGCCGAAGGGATTTTTAATGCTCTGCTCCAATCCAGAGGAGTGGCCGGCTCTGACCCTGTGCCCGGAAACCGCTCAGACACAGACCCAGCAGAGCATGAGCACTTGGACGCGTCAATCACGACGGAGGCCACCGCCACTGCACAGAACCCAAGCTCCGTGGCTCCGTGCCTTTATTATGCCTTTGGGTGCCGTGTGAAACTCTGCTCCTGCTGGCTCTGTGCTCAATAACTCGCACGACGTTATACCAACGGGGATATACCAAAGGGGACAGACTGGAATGGCACGAACTTAAGGGGTGAAGACGGATTCTTAATCGTAATCCTAATCTTACTCTTAAACACCTCTTCGAGTCCTCAAATCACTCAATAACAATACCTTAAGATTAGGATTAAGAGTATGAGTAAGATTAGGACGCATACAGATTCGCGCCTTAAGTTCGCGCCAAAGGGGCCAGACTGTTTATAGGAGCACTAAGGATGCGTGACTTCCAGCCGATAAAACACATTGGGTAATTCGTTGTCATCCCCGACTGCAATCAGTGCACCGGTCCCCGGCAAATCGAGGCCGAGCTGATTCCAGTCGCCTTGCGACAGATCAATACGAGAGTGGATCGAATAAGTGCGCTCTGCCTGACTATCGAATGCGAGATCTACCCCACCCGCAGGATCGAGCGCCATCTGCAAGGCTAACACTGAGGCAGCGTTCATTGGCCCCGTCCCGGCGACAAACTCCTGTCCATTCGCCATACCATCACCATCGGGGTCTTGATCGTCTTTGCCTAAGCCCGTGGCGATTTCGGCTGCGGTAAAGTTCGACTGCGTCCATGCAGTCGGCGCGACGAGAGCGGTTGCCACTTGCAACAGACCCGCAGCGGACAGCTGACTACTTTCATTGGCCGCACCGGACCCCACAGCGCCCCAAGTGCCGGCAGCCGCCCAGGTGCTGCCGTCGTCAAAGGAAAGCGCGCGCACCATGTTAGTTCCAGCAAAGTTCAGAGCAACTGACGCACCGCTTTGGATGTGCAAATACAGCTGCGCATCCAACGCGGCACTGCTGAGCGACAGCACGCCCGCGTGGATATCCATCGACCCGCTGTTGGTACTGCTGGTTGCCAGCTTAAGGGTGCCATCGCCGACCTTGACCAGTGTGCCCTGCTCGCCGGCCTTGTCGGTGAGTTGCACTTCGGCGCTCAGCGTCATCGTCTGCCCGGCGGCAATATCGAAAGTATGCACACCGGTTCCGGCGAGTTGCAGGGTGCCGGTATTTTTCCAAACGCTATCCCGCGTGCCTGGTGCAAAGGTGCCGTGATTAAATTCGAACACCGAATCGACATGAGCAAAGTCGATGGTGGAAAAGGAACTACTGCCGCCGTCGAGCATGTAGCTGGCTTGGGTCAAGCCCTGACCGAGCTTCAGACCATAGACCCAGTGGTTCACCAGCACGCTGCCGCCGGTCTGGCGGAAGACCACTTCGTGCCCCGCAGCGGAGACTTCGCCCAGTTCGAGTTGCACCTGCATTTCCAGCGTGCCTGCCTCATGGGTATAATATGAGACACCCGACGCAGTGCCTGTGGTATCCAACTGGAAGGACCGCACCTTGATCGCAGCGGCATTGACGACATCTGCTGCTGCGAGCGCATCCTCATTCACCACTGACAGACGGGCACCAAACCAACCACCATCAAATAGATCCAGCACGCCGGTGTTTACCGCGAACTGCCCAGTGCTTGAACCAGCATTGACGATACGCAGCCCTCCGGTGTTATGGTAGTTCGTTAACGGATCGGAGCGCTCGGCCAGAAACGAGTTCACCTCCACAGGTGACTCAACAGTAATGGTAGGATTGCCGCTCGCATACTGCCACAGCACGCCATCCTCCGCAGTCGGCACAGCAGGCACAGGCACCCAATTGGCACCCACATTCCAACTACCACCCTGCGTGGAGTCGGCCCATTGAACGGCCTCCTTAATAATGACACCGGCGTAGTATTCGACCGAGCTGAGATCGAACTTTACATGATTAGAATCAGACGGCGTCAGCAGTTCGACGGTTGGCGTCTGCGCACTAGGCGAAATCACTCGTGCGACAAGTCGCTTGCCCTGTAGCCAAGTCGGCAATACGGCTTCGACCTCGATCGCTCCGGTGCGAGTCACCACATAGGTAGTCAGATCGATATTGACATTATTGACATCGATAAAGAAGCATTTAGCCGTTTCATCTTCGTATAGGGTAACACCGGTAGTGTGCTGCGCGGAGGTGTCCACCTTCGGCGTGTAACCGGTCAGTGCCGCGGCAAACTGCGCGCGCTGGGCGGACGTGCGGTTTTCATAGTCGAGATAGTAGTCCATGCCGAGGTTGCCAGAGAGCACCGTCACATTAGCATGATTGGAAATGGAGGCGACGGCCAGACCGTTGGTGTTGAGCGCAAAGTTACCGGGCTCGCCGAGGTAGGTGCCACAGGCGCCGGCAATCACCACCCGACCGCCACTGTTGAGCCACGGCGTGATTACATCCGTCACATCCGCAGGATCGAGCACATCGGCATTGGCTAGAATCAGTAGTTTTAAATCGGCCAGCGTTTCAGCGGTCAACTTCCACTCTGGAATCGCACGGTATTGGATGTGCAGCTCGGTCAGGGCGGTGCCCCAGCCCCAGAACGAGAACTGGTGCGGCTGGACATTCAACTCCGCAAAGCCATGGGGCGTCATCTGTCGCAATACGGACGAGGATGAATAATAAAGCCCGACCTTTTCCACCGGCACGCGAGCGCCGTAAGACGGAGCCACCAAATCGACAAACCCGAAAAAGGCCGCGTTATTGGTATCATCGCCGACGATACGGCTATTGGAAGAATCAAACTTCGGTAGCGTATGCGTAGCGAGCATTTCATAATAGAGCGCATTGTAGAGCTCGGGGTTCTCCAGCTCAGTTGTATAATGATCGTTGTAGAGCCAAACGTTGACGAAGCGGCTCTTGGCATGCTCGCGTGCCAGTTTATAGATTGGCGCAAGACGCCCCACCGGCGGCGGGGAACTTCCCTGTGTGCCCCCGCTGAGCTTCCAGCCCAGCGACATCTCAGTACTGACCATATCCAAATCGCCACGGCACCAACCGAGACTGAAGCCAGGAATGTCATTACCAGCCACCAGAAACTCGTCTTTGCCAGCCGCACGCGCAGCGGATTTGACCGCAGTATAGTAGTTCGACAGCGCTTCGGTGCCGTTCTGCCGCTTGAAGATCAAATAGGCGCGCCACAGCGGATCGTCCAACCAAGAGGAATCGCTCCACACGCTACTGTTGAGATCGCTGCCGTCCCAGCCCAGCGAGGTCGCTGCGCTAATCAAATGAGCGCGCACATTAAAGGTCGCCACATCCGTGACGCCGATCGCCAGTAGTCCGGAGACACTGAAGCTGTTGGCCAAATAGTCACGAAAGCGGGCGACCGACCAGTCGCCAAACGCTGCTTGCACGGGCTTGGAACTCAACGAATCCCACGGGCCGTAATTATCGGTCCACATGCCGTCGATCCCCGCATCGGCCGCTTGGAGGGTTGAGGCATAGGTATAGTCCATCCACAACGGGCAGGCCGCGTCTTTCTTAAACAGGAACAGACCGATATTCTCGCCGTCCACTGATACCAGCCCGTCGGTCGGCGCCAGCTCCGATGGAGGGGCATATTTCTGATCAATGTAAATATTGCCCAGCACGTCTTTGGAGCAGGCCGCATCATAGACGCGGCTGTTGCGGGGATCGGTGGAGGGGGCGGTGGGGAGGGAGGTGTAGGTGTTGCTATAGCCGGTCGCCTCCGTGCCGTCCGGATAGGTCATCGCCGGGCCGCCGTAGCGCGAATGTGTGCGTGTATAAGGACGCGCAAATTCCTCGTCGTCGAAAAAGTTTTTCGCCCCGAGCCAGCGGATCGTGCCGCCACCATAGCTCTGCCAGCTCCAGTGAGTCTTGAGCACCGGAGTCAAATTCGTTTCATCCCATGCGCCCAGCTCAGCCACCAGGCAATAACTCTGCCCATAGGTCTCGAAATAGCCGATCTGCTTGATGCCGGCATTCTGAAATGCCGCAATCTGCATGGTCTTAGTTGAAATACCATGCGCCTGAAAAAAGATCCCCCACGACGGATCGTTCCCGTGCCCGTTCATCGCAAAATTACCGTGATACGTATTCACCGTCGCCACATCACTGGCATTCACCATGCGCGGAAAATCGTCCTACCACGGCGCCGCATGCGACAGCACTGCGCTACCGACAAGTGATGCGAGCATCTGTATCCGCTTCTTCATCGGGGGTAATGCTTTGTTGGATCGGGGTAAAATCACGCTGACGCATGAAAGGCTTTAGAGAACTTCAAGAGTGCAAACACCTCTTAGCTCCTTTAGGTTGCAGGTAATAAAGACAACTTGCGTGCAATATAAATAACACAGCTAGTTAGGCACCGAGGCGACAGCAAGTATAAAGCGCAAGAATGAACAACCTATGGATCGTTAAAGGGCTACATTACATCGGAATTTTCATTGAACACGCGGCGAGGGTGAGAGCTGTGGTAAACCCTACTCCTGATGACTCTGTGCTTGAATTGTCTTAACGGATGTCTTTCCAGAAATCACGTTCACGCCAATCATTCGGAAACCCCAGTTCTGAATGACTTGGGCCATTGAGCGTTTCGAGGTGAGATTGTAAGCGCTGCTTCCAATCGGACTTTGGTGCGATGAGGCTGTGGACATGCCCGAGCAATATCAGTGAATTATAGATTCGTTTCTCATCTGTCGGATTTAAACTGCTAATAATTCCAGCAGGCTGTTTCGTCGGGAGTGATAGATTGACGGTCAGTCGGCGATTCCACAGCCGAGAGTGGTGGGCGCTGAGATTGCGCAGGTATACGGACTGCTGAAGGAGTGATCTAAAGCCACTGACCGAGAGCTGATAGGTGCTGGCGATTTCCTTCTTGTCACGCATTCTCAGGATACAGTCATAGAATCGGCTTAACAAACCAAAGGACATCACCTCACAGGCACCCCAAATCGGTGGACGTTGCAGATTATGCTGCGTTCGGTAATGACTGATAAACGCTTCTTGGCTACGATTGAGCTCTTCATCCAGTCGACTTAGATTGTTTTGATAAAATGAACCCGAACGAAAGACGCTTGGATTTTCGTAAGCGTGCGCTCCATATTTTCCACCTAAGACGTGCGCCCAGCGAGCACGGACAGAAATCTCCAGAGCTTTGCAGGCCTCGTTGGTTAATTGGCGGAGGGCTCGGTCAAAGCAATATAGCTCCCACAATTGAGCAAAGGTCGTGCCTTTCTTAAAATGATCTGGAGCGTCTTGAAAAGGGAACCGGTAAGCCGAAATGCGGTAATAATTGTGGTGCTCCAATGTATGGAGCGCTTCCGCTTTATCCTCAATCAACAGGCCTCGTTCGTTTAGAACTTGAAGCTGTTCTTCGTGAGATTTGAAGGGTTTTATCGGCATGTGCACCTCACTAAACAAAGAGACCCACCAATTTGAGCATCGTAGAGAGGCTTGGCAGGCTTTGTTACAATCAGATTCGTTTTAAGTCGCAGTTTGGTCAAGCACCAAAAAAACCACCGGATTGACGAGTATTTCAATCGCAGGGAGAGGGAATGCGGGATCCTCGTGCAAGCGATGGTGCGATCCGCGGTAAACCTTGGTTCTGCTGGCATAGTCCCACAGGTCGCGGATTTTAAGTTTCTTAAATCGTTTTCCAGCGATCATCGTATCGTCAAGTTCACGTCATCAAGTCTCTATTTAAAACTCCTCCCCCTGGGCTCGGCGTAGCTCGCTTAGAGCGAAGACGGCTGCTAAGCATATCCTTCTACACAAGTTTGTATGAGTTAATTTGCGCGAGTAAGCCTAATTGTCGGAACATATGCTGGTGTAGGACGCGGTTCTTTGCGTAGCAAAGGCCGTGTTGAGTCTTCGGTTGCACCATAACGCGCCCTCTTCGAGAGGCACGTCCTACAACATCACACATGAGTGCGGGGCTTTCCTGACCATGCTCACGCCCTCAGACTTATGTATAAGTCGGATTGGCAGATGTTGGTGACATGAGCTACCCCAGACATGATTTTTTTTTACCACCCGCTGCGCTAGAGGACACAGAGAGCACAGATTTTACACCGCTAAAATTTCGAGCTATAAGCTGATCTTTGAAATACGTCAGATTGGCTCGGTGCTTATCATGCCCTTGGGTGCTCTGTGTCCTTTATTATGCCCTTGGGTGCTAGAGACCCAAGGGAACGGGTAGTTAAAACTTCTGGGTTCGTTTTCTTTGTTGTCGGTAGGAATTCTGTTTGCCGCATTGACTGCAATGAACCCGGCGGACACCTAAGTCAGTTTACCTGTCATTGATATGGCTAGCGCAAACTAACGTAGACAAAGACATGTAGAAGGATATGCTGCGGAGGGGAGGTGGCCCCGTCCGCGGGGTCGGAGGGGTTTTCACTGTCATTGGAGTCACGCTGACAGACAACGCTTAGGTTCGGCAGAGAACCCTTCCGTCTCGGCAGACCGAGCCACCTTCCCTTGGTAAGGGAAGGAGCTCCCAGACAGGGGAATTTAATTTGCAATGCCATTGGGCTAAACGCACCGCGCAACCAAAGACGTAGCTGCGTGTGTATGCCCTTCAGGGTACTTCAGCCGCAGTTCAGCAGTGCCAGTGCACGTGTTGAGCGGACGCGAGCACACCGAGCTACTTTGACAACCACCTCAATCGCTCCGCTCTGTGGTGAATGGCGAGGCCGGGAGGCCTTGCTGGTTGAACAGCACCATATTCGGATACGGGCTGTAGGCGTAGCGAACATATGCCGGATTCTTCACGCTCTTATTCCAGAGCAGCAGCGCTGGCCCCTTGAGTTCGACATCCGCGCTGACAAACACCTTGTCCGCTCCCGCGATCTCGAAGGCTCCGTCTGGTTCGGCGCTCAATTCCAAGCCACCCTGCGCATAGCGGAAGCGCAGTCCGGCCTGACCGTCACGAAATTCCACCGATTCAAAGACAGGCCCGTACGGAACATGCTGCTGCCCATACACCTCAGCGGACACAGCAATCGCCAACCGGTCGCCGATCGGCTTTTTGACCTTGGGATGAATGTCTTCCAAGTCGCCACAGCCCTCGGAGACAACCATGCCGCAGTTCGGGATCTGTTGCGAGCAGTCGAACTGCGCCTGCCGGAAGTGCGGCCACGACGCGTCTTTATATGGAGGCAGTTGCACAAAGTAAAACGGTAGATCCGGATTCTGCCACGTCTTCCGCCATCCTTCGACAAAGGCGGGAAACAGGGTTCGGAACTCCTCGTATCGACTGGAGTTGCCCTCCCCTTGATACCAGATAACGCCTTTGATGGTGTAGGGCTGCAGCGGTTTGATCATACAGTCATACAATCCCGAAGGACGCCGATAGGCTTTCGGGCCCGTCGGAGCAAACGGAATCATTCCCGATGACCAACCGCCGGCGGCTTTCCAAGCCTCTAATTTAACCAGAAATTCCTGATACGCCGCCTCATACGACGCCTCGTCCTCAAACACCCCATACTCTTTATCGTAGTTCTCAAATAGATAGCTCAACTCAGGTGTCTGCTTGATGGACTCCGGCGTCATCCAATTTTCATTCCAAGTGGCCCCGCGATAACTGCCGATGATACCAACGGTCACCCCCAAGCGTTTTTGCAATTCCGCCGCAAAGAAATAGGCGACCGCCGAAAAGCCATGGACCGATTCTTTGTCCGCGATTTTCCACGTCAGGCCGTTTCGATTAATTTCGCCGAATTCCGTGACGGGAATTTTAATAAAGCGCAGGTTTGGATTCGGCTCTGTCGGAAGACGTTTCTGAACATCCCGTAATCCTCCCATGTGAAATGCCATATTGGACTGACCACCTGCTAGCCAAACTTCGCCCAGCATGACGTGCTGATAGATGATCTCCTCACCATCACCAGAAACAATCAGCTCATACGGTCCCCCCGCAGGCATCGCATCCAACACCAGTTGCCATCTGCCATGATGCGCCCTCGCCTTTTGCTCAGTGCCATTGAGTCGCACCGTGATGGAGGCGCCCTCGGAGGCTTCACCAAAGATGGTCACCGCAGTGTCCCGCTGGAGCACCATGCCATCCCCAAAGGTCACGGGCATAATGAGTGTCGCCGAAGCAAAGGACTGAAGTAGCACGCACAGCGCTAGGGTCTGGTAAGTAATTTTAAGCATGATGTATTCCTACCTGGTAACGATTCTCCTGCGATGCCAAGGACAACAACCCCTCCCCTTACATCCTCATTTCATGTGGTCGGGGCGAATCTTCAAAATATCAGCGTAGTCAACGATGCCATTCTGCGCCTGCCAATCGGCACAGGCCTTTGCCAGTTGCTGAACCATCTCCGGATTCTGCTTCGAGACGTCCGTTCTCTCCGCCGGATCGTTTTGCAGGTCGTAGAGTTCGTACGCCATTCCGGGCTGTTTCGAGGTCCGGAAATGCCAGCCTGGCTCAATCAACAATTTCCAGCGACCTTTGTAAATAACGGCCTGTTGGCCTTTGTCGTTACTGAATAAATACTCCGGTGGTGCCATCTCTTTACCTTGCAGAATTGGCAGCAGGCTACGCCCGTCCAGCGGCGCAGTCCGGGTGCCACGAAACTCTGCGGGATAGGTGTCGCCTGTAATATCGAGGCAAGTCGGCAGAAAGTCGCCGACCCAGCCCATACTCTCGGTGACCGTTCCAGGCTGAACCACTTTCGGCCACTGCATGATGCAATGCGTCTTCGTGCCGCCCTCCCACATCAGCGACTTGCAACCATAGTATGGCGTGTTCATCAAGTCGCCCAAGTGCGAGGCCGATCCGTTGTCGGAAAGATAAACCACCAGTGTGTTATCCAGCTCGCCGGTTTGTTCGAGCGTCTTCAAAACCTTACCGACGTTTTCGTCGACCTTCTCCATCATCGCCGCATGAATCGCGGCCATCAGCTGATAATCCTTCTTCTGCTCCTCCGACATGTTCCGACCGGCGGTGAAAGATTTCCGATAAGGCGTGCCCTTTTCCCACAATCCTGCGCGCACCAATCCGTCGACGCGATCGGCTTCCACTTGGTCCAGGTTGGCATAACGTGACAGGTATTTATCAACCAATTCCTGCGGTGCCTGGATCGGCAGATGCGGCGCGCGGTAGGCCATGTAGAGAAAGAACGGTTCCGGCGCGGCGGAGGCGTCTTCGATCATTTCGATGGCGCGGTCGGTCATGCCATCGGTGCCATAAAATGCCTTAGCCGTCTGCCCGTGATTTGGCGTATACGGGTAGCGATCTTCGTGCTTGTAATAGCAGTGCATGTTATAGGTCTGCTTATACTTGAGCGTCGCGTGCTCATTGCCTTCAAAATACTCATGCTTGTCCGATGGCGTAAAAAACAGATGCGTCTCGCCTTCGATCAGGCCGAAGAATTCGTCAAAGCCACGTTGCGGCGGCAGCGCGTTAAAGTCGGCCTCGATCTCCGCATCGGTCAGCTCCCAGCCGGGATGCTGCTTTTTCCACCAGTTCTGCCAGCCTTTGCTGCCTTTCATTTGGCTGCCACCCAGATGCCACTTACCGGTCATCATTGTGCGGTAGCCGGAAACCTTCATCAGCTCGGCGATGGTCGGCAGATCATAGGGCAAGCGCGCGCGATAAGCGGGTTCTTTCATCTCGCGGTTCCAGCCGCCGAGCGTGCCGGCGCCGAATCCGGCGTGGGCCGAATCGCGCCCGGTCAACAGCGAGGCACGCGTCGGGCTGCAGCGCCCGTTGTTATAAAAGTTGCGAAAGCGCAGGCCGTTTGCCGCCATGCGGTCGAGGTTAGGCGTATCGATTTCACCGCCGTAGCAGCCGAGATCGGAGTAGCCCGAATCGTCGGTCATGATGATAATGATGTTGGGTCGCTCAGTTGCCGCCTGACATAGGGCGGCAACAGATAACGCAGCAAGCAAGAGTGTCTTTGTTTTTAATTTCATTCTCCTAAGTGAAAATTAGTGGCGGTTCAGTATTCATGGTAGCGCCAAGGTTGTTTTTGTACCCCTTCGTGTGATTTTGAACGACTCAAGGCTTGTTACTTTTTCACCGCCAATTGATACACGGCCATTTTTGATGAGCCATTGTATGTCTGAGAATGTCGAACCTTCTTGTTGCCCGATCGTGAAGCTACATTGGCTCTTCTTCTCGAAACTTAGGAATAATTGCGCTAAATTCACCTCACCTTTATCTTCGATTGTTATGGTGCCTTTACCATCATTCTTGAAGGTGATTGTTGCCGCCACACTGCCAGTTAGCTCATCAACGTGAAGAATACCATTCTTTATACCGATATACCCCTTCACCAGCGCCATCTTTGACGCTTTAACAGTTCCTGATAAAATACGCAGTTTGGAAATCGGTTTTGATTTATCAGACCAGAATTTCAAGGTACCGCTGATGTCCATGTTTGTATATGCGTTATAGTTCGTACGCGAGTCGTTGATCGTATAGACTGTTGCATTGAGCAAAAAGAGCCCCCTATCTTCATAGTCAACAAGAGTGCCCCCTGTTTGAAGAACTCCAAGATGATCCCAGACGTTGCCCGAAGCTGCTCCATTCACTGTTTTGACGACTCCGACTGCATAAGGTGTAGGCAGCGTGGCGTCAGACCAGTTGACTGCATCGCTCAGCGGTCCTGTACCGTCATAGATGTTTTCCGCTGAAGCGGTTCCGATTGATGCCAGTGTGAATAATAATACCAGTTTCTTCATTTCTATATTCCGCCTTTTGTTTAAAACACCTTATTTGCCAGGGAATGCTCCGCTGGCCAGACCTTTGCTGCCCGGGGCAAAAGGTCTGGATGTTTTAGGAATGAGTGGACTGAATGTTGCAATTACAGGCGCATATTCCGGATTTTTAGCAAGGTTGGTGTGTTCGTCGGGGTCGACGTTATGGTCGTATAATTCTTCTGATCCATCCGCATAGCGAATGAAACGCCAGCGTGCGTCACGCAGCGCGAAGTTGCCCGGACCGTGAGAAGTCAGAACGGGCTTGCGCTGTTTGGATGCTTTGCCGCCTTCCATCAATCCAGTCAGCGACAGCCCTTCAAGGTGCTCCGGCTTGGCGATGCCGGCAAGATCACATAAGGTTGGATAGATATCGATCATTCCGACGGGGACATCGACTCGAAGAGGACGTACGTCTCCCGGTGCCTTAATGATCATCGGTACCTGTGCGGTGGCCTCCCATAGGGTACGCTTTTTCCACAGGTTTTTGCGTCCGAGCTGCATTCCATGGTCACTTAAGAATACAATAATGGTATTCTCCTCGAGCCCTTCTTCTTTCAGAGCATCCAGTAGCAGACCAACACAATAGTCCGTGTGACTGACACAGGCGCGGTACGCTTGGCGATAGCTTGAGGTTAGGTTGCTCTCATGTATCCAGTTACTGTATTTTTGCTGACCGTCGTAGTTCACATGTTTAAGAGCATATGGTGAAATGTCCTTCATGTCCTCGCTCTGATCCTCCAGCGGTGGAATGGAGTCAACGGGGTGTATGTCAAACCAGCGTTGCGGTGCGTATAGCGGGGCGTGTGGACTCAAGAAGCCCGCTGCAATAAAAAATGGTTTATCCGAATCTTTGGATGCCCGGATCAGTTCGATCGCTTTTTGCGCAATTTTGTAATCGGCTGTCTCAGGCGCTTCAAGGAATGGGCCCCAGTCAAAAAATTGGTGAGTTCCAAATCCTGGGTCATGAATCTTCTTTTCAGGGAAGGGACCAAAGCCACCGAACCAGCCATAGTTGTTTTCAAATGCTTTAGGGTCAGCCCATGTATGATATATTTTCCCGGCATTTTTGGTTGAATAGCCATTATTACGGAACAGCAGTGGAAGCGAAACCAAATCCGCATATTCAGGAACTTCATCGTATCGTGGATCCAGGCTATAAAGACCGCTGTTATGCGGATAGAGCCCCGTCAATAGACTGTTTCGCGATGGACCACAGATGGGCGCCTGACAATACGCTTTGTTAAATACAGTCGCCTCCTTCGCGAACTGATCGAGATTGGGTGTGATCGCCGTGGCGTCGCCCATAAAACCCAAATCAGTATTCAAGTCATCGGCCATAATGAAGAGAATGTTCGGCGTCGATGCGGATGCCACTACCGCCATAAAACGAAGTAGCCCAAGGGCCAGCACCACTCTTTTAAAAGTACGATTCCAGTGACACAGTAAACGTTTTAGATGATTCATATTGAAGGTAAGTAAGGATGTTTGGAGTGATATAAAATGATTTCGACTGCTTTGTAGTAAACGCCCCGGCGGATAATCCCGCAGAATGAGTGCGCTTCTTTTGATTGCGCAACATTACCCCGTATGCAACCAGCATTTCGATTTTCCTGCAATCTTCCTCAAACCTAAAAAGAGCCGTTGAACCGTTAATGAACGTTTATAATCGTCCATATGTGCTCAGATGTGCTTAACGCTTCCTGATTTCTTTAGAAATCCTCAGGTACTCACCGTGGTCGATGATATTACATTTGCGCTGCCATTCTTCGCATGCCGCGGACAGTTGTTGAACCAACTCCGGGTTTTGCTGAGACAGATTTGTTTTTTCGGCAGGGTCTTTTTCCATATCGTACAATTCATACTGAATGCCCGGAACCTTCGAAGTATGCGCATACCAACCGGGTTCGATCAGCAGTTTCCAGCGTCCTTTGAAGATCACACTCTGATTTCCCTTGTTGTTGGAGAAGAGGAATTCGTGGGGAGCTATCTCTTGGCCTTTCAACACCGGAACGATGCTTCGGCCTTCCAGTTCGGAGGTTTTTACGCCGCGAAAGGTTTCCGGATACGTGGTTCCAGCCAACTCCAGACAGGTAGGCAAAATATCACCGACCCAACCGATGCTGTCGGTAATCGTGTCGGGTTGAATCACCTTCGGCCAGGAGGCGATACAGTGTGTTTTAATGGCTCCCTCCCACTTCAGCCCTTTGCATCCGTAATAAGGAGAGTTCATCATGTCGCCGACATGCGACGCGGCCCCGTTATCCGAGAAGTAAAAGATCAGTGTGTTTTCCAACTCGCCCGTCTCTTTGATGGCGGCGACGAGTTTGCCGACATTTTCGTCGATCTTCTCCATCATCGCCGCATGCAGTGCATATTTAAGCTGAAGCTCCTTTTTCTTTTCAGCAGGAATTTTCCGGCCCGGTCCGAATTCGGATCGGAAGGCGGCATCTTTGGGGAACAGCTTTTCGCGGACGACTCCCGCCGCCCGATCGGCTTCGACTTGAGCAAAGTTTTCGTAGCGGCTCATATATTTATCGACCAAGTCCTGAGGCGCCTGCAATGGAAGATGCGGCGCACGATGCGCCACATAAAGGAAGTAAGGTTGGTCGCCCGCGGCATTCGTCTCGTTGATCATGCGAATGGCGCGGTCGGTGATGCCGTCGGTTGAATAATAAGCCGAAGCCGTTTTGCCGTGATTGGGCGTATACGGATAGCGCTTGCTCTGATCCCTGTCTTTTGGCCAGAGGCAATTCATGGTGTAGGTGCCCGTCATAGGAAGCTTTCCTGCGGGTTTGTTCCCTTCCAAGAGACGGTGCTTCCCACCATCATTCTCAGTATAAAAGAGGTGCGACTCGCCACTCACCAGGCCGAAATACTGATTAAACCCGCGCTCGGACGGCAAGGCATTATAGTCGTTCTCGATCGCCTCTTCGGTCAGCTCGCGATCCGGATGCTGTCTTTCCCAGTTCCGTTGCGCGCCCTGGTTGGTTTTGATGTCGTGGGTGCCACCGAGGTGCCACTTGCCGACCATCAAGGTTTCATATCCGGCATCGCGCATCAGCTCCGCGACGGTGGGAACCGTATAGGACAAAATCCCGTCATAACCGCGTCTATTAATAGTGGGGTGTCCACCAAGCGTTCCGGCACCGAAACCGACATCGGCGGCATCGTGGCCGGTCATCAACGACGCACGCGTCGGGCTGCAACGTCCGTTATTGTAGAAATTCTTGAAACGCACTCCCTGTTGGGCGAGCGAATCGAGGTGGGGGGTATCAATTTCCCCGCCATAACAACCCAGATCGGCGTACCCCGAATCATCGGACATGATGACGATCACATTGGGACGTGGAGAGGCAAAAAGGTTAAAGCTACCAAGACACGCGAACAGGGCCGCTATTTTATAACCATTTAATTGCACATGCTTCATCTCGTTTGAAAGTGTTTCCTCTTCGGCGCACCATAATGCGTTATCCCCTGGATGACCTGCTCAGGATCCAGTAATACGGGTTCCTGCCCCGCAAAAGAGGATGCGGAAATACTCCCGGTGTCGGAAAGTGCAAGCTCAGCAAATTGAATACGAATTTGGCTATCTACGTTAGTTTCCCAGTATTTACCATCGGTCCATGCCTGCAAAGTAATTTTCACCTTGTCGGCATCTGTGAGTGATAAGCGGCTGTCCCTTTCACCCTGAATGAATGCAATATCCTCGGCTAGATTGATTTGACCTGTATTCCAGACGTCAGGCTGATAGGCGCAACGATAATGAAAATAGTCACCCTTGGAGGAATACAGGCCGTCAAGTTTGTGATAGGCTTTCCCGAAACAGTAGACGATTTGTCCAAGATTCTTTTCCCCTCGGTACAAAGCGACACTGACGACACCCCCTGCGTAACCCATAAGATCCTGTCCGTTAATTTTGTATTCAAAATCCAGGTAGGCCTGATCCCTTCCCTGCAAGTCGATCATCTGGGAAACCCGATTAAAGGTTACGGCATTTCCGTATGGTTGATCCCTGTCAATATACAACTCAAGGGCCCTCGTTTTTTGAGTATCCCTAATAACGTTCTGAGTGATGCTCGGGTTCCGGTCCTGCTGGTAGATGAAATACTTGCCCCAATGCTTCAGCCCCTCGCTGAAATCGCCATTCTTCAAGGCATTGAAAGCAGGCAGCTCCCAGTCCTCATAGAACCACAACTTGCAGTCATCGGGGTTAAACTCAGAGAGCTGCGGCAGGTCCACGACATCGTCAAAATGCTTGAGCTCTCATCTCCATTTCGCTGCCGTCCACATCAACCACCGCATAACCAACAGTCGGATCCGCAACAATATCTTGCTCTCCGTAGTAACGTGAACCAATACCGCCCGAAGGCAGATTGATGTACGTCGTACCGTTATATTCCTTTGCTGATTTCATAGCACTTTTGAAGGGAATATGAATGTGCCCGCTCATGGCGTACTTCACCTTTCCATGCTCGGCAAGTAACTCCAGCATCCTGCGCTTGATCGCGGGCACTTCAGAATAACTTACAATATCAGCATGCCCGGTAGGCACGATAGGCGTATGATGAAAAAACACAACCGGCTGATCTTTATGAGCGCGGAGATCCTGCTCTAGCCAGTCGAATAAAGGATAGGTTTCGAAGAACCCCGGTCTCATCGGATTCGGAAACACAATGAAATGGACATCGCCCACATCATACGAATAGCAGATGCGGTTGATGCCGCTCATTTTCTTCTGAGCCAAGATGAAGTTGCTTAGCAGTTGATAATTATTTTCTTCAGCCTCCGGGGAGAATTGCGCCGAATAAAGCGTCTCGTGGTTTCCAATTTCATACAGGACCGGGGCATTGATCTCGCTTAAAATCGAATGCATCATCTCGAAATGTTCGACTTCCCCTTCGTCATCGACGACATCACCAACGACAATGACAAAATCAGGTTGAACCGGTTCTCGATTAATCGACTGAACGAGCAATTTGGTTTTTTCAATGGTCGGACCAATCCTGCCGTGAACATTATTTACAGTTGGATCTCCTCCCTGAGTGTCCGCTAAAACTACAAAGGAATACTTCTTCTTCGTTTTCGTTAAGCCCAGGCTGGAAAGATCCAGTTTTGCCGGAATACCGTATTCTTTCCGGTCTGCTTTAGTCAGGACAACATTACTGAGAGCACTCTTCGCTGGATTCCCTTCACCGGACAGGAGAGGACTTCGGCTGGCAGCAGACACTGCCGGGGCACCGAGCACAAAAGCCGAGGATGCGCCGATCTTGCCGAACGTTTTAATGAAGTCTCTTCTAGAATTGTTTGATTGATTCATGCTGATTTCTCTTTCTTTAACCTGGTTAGGTTAGTTTGGGTTATACTATTGCACTCGGGGTTATCACAGGTGACGCCGGCGCTTGCCTGCGATCCGCTGCCCACTACGAATAAAAAAAAAAGGGGGGGCAAGCACATAAACGCAATATAATTCAATTCGATGAAATTTAATGCATGTAAAATAAAAAATGGCACTCAAACCAAGCCAAACCACAGAAAGAGACATTCAAAACACACAGCGCTCATCAACCGTGCATCAGCGCATCGAACACCAACGAACGCCAAGGACATACGCCCTTAGGATTTTAAAGGAGCCTGGTCCGACTCTCCCCTCCCCCGGAGATCCATGATCTTCACGTAAGCAAATCGTAGCGCGGCGCGTCCGCCCAACACGTACACTGGCAATGAAAAACTGCGGCTGAAGCACCCATGAAGGGCATACACACGCAGCTACGACTCATGCTCTGCACGCAACCAAAACAGTCCGAAGTAGCGCGGTGCTTTAGCCCAATGCCATTGCATATTACATTTTCAACCAATGATGCGCGCTTCACACTAGATAATTGACCTACAACCGCTTCGCTAGCACCCAAGGGCATAATAAAGGGCCCTACGGGCGAGATTGGGGAGGTGATGATTAATGTGATCGGACATCAAAGATGGGGCCCAAGAAGCAAAGCCTGAGCACATCTCCCTAGCTTTGCGTCTTTGCGCCTTGAGCGCAGCGGGCGTGAGAGTTCATACGGCATCCTATCTCCCCCGACAAAGAAAACGCAGGGTAAACCCGCTCGCTACACTTTGTGATTTTTTTTTTTACCCCGTCTTTAAAATTGCACCCTGCATCTTCCCTAAACCTAAAAGAGTCGTTGAACCGTTAATGAACGTTCATATGACCCCAGAATCAAATGATCCACAGAGGCTTGTGGTTTCTGAAAATGCTCCTCCCCTGCTTTCATCCCGTCGCCTTCCGAGGGAAAGTGGCTCGCGAAGCGAGACGGAAGGGTCCTCTGCCGAGCCTAAGCGTGTTTACCGCCCTGACTGAAATAACCGCGAAAACCCCTCCGTCTCGGCAGACCGAGCCACCTCCCCTTGGCAGCCGTCTTCGCTCTAACCGAGCTACGCCGAGCCAAGGGGGAGGAGCTTTAAATAGTGCATTTATAACGTCAACTTCACGACACACAGATATGCAGGAAGAACTGTTTCCCAGGAGATTTCATAGCAATCATTCTCTCCCCAACCTCGCCCGCAGGGCCCTTTATTATGCCCTTGGGTGCTAGCGCAGCGGTTGTGAATCAAGTCATCTCGCAGGAGAGCCTCAGCCGTCATGCTCTGAAAATACCTGCCCCTAAAAAATACCCGAACTTTGACAGATCAAGCGCCCTTGACAGATATCACATATACGCTATATTATCTTTCAGATAATGCCTTGGACAGTTGAGATATTAAATGAAGCCGTAGCGGAAGAGCTTGAAGCTCTGCCGACGGACATGAAGGCCAAATTTGAACGGATTGTTTTGCTGATCAGCAACAACGGCTTGAACGAAGTTGGCATGCCCTACGTCCGGCATTTGCAAGATAAACTATGGGAAATGCGCATGAAAGGCCGTGATGGGATATCGCGGGCTCTCTATGTGACCGCCCATGAACAGCGCGCAGTAGTGCTTCGGGTCTTTGTTAAGAAGACACAGAAAACACCGTCTCGCGAAATTAAATTAGCCTTAGAACGAGCCAAGGAGGTAGAACAATGAGTAAAACTATACATGTAAAAAAACTCTTCAAAGAGTGGAGAAAAGAGCCTGAATACATCAAAGAATTCGAAGAATTGGAGGAGGAGTTTGCTATAGCGAACGCGTTAATCAAAGCGCGCACGCAGGCAAACCTGACTCAATCAGATGTAGCGAAGCGAATGAACACGACGCAGTCGGCAGTTGCACGTCTTGAAGGAGGAGCAAACCCATCGATCAAGATGCTAAAGCGCTACGCAAAGGCAACTGGCACGAAGCTATCGATTCAACTGACCTAATGACGGATTTTACCACTCCCGCGGACAATCAAACCTGACCTCTAAAAATTGCCTGTCCCTAAAAAAGACCCCGCCGAACGCGTCATCGGCAAACAGATCGAACGCGAAGTCATGCCTATGGCCTCGTAAGCCTAGACCACCAGATCAACTGCCATACAAGGTCTTGCAAGCAGCCTGTCCCTAAAATCCCCCTTGGCTACCAGATGACTGATCAGGAGAAATCAGAGCCTAAGCGTGTTTACCGCCCTGACTGAAATAACCGCGAAAACCCCTCCCTCCTTCGCTAAAGCTACGGCGGACATGCCGTCTCGGCAGACCGAGCCACCTCCCCAACCTCGCCCGCAGGGCCCTTTATTATGCCCTTGGGTGCTAGCGCAGCGGTTGTGAATCAAGCACTTCGAGGAGCGCACATCACGAGTCGAAGATGCCATAGCCGTTGCAACCACCGCAACAAGCTCGGGGCAGGCAACCTCAACTGGGGCATCACCCATTGCAGATTAAATTTTATACAACCGCTTCCGTCTTCATTGCATTACGCCGTGACGCTTCGCTAGAGGGGGGAGATTAGGGAGGAGGAGAAGGCTTTTGTGACAGGGCCGATTATTCTGAAAGCGACAGTCGCCGGATACCATCTTTGATGGCTGATCCCTAACAAATACACCCTTTGGTTAAATCATTTTCGAGTAAGGAAAATTCCATCAATCGTGATCCTCTTCGCCTTGCCTTCCGGCTTTCCTGTAATGAGCGTCAGCGGGAATTCACCTTTCGGCAGTTCCACGGATCCGAACAAAAGTTTATTTCCTTTCAACTCCTGCTGCGGAAGGTTTTTTCCGGCGACTTCAACGCGCAACGGTGCCGCGCCAGCGAAGGTTCCCGTAAAGTGGATGGCATAGGTTCCAGCCGCGGCCGAGTCGATGGTGTAGGTCACGCTGTCGCCCTCTTTTGCAAATCCATTTAACTTCGGATAAATCCTAATGTCTCCGGTATGCGACTGGATCCTTTGGGCGGAATCAAAAAAGGTTCGACCGCCCCTGTTCTTGGCAGTCGGATCGCCGATATAGATCGTCGAGAACCGGAACGCGCCATCATCAATCAACGCTCTAAACTGACGTCGACACTCCACCAGCATCCGCGCGGTCACCTCGGGATGTTTTTGACTGATGTCCTTGCTCTCCGTCTTATCGTTGACGACATCGTACAGCTCAACCTTCCCGCCCGGATACATCATCATCTTAAATTTCGGGCCGCGTAGAGCCGATTGGTAATCTTCGAGCTTCATCGCCGTCGGATCGGGTATATACATTGAAGGGTGGCTCTCGGTCAACGAATGCTCACCCCAGGATGTAATACGAAAGACCTCGGGATGCTCGGGGGTTGCTGTTTCATTCAAAAGCGCCGGACGCACACTCACGCCGGCAAAAGGTTTGTGAGCCACGCTGCCTGGCGAAATACCCGCAACATCGAGCAGGGTCGGCAGTAGATCCTCGGCGGTTATAAACTGCGACCGCTGGCCCACCGGAATGGTTCCGGGCATCGAAACCAACAGTGGAACGCGCGTGCCGTTTTCCCACGCCGTTGACTTTTTTCCGCGCAGGCCGGCAACATTTCGAATCGCCCAGTCTGGATGGTCGATCCACCCCTCGACAGCTTCCGCTTTCTTGCTGGACGGTCCCGTCTGACCGTTGTCGCTGACAAAAATCACGATCGTATTCTCATCCTGACCGGTTTCCTTGAGCGCATCCAGCAGCTGCCCCACGCAGGTATCCATCTGTTCGATATGACTGAAACAGCCTGCAATACTTTCCGAACACCCCTGGTCGCGATAATACGGCGCGTATCGCTCGTCCACCGGTTTCCAGGGCGTGTGTGGAATGATGTACGCCATCGATAAAAGCCAGGGAGTCCCCTTTTTCTCTTTCATGAATTGAATGCCGCGTTCGGTCATGAACTCAGAGGTCCACCCCTTAACGTCGACCGGCTTGATCGAATACAACGGGGCCAGCGGCGTGTGGTAGAGCCGTCCATCGTAATGCTGATATCCACCGACAAATAGTGACTCCTGCCAGCCGGAGTGGTGCGGTGACATGCGATGCGGAGCAACACAATCGCCCTTCCCCAAATAGAACGTGGAATACCCGTTTTCACGAAAAAACATCGGCATCAAGGTTTCATCGCGACGCAGTCCGAAGCGTGCCCCCACACCCCAAACACCGGTTGACAGATGATTGCGCCCGGTGAAAATCATGGCACGCCCCGGTGAACAGGCCACGCCGGTGGTGTAGTTTTCAAAAATCGCCGCACTGCCTGCGAGCTTGTCGAGCTGCGGCGTGCGCAATATCGTGTTCCCCATAAACCCGAAATCGCCGTAGCCTTGGTCGTCGCTGATAATTAATAATACGTTTGGGCGCTCGGCAACAGCAGCCAATGAGCACATTAAGACCGCAAAAATAAGGATTCTTTTTTTCATGGTTTGTAACAGTCGTCTGGGTATTTGGTGTGATTCTAAAGCGCGTCGATCAAGTGATCAGCCGAACGCAGGGTTGTATACAACTAATTCACTAATCTAGTTCTCGCACCCTTGTTTTTTAAATCTTCTGTGCAAAGTACCTCACCACTGCATGACCTGATCAAGATCAAGTAATACGGGTTTCTGACCCGCAAAAGACGATGCTGATATACGGCCAGTGCCGGAAAGTGCAACGTCAGCAAATTGAATCCGGATTTGGCTATCTTCCATGGTTTTCCAGTTTTTACCCCGGGTCCATGCCTGCAACGTAATTTTCACCTTGTCGGCATCCTTGAGAGATAAGCGGCTTTTCCTGTCACTCTGGATACGTGCAATATCATCAGCTATATTTATCTGACCCTTATTCCAGGCGTCAGGCTCATAGTGGCAATTATAATGAACATAGTCATAAGTTGAGGTATATGTGCCGTCAATTTTCTCATAGGCTTTCCCGAAACAGTAGACGATTTTGCCCAGATTCTTTTCGCCGCGGTACAAAGCGACACTGACGACACCCCCTGCGTTACCAAGAAACTCCTGGCCGTTAATTTTATATTCAAAATTCAGGCAGGGCTTATCCTTGCCCTGCAAGTCGATCATCTGGGCGACTTGATTAAACGTTACGTGACTTCCGTAGGGCACATCCTTATCAATATACAACTCAAGGGCATTCGTTTTTTGAGCATCCTTAATCACGTCCTGAGTGACACGTGGGTTCCGATCCTGCTTGTAGATGAGATATTTGCTCCAATGGTCCAGTCCCTTGCTGAAACCGCCATTCTGCAATGCATTGAAAGCAGGCAACTCCCAGTCCTCATAGAACCACAACTTGCAGTCATCGGGGTTAAACTCAGAGAGCTGCGGCAGGTCGACTACATCGTCGAAATGCTTGAGCTTCATATCCATCTCGGTGCCGTCCACATCAACCACCGCATAACCAACCGTCGGATCCGAAACAATATCTTGTTCTCCGTAGTTGCGTGTACCGATACCGCCCGAAGGAAGGTTGATATACGTCGTACCGTTATATACTTTGGCTGTTTTCAAAGAACTTCTGAAAGGGATATGAATGTGCCCGCTCACAGCGTACTTCACATTTCCATGCGCTGCAACTAACTCCAGCATCCTGCGCTTGATCGAGGGCACTTCAGAATAACTTACAATACCATTATGCCCGGTAGGCACTACGGGAGTGTGATGGAAAAATACAACCGGCTGGTCTTTATGAGCGAGGAGGTCCTGCTCAAGCCATTCGAATAAAGGATAGGATTCGAAGAAGCCCGGCCTCATCGGATTCGGAAACACAATGAAATGCACATCGCCCACATCATACGAATAGCAGATGCGATTAATGCCGCTCATTTTCTTCTGCGCCAGGATATAGTTGCTTAGCAATTGATAATTATTTTCTTCATCCTCGGGGGAGAATATACCGGGCGTGGACGCGTTCGACGGATACGGCGTCTCGTGGTTTCCAATTTCATACAGGACCGGGGCATTGATCTCGGCTAAAATCGAATGCATCATCTCGAAATGTTCGACTTGCGCTTCGTCATCGACGACATCGCCGACGACTATGACAAAATCAGGCTGAACCGGCTCTCTATTAATCGACTGAACGATCAATTTGATTCGTTCATTGGTCGGACCAATCCTGCCGTGTTTATTCGCGACCGTAGGATCTCCTCCCTGCGTGTCCGCTAAAATGACAAAGGAATACTTCTTCTTCTTTTGCGTTAAGCCCAAGCTGGAAAGATCAAGTTTTGCCGGAATACCGTATTCTTTCCGGTCTGCTGCAGTCAGGACGACATGACTGTGAGCACTCTTCGCTGGATTTGCTCCACCGGACAGGAGAGGACTTCGGCTGGCAGAAGACACTACCGGGGCACCGAGCATAAAAGCCGAGGATGCGCCGATCTTTCCGAAAGTTTTAATGAAGTTTCTTCTAGAATTGTTTGATTGTTTCATGCTGTCCTACCTCACTTAAGAAGGTTAGTTTGGGTTATAATATTGAGCTCGGGGTGATCAAAGGTGACGCCTGCGCTTGCCTGCGCTCCTCATTACACCACGGAAAAAGAACATTCGGGCGGTGTCAATCGACAATGCAACATTGATCAATAAGGTGAATGATAAATAAACAATGATGCTTAAACCTAAATTCAGAAGTCGGAGGCCAGAAAACAAGAGGTCAGACATTGAAGATTAGACATTTAGAGCGATATTGATTCTCGCCATTTTGGCGAAGCTCGAAAAACCGTAACTAACTGACTATCAACTCTGGCTACTGGCATCTGCCTTCTGACTACTCTTTCTAGGTTAAACCAAGCCACGGAAAGAGACATGAAAAACACAAAGCGCTTATCAACAGTGCATCGGCGCATCGATCGCCACAGAACGCCAAGGGTATGTAATCGTTCGCAATCGTGCCTAAATCGCAGTGCCTAAGCTTGTTATACTGCCGCGCATGATGATTTCCTGAAAAGAGCAGCGCCTCCGACTTAGCCATAGAGTTACCACAAAAGCCTCCTCCCCAATCTCCCCTTCTCTATTATGCCCTTGGGTGCTAGCGCAGCGGTTGTGTGAAAATTTCAGATGCAATGGCATGATGCCCCAGTCGAGCTTGTCTGCCCCGAGCTTGTCGAGGTGGTTGCGACCGCTATAGCGTATAGCATCTTCGACCAGCTATGCTGGAAATGCAGAGTATGGGGGCTTCACCCAACTGATCATTTCGTTCAGCTATGATGGAATGACAGCAAGTGGCATCATGACGTAGATTCGGCTTAGCCCTTAGAAACTATTTTCGAGCTTGTTGGCGTGATAGAGGAAAAATTCTGAGTTCCATAGCTTGAGTGATTCCTGTTCGCGTGCTGGGAGAAACCGTTGAACATCCTTTTTAGCAGTGGCCCAATCAATGGTAAGGATCGTCTCACGCAGTTTCTCAATGAGCCACTTCGGGGTGATGTCAATGGATTGTCCTTCCCAAGGACCGACTTGATCCACGGCGTTGGTGAGCAGTTTAAGGTTTGGTCGGATGTTGCGATTAACATACCAGAGGAAATCATACCAGTCACGACCTTTGATATAAGTCCGACAGAGGAGGGCATGTGTTTTGCTGGCAAATGCGGATGGCATGTCCTGCGTGGTGAGGGCGGTCATCACAGGAAAGGCGAGGTAATGTGTTTCGAAGGCGGATCCTGCTGATGGATGAATGTCGATTTCTAGTTTGATCTTTATTTTTTGCTTTGAGTAACGGGAATGTGGCAGGTCGATAAGAAGGATCTTTCCAATCGAGTCAGTTTTTAAAAAGGCCTTTTTTACCGCAGAATCAGTGGATGACTTATCCAGTAGTTCAAAATCGATCCCTGTTTCGGTACAATCTGCTAAAACCCGATTGAGGTGCTGTTGCCACTGGAATTTATCCGCAGGCTTTTTGAGCACAAAATCGAGATCTTCTGAAAAGCGGTTCAGATTGTGCACAATCCGGAGAAAGGTTCCTCCGTGAAAAGCGGCTTCCTTAAAAAAGCCCGACCGACCCAAGCTGCTCAGTATAAAATGCTGCATCATTTCTTGTAGCACATTTTCCTGCTCAATGACTGTAGCAGGCGCATATTCTCGGATTTTTTGATTAAATACGTCTTCAATCATGATTTCAGTTCCTCGCTTAGTTGATGCATATACTTCTGGGTTCGTTTGTTTCGAATGCTCTCAATCACCTCATTGACCGTCGCCAAGGACATCGCAAACAGGTCGTCGAGCTCGATACGCATCGATTCCGTTAGAAAAGCGATGCCGTCCGTGTCCCAATCCACTTCTTTCCGAAGATAAACCAAATCAGCAATGGCTCTGATGGGGCTTGCAACAAAAGCCCAGGAATTGTTGTCCAGTTTGATAGATTCGACACCTGCGAGTCTATTTGAGGACGGAACGCTCTGGAAAGTAAAATCCCCCAACGGAGTCGCAAAGCGTCGAGTGCGTCTCGAGGTCGTGCTAGTGGTTTGATACACCGCCTCCGGGATCAGTCCGTGAAATGCCAATGCGGATTCTAGGCTGATAGTTGACGGCGCATAAAGCATGGGAGCCACCGCAAACGGATGGAGGTGTGTTTTTCGGAACGATTCATTCAGGACATAGAGTCCACGTTTAAGTTGTAACACCTCTCCGCTTTCAGTGGCGCGGTGAACCAGAATATTTCGAGCCCCTCGGGAGAGATCGGGGAACAGAGTGTGCACGACAGACATGTCAAAAAAACCGCCCGGTGGAGAAAGAAGATAAATCTGTTGGGTCAATGTTTTCATTATTATGATAGATAATTACTATATTCGTAATTATCGTGCAATAACTATACTGGCGCGCATGAAGATTTTGTGAAAAGAGCGTTTTACGCCGCGGTTGTGTATCCTTATACCCAAGTCCGTAGGCCGTGAAGTTAGCGGTAATCAGCTTCCCTTACCAAGGGAAGCTGGCTCGCGAAGCGAGACGGAAGGGTCCTCTGCCGAGCATGAGCGTATTTTTGCCAGTTTGACTCAAATAACCGCGAAAACCCCTCCGTCTCGGCAGACCGAGCCACCTCCCCTTCGCAGGTGAGGAGCTTGAAGTGTCGCATTCATGACGTGAATTTGACGATCCAAAAATATGTAGAAGGATATGCTTGGCTGCCGTCTTCACTCTAACCGAGCTACGCCGAGTCAAGGGGGAGGAGCCTGATATTTAGCATGCATGACGTCAACCTGACGGCACAAAGAGATGTATCAGGCATCTAAAAAGAGGTCATTCCGTAGGTTTCTATATATAAATATACGGAATGCCCCCTGCTGCTTTCCAAGACATAAAATATGCTCGAACATCGCGACACCAAAACTACTCTTCCATAACTTCAACTAGCTTATCTATTACTTCCCGATCCGGTCGAGGGTTTTGTGATCGTCCGCCTTCACATCAGCGGCGGTGGCCTTCATCAGCCATGGCACGGCGTTGCGCATGAAGGTGTTGTAGCCGGGCACGCGGCTCCGCTGGTCATGGCCGAGCGTGCAACACAGGATAACGCCCTTTTTCTGCTGTGCCAGGAAGATGCTGGGGTAGGCCTCGCCGGTCGTCCGCGAATGCGATGTGGTCAACACGCTCCATTTGGCGGCGTCTTTGTTGGGCGTCATGCGATAGAGTTCGTCGACAATTTCAAAGGATGCGGGCAGCCCCTTCATCAGCGGGTGGTCGGCTTGATTGACCTTAACATCAAAGGTCACGCCGCCCTTCTCGTGGCCTTTGGGAACTCCACCGGCTATGGTGTTCAGCTGCGGCCAGCCATGACGAATCCATGTGCCCGCATGCAGCAGCATGATGCGACCGCCGCCGTCGAGGAAATCCTCAAACGCTTGCTTGAACTCCGCCGTGTACGGAACGTTACCGCAGGCCATGAAAATATCGCTGCTCTTCAGCGCCTTGGTTGCTTCCGCCACATCTTCGGTGTAGGTGACCGTGGCCAGCCCGTCCTCCTCCAGAAGCTTGCGGTCGAGCTCGCCGTAGCACAGCTTGTAATTGTGGTGCTTATTTCCGCCGAGCATCAGAACCCTAGCCGGCTCGGCTCCGATCTTTTTCGGGGCCAACACGTCCTGCTTACTTTTTTCTGGGGCAAACAAGCCCCGCTTCATTTGCAATTCATTTAGTTCTCTCGGGGTAAACATAGTCTTCTGCGAGGCCACCTTCTTGCGTACTGCAGCAACCTGCTCTTTAGTCATCGGTTTTTTCCAATTATTAAAATTCATCCCGATATACGTCATAACCTCTGCGATCTGCTGATCATTATATACGTCCCCCATAGGAGGCATCATACCTCCGCTATAAGGCTTGCCATCGAGTTCAGCACCCGTCTGGCCCTTAATAATAATTGCGGTAGCGACATCGGGCCACCATCTAAACCAACGGTTGCGACTTAAACTTGGGGCCACCAAACCCTCTCCACTCTTCACGCCCTTAGCGTCCAAACCATGACAACTAGCGCAGAGCAAATTGTATATCTTAGCTCCAGCCTTAGACACGGGATCGAAACCAGCCTTAGCCACTTCCACGGCTTGAACCTGCTTATACCTCTCCACTAAAGTCATTTCAGCAAGGTCTTGATCAAGCCTACTTCGTATAGACTGAAGCGAAGGAGTTGGACGAGCATTAAAGCTGAGGTAGACCTGCATCCGGACATCCATGTCGTCGCTAGCCTTCATCGCCTCAACCTGCGCTGCCATCTCTTGATCTCCGCCGTGGAGAAATTCCTCACTCAGGTGTATAGCCGCAACCTGAACCTGCGCTGACGCATCACCGAGGGCCGCGACCACGGTGTCCCTACTCAAAGAGTCCAGACCTCGTAGTGCCCACATGGCTAGCATCTTTGCGACAGGATTTTCCGTCTGCTGAACAAAAGTATTCAAGTCAGGAACAACTGATTTATCCCCTCTTATAACCAGTAGCTTTTGCGCATTGTCACGCACATGGCCACTGCCATGTTCAAGAAAAGGAATCAGCTCCTTGCTAGATTTACTGAGCAGCTTTGGAACGTTGAGAGGTGTTTTACCATCAGGCACTAGGCGGTAAATACGACCATTGCGAAACACCTCTAGCATTCCCCATTCCTTAACCCGCTGATAACGCTTTACCTTAATATTATTTCCCTTGGTAGGAAACCAATCTTTCTCCTGAATAATACCGCGGTACATATCGGAAAAATAGAAGCAACCATCAGGACCCGATTCCGACCAAACGGGCCTAAAAAACGGATCACTGCTACGGATAAATTCCGACCCCGGGAAATAGTTATAGACCTTACGTATACCCTCTTCTTTTTTTAACTGGTTCAAACGAATCAGTCGCCCTACCGGCTCACAGGTGGCTAAGCTACCGCTAAATTCAGGCATCAAAGAACTTCGAATAACGGATTGACCACAATTTGCGGAAAACTCGGTCAGCACCCGATCCTTCTTAAAGTCATAGCCTCCTCCGCTTTGGTCTTCTACTCGGCAGATGCTATGAGGCGTATCATACTCAGGACCTCGCTCTATATCCTTAGTATTAGCGATTAAATAACCACCAGGAAACTGAAAGTAATTTGCATTCTCATGCGCACCCGCTTCTGTGCCGTATATTCGTCCGTCATCATCACGGGCAAGCCCCCACTGCGAAAAACGGCCAATGTTATATCCCTCGGGCTCAAGCTTACCTTCATGGTAAGTAAAGCGGTTATAATTATTATAGATCACATTATCTATATTCCAGATGAGCCCTGAGGACTGTTTCTCGATATTTCCAGTATGAGGCCCGCCATCCCAGACCATTTCCCGACCATCAGAAACTCCATCTCCATCCTTATCATGATAGGCCCATATGGTCTCAGAGTCCGTAAGGATGACATATACTTTATCCCCCATAGGTAGGACGTTTCGAGGCAGGAGGATATTATCGATAAAGACCGTCCGCTTATCCATTTTCCCGTCACCATTCGTATCCACCAGCTTTACTACACGTGAGATCTTATCCTTGGCACCGCTACCTTCCTCATCCTGCATATAGGTCAACCACTCGCAGACGTACATGGATCCATCCTCGTCAAAGGCAAAAGTAACAGGCTCTTGCACCATGGGCTCGCTGGCGACAACCTCTAGGTGGTAACCCACAGGAACCTCGAAAGTACTCAGCGCTTCTTCAGCCTTAAGGGCTTTGAAATACTGATCCTTCCGTTGGTATGGTACATCGCCAGGGACCTTGGACGGTTCCTGAAGCATGATCGTAGTGCCCAATGCGCCCACGTTTGTGATCTTAAATTCGCCTGCACTCGCAACGATTCCATCAATGGTAACGCTGACCGCTAAGATTGCAGACTCCCAGTAACCTTGAGCACTGCCGCCCCCATTCGAACGGATGGTAAAGCTGGCCTCAGAACCGGTTTCAAAGTTCAGGCGCAGATGTTTCAGCTTCGAAATATGGTTAGGATCGGGATCTGTACCATACATATCGGCGAGGATAAACTGCCCTGTTCCGCCAGCCAACATGTTCACCGTAGTTTTTGAGTTCGAAAAAGAGCCTACCTCCAATTTGCCATTGAGGATATTCACATTCGAAACGCTTGTACCGGTAGCAAACATGTCATCCACATGCGCATAACCGTTTAGCAAACTCAAGGTATTGGAATGGTCGCCGCCAAACTGGCGCCACATCGTAAGTTTGCCAGATATATCCAAGTTTTTATAGGCAAAGGCCGTATTCGAGGCATCATCAATCTCAAGGGTACTGTGCAGCTAGATCCGACTTCGTCTCCACCACGCATAGATAAGTTAGTACCCGCTAAAGTTCCGCCTGTCTGACGTATCGCTACACCATGCCAAGCATCCCATCCCGTGGCGGTCTCTGCAGTGCCCCCGGAAAACAAGCCTGGATGGCTAGCGCTCGGTAAACCGTTATCCCAGCTATTCGTGGTAATACTGTCAATCGAACCCTTTGTGCCTGCAGTGTTGTTATACACCACATCGATCAGCGGACCAGTACCGGTATAGGGCGTGGTCGGAACCAGATTTGTATGCGCCGCCGATGCGCTTCCAGCAACGGCTGGCAACACCATCATCACTAATAATTTCTTCAGGGCACCTCTGAAAAGACCGTTTTGACGGCGCGGGTTAGGTTGTTTCGTATTTTTTATCATTAATTTATGCTGGTTCGGTTCAATTCTCGAATGATGGAAGTGACTGATTTTTAGATTTGATTGGTTCGTTGTTCCGTTTTCCCTGGGAATTTTCGCTCACTTTAGGTCTATCGACGCAGAAATGCAGTGCAGTCCATATGGTAGACTAAGACTTTAAAGTGAATTCCGGCAGTTTAATTATCTCACCACCCGCCAAAGCGGATTCATGCGCCAGTATTCCCACGCAAGTGATATTTGCTGCTTCTCTAGCGTTTGGATAAGGCTCCGTATCTTCAACTAGTGACATAATAAACTGATGAGCTAAATGAGGGTGAGACCCTCCGTGTCCAGCACCCTGCGCAAAAGACAGATGCTCATTATCATCATCATACACGCCCTTAGTGGTGTAGGCCTGAATCTCCTCTGGCAACAGGTGAGCATAGTCTGGAACCTTTACCCGCTCGGCGATTTCTGGCTCCGGCTTGCTGCGCGTGTGAATGATAGGATCTTCACCTTCGATGAGTGGCCACTCATAAGCCTTCTTTGAACCGTAGAAGTCAAAACTCTCGCGATACTGGCGGGCGACCCCATAAAGCGAACGATAGACGCGGGCCGAAAGATCGGAGTCCTTAAATTTGATATGACAAGTTTCTATGGCGAAAGGCGAATGATACTTTGCGATGTAAGATTCGTCTATCGTTCCAGAACCGAAACAAGAAACGTACTCTGCTTCCGCCCCGGTCAGTCCAAGCATCGGGCTTACGCAATGAGTGGCATTGTGCATGGGCGGAAAACCTTCCCAGTATTCCGGCCAACCTTCCATATCCTGAACATGGCTCCCCTGCAAGAACTGCATCTTACCGAGTGCTCCCTGATCGTATAGCTCTTTAGCAAAAAGAAACTCACGACTATATAAAACCGTTTCCATCATGCAGTATTTCAGCCCGGTCTCTTCTGCCAGCTCTACAATCTGCCTACATTCGTCAACCGTGGTTGCCATGGGAATGGTGCAAGCTACGTGCTTACCGGCTCGAAGCGCCTTAAGGACCTGCGGCGCATGCGAAGAGACAGGAGTATTGATGTGAACGGCATCGATCTCTGGATCCTTAAGCATCTCATCATAATCCGTGTATCGCTTTTCTACTCCAAAGTAATCCCCTACCTTATTTAGTTCAGACGCTGTGCGCTGACAGATGGCATACATATTTGCATTCGGGTGCTTCTGGTAAAGCGGAATAAACTCCGCACCAAAACTCAAACCTATGATGGCTACATTTATTTTCTTATCACTCATCATTCTGCTGTCTCCTTAATATTCGTGCTTATCGTTTCTTTTAAAAATTTCAGCCCCTCCTCGGCAAACTGGTCCTGACTGTCCGCTAAGTGCCGCCAAAAACAAACCGCGCCAGCAAGTTCCTTTATCTCCGGCGTAAAGCTCTCGATAACGATCATACCATGGTAGTCGATTGCTTCGAGACCCCGATTAATTCCTGCCCAGTCGGTCTGGCCGGTGCCCGGTATCCCACGATGATTTTCTGAGACCTGAAAATGCGTGAGCAAATTTCCTGCGGAGCGTATCGCGGTCTCCATATCCACCTCCTCGATTGCCAGGTGAAACCCATCTAAGGCAATTCTAGCCGCAGGGTGATCAATATCTTTAACTAGACGAACGGCATCCGCAGTCGTATTGACTAAATCTGTTTCAAAACGATTCAAAGGTTCGATGGCAATATTCACCCCGCGTGCTTCTGCTTTTTCGCAGACGATTTTCAAATGCTTGACTGCCTGCTCCCATTCTTGCTTGCGTTGCGCATCGGGTATCATTCGGGCTTTGCCGACTGCGGAATACATCGGGCCTGCGAAATGCGGACAGCTCAAAGATGCAGCCAGGTCCAAACAGCCCTCGATGTAATCTAAACTTTGCTGAACAACAGCAGGATCAGGATGGGTAAGATCACGGCCTGGGCCAAAGGCGCCACAGACTGATAACTTAAGACCATTATCATCGGCAGCAGACTTGACGAGGTCGGCATCAAAGTGATCAACCGCCTCAACACCAATTTCGACGACATCATATCCCATTTCTTTGATTTTTAGAAATAGACCGGTGTCCTCATCCTTAAAAGGACTCGTCCAGAGAAACGTGCTGACACCCCATGAAACATTCATGGTAGAAGAATCGCATAGATTCTATTATTCAGCTTGTAGCAGAATCACTAATTTGTGTATAATTCGATCATATGGCTAATTTTAGTAAATCTTTTTGGGAAAAAGAAGTGAACCATCAGTCATCCCTCCTACCCTTACTTAACCAGCTTAAAGGTGTTTTCTTCTTCGCGAAAGATCTCGAAAGCAGATTGATATACGCAAATCAAGGACTTATAGAGCATTATGGCATTGGAGACCTTGAAAATTTATTAGCTACAAATGATTACGATATACACGCTCATCATATCGCAGTGCAGTTCATTCACGATGACCAGCGGGTCATCAAGAGCGGTGAACCCTTATATGATCTGATAGAGCTCTTCCCTGATAGGTATGGTATCCCCCAATTATACCTTACCAATAAATTTCCTCTTTATAATAAAAAGAATCAGATCTGTGGCGTTTGCGGAACGGTACAAAGCCTTGAAGCATCTCAGCAGAGACTAGCACCTTACATGTCCTTAGCACCAGCCACTGATTACATCAAAGCACACTATTGCGAAGCCATCAAAAGCGAAGACTTAGCAAAACTGGTAACACTCTCAATTGCTCAATTTAATAGGAGATTTAAGGACCTGTTCAAACTCACCCCCCAACGTTACATCACTCGAGTTCGAATACTAGAATCCTGCAATCTACTAATGAAGACAAATAAAACGGTAACAGAAATTGCCATTGAGTGCGGCTTCTATGACCACAGCCATTATACGCGAGAATTCAAGAAATCCATGCATTTAAGCCCCAAGCAATATAAACTAAAGAGTATTAATGAATACTGAAATGGAGAAATCTCCTCGGCAGAAAAATTCGAGTCCAAGCAGGCAGCTAGACAACTGTATCACTTGGCAATGTAATCAATTACAGTCGCCTCATCCAATATCGGCAGTAGTTTATCTATAAAAGCTTTGTGCTCCGGATGCGGTAGATAGGCCTCAAGATCGGCCTTATGCTTAAAGGTAACAAAGAAGCAATGTGTATACCCGTTATCTAGGCCTTCAGGACTAATATTTGTCCCCCACTCATAATCCTGCACCAGATCAATCTTATCTTTAAGTGCAGAAAAATCATTCTCAATCTGACGCACCTGCTCTTCAGAAGCATCAGCTTTAAATTTAAAAAGGACCACATGACGATATGCGCCCCCTTGAGTAGAATTACATCCAGTAGAAATCATAACAACTAATAGGCTTAAAATTAACACTCTCATTGAGCCTTCAAACTGAATAAAATCCAAGAGCTTTAAAAGCTCTAAAATAGTATCTCTTCAGTTAATGAGTGGTTGAATATTTATTCCAAAATACACTCTGGGTTGGGTATGGATGGTATCGGAGCGTTTGTTTCTTTCTGCCAGGCACTCATCTCTTTTTTCAAGCGTGATGCCAGCTCGGGCATTGAATCGATGATGTTATTCTGCTCACCTGCATCTTTGGAGAGATCGTAGAGCGCGAAGCTTTTGTCTTCGAGGAACTGAATCATCTTGTATTGACCGCGCACCATACTCGTCGAAGGGAAACCACGCCATGAGGTGGTTTTGCCATTCGGCAGGTCGAACTCCAAGCCGATCCCCCAGAGGTAGAGCGGATAGTGCCAGAACAGGCTGCGGTCTTTGATTTGATCGCCGAAGAAGAGTGGAGAGATATCGGTTCCGTCGACCGGTTGAGTGGTCGGTAACGGCGCATCTCCTAGACTGGCCAGAGTCGGTAGGAAATCGACACTGGCGATGGCTGTCCCCGATGTGCTGCCCGGCTTGATTTGACCAGTCCAGCGAGCACACGCAGGAACACGCACGCCACCTTCAAACAGTGATCCCTTCACACCGCGCAGAGGTGCAAGCTGACTCACAGTGTGTAGTCCTCCATTATCGCTGGTGAAAATGATGATCGTATTCTCCGCAAGTCCCAGTTCATCCACTTTGGCTACCACGCGTTTGACTGATGTATCGACCGCTTCAATCATGGCCGCGTAGGTAGGAATGATGGCTTTTTTATATTGTGGACTCAGCTTTTTCAGCTCCCGTTGTTCAGCAAAAGGCATGGCATCGAGCTTGGCCTGATATTTTTCAACAATTGGACTTCTGGCCTGATATGGGGAGTGCACATCCCAATGAGACAGATAGAGAAAGAACGGCTTATCTTTGTTATCTTCAATAAACTGCAGAGAGCGGTTAGTCAGATTTTCGGCGACATCGATATTTCCGTAAAAGGACTCATGTGGCCCGCCGATTCCATCACCAGAACTGATGTCAAAACCCTGTGTGTCCCCTCCCAAATGCCATTTCCCAAGCCGTGCAGAAGTATAGCCCGACTGCTTGAGCACCTCTGGTATGCAGATAAAATCGGCGGGGAGGTTGTTGGTAATCTCAAATTGTTCTCGGGCCTGCTTTTTCAACTCCTTATCTTTGCGTTGAGCCGCCGGAACCAGCAGACGCATCCAGCTTGGGTCTCCTTTCGAGGCCCCACCTGGAGTATAGATATGGGTACGCGGAGTGTAGGTTCCCGTCATCAGGCAGGCTCGTGTCGGAGCACAGTTCGGACCACTGGAGTAGGCTTGGGTGAAGTTAATTCCGGCGGCGGCAAGCTGGTCTATATTCGGAGTTTCAAAGAGCTTCGCCCCCATATATCCCACATCCTGCCAGCCGAGATCATCCACCAGAATGAAAATAATATTCGGTTTATCGGTTGGCGCTCTGAGTGTTTCCTCAGCGGCAACTCCGATGCCGCAGATACCCAGAGTGCAGAAGCTGAGTGCTGAAAATAAAAGTGTGTGCTTATTCATGTAAGCACCATTTTATTGGATGTCACAATTCGTTTCGTAATTTGCAAAGCTGGCATTTGCCTTAAAGACAACCGCAACGCCTTCTGGAGCCGACACGTTCACCTGCAACTGCCCTTTCTTCAATTTCCATGCGACACGCACGGGCCCTTTAGGCGTCGCCATGGCACCGGAGGCTGAAGTCAGATCACCGATCCATGGGCTGATCTCAAAGGCCTGACCACCTGCTTGTGTTTGGCGGATGCCGAGAACGATACTGTTCAAAAAACTGATCGGACTGGAAGCCCAGGCATGGCAATGGCTGCGCGTCGGAAAGCCGCGGGTATCGAACTGGCTACCGGCAAACATTTCCCAGACGGTGCTGGCACCGGCATCAATCATCGGCTGATAGTTGCTGCGGATGGAATCGAGCAGCGCATCATACTCGCCGGCCTTCTCAAGCGCTTCATACATAAACTGCATGGCGAACGGCGCTCCGATCGTGGTCATTCCTTTTGGCGGATGGAGCAAGTTATTGAGCGCTTTGCCCCGAATTGCGGATGAAGCCACATCGCACATGATCGAAACCATCGAGGTGTGCTGGCAGGTCTTATCACTCGGTTTGCCCGTGGTGTCGAGCAGCGCATCCGGGTAGCTGCTTTTTGCATCGTCCCACTGCGCGTTGATGGCGCGGATGAGCTTATTGCGCCGCGCACGAATCTTTTTCAGTGCAGCGACATCGCCCAGCACTTCGGCACATTTTTCGGCAGCCTGCTGAGCACCGGCCAACAGCATGCTATTGTGCAGCACCGTTTCGTTCTCGTCGTCGATCGGGGTCCAGTCGAGCATGTTCCACATGGGGCCACTAAAGAGGCCGTGCTCATCTTTGTATTGCTCCGCACCCTCCAGATTTTTCAGGACGGCAGGCCAAAGCTTTTTCAGGAACCGTTTATCACCACTGTGGAAATAGTGCTCCCACACGTGAATCCCCCATAGGAAACTCCAGGCCGATAGGATGCAATCCCACGCCGACGGCACTTGACAACCCACCATGGGAAAATGCTCCAATGACTGCGCACCGAGCTCCAAGCTACGCGCGGAGACATCGTAGTTACCATACGCAGCGTAAGCATAGAGCGCTTCATTGCGGGCATCGCCGATCCACAAAGTCTGCTCATAGAGCGGACAATCGGTAAAGGTATCTTCCATGCAGAGCTGCAAGGTGCGCTCGGACATTTTCCAGATTTCATTCAAAGCGGGATCACTCGACTTAAATGCTTCGACCGGTTTGACCGGAGCGGTCGATTCAATGATGCGCAGCGACTTGATTTCCACCGGCGTCTTTTGCTTGCGCAAGGTGACAAACAGATATTGCCCGGCGCGGCGCTTGAGCGAGGTAAAGCGGTTGACGCCCTGCTTGGTAATGTAGCGCAGACCGTTGCGGTTGAACGGCAGCGTATGCTGAATAGTTCCATCGGGCGTGATGTATTCGACCGCGTTCAGATCCACAATCACGCCGGCCTCAGCTTTAATCGACAATTCAAAATAGCCGCAGGTCTGCTCGCCGAAATCGTAGCAGAGTTCCACGTCGCCTGTTCGAGAAGGATGGACGATGCCATCGCGGACGACTCGTGGAGCCGTCCCGACTTCTTCGCGCTTATAGAATTCAGCCGCCGGGTCATGCATGAAGACCTGCTCTTGCGGCAGGTTCAGAGCGGAGAACCCAGTTGGGTAGTGTTCAATCGCCTTCAACCAGCGTTTTTCAACCTGTTTGGCCTCTTTGTGCTCAAACGAAAACCAGCGGCGATCGTTATCGAGGAACAGGCACTTTGCAGCGATTTCAACCGTCCAGTCGCCCCACCCCTTCAAGTTGAGCCACGGAAATGCGAGCTCTTTATTATGACCGTAAAAGCTGATGCAGAAAAACTGGACCGTGTGCTTGCCCGGCGACAGCGTCACCTTACCGGTTTTGCGCAGACGTCCATTCACAGAGACCTGCCACTCTTCGGATGCAAAGTTAAACTGCTGCTTCGAGCGGACGCTGAGCGTCGCGCTCAACACCACCGGTCGGCTGGAATAATGATTGGCTTCGATCAGTTCGCCATGCGCCAACTGCGCGACGGGCACGCACCAATGCGGCGCACTCTTCTTGACGTGGGCAACGGTCGGCTCGCCTTGCGGACGGCGTGGCTTTTTCGTCAGCAGCCCGGTATTGCGCACGACCAGTTTCCCAGGACGTTTGAGCTCAACGGCAGGCTGCCAGTCGAGCACGGTTGCAAGGCGCGCGTCGTATTCCTCGAACGCCTCCATCTGGATGGAGACTTTCGGAGTCCACTGCTGCCACGCCTGCGAAGGCGCGGCTTGCCAGCTGGAGTCGGTGCCGATCACACCACCATCAACCAGCAGCGCGGCGCGTAGCCCCGCCGCCTGTGGAATCTGGTGGAAGGTGCCAATGCCGAAGTAGCGGGCAATGACTTCGATCTTATTGGTGCCCGGCTTGAGCGCGGCGGAAATATCGTGTTCGTCATATTGATAATGATCGGGATAGGCGCGCGCCGGCCCGTCATGGATCCACTTGCCGTTAATCGAAACGCGATACCAGCTATCCGCCGTAATTTGCAGGCGCCCAGCGTCGACCGCATTGACCTCGAACTCGTGCGAAAAGAGCACCGTTTGATTATAAGACAGCTCATCATTCTGAGCACACCAGATCCATTTAGATTGTTTCATCGTTCATTCCTTTTTGTAGCCCGCGCTTCGTGGAGGCAAATTATTCTGCGTGATTGGCACCTCTGAAAAGACCATGTTGGCGGCTGCTAGATCTAAAATGATTAAAGGGAGGGTTCCAATGAAGTTCTAAAAGCTAAAGGCGGAACCACGAGTCAACAACATTAAACAACAAGGTGCAATTACCAGCACAGTCAAGCACCCGGGAGTAAGCTCCGAGGCATTCACCTGGAGGGCAACGCTCTGTCGTTGCCACACACTCGTCCCACACCATGGCAACGACGGAGCGTTGCCCTCCAAAAAGCCGATAGCAAGCTTCGCGGCATTCGCCTGGAGGGCAACGCTCTGTCGTTGCCACACGCTCGTGCCACGCCATGGCAACGACGGAGCGTTGCCCTCCAAAAAAGCCAGAGCAAGCTTCGCGGCATTCACCTGGAGGGCAACGCTCTGTCGTTGCCACACACTCGTCCCACACACATGGCAACGACGGAGCGTTGCCCTCCAAAAAAGCCGA
>CALKBZ010000017.1 GCA_937775295.1 uncultured Opitutales bacterium
TAGAATGGGTGCAGGGACAGGATTGTTTGGTCGTCCTTCGTCCTCCTGTGTCGTCGCTGCGCTCCTCGGTAGAACCTGTGCGGTTCAACTCCTGATGCACCGACATTAAAAAGGCCGACTCGCTACGCGAATCGACCTTTTAGAATGGGTGCAGGGACAGGATTTGAACCTGTGACCTTCAGGTTATGAGCCTGACGAGCTACCGGGCTGCTCCACCCTGCAATAAATTACATAAAACGTTTTGAAGCAGAAAAACGCTTTCTCTTCGTGCGGCTAGCCGTTTGAAGAAGTTGCGGACTAAACGCGCATGTGTGTTCGGTGTAAAGGGCTATTTTTATAAAAATGATTT
Source organism: uncultured Opitutales bacterium (assembly GCA_937775295.1). GTDB lineage: Bacteria > Verrucomicrobiota > Verrucomicrobiia > Opitutales > Coraliomargaritaceae > Lentimonas. Next base: position 350 of record CALKBZ010000017.1, read on the forward strand.
TTTATTTAAGGGTGAAATCGGCGACCAGAAATTGATCCATTGCTTTTTTAGTGTCGTGCTTGGTGGTTCGAAACCGCGCTTTTATGAGATTCATGTTTTTTACGCTTTTCCTTCGGCGCTGGATCAGCGACAAAGTAGCCATGCCATGGTATATCTACCACGCCTTGAAGCAGCTATTCCCTTCGGGGCGCTTCTTTTCTTTTTTCTCACTGATGTCGATCGTGGGGGTCATGCTTGGGGTCTGCGTATTGGTGATCGTGCAGAGTGTGATGAATGGCTTCGGCGAGGGCATTCGCTCGCGTCTAGTGGAGACGCAGGGGGATATTCGCATTCGCTCCGATGAGATAATCTACGATTGGGAGGAACAGAGCGAATTGCTGCTGAGCGAAGATTATGTGATTGGGGTCGCTCCGTTTGCTGAAGGTGTGGTGATGCTGCAGCACGGCAACCGCCCACAATTTCCAATGATTCGTGGCATTGATCCAATCGCGGAGTTGGGAGTGATCCCGCTGCAAAAGTTTCTGACGTTCGGTAATCTTGATGAGTTTGATGATGATGGCGTGTTTCTCGGTGAGGGGCTAGCGCGCACCTTGAAGGCAGGACCGGGATCGGTGGTTGAGGTATTTACGCCGTTGATGTTGGAACGCTTAAAGCAGGACGAGGTATTATTACCCAGAGAGTTTACCGTGGTCGGTTTGTTTCGCACCGGTTCGCCACAGTTGGACGGTAATATGATGATTTCGACGCTGCGGGTGATGCAGGAGTTGTATGGCCTCGAAGATGGCGTACACGGCTTAAAGCTGAAGTTGCGCCCGGGGGCAAGGGCGGACCAGTTTGCCAATGATCTGGAAGGACGGGTGCTGCGGCCTGGATTGCGGGCGATTAGCTGGATCGATTCGAACCGAGAGTTCCTATTTGTGATCGAGCAAGAGAAGCGGGTGATCTCGTTTATCATCATCTTCATCATTTTGGTGGCGTCGTTCTCAATTGCGATTGCGTTGATGATGGCAGTACTGCGCAAAACACGCGAAATCGGCCTGTTAGTCGCCATGGGCGGACGTCCGCATCAGGTGGCGTATAGTTTTTGTTTTCAGGGCTTTGTGATTGGCACGCTTGGCACTGCTGTGGGCATCATTTTGGCGGTCATCTGCCTGCACTACCGTAGCCCGATACTTGCGGGATACGCGTGGCTGACAAATTCACAGGTCAACTTTCTCGGGCATTATGATGTGTATGAGATCCCGGTACATTATTTGATGTCTGACTTTGTGGTCGTGACATGCTTTGCGGTTGTTATCTCGACGCTGGCCGGCTTGTTGCCTGCGTTGCGAGCCGCTCGATTGAAACCTGCTGATGCCTTGCGAAGTGAATAATCCAGACGATATAATTCTAGAGGCAAAACAGTTGGGGAAGTCTTTCCAAGGCCCAGACGGAGCGATCTCGGTGTTGAATGGTGTAAGTTTTAAGCTGCGACGGGGTGAGAGTGTGAGTATACGCGGAGAATCGGGCAGTGGTAAGTCCACTTTGTTGAATGTGCTCTCAGGCTTGGAGACCACTGATGTCGGCGAGTTATTGTGGAATGGGCAGCAAGTGTCGGGGCGTTCGTTGTCGTGGTTAGCTGCACGCCGTACCAATTATATCGGCTTTGTGTTTCAATCGTATTACTTGGCGCCAGAACTAAATGCGTTGGAGAATGTATTATTGGGCGCACGCATCGCAGGGCGTATTAATAGCACTGTGATTGATCGTGCGGAGGCGCTGTTGAAGCGTGTGGGAATGGGGCATCGCTTGCGCCATGGCTCTTCTAAACTTTCGGGAGGGGAGCGTCAGCGAGTCGCGGTGGCGCGTGCATTAATAAATGATCCACCGCTGGTGCTGGCCGATGAACCAACGGGAAATCTCGATGAGGCGACTGGTGTGGCAGTCATGGATCTTTTGCTCGAACTCGCTGGTGAAGAAGCGAAGAGTTTGGTGTTGGTCACGCACAATCCCGAATTTGCCAAACGCACGCAGCATCAGTTGACCTTGCATCTCGGGCAATTCAGTTAATTTAAATCAGTCACGACTAGTATGGAGCATCGCAAATTACGCATCGGATTTATTGGCGCGGGGGCAAACACGCGGCAGACGCACATCCCTGGATTCCACAAAATAGAGAATGTAGAACTCTCGGTGGTGGCTAATCGTAGTCTAGCGTCGGCTGAAAAGGTCGCGAAGGCAGACGGGATTCAGCGTGCCGTGGAGACATGGCAGGAGGTGGTGGCGGATCCGTCATTGGATGTAATTTGTATTGGCACTTGGCCGAATATGCATGCGCAGTTGACGATTGCGGCGCTTGAAAGTGGCAAGCATGTGCTGTGTGAGGCGCGCATGGCTGCCAACTTAGAGGAGGCGCGGCGTATGTATGCGGCCGCTCGAGCGCAACCAGACTTGGTAGCGCAGATTGTGCCAGCTCCTTTTTCGTTGGATTTCGATGCGACGATTCGTGCAATGGTGATTGCGGGTAAACTGGGTGATTTACTGGAAGTTCGGGTGGTGCACACTGGTGGGCAAGCGGCTTCGCCCGATGCGCCAATGACATGGCGGCAGGAACGCAGCTTGAGCGGTAACAATGTGCTGACGATGGGGATCATGCACGAGATGGTGCAGCGCTGGGTCGAGGATGAGCCAGAGTGGTTGATTGCAGATGGTGCCATATTTCAGGCCACTCGTTCGTACCCAGATATGACCGATGTAGTCAAGGTTGAGGTGCCTGATAGCTTAAGTATTTTGGGTCGCTTTGCGCAGAGCGGTGCACGCTTGGTGTATCATTTTAGTGGGGTCGAGTCCGGCAAGCCACGAATGGAGTTTCGATTGAACGGGTCGAAGGGAGCGCTACGCTTTGATGCGTTTCAAAAGCAGCTGCTCTTTAGTGAGGCAGGTTCCTCTCAGGAAATAAAAATTACGATTGCCCGTGGGCAAAGTCGAGGTTGGCAGGTCGAAGCGGACTTCGTGAAATCGATTCGTGCGCACACACCAGTCCAACTGACCACATTTGAGCAAGGCGTGCGCTATATGACATTTACCGAAATGGTCGCGCAGTCGTTAGCAAATGAGTCTGCCCGTGTGTTATGGCAGTCAGTTTAGGTGATCGGTTCGAATCTTTGGAAATAGCTGGTTTTTTTTGTAAGCGAGTGGCATAGCAATGGCTTCGCTTTTCCTGATCGCATTGATAGACTCTCTTAAAAATGGTAGAACGCAAAATCCTGAGCACCTTCGAAAAGGCCTTAGCCCTTAATCTTGATCCGAGCAAATACGGTGTATTTGCTGAGATCGGAGCAGGGCAAGAAACCGCCAATTGGTTCTTCCGTGTCTCTGCCAGCGCGGGCACTGTGGCCAAGACGATTTCTGCTTACGATATGAAGATGAGTGATGCCCTGTATGGCAAGGCCTCGCGCTACGTGTCGCAGTCGCGTCTGCAAGCCATGCTGGAATATGAGTATGGCTTGTTGGAGGAACGGCTAGGGCCATCGCGGGGAGACGACACGACTTTTTTCTCATTCTGTAATACCGTTCGTGCCAGAGGCTATAAGGATACGGCAGAGTGCCATGGTTGGTTGGGCGTGCGATTGCAGTTGAAGCCGAATACACCACCTTGCGAGATTGTGCTGCATCTACGTCTGCTGGATGAGACTAGTCAGGATCAGATGGATGCGCTTGGCAAAGTCGGCGTGAATTTAATCCATGCGGCGTTTTATTATCGGGAAAGTTTACAGTGTTTCGTCGAGTCGTTGGCGGATGGTCTGGTTGCTGGTCGAGTTGAAGTGGATATGCTGCGTTTTAGCGGAGAAGGATTTCGCTACGTGGATAATCGTCTCTGCGCGCTGCAGTTGGTGCACAGTGGTCTGACGGATGCTGCGATGTTTAACAAAGACGGCGAAGTGGTGCAGGCCGCAGATACACTTTATAAACGGCCGATCTTGCTGCTACGCGGCAGCTTTAAGCCAGTGTTGAAGTTGCACTTGGATATGATTGGTCAATCGCGGGCGGTGTTCTCAAATGTGCTGACCGAAGAACAGCAAGAGCGTGCGATCGAAGTCTGTGAGATCAGTATGAATAATTTGTTGCGCGATGGTTCGGTGGATCACGGTGATTTCCTTGATCGCGCGGATGCGCTGCAGGCCTTGGGTAAGACAGTGCTGATTTCCCGCAGTGCAGAGTTTTACCGAATTGCGACTTATTTGAGCCGCTATACCGCCGAGCCGATTGCGATCATTTTGAGCATTGGGTTGCTTAATGAGCTGTTTAAAGAGAAATGGTCGGAGAACCTCGCAGGTGGTATTTTAGAGTCCTTCGGGCGACTGTTTAAAAATCGTGTGCAACTCTTTGTGTATCCTTGGCACAATACCAAGAGTCTGGAGTTGGTAACGATGGATAATTTCAAGGCACCTGAGAATTGGCAGTTTTTTTACCAGCACTTATTGCAAAATGCCCGTATCCGCTCAATTGGAGTGGGGGACCCGGCATTGTTGGCGATGACGAGCCGCAAGGCAATGAAGCTGATCGAGGCTGGCGGCAGCGACTGGCAACAGTGGGTGCCTGAAGAGGCGCATCAAATGGTGCGGCGCATGCAGGCGGGCAGTTGATTCGATGCGCTGTATTTGTGGCTGTTAATTTAGCTGCAGCGAGTCATTCAGTTTTTAAAGGTAGAAAAAACTCATTACAGCAATTTGTTTGCCGCGATTAACTCTAGTTGCTTTCAGAGCCTGTTTACCTTTTGACTGTGCACGCTGACCACACCGTCGCTTTCGGTGGCGCTGACTTTAGATTTTAATCGCAGTCTTATGGCAGAGGTTCAGACTGCGGTGCGACGAATCACTAATTGTAGTGCTATTGTCAGCTAAAATGTGGCCGAAGGGGATGCACTAAAACCCCCTAAACTGCTTCAGCGCATCCCTTCGAACCGTGTCATACGAAATACCCATAAATCAGTATGACATGTAGGAAAGTATGCAGACATTAATGATGCGCGAATTCTTATAATAGTCCTTTAGGCACTAATTACACCTATAGGTATTTTTAGAGCGTTATGTTAAGAATTACGCTGTGAAAGGCTTGAAGTCTGACTGTCAATCGGCAGAAAGCAGACATGGCCATCATCTGGAGTCAAACAATCGAATCGAATCATTATGAAGTACGCTCAGCGGGAGCGACGCTGCGTCTGTATCGCAATGGCGTGAACCATTCGCAATGGAATCCGAATCGGCCATTGTCTGGTTGTATTTGGGATTTGATTGCGCTGCCGGCGCTGTATCGGCCCAAAGGAAGTATTGAGAGTGTGCTGATGCTAGGCTTTGGTGCGGGTACGGTGGCACGTAAACTACGTGAACTGGTAAAGCCTGAGCACATTGTCGGCATCGATTTGGACCCGATCCACTTGAGTATCGCAGATGGTTTTTTTGAATGTACCGCAGGTTGCGAACTGGTTGCAGCGGATGCGGTCGAGTGGGTGCAAGAAGAGTCTGCCGAACCAGATCGAGCGCTGTTTGATATGATTGTCGACGATCTGTATGGGGAGGAAGAGGCGATTGCGGTGCGCTGTGCGCCGCTGGATTTGGAGTGGTGCCAGGATTTGGCGAAGCTGGTTAAGCCAGGCGGCATGCTGGTCTTTAATATGATCGAACCCCGAAAGGTGCCGCATTTGCCGCCGATGACAGACGCGTCGCTGCGCGCGCAATTTCCATACGCAAAAGTTTTTCAGATGGCAGGCTACGAGAATCGAATCGTAGCGTTTAGTGGCAGCGCCTTGGAGGGCAGTATTTTCAAGAGTCAACTGGGTGATATCTTGCGTAGTTATCCGCGCTGTCGAGGGGTGGAGCAACGCTACGTTGTATCGAGTCCAAAACGCTGATTTTCGCTCGTATTGCTAGCGTACTGAGTTGTATGCGGCGCAGCGCCGACGCACCGATCTATTGGTATTCAAGAGTAACGCGCAGCACTGGCGCGATGTGGGGGAGTCCTCTTCTGGAGCGCATGATACAAACTGAATCGGGCAGTTCTACTGATGCGTGCTGTTGTCAGTTTATGTGTGATTTGTGGATGATTCATTTTATTTCGTCCTAAATTATTAATTGCATGATGACAGATCGAAAAAGCAACTGCAGTGAAATGCTGGTGCCGTGGATGATTGAGGGCTCAATAAAATGACTCTAAACGCAGGATTGATTGGATTTCGATTGACCCTAAATGGTGATTTGGCAGATACATGGCGCATGGAAATTAAAACACCAGCCGACGTAAATGCCATCCCAGCAGATGCCCAAATAACAGCAACAGGCCTCGCCTCGAAAGTGCTCCAAGCGGGCACTGGTTCTGAATCGCCTGCGGCTGCTGATACCGTGACGGTGCATTATAGTGGTTGGACCACCGATGGGCAGCTGTTTGATAGTTCAGTGAAGCGTGGCGAATCTACCAGCTTTCCACTCAATCGCGTGATCAAGGGTTGGACTGAAGGGCTGCAACTGATGGTCACAGGTGAGAAGCGCCGTTTCTGGATTCCTGCTGAGCTCGCTTATGGAGAGAATGCGGGAGGTGGACGCCCTAGTGGACTGTTGGTATTTGATGTGGAGCTGCTCGAAATTCAAGCAGCGCCAGAGTCCCCGAAGACGCCAGAAGATGTCGCAGCTATTCCTGATAGCGCTGAAGTGCGTGACAGCGGATTGGCTTCACGAGTATTGATTGCTGGCACTGGTAGTGAGCATCCGACGAAGGAGAGTATGGTGACTGTGCATTACAGTGGTTGGACGCTGGATGGTCAGCTGTTTGATAGCTCGGTGCAACGAGGCGAGCCGACTACTTTCGGCCTGTTCCAAGTCATTGCAGGTTGGACTGAGGGGGTGCAACTGATGGTTGCAGGTGAAAAGCGTCGTTTCTGGGTCCCTGGTAAGCTCGCTTATGGTGACAGTCCACAAGGTGGTGCGCCCGGCGGAATGCTGGTTTTCGATGTCGAGTTAATCAAAATCGGTAGTTAGTCGATTCGAAGTCGTATGATTTATTCAGCAGCCTCCCTTAGTGGAGGTTGTTTTGTTATTAGAGAAGAAGAACACTTGAGTTTGGTGGTCGGATCTTAAAACTGCACGGTATGATTAAATCTCGTTTCTCAATTCTATTATGCGCTTTACCTATTCTGTTGCTTGCTGGGTGCAGCACGACTGAGACTTCCGCACCCGAAGCAGTTAAGCCCAGTTTGGCCGCGATTCCCGCTGTGCCGCCAAAGGTCGAAGCTCCTGTCGTGCTCGCTGCCGTGCCGGCGAAGGTCGTTAAACCTCTAGTCGCTGAAGCTGAGCCTGTTCGAGTTCGAGACGTCGACATTGTGCTGCGCACCTCTAAGGGAGATATCGAGGCGACATTGTTTGCGACCAAGACGCCTGTAACGGTGGCAAATTTTCTCAATCTCGCGAAGCGTGGTTATTACGATGGTCTGACGTTTCACCGTGTGATTCCTAACTTCATGATTCAAGGCGGCGATCCGACTGGTACAGGTCGCGGTGGGCCAGGCTATAAATTTGAGGATGAGATTCATCCAGCGCTGCGGCATACTCAGGCAGGTTTGTTTTCGATGGCCAATGCGGGGCGTGGTACTAACGGCAGTCAGTTCTTTGTTACACATAATGCCACGCCGTGGCTTGATGGAAAGCACACGATCTTTGGTAAGGTGACGAAGGGGCAGTCAGTCGTGGATGCGATCCAACAAGGTGCGACAATCAATAGTATTGATGTATTGGGCTCTACGGACGCACTCTTCCGAGAACAACAGCAGCGTATCGCTCAGTGGAATACTGCGTTAAATGCGCAAGGGCTGTAGTGCAACTGCGTTGTTTCAACGATAAAGTGTATTATCAGCCATCGATGTCATTGACTGTGCTCGATTGAACTGGGCTGCCGCTGTTGGAGTGGGTGCTTTACTTGTGCCGAAGCGATTGACGTCTACGTAGGACATAGGCTAGTTTTCTTAATATGGAATTAAGCACAAAATATGCCGCAGTGATTGCGTTGATTGATCAGGCCAATGCTGCAGATCCGACCTCAATTGAGTATCAAGGTGAGAGTTATCCGAAAGAGGTACTCTATGCTGGGCGCCACCTAGCGTGGGCCTTACGCCTGCAACCAAACGCGGCTGAGTGCTTGCGCATTGCTGCCAAAACGCAGCATATTTGTCGCTGGGAGAGTCCACGGTCGGACTATCCGATGAATCGTGTGGGCTATTTGAAATGGCGAGAGGACTTGAAGCATTTTCATGCTAAGCGAGCAGGGATGCTGATGGCAGCGGCGGGTTATGATGCTTTAAGCATCGTGCGTGTGCAGTCGTTGAATCTGAAAAAAGGGATTAAGACAGACGCTGACTGCCAGACCTTGGAAGATGCGCTTTGTCTATCTTTTCTAGAACTCGGCTTTGATGATTTGATCGCGAAGTATGCTGAAGCTAAGGTTCTCAGTATCTTGCAGAAGACTGCCGTAAAAATGAGTGAAGCGGGTCGTGCCCTAATCAGCACCATTGAGTTCTCCAAACCGGGGCAGCAGATTGTGGCACAGATTTAAGTTTGCCTCAGCACAAACTGCGCCGGTCAAAAGCCTTGATTTACAACAGTCGTGCTTTCGCAATCACTGATGAATCCTGCCGCAATGCGACTCCAGCGAGCGCTTCCGTGCGGGCTGCAGTAGTATGAGTACCTCGGCAATACCTATCCTGTGAAGTGCCGGTAAATCATAAAAAAGCCATTCTGCGACTGCGTGGCTTGAAACTATTTACAGGTTAACCGCGATTTGAATCCGGACTGAAAAAAACAAAAACTTTAGTGCTAGAACTAGACTATGAGCCTAGTAAGCAAAAAAAAGCGCAGCAATGAAGCTGCGCTCTGGGCGTCAAGTGCCTGAGGAGGCATTCACGTAATTCACGAAGTTTATGATGCTTCGCGAGCCTTGAGTTGCTTGTTGAGCTTCTTGTAAAAGCTCGGGCCGTGGATTTCACGCATCATCTTACGGCGATGCTCGACTGCCATTTTGAAGGACTTCTTCTCGCCATACTTTTTGATTGAGAAAGAAGTGCACTTTTGCAATCCAGGCTCTGGGCGCCAACTGACTGAGTAGCACTCGTGCTTCGTGCCGTTGGGGCCGACCTTGGTGGTGCGGGAAACGCCAAGCTCACCAGTGGTGTTACGCGAATCGGATATAACGATCCGGCGTTGGCGTGGTTTTTTGGGAATGGCTTCAAGTTCCTCGTTGAGCTCGTCGCGATATGCTTTCGCTAGTTTCTGAGCCTTGCCCTTGCCACCAGATTTGCGGTCGCTGAAGAGTTTTGAGTACGTTTTACCATTACGATAGCCGCGGACGAACCATCCGTGAGTTGAACCGGAGTCGATGCGACTGATACCTTTATTTACTTTTGATCGTGCCATGATGACTAAGTGGGATGATATTAATTGTAACGTTTAAGCGTGAAATTGTAACGTATGAATAGAGAGTGAATTTTCAAATGAAAATAAAAGAAAATCGCAGTTATAAAAAAACGAGCGATCTGCAAATTGCATAGGCGTGATTTTGATGCAAGTTAAAGAAACTAATTTTTAGATAATTTTTGATTGCCCTAAATTCTAGGTTAGCCACTGAAAAACTGTTACTTATGCTCGGCTATTACTATCGTCATTCTTTTAGATTAATCCATCGGATCAGTTTTAAGTAGTTTGTACTAGTCCTAACTAACGCGCAGGTGTTAAATCGCTCGGTGGGTCACGATTTGGTGTAATTTTGATCCGTTTTTGGATGGTATAGAATTTGCCTATAGTAGGGACAAGCTTAGCTTGGATGGATGAATCAAGATGTTGACATTAAAATTTGTGGTATGACGCGTGAGGAAGACGTGGAGTTGGCGTTGTCGTTGGGGGCAAATTTCCTCGGTTTCATCGTGTATCCGCAATCGCCTAGGGGAATTACTCTAGAGAGAGCGGTGGCGCTGGCTACTTCTGTGCCTGCGGGACAAAGTGTGATCGTCGATGTGGAGACGGCTCCAGATGATTTATTGCGCTATCGCGATGCCGGCTTTGGTCGTTTCCAAATTCACGCAAGCTTGCCGATTGCCGAGGCGAGGGTGGCGCGGTGGTCTGAAATTGTGTGGCGTGATCGTTTGTGGTTGGCTCCGCGAGTCGCGCCGACGGATGTTTTTCCGGAATTCGTGCTGGAGTATACTGACACGGTGGTGCTCGATACGTTTTCTAAGGATCAGGTTGGTGGTACGGGGCATACTGGTGATTTTGCGCGATTTGCCAGCCTGAAGCAGCAGTATGACGACACGCAGTGGATGCTTGCTGGTGGACTGTCCCCGACGAACGTGCTCGATGCGCTGGTGCATTCCACTGCCAGTCGTATCGATGTCAACAGTGGCGTCGAGACTGCCCCAGGCATCAAAGACCCTGAAAAGCTGCGTGAGCTTTTCCGAGTGGTGCGTGGGGCGTAACGCTGGTGCCGCGCACTTACTTAATTGGATGGCGGCCGAGCGTGCCAATCAGTGACGTGGTATAGTGCTTCGAACTGACGCGCGCGAGTTCTTGCTTGGCGGCAGTGAGCTTTGATTTAATCTTGAGGTGAGTTGCAACACCGGTGTGCGACTTTTTTGTGAGGAAATGCTTCAGGTAGTCGACATGTCCGGTCCAAGACCTGATGTCTTGCTCCTGCTGACTTACTAGACGGGCCTGATACCAATCGCTATTGAGCATTGACTCACGAGTGAAGCGACTGCGCACGGCATCGGAATCAAGACCTTGGCCTTCGTATTCTCCGTAAGCCATGATATGCAGCAGGGCCTTTAGTGGTGGGCATGCGTCCTCGACCGATCCATCGGCGAAGTAATTCAGTGCCGCTTCCTGATGGGCTGCTATGATGGTTTTCATGCCAGTGACGAAGGTCTCGATATCTTGCAGCTCAGGCTGGAGCATCTCTTTATTGAGGACGGTCTCAGGGTTATTAAAGACGCGGCCGAAAAAGATGCGCACAAACTTAGCGGTGATGCGATAGCCGATACGGCTGGCTTGGATTCGTTCGCCCTTGTGCTCAAAGTCTTGTACTTGTTCTAGGTAGCCATGCTCGATGAGGAATTTAGGATCCATTTCGTGAGGCTTCATGCGGCACCAGATCTCTGGAACGAGCAGGCTGATGTCGTGGTCGACTCGATAGTTCGGGCCGACGTAGCCAGCTGCAGTGATGAATGCGGGTTGCTCAGTTGCCAGATAGGAGACCAGCGCGTTATTTAAATCGTATATCGGCAGCAGGGCGTTGAATGGACCCTTTGTCAGTGCACCCTCCGAGCCTGCTCCTGTGGTGGAGGGCGATTTTCCAGTGATGCTGGCAATGAATTCGATGAACAGCTCAGGAAGCTGCATGTGATGGATCGGGCTATTCACGCACAGCGGCATGACGCCAGGCTCAGCTGGGTTGTTACGTCGACCGGGGAGGATCGATGTGACTGGCCGGAGTACTGGCGAATGCGCATCTTGGCGACGGTATAGGCGCGAGCTGATGTCTGCCAGATAGACTGCACGCTGGTCGCGCAGATCTGGACGGACTTGCAGGTAGCGTGGATTCTTGGTCGGCTTGCCATCGACGATTCGTGGATTTGCGTTGCTCGCATAATAATCTGGTGACGGATTGGCATGGAATGCACGGATCATACCTTGCATCGGCTCGGTATATTGGCCGAAGCGAATCGCGTCTTCGATCTCTTCGGTTGCATCTTTATGGTCAAGCGGCTCGTAGTTACTGAGGAAGCTACCAGCCGAGCTGAGGTCGATTTCGGTTTGCTTGTCGTAGCCGCGGATAATTGCGTCGTCTGGGCGTTGGAAGAAACGGTATTCACAATTGTGCACGAATTTAGCAGATTGTGTATTCCAGTGCGGAGGAAGATGCTTGAGGTTCTTAGTCGGTGCCACGACGGAAGCAGTGATATCATCTTCGAGTGAGATCTTCGCCGCAGGCATGAAATCTTTACGCAATCCGAAGGTGCGCCACGAGCCATCCTTGGTGTAGCCAACACGGAGGTATTGTGTGAGCATTTGCTGTTCGCGGTAGCGCACGATCTTGCCTGGCTCGCCGTTGATTAGATCGACGCTGAAGCGCTTGCGCCAGTCATTGCCCCAGTGAGCTTTATAGAAACGCTTGATGATCAGAACGAGCTCCTTGACCTGCTGCGGGATATGCTTCAGCCACTCGTTGTATTCATCTGTGAAATCAGCTTTGCAAGGGGTGAGTAATTTAATGACCGAGCCAAGCGAGCGGTCTTTGTCCAAGATGGCACGCGAAGGCGCGCTATTCTTGATCTTGATACTGAAGCGACCGGCAAAGTCTTTATTAATGATATCTTCTGCGAGATCGAAGTCCTTTTGGAAATCACTGACAAAGACCGGGCCAGAAATGATCGCATCGGAAATCGACTTAGAGATTTCGGACTTACCACCACCAGAGACGGTGGAGGGCTTGTGGCACACGTGACTCTCTGCGGTGTGGCCGACTAGACGCCAGCGGCGACCCTCGGCCGGTTTGACCATCTGCACCTTGTAGCCGGATGGTAACACGTAGGTGATGTTCGGTAGGAGCTTGATGGTTTGCTCGGCGCCGTTCGTCGCCCATGTGATACGAAGACAATTCAGCTCAATGTGTGAATCTTCGGGAATGTAGATGATGTTATCGAATTTCTTGTCGATCGCATAGCCTTCTGGCTTGAGGTCGATCAGGTCCGAGTAGCGTGCGACCACACCCTCGAATGTTTGGTCGACTTCAGGGTAGTATTGGCTGAGTTGGAAGTCTTCGCCGAGGTCATAACCTGTGAAGGCGAGTGTACCTCCTGCGTGTTCTTCTTCGGCCATACCATGAAGGTTAGCAGCGAAGCTAATCTGTGTTTTAACTTCTTTTTTGCAGTAGCCGAAGTAGTTGTCGGCGATCGCTGTCACAATCCGCCCTGATGTATCGCGACAAGTGATCTTGAAAGCGCCGCCTTCATTATAAAGCTCATCTTCTTTCTCCCAGCACATGCCATCTCGCTTTTGTCGGGCAGTTGCCTCTGCGATGTTTGGCAGACCGAGCTCTTTCTTGGTGGTACCGATTAAGTGCGGAGCTAGAATGACGCAGCCTGTGTGTCCCGTCCAGTGAGCGGGATCCAGACCTGCATCATTGTCAGCGATGAAGGGATCGCCGCCATTGCCAAAGATCGATTCAACGAAGTCGAGGTTACCAACTAGATTTCCTGGTGCAAAAAAGCGTACTTCCATGGTCTTCTGCTGACAGAAGCCATCGACTTCAGGTACGACGACGGGGCGCAGCAGAAGCGAGACCCATGCCTTCGCTTTGCTGTCTTGGTTGGCAAGGTAAGGCAGTTCTGTTAGCTTTTCAGGTGCATCGAGTGCCCTAGCCAACAGGCGGGCAGCTGCGAGTTGCGGCACCTCTTTTTTGTCATTCGGAATGGGCAATCCGCCAGCGGCGACGTGAAAGACGCCTTTTGTGGTGCGGCGATCGCTCTTCGGGTTGTGTAGTACGCCTTGTTGAATTCGGTATGAGTCAACGATGTCGGAAGAGAAGTGGTCGCCCTTGGCTGGCAGAGAAAGGGTGCGCGCAACGCCATGACGATCGAGAATCAGCGTGTTATTGGGCAGATGTGGTATCTCGGATAAATCGAGGTCGGAAAAGTATTCATCTAGGAAGCTTTGAATGCGCTTGTCACTGGGCGGGAGATAGTTCGCTAGCAGGCGTGACTTCTCTTGGTAACTTTCGAGTAGGGACTGACTGAAGCCAAAAAAGCTAGAATTGGAAAGGTCGCCGCAAACAGGTTGACCGATGGAGGTCAATTTCAGGTTTACATACTCAAGCAGTGAATGATCGTCGTGCACTGCTGCAGCTGTGTCTGGATCTAGGCCTAGTTGTTTTTTGAAGTCCATGTGAAGATTGATTTTATATTTTTAATGAACAATTTTAACTGTGTTTTGGATTGTTAATTCAAGACTTTTACTTAGCTGAAATTGAATCTAATAACTTGGCGTGAGTCTATCGGAGTGCAAGGCTAAGGGGTTATTGATACGTTTGGCTAATCTTTCATCATTCAAGATTAGAGTTTTTTAACAGAATTTCTTTGCTGCTGATAATTGACTGAATCGAATTGAATACCGTGCTCTTTCTTGAGCGCGAGGACGTTGCCTTACATAGAGCGTTGAGTGTGTCGAGTGAGTTAACTACTGCCACCTATTCGTGGCAGCTGTGATGAATCAGCATTCAAATATATAGCAGCGCTGCGAGTTCAAGTATCCGCATGCGGCTAAGGATGACCGGGTGCTGCACCGTGAGTCGTCAGCTTCGCGATGATAGACTGCGAGATATCGCCAAGTGGCTTATTGCACGCGTAGTCCAATCAGGCAAACGTCATCTTCCATATCTTTATGATCTGTGAAACATTGGACGGACTCGATCAAGCCAGCGATCATTTGAGGCAGATCGTCATTTCGGTGTTTTTCCAAAAAACTAAGTAAACGTGCCTCGCTATACTCTTCTTCGTTCATCGCGGCTTCGATTACACCGTCGGTATAAAGAATGATTTCGTCTTGGCGGTTTAGCTGGATGTAATCCTCAGTATATTCGACTTCAGCGAGGAGGCCCAGTGCGGGGCCGATTTTTTTGTCGTTAAAGAGGCGAGAGTGCTGCGCCGCGTCCGCTGGCGTATAAATGCCATGTCTTGCCCCTGCTTGAATGTAACTCAACTGTCTGCTTTCGAGGTCGAGGTAGCAGTAACTCGCGGTGGCAAAAATAGTTTGTCCTGAGGCGTGCATTGATTCGTGCATCATCGAGTTGAGCCGCATCATGAATTCTGCTGGTTGCTCGGCATAGGCGTGCAGTTCATTCACTGCGATCTGAATCATTGCGGTGACCATGGCAGCACGCACGCCGTGCCCCATGACATCAGCGATCAAGATTGCGGCACCGCCGCTAGTGGTTTTATTAACCGAGAAGAAGTCGCCGCTGAGATGAAAAGATGGAATGTATTCAGTGGCAATTTCGAGTGCTGAGTCGCCTGTGGAATTTACAAAAGTGGGCACGCTGTCTTGGATCAGAGCGCTTTGTAGATTGCGGGCTAACAGTAGTTCGGCTTCCATTCGCTGGTGGTTTTTCTCCAGCTCTTGATTTAGCTCTTTTTGCTCTGTGATGTCGCGTGATAGGCCAAAGGAGCCCGCTAAATAATTGGATCGAGTATATAGAGGGAGTTTGCGCGATGCGACCCAAACGTGTTCACCTTCCATTAATATATGCTCTTCTTTGTTTAGCTCTTTTGACTCTCCGTACGCGATCTTACGTTCATCTTCATAAGCTTCTTGTGCGTGTTCGGCATCAAAGAATTCGAAGTCTGTTTGGCCGATGATCTCACTTGGGTCACTCTTGCCGCAACTTTCAACGAGGTAGCTGCTCACCGCGAGGAATCGGGAATTGTTATCTTTAAAATAGATATACTCATCCAAGTGCTCCATCATCGTTTGGAACAACCAGCGAGGAGAGATGTTGTTCAAGTTAAAATTACCCGAGAGGGAATTGTCGAGTTCGAGTGAGTCCCGCTTGCTGTGAAAGGCGTAGATCTCTTGCAGGCCGAGTTGCACCGATTCGGTAGTATCTTTGCAGAAGAAAATGGAACGGCCGACGCGGGGGTGGTGAGATAGGTTTTCGACTTCTTCGGCAAAGGTCGCTTCAGGCAGAATCAGCAGAGCGACTGGCGGAATATTCCAGTCAGAGATAGTTGCTGCCAAGCGAATCAGATGATCGATTTTAGGGCCGACAATTAGCAGGTCAATTTGTAGACTGGTTGCCGTGATCGGGAATTCGACTTCGAGTACTTCTTTGCCCGAGAATTCTGGGTTAGAAATAATCTGCTGCGCTGTTGGCGCATCACATCCGATATAACAAATTGGCATAGTAGTGTGTTTACCTTGTAGTCTATCTCGGTTGGCCTGCCTGTCGATAATATCAATTCACATATTAGCAAGAAATGTGAAGTGATAATGTCTTGAATTGTAGATATTGAGCTTGTCTCAAAACCGCACCATATCTGGCTCGATCTCCTTTGCGTGTGCGGCGCTTCGAAAGGCGAAGGCCATACGGTTCAGATCATGAGCTAGCCCGAAAAGCTGCTCAGCGGCTGTGGGTGTATTTTGGCTTTAGCTTTTTTTTGTAGCGTCTTGATTTCAGCCTCAGCGGCTTTGATCGCTTTTTTTGTATCCAATGCTTCGATTGAGAGGGTTGTGGTGCGTGATTCGCCCCCAGCTAAGGTAATGACGCGGCCTTTCTCTCTTTCGAATCGACGAGAGTTTGGATAGCTTGTCGCTGGTTCGAGTCCAGTTACATAGCCGTCGGCCTTGCCTGCGGTATTTTTCCAAAGTGTGAAGCATGGGAAGTCCTTGAGTGTGAAACGTAGCAGGGAAGCTTTGTCGCCTGTGGCGTTACGTAGCATCGTCATTGTCTCGCGACTGCCGCGCTTGCCAGCTAGTTCATACTTGTAGGCTTGCTCAACGAATCCGATCTGCGGTGCACCGTATTCATCGAATGTATCGATCCCTTCGACTGAATGTGGGTCACGTGGTGCGACTTGCTTGAATGGTGCGACCATGCGGGAACCTTTCTCTAAGAGAGGAGCGCCGTAGTTGATGTGGTAGAGCATCTCATGCTCTTGCGGATTGTTACCGAGATTCGTGACCGTATCGATGATCGTCATCTTGCCCGAGCCGAACTCTGTGTGGATCTCGGTGTTGAGGCGCAGCGCAGGGCCTAACATCATGGTTTCATCGACTTCGCCTTTCACTATGATGGCTTGGTCGGTGACTTCGACTGAAACCGCGCGGGCGGGCACGTTGGCAATGTTGCCGTGAAGCGTCAGAGGGACGTCGAACTCGTTACCGCTGTTGTCGAGCACGGTATCCATACCTGGAGCACCCATACTGTTGAGGCCGCAGCGCACGAACCATTCGTTGAATCCCTTCAGCCAGCCGAGACCGCCGCGATCCTGTAGGTTGATAAACGCAGGGTTGACAGGGTCTTTGACTGGAGAGTCCCAGCCTAGGGAGATGTCACCGCATTGCCCTTTCCAGATGCCCATTCCGCGTGTCGGTAGGATGGCGTAGCAGAGTTTGCCGTTGTTAACTTCGACGACTTGCACGCCTTCCTGTAAGCCACCGCGTAGCGTGTAGGATTTGACCGACCAGTTCGAGGCAGAGCCTGGCTCAGCATTGAGGTGGATGTCTTGAAAGCCTTCGGTTGAGTCAGGGCTGAGTAAGGATGATTTGCAGAGTGTCTTCATTTCGATCCAATGGTTTAAGTGATTATTTGTCTGTAGTCTTCTCGATTTGAGCAATCAACTGGACCTTATTGAGGCCTGTGCCTTACGTCATGAAGCAAGCCGTGATGGCGTTGGCCATCGCAAGACGCTGCTTAATTGGCAGATCTCCGAATGATACGCAAATGTAACCGCCATTAAAGCTGTCACCTGCACCTGCGAGGCGAACAATGTTAGTCTGACGGTCTCTTGTATGGAAACTAGTTCGCCCTCTGCGCTGCTGATTGCTAAGGCAGTAGCCGGAGTGTAAACAAATAGGCAACCATCGAAGCCGATCTGATCATGAACGATCGATCAGCAACGCGGCAGCTCTTTTAAATACAGTTGAGTGACTTGAAAGCGTGTTCGCTGAGTTCGCGTTGACGCGCGGCGAGTTCTGGCTCGCGCAAATCTTCATCATAGGAAGGGATCATTGCCTTCATGCGATTATGACCTTCTTCGGTTTTTAGAGTATCTGAGAAGCAGCGTTTAATGACTTCGAGAATGATATTTGCGGACACCGACGCGCCGGGAGAGGCTCCAAGGAGTGCAGAGATCGAACGATCTTCTGAGGTGAGTACTTCCGTGCCGAAGTGGACGATGCCAGCGTCGCCGTCCTCTTTCTTGATCGCTTGCACGCGAATGCCAGCGTCGATGAGCTTCCAGTCAGCTTCGTCCGCGTCGGGGAAGAATGCCCGCAGCTCTTTCATGCGAGTGGACATACTTTGTGTGCCTTGTTGCATCAAATAGCGAACCAGCGGAATATTGTGGATCCCTACCTTGATGAGTGAAGCAATGTTATCGGTACGAATCGAGCGGGGGAGGTCGGTGAACTTGCCTTCGACGTGTAGGAACTTGGTCGTCCATGCCGCATACGGTCCAAACAAGATGGCTTTCTTACCATCGATGATACGGGTGTCGAGGTGTGGTACCGCCATTGTCGGTGCAGCACCAGGAGACATGCCGTAGACTTTAGCCATGTGCTGTTCGACGATTTCTGGCTTTTTAGAAATGAGCCATTGCCCGCCGATAGGGAAGCCGCCGAAGCCTTTGCTTTCTTTGATGCCTGACTTTTGCAACAGGGGCAGACTGCCGCCGCCTGCGCCGATGAAGATGAACTTCGCGGTGTTGGTAAATGTTTTTTTGGTTTTGAGGTCTTTGACTGCAACTGTCCACAGTTCACCTGTCTTAGTGATGTCAGTGATGCGGTGGCTGGTTGCATAGCCACAGCCCTCTTGATTGCCCAACCATGTGATCAGCTTGGCGGAGAGTGCACCGTAATTAATGTCCGTGCCGCGATCCATCTTTGTCACTGCGATTGGTGTATCATCACGCCCCTGCAGCAGTAGTGGTGCCCATTCACGAATAGTTTCGCGATCTTCGGTGTAGGTCATCTCTTCAAAGAAGTGATGCTTCTTAAGATTCTCGAAGCGCGAGCGCAGAAAGTCGACTTGTTCCTGTCCGTAGACAAAGCTAAGGTGGGGGACAGGGTTAATGAAATCCTCGAGATTTTCGATCATGCCGGTGCGGGCCGCATGCCCCCAGAATTGTTTCGAGTGTTCAAACTGATGGAAAATCTCGATGGCCTTGCTGACTTCGACTTCGCCGTCAGGACCGCGGTCTGGCGTGTAGCTAAGTTCGCAAATGCCGGCGTGCCCAGTGCCGGCATTGTGCCAGCCATTGGATGCTTCTTTGCCAAATTCTTCAGTCATTTCGTAGAGCTGAATGCGTAACTCTGGATTCAGCTCCTTGAGCATAGAGCCTAGTGTGGCCGACATGATGCCGCTACCAATCAGAATGACGTCGGGATTTTCGATGTGGATGGGACTTTTCATAATATAAAAACTTAGCGGGACTATTTGCAGATCGTTGAAAATTGGACTTTCGCTTCGGCCCAGACTACTTGATCAGCGGGCTCGAAGGTTTGCACGAGAGATGAATTGAGTACGATCGCGCGCCCTTCAGTGACGTCGGCGATGGCACCGTCGGCGAGCATTTGCACCATGATGTTACCTAGGCCAGTGGCTTCGACTGGGCACGCGGCGACTTTAACTCCGATCGCATTCGCAGCGAACTGATTGAGTAGATTGTCCTGACAACCACCGCCGACAATGTGCAGTGTGGTCGGTGCTTCATCGACATACTGCATCAGGCTATGCCACACTTGATTGTAGCGTAGTGCCAGGCTTTCGTAAATGCAGCGAATGATTTCGCCCTTCGATTCTGGCACCGGTTGTCCGGTTTCATGGCAGAATGCTTGGATTTTTTCTGGCATACAACCGGCCTCAATGAAACGCGGATCATCTGGGTTGATTAGTGAGCGGAACGGCTCCGCCTCGCTGGCAAGCGTGGCCATTTTAGCGTAAGCCACGTCTTGGCCTTCATCTAGCCAGAAGCGTTTTGATTCTTGGATGAGCCATAGTCCGCAGATGTTTTTAAGGAAACGCACAGTACCGTTGATCCCGATTTCATTGGTGAAGGCGTCGGCAAAGGATTGCTTATTAATAATTGGCTCTTGCAGCTCCAATCCCATCAGTGACCAGGTGCCACTGCTTAAAAAGGCCGGTGTCTTGGCTTGGCTAGGTACCGCTGCTACGGCGCTGGCGGTGTCGTGTCCGGCGACGGTGATGACTTTGGTGTGGGTGAGGCCAGTGGCGCTGCTTACATCTGCACTGAGTGCGCCGAGTGTGTCACCGGGGTCGCTGATAGTTTTAAATAGTTTCTTCGGTAGCCCCAGTTTTTCGATCAGCGCATAGTCCCAATCTTTGAGCTTAGGGTTATACAATTGAGTGGTGCTGGCGATGCTACGTTCCTGGGTCTTGTTTCCGGTCAACCAATAGCCCAGCAGGTCGGGTATAAAGAGTAAGTCTTCAGCCTGCTTCAATGCGGAGTTGTTGGTTTCAACATCGGAGACGAGTTGAAAGATGGAATTGAAGAACATAAACTGTACGCCGGTGGCGTCGTAGATGTCTTTTTTTGGCACTTTAGCAAAGGTGGCAGACATCATGCCATCGGTGCGATTGTCGCGATACTGATAGGGTAGGCCGAGCATGCGCCCGTCTTTATCAAATAGTCCGTAGTCCACTCCCCAGGTATCGATGCCAATGCTGATTGCGCTGTTGCCGTAAGTTTCTGCGGCCTTTTTGAGGCCCTCTAAAATGTTTTGATACAGTGCGGTGATATTCCAGTGCCAGCCGCTGGGGAGTTGCACGGGGGTATTATCAAAGCGGTTCAGCTCGTGAAGTTCGATGCGCGTGCCATCAAATTCGCCTGCAAGAACACGGCCGCTGCCTGCGCCTAGGTCGATTGCGAGATATATTTTATTCTGACTCATAGTTAGCGAGTGTATTTAAATGGTGAAGTATACTTGAGTGTAGAGTGTTTCTACTGTGCGAGCGTCACTTTGCATCCGTGGCTCCGGAGCGCTGCGACGCATTCAGCAGAGGCGCCGCTATCTGTGATGATGTGGGTTAAATCTTTAAGCTCCGCAAAAAAGTATTCGGAGCATGTATTTAACTTGCTCGAATCAACCATCAGCACCACCTGCTTGGCTAATTGCACCAATATCTCTTTAAAGCCCGCCTGTTCTTCGAAGCCTTCGCTGGCACCACGTTCGATGTCGAGGCCGATGCACGAAATGAAGGCGATGCTGATGTTATGCCGTTGTAAGGTCACGTAACTGTCGCTGCGAGTGAAGGTCTGCGTCTTCGGGTGGTAGCGCCCGCCGGTAGAGATGAGTTCTACATTGCCCATGCGTGCTAAATGCTCGAGCACGGCGAAGGCGTTGGTGACGACTCGGTAAGGCAGGTCGGGCAAGGTCGATACCAATGCAAAAGCAGTCGTACTACTATCAAAGGCGTAGGTTTGTCCTGGAGTAATTAATTCCAGCGCTGCTTTAGCGATGGCTTGCTTGTGGTCGACGTTAAGCGCGCGGCGCTCAGTGAAAGATTGCAGTAGGGGGCGACCATTGAGACTGCTGGCGCCACCATGCACACGTGCGAGCTGATTATTGTCGGATAGAATCTGAAAATCGCGTCGAATTGTTTCGTCGGTGCAATTGAACTCCTCTGCGAGGTCGATGGTGCGAACAGTTCCTTGTTCTATCAGGAGTTGTAGGATCTGTTGGTGGCGTTCTTGAGCAAGCATAGCGTATATAGAATTTTATACATTTGGGAATTTGTTTGTTTTTGCAAGATATATGTTGACTTATGTGGTTTTATTTGGATTTAATTATGAATTCCAACATTTCTCCAGTTATTTCAATATGAGTAATCAACTTTTAAATCGCAGCCAAATAGAGCAGCTCGTTCGTGCTAGCCTGCAGAGAAATGCCGTTTCCGCTAGCGCGACATCCGCGGGTCCTAATCCATTGGTGGTTAATATTAGTGCACGGCATTGCCATCTTTCGCAAGCGTCGGTCGAGCTACTGTTTGGTAAAGGCCACCAGTTGACTCCAATGAAAGATCTCTACATGGATGGCCAATTTGCTGCCAAGGAGTCGGTCACGATGATCGGGCCGCGTAGTCGGGTGATTTCGAATCTTCGTATTCTTGGTCCTTGCCGTGACTTCGATCAGGTTGAGCTGGCTTATACGGATGCGATCTCGCTTGGCTTCAAGATACCTATCCGCAACTCGGGCGACATCGAAGGCACGCCAGGTTGCATGCTGATGGGGCCTGCTGGTTTCCTTCAGATGGACAAGGGGGTGATTCGCGCTGCGCCGCACGTGCACATGGCGCCTGAGGATGCTGCCTACTATGGTGTCGAAAACAAATCGTATATGAAACTACGCGTCGGCGGCGATGTTGGTGTTACTTTCGACCAGATTTATGTCCGTGTAGACCCTGCCTTTAAGCTCGAAGTTCACATCGATACAGACGAGGGCAACGCATGTGGCTTCTCGGATGAGACTCCCTGTGAGCTTATTAAATAAATAACTTTCATTTCAACACACACATAACCACAAACCAAAATATATCATGAGTGAATCCATCGGATTGGTAGAAACAAAGGGCCTCACTGGCTCAATCGAAGCAAGTGACGCGATGGCTAAGGCCGCGTTAGTTACACTTGTAAAGCAAGTCTCCATTGGCGGCGGCTTTTTGACCGTTCTCGTTAAGGGTGATGTCGGCAGCGTGAAAGCAGCCGTCGAAGCAGGTGCTGAAGCAGCAAATCGCGTAGGCGAGTTGGTTGCATCGCACGTTATCGCTCGTCCACACGACGACCTACTTAAATACTTTCAAGCATAACCCTTAGGGAAACAAATATTATGGCTAAACAAGCAATAGGAATGATCGAGTGTAAGGGGTTCGTATGCCTCATGGAAGCATCCGATGCCGCACTAAAATCAGCTGACGTTACATTGACTGGCTGGGAAAAAATCGGAAGTGGTCTCGTGACTGCTTTCTTCACCGGTGATGTCGCTGCTGTTAAAGCTGCGGTTGAAGCTGGCGCTGACGCTGCAAGCTCTATGGGCGAAGTCGTTGCCGTTCAGGTAATCCCTCGTCCACACGACGACCTCTCTAAGCTCGGTAGCTGGATTGGATAAAATCTTAACCATCTGAATATGCCTATCAGACAGGTATGTTCTTTTTAACATTAAAAAACTCGTGAAGATCCTAATCGCCAATCTCGGTTCCACCTCCTTCAAGTATCGTCTTTTTGAGATGAGTGATACTGTCGCCAATTTATTGGCTACGGGAGGCTTCGAGCGCGTGACTGAATACACTCGGTGTATTGAGCAGATGCTAGAAACTCTGGTTGGTGAAGGGCATCTTCAGTCCGGTGAAGATCTCGACGCGGTCGGCTTTAAAACCGTCCTCGGAAAAGATCTTAGTGGTTGTGTTGCCGCGGATGAGCGCGTCCTTGAAGCCCTTGATGGCTTCAAGGAGGTAGCTCCCGCTCACAATCCAGCCTACTCCGAAGGTATTCGCTGCTTCACCGAAAAGCTTCCCTCTGTAAAGCGTGTCGCTCTGTTTGAGACTGCATTTTTCCAGTGGACGAGTGATGCGTCCTCGACTTACGCCATCCCACAGGCATGGCGTGATCTAGGTATTCGTCGCTATGGCTTCCACGGTGCGAGCCACAAATTCATCGCCGAACGCTCTGCTGAGATGGTTGGTAATGACGTCGTGGCTGAACGCGCTCGTCGTCTTTATGTCGACGGCCCTGGCGAATATATAGGCGATCCTGTGCGAGTCATCTCTTGCCACCTTGGTGGCAGCAGTTCGGTTGTCGGTATTAACAACGGTGTTGCGATCGGTTCCAGTATGGGGTTCAGCCCTCAGAGTGGTTTGCCGCAAAACAACCGCGTTGGCGATCTCGACTCCATGGCGATTCCTTATGTGAGCAAGATGCTCGGCCTTTCCGTAGAGGAAGCTGAACGTCAGCTCAACAAGGAGAGTGGCTTACTTGGACTGTCTCAAGTCAGTAACGATGCACGCGATATCGACGAAGCAGCCGCAGCAGGTAATGCGAATGCTCAACTCGCGATCGATGTGCTCACCGATAGTATCCGTCACTGGGCAGGCTCTTTCTTTTTTAAGATGGGCGGCGCCGAAGTGATTTCATTCACCGCAGGTATGGGGGAAAACGATCCCGTCCTACGTGCGGCAGTTTGCGCCGGTCTCGAAGGTCTTGGCGTGAAAATCGATTCCGAACGTAATGCGAAGGTGATTCGCGGAGCGGAAGGTGTCATCAGTTCGGACGACTCTACAATTAAAGTAGTGGTTATCCCAGCCAACGAAGAACTCGTCATTGCTCGCGAAGTATATCGCAATATTCAAGCGGGCTAACAATTTTCTAATAAGTAACAATTAATTCAAACCAACCTACATACTATTATGGCTAAGCAAGCAATCGGAATACTCGAAACTAAGGGCCTTGTCGCTCTTGTCCAAGGCACAGACGCAATGTTGAAATCAGCAAACGTCGAACTTACCGGTCCTATGAAGGGCGTCGGTAGTGCACTTGTCAGTGTCGTCATCACAGGCGATGTCGCTGCAGTTAACGCTGCAATCGAAACTGGTGCTGAAACAGCTGGCCGTTACGGCGAAGTTGTCAGCGCTCACACAATCGCTCGTCCACACGATGATGTAGAAACAATTGTTCCTGCACTCAAGGCGGCCGCTAAGCGCGCAACCAAGTAAATTCGATGTATCTGGGAACAGTCATTGGGTCCGTCGTTTCGACGAAGAAGGACGAGAGCATGCGGGGCCGTAAGCTCCTCATGGTTCGTCCGATGTTGGTCGATCCCGAAGATCCCAGCAAATTCAAGCCCGGCAGTAATACTATTGTCGTGATTGATACGCTGGGCGCCGGAGAGGGCGAACTCGTGATGTTTGCCCAAGGTAGTTCTGCTCGTCAGGCCGATGGTCTAAAAGCACTGCCGGTAGATGCCGCAGTCGTCGGTCTCGTCGATACCGTCAGCATCCTAGGCAACAAGACCTACGAAGCGAAGAACAGTTAAACCTTAACGAAGAAGAATTTTTACATGAGTCAATTGAATGAAGCAGCGATACGCAAAGTGGTGAGCGAAGTGCTCGCCCAAATGCAATCCAAGGGCACGCTCGCGATGCCGACCATACAAGCTCGCCCAGGCAAGCACGGTGTCTTTGATGAGCCCGAGCAAGCGGTGGCCGCAGCGCGTAGCGGATTCGAGCAACTCCAACAAAAAGGCTGGGCCGCTCGTATCAAGATCGTCGAGCTGGTTAAGCAAATGTGTGTCGACAACGCTGAGCGTTGGGGACAGATCGAGTTTAATGAAACCAAAATCGGTCGCCTTGCGCACAAACCTGCCAAGCTTCAGGGCGTCAAGAATGTGCTCGGGCCAGAATACCTCACGCCGCAAGGCATGAGTGGTGATTTCGGTATCACGATGGACGAAGCTGCTCCTTGGGGCGTCATTGTTGCGATCACTCCATTGACGCACTCGGTGCCAACAATTGCTGGCAACATCGTCAACATGGTGGCTGCGGGTAATTCGATCGTATTCAACCCACACCCTGGTGGTGCTGGGGTGGCGGCACTCGCAATCGACGAATTTAATGAAGCGATCAAAGCGGAAACAGGTATCTCGAACCTGCTCTGCACCATCGAAAAACCTTCACTCGATTCTTTCAATGCACTTTGCGCTGCGGATGATGTAAACCTGCTTTGCATCACCGGCGGCCCGGGTGTGGTCGACGCTGCTATGAAAACTGGCAAGCGCGCGATTTGTGCGGGTCCTGGTAATCCTCCAGTACTTGTCGACGATTGCAATCAGCTCGATTTCGACCGTGTCGCTCGCGATATTATCGCGGGTGGTGGATTTGATAACAACTTGCTCTGCATCGGTGAGAAGCAAATCATCGCAGTCGGTGATTCGTACCAAAAGACGCTTGCAGCTATGCAGCGCCAAGGTGCGGTTCTCTTGAATGCGCAGCAGCTCGCCGCGATCAAAAGCGAAGTTTTCGACTTTAAGGACGGCGTTGGCTGTGGCTCTGCAGTGCTGAACCGTAAGTGGGTCGGGGCAAATCCAGATGCACTCGCACGTATCGCTGGGCTCAACATTGATTCCAGTGTTGAGATGCTCATCGCGGAAACTGATGCCAACGATCCATTCGTTCAAGAAGAACAAATGATGCCGTTGCTACCAATCGTCCGCGCGAATGACTTCAGTCAAGGCCTCAGCATTGCGAAGCAATCCGAGCATGGCGACAAGCACTCCGCAATGATCCACACCATGAACGTCGCACGGATGACTGAAATGGGACAAGCTATGGACACTACGATTTTCGTCAAGAACGGCCCTTGTTTGGCCGGTCTCGGTCTCGGCGGTGAAGGC
Organism: uncultured Opitutales bacterium; assembly: GCA_937775295.1. Lineage (GTDB taxonomy): Bacteria > Verrucomicrobiota > Verrucomicrobiia > Opitutales > Coraliomargaritaceae > Lentimonas. The sequence goes on from CALKBZ010000017.1 coordinate 26,536, forward strand.
TTTATTAGCTTCTCGATCGCAACCACCACAGGTGAGGGCATCACCACGCCACGCACCTTTACTCGCTACCGTCGTTGCACGTTGGTGAATAACTTGAACATCGTTCGATAGTTCGTCTCAGCTTTCACACCTCAAGTTTCAGGTCTCTAATTTAAGCCCTCAAATCTCTTAAGAAATGATCCTCGCACGCGTAGACGGCCATGCTGTTACCAGCATCGGCCATGCCAGTCTCATTGGTCGCACCATTGTGCTCTGCACTCCGATTGATGAGAATGGCGCGAGTGCGGGTGCTCCATTTGCTGCGGTTGATCCGATGGGAGCTGGCATACATGCGCGTGTTTTCATTACGACCGATGGTTCTTGGACGCAAGGCACCGTGCACGACGATCACTCGCCTATTCGAAACCAAATCATGGGGATCATAGATTAACGATGAAACCTGGAAAAGTTATTGGAACTGTTACGCTTGGCGTTCGCGACCCTGCATTTCGCGGTGGCCGTTGGGTTGTCATTTCGCCGATGGGTGAAGAGCAGCTGACCGGCAAGAATCGCAGTGATGTTTCCAGTGCGTGGTCATTAGTGGCATACGACGATCTTGGCGCAGGAGTAGGGGATGAAGTTCTGTACGTTGAAGGCGCCGAAGCAATGCAGCCTTTTGATAGACCAATTCCATTGGACGCGATCACCGTCGCACTTCTCGATACTTATAGTTTTACGCCTCCTAGTGGCGACGCATAGCAGTTCTTTAGTTCCCAGTTATCAGTTTCTTCCAAAGGCAATTCCAACCGAAAGCTAGTTAACTTTTTCCCTTTCAAAACAAAATCCAACTGAACACCGACCAATCGAAAACTGGTCAACCCAGATAAATATTATGAGCAAACTATACACCGCGAAAAATCTCGAAGCAATGATCGCACAAGGCCAGTGCCTGTCGACCGTTCCTGCCAATGCAAAGCTCACGCCTATGGCTCGCGACATTATTCGCAAGCATAAGGTAACGCCTGCTGCTGCGAGTGCTCCAGCCGCTGCAGCCACTGGCAATAGCCCACGTATCCACAGCCCAGTGTTGCCAAATGCAGTATTTGATTGGACACCTGGCGCTGATCCAAGGACAGCGGCAGAGCTCGAAACATTTTTCTATTCGCCAGAGGTGCAAGCTCTCAAAGGGCGTATCTGCGGCATCGGTGAGCGCATCTGGAACAAAGGTTATGTCGATGGTAACGGTGGTAACATCACTGTTCGCGTCGGTGACAACCTCGTGCTTTGCACTCCGACTCTTATCTCTAAAGGCTTCATGACTCCGGACGACATCTGCATGGTGGATCTGGATGGTAATCAAGTCGCAGGCACACGTCCCCGCACTTCTGAGGTCAACACGCACTTGGCAATCATGAAGAGTGAACCGAATGCCAAGTCTTGCGTGCATGCGCACCCAATCTACGCCACTGCCTTTGCGGTTGCAGGTGTCACTCCGCCTTCTTGCCTGATCCCTGAGCCAGAAGTATTCCTCGGTGAAATCGGTTTCGCTAGCTACCAGACTCCAGGTTCTCCAGAGAACGCCAGTGAAGTTGCCAAGCTTGCCAAAAAGCACCAATCCATCTTGATGCAAAATCACGGTGTGATCTGCTGGGGTAAGGACGTCGAAGACGCTTACTGGAAGATGGAAAACACCGATGCATTTTGCCACACGGTGACCATCACCATGCAAATCGGTGGTCCAAAGCAGTATGGTCCAGACAAGCTCAAGGAGCTCATCGAAATCCGTAAGAAGCTCGGTATGCCTGATCACCGCCTCGACGAACTCAAGGAGTGTGAACTGTGCGACGCAGCAGCATACACAGTACACACCACTCCTCAGCCAAGTGCTGATTGCGGTTGCGACCTGCCAACGGGCGACGTCGACGAAGCACTGGTTCAAAAGATCACTGATACGATCTTGAAGAAACTGAGCTAAACGATTTTCAGTTCTTCCGTTTTCGGTATGCTAGTTTTCAGTTCATTGACGTGTAATGGCGACAATTAAAAAGTTTGAAGATATACAGGCTTGGCAGAAAGCTAGAGAAGTCTCGGCAGCTATTTATCGTCTTTGTAAGCAAGGCGATTTAGCCACGGACTTCGGTCTTCGTGATCAAATACGTCGCTGTGCTGTATCGACACAGTCAAATATTGCTGAAGGTTTCGGCCGAGAGGGTAACAAGCAATTCGTATATTTTCTTCGAATTGCGAAAGGTTCTGCCTGTGAGTTTCGCTCACAGTTATATAATTTACTTGATGCTGAATATATCGATCAAGCTACATTCGATGACCTCTATGGGAAATCCGAAGAAACTGAACGCCTAGTCGGCGGTTTCATTAACTACTTAAACAATTCATCCGCTATTTAATTTTCTTGTTTAAACAGAAAGCTAGGTAACAGAAAACTAAACAACAGAATACTGAGAAACTTATTTTATGAACAAATCTCCTATCCGCGTCGCAGTTACAGGTGCTGCTGGTAACATTGGTTACGCACTTCTTTTCCGTATCGCTTCGGGTGCCATGTTCGGTCCCGATCAACCGGTCGCGCTGAATCTAGTTGAAATCGAGCCTGGTATGGGTGCCCTTAAGGGGGTCGCTATGGAGCTCGATGACTGCGCTTTTCCATTGCTCACTGAAATCGTACAGACTTCGGACTTGAGCGTTGGCTTTAAGGACATCGACTGGGCATTGCTCGTCGGTTCCGTGCCACGCAAGCAAGGTATGGAGCGTGCTGATTTGCTCGGCATCAACGGTAAAGTATTTGTCGGCCAAGGGAAGGCGATCAATGACAACGCAAAGCCAAGTGTGCGCGTCGTCGTCGTCGGTAACCCATGTAACACCAACTGCCTGATCGCGATGAAGAGTGCACCTAGCATTCCTAATCAGCAGTTCTTCGCAATGACTCGTCTCGACGAGAACCGTGCGAAGACACAGCTCGCTCAGAAGGCTGGCGTTGCAGTGGATGAGGTTTCCGAACTCTGCGTGTGGGGTAATCATAGCCCAACGATGTTCCCTGATTTCTACAACACCAAGATCGGTCGTGCAAAAGCAACCGACGTCATCAACGACGAAGCGTGGCTTAAAGATACATTCGTGCCGACTGTTGGTCAGCGTGGTAAGGCGATCATTGATGCACGTGGTGCGTCGTCTGCCGCTTCCGCAGCGAATGCAATCGTCGATACTGTGCGTGACTTGAGCACACCGACTCGTGGTGACTTCCATAGTGTCTGTGTTATCTCCAGTGGCGAATACGGCACACCAGCTGGCATCATTACATCACTACCAATCAAAGTGGATGCTGTTGGCAAATGGCGCGTAGTCGAAGGCCTCAGCCTGACTGAATACGCGAAAGTGAAGATTGCTGCTTCGAATCAGGAGTTGCTCGACGAGCGTGAGATGGCCTTTGGTCAGCTCGGCTTGAGTATCTAATTAGCATCAATACATTTCAATTCATCAGGCGTCTTTAATCGGACGCCTGATTTTGTTTCTACCGCTGACTAACTCTGCAGTTCTTATCGGGGTAGTGCGCATGTAACACTTGGAGGGAAATGCTCCGTCATTTCCATGCGTATGCATAGTATGCTCCTAGGCTTTAGGTGGCAACGACGCAGCGTTGCCCTCCACTTATAAACAATCAGATAGAACGAATTTCAAATGAATATCAGTGAAAAAGATATTAGCCGCATTGTCGGCGAAGTCATTGCCGGCGTAAATACCGCGCGCACACAACCCGCCACAACTGCACCTATCGCCACACCTACGGCTGCCAAGACCGCTCGTGCCGCCGTGTTAGTCGAGCCGCGTAAGCTAGAGATCAGAGAGTTTCCGATCCGTGAGATCGGCCCCGATGAGATCCTCGTCAAAGTCGAGGCCTGCGGCGTATGCGGTACGGACGTGCATTGCTATAAGTCCGATCCATTTGGCCTGACGCCCAACGTGCTCGGCCACGAAGGCACTGGCGAAGTCGTGCAAGTCGGCGCTAAGATCAAAATGGATAGCGTCGGTAAGGCGGTTAAGCCAGGCGACAAAATCGTCACCAGTCTGCTCGAAACGTCACCGGATTGCTTGATCGCAAAGTATAATCCGGCCAAATCCAATTTGAGTGATGATCTCAAAGTCTACGGATTGCTGCCTGATGAGCCGAACAATCACCTCAACGGTTATTTCGCGGAATACATGATCATCCGCGCGGGCTCTTCGTTCTTTGTCGTCAATGACATGAGCGTCGAACTGCGCTGCTTAATCGAGCCAGCGGCAGTGGTGTGCCATGCCTTGGAGCGTGCAAAGAGTTGTAGCGGTATTCCGCTTAACTTCCGCTCAAGAGTGGTCGTGCAAGGATGCGGTCCGATCGGTCTGTTGATGATCGCCGTGCTGCGCACTGCGGGAGTGAATAATATTATCGCCTTAGACGGCAACCCGAGCCGCCTCGAAACCGCGCGCCGTCTCGGTGCGGATGAGTTGATCAATTATAAAGAATATTCCGGTATCGATGAGATCGCCGAAAAAGTGAAGAGCTTGACCAAGGGGCTCGGCGCGCACTGGGGCTTCCAAGTCACAGGTGTTCCGGTTGCACATGCCAACCTTTATAGGCTGATTCGTCGTGGTGGCGGCATCTGCGAGGTCGGTCACTTTGTCGATGGTGGCGAGTGTGCGATCAATCCGCATCGTGATATTTGCAGTAAAGAAATTACCTTAGTCGGTAGCTGGGTTTACAACAGTTTCGAATATCCCAGCGCCTACCACTTTTTACAACGCGCCGAGCGGATTGGCTTACCAGTCTCCTCGTTGGTCACGCACAAATTCCCGCTCGATCAAATCGACGAAGCCTTCCAGGTGAACCTTCGCCAAGAAGGCATCAAAGTCGTCGTCGAAGCAAGGTAGGGCATCGTCGAGCGCGGCATAAAGTAGAAGCGGCTTCCAGCCGCTTGCCTCTCAATGCAAGAAAGCGGCAGGATGCCGCTTCTACTCAACCCAGTCTGTAGACTGAAATTCTGCTGACTTACTTTACAACATCCCTGCTACTTAGCAGGGATGTTTTTTATTGAGCTGTCATCGATTCTCACTTGTCAACCGGCAGGGGAGTGCTCACAAATTGCCGCTTTATTCTTATGCAAACCAAAGATCTGACTCTCAATGATGTAGACATCTATGGCGGCACGCAAACACGTGTTGAGACCAATGATGATGCGATTAATAGCTACGCCGACGAAATGGCTTCCGGCGCAGTATTCCCGCCTATCACCGTGTTTTACGACGGTGCCAAATACTGGCTCGCCGACGGCTTTCACCGCTTTCTCGCTGTGCAGCGCAATGAGGCCGAATCCATCTCTGCCGAGGTGCATGAAGGTTCGCGCACGGATGCCCTACGCCATGCGCTCGGTGCGAATTCCACCAATGGCATCTACCGTTCCAATGCGGATAAGCGCAACGCAGTCGAGATCGCCCTCGAAGAGTGGCCGAACATGTCCAACAGTGTGATTGCCGAACTGTGTCGTGTGTCAGGCGATCTAGTGCGCCGCAATCGCATCGCGATGGAGAAGCTGGAGCGCATCGCGCCTCAAGACAGTGTCACCGGCAAAGATGGTAAGCAGTATCCCTCTGGTATCGAGCGCGAACCCCGCGGCAAGTCCGAGCGTAGCTCCAGTGAGGGCGAAGGCGGCGGTGGTGGCCGTAGTAGCGGTAAAGGCAAGGGCGAGTTTGGCGCAGAAGGCGGCAGCAATGCCGAAATCGAGCAAGATGCCAAGATCATGATTCGTAATGGCGAGATCAAGCACTCCGAGCTCGATAAGCTCAACAGCGTCACCGCACTCGACTATGCTGATACAGCGATCAACGTGCTCGACCGCATGAAACCCGAAGATCCGCGCCTCCGCGAAGCGATCGGTCGCATCGAGCGCTGGTTAGCCAAGCAAAAAATGCCAGTAGTTTAATACGTAACGTAACAATTAATTATGCAGGCCTCCGTTCTCGGAGGCCTTTTTTTGGTTTTATTTCGGTAGCGCGCTTTGGCTCAAAGCGCATCCGATGATCCCAATTCTCATGAACAATTTGCGACAAGGATTTGCAGTTAAGCTACGTCTGTGCGGACGAGGCGGAGCTCGTCCCTCCCCGAGTCAAGCATGCCAGCATCAGGGAGGGACCACCTCCGTGTGGTCCGTGTCAGTTCAAGTTTGAATGAATAATGCGCAAAAATCTGCGCTTTCCGAGTTGCACTATTTGGATCGCTGCTTAAAGTATTTTTAACCCTGCAGTGTTCGATCTTAATCGGAGTATCTGTCCTTTACTCTTTAGAAATCGGGAGCTGAAACCTTGAAAGTCGCTGTCCAGCCGTCAACCGGAAGGCAAAAACTAACAAGGAAGCGCCCACCTTAGACACAAAAGGCTTAAGAACTCCCCCTTAAACGGCACAGGTGGGGCCTTTTTTCATAAAACGGTGTTCAATGAAAACGGCAGTAGTGCATCTCGCACTGCTGCCGTTTTTGTGTGGATCGTTGGTAGATGCGGGCTTGTTTGAGCAATTGACCGCAATAGGAGTGTGGGCGACCCGCCCACATTTTCCGCAAAGGTGGGCGACCCGCCCACATTTTCCGCAAAGAAGGGCGATCCGCCCACATTTTCTGCAAAGAAGGGCGACCCGCCCACATTTTCTGCAAAGGAGTGTGGGCGACCCGCCCACATTCATTCTGCGACCCGCCCACATTCATCCTGTGTACCCGCAAAGAAGAGCGAGTCGCCCTCGTTGATCCTGTGTACCGACAAAGGAGGGCGAGTCGCCCTCCCTCCTTTGGCCACTTATCAGCAACGATGCTTTTTTAAAAGGTGTTCAGTGAAAACGGCAGATGTGCTGCGTGAGGCTGACGAAAAACGCGGTCCTATCACGACTTAGCTTGAATCCCCTGCAGCGAGGATTGCGGCTGCAGTTTGCTTACCTGAGACGACGGCGCCCTCGATCGAGGCACTGCCCAGGTGGTCGCCACAGACCCATACGCCCGCCTGGTTGATGCTTTTCGGGGCACTGCGGTTTGGCAGCTGCTCCGGCAAGCCGCGGCGGATGCGGTCGGTTTGTAAATGTCGCCAGCTACTGGCTTCGGGGCCGAACCATTCGAGCAACTCTGAGCGCACCTGTTCAACGAGGCCATCTGCCTCGACCAAGCCGAGCACCGACACCGATAGCAGTGACTGGCCCTCGGGTGCATAGCAGGGCGCGGCGTCGCTGATCACGCACACATTGTTGACTGCGCCAGAACCAGATCCGTTGAGGCAAATAATAGCTTCG
>CALKBZ010000018.1 GCA_937775295.1 uncultured Opitutales bacterium
CCTGCCACGGGATGTTGTTTAACTTATGCCGCACAATGTAGCTTACTTTCTGGCTGAACAAGCTGCTCAACATCCTGATGCAGCTGCAGTGCGTGCGCCTGTCGGGCGTGACTCAGGTGGTGCGATCCGTTATGTCGAGCGTAGTTTCTCGCAGCTGGATGCGGAGGCATCTGCGACGGCGCATTACTTTGCTGCACGTGGCATTGAGCGAGGCACGCGTGTGTTGCTGATGGTCAAGCCGGGCTTGGATTTGATTCGTATCGTGTTTGCGCTGTTTCGGATGGGGGCCGTGCCGATCGTGATTGATCCAGGCATGGGTTTGAAGCGCTTCTTGCGTTGCGTGCGGCACTCGCAGCCGGATGCCGTGGTTGGCATTCCTGCGGCGATTTTGGTGGCGCGGCTGTTTCGCCCGAGTTTTCGTGGGGTGTCGGTGAAGCTCTCAGTCGGCTCTGGTTTTGAGAAAACAATCGCTCAATATGACGCGCAGGGAAATTTTCCAGTGGTCGACTCTGCGGAAGATGAATTGGCGGCGGTCTTGTTTACCTCTGGTTCGACAGGGCCTGCAAAGGGTGTGTGCTATGCGCATGGTATGTTTGTCGCTCAGGTGGACGCGATTCGTGCGCAGTATGGCATTGCGCCTGGCGAAGTGGATCTGCCGATGTTGCCCGTGTTTGCTTTGTTTAATCCGGCGCTGGGGATGTGCACCGTAGTGCCAGAGATGAATCCGAGTCGCCCTGCGACGGTTGATCCAGAAAAAATCGTGCGGGCGATTCAGCAGAATTCGGTGACCAACAGTTTTGGTTCGCCCGCATTGTGGAGCAAAATTGCGCGTTATTGTGAGGCGCATGCGGTGACGCTGCCGAGTGTGCGACGTATTTTGATGGCGGGCGCACCGGTGCCGCCAGCGCTGATGCGGCAGATGGAAGCGATCATTCCGAACGGCAAGATCCATACGCCGTATGGAGCCACTGAGGCTTTGCCTGTGAGCTCGATCGCCTCGACGGAGGTGTTGAGCGAGACTGCCGTGCGCACCGCGCTAGGGGACGGAACTTGCGTGGGCAAACCATTGCCAGGTGTGGATGTGCGAATTATTGAGCCAGTTGACGGGCCGATTGCGACCTTTGCTGAAATCGTGGAGCTGCCAGTCGGAGCGATTGGCGAAATCATCGTGCGCGGCCCGTCGGTCACTCGTAGCTACGACAAGCGCGCAGATGCGGACGCAGATGCGAAGATCGCCGATAGTGAGCGGCATTGGCACCGTATGGGCGACCTCGGTTGGATTGGCAAAGCCGGGCGTCTGTGGTTTTGTGGCCGTAAGATCGAGCACGTGCAGACTGCCGAAGGGCCGCTCTATACAGATTGTTGCGAGGCGATTTTTAATGCACACCCGCAAGTGTTTCGCTCGGCGTTGATTGATGTCGGCGGGGGACGTCCCGCGATGGTAATCGAGCCAGAGACGGGCGTATTCCCTTTGGGCGATTCGGCGCGGGCAGAGTTCATCGAGAGCCTGCGTAAGATCGCGCAGCACCATGCGATGACGAGTGGCATTGATGCGTTCTATTTTGAGAAATCGTTCCCCGTGGATGTGCGGCATAATGCCAAGATTCACCGTTTGTCGCTTGCGAGGAAGTTCGCAGGCACGTAGGTCTGACCGTGTATGAAGATTTTAGTGACAGGTGGCGGTGGCTTTGTGGGTAGCCATGTGATTGAGCGCTTATTGGCGCGTGGCTACGCAGTGCGCTCGATTGGTCGCTCGTCGCAACCACAGTTGGAGGCGCAAGGCGTGGAGGTCGTCTGTGGTGATCTCGCGGATGCATCGGCAGTGTCGGCGGCATGCGAGGGCGTGGATGCAGTGTTTCACGTGGCGGCGCGTGCGGGCGTCTGGGGCAGCTGGGACAGTTATTATCAGCCGAATGTGATTGGCACGCGTAATGTGGTGGCGGCTTGCCAGCAGCAGGGCGTCGGGCGTTTGATTTATACCAGCACACCGAGTGTGGTGTTTAATGGTCAGCCGATCCGTGGCGGTGATGAGTCGCTGCCGTACGGCAAAAAATGGCTGTGTCACTACGCGCATACCAAGGCGATTGCCGAGGAAGAGGCGCTGGCTGCGAATTCGGAGTCTTTGAAGATTGTGGCATTGCGACCGCACCTGATCTTTGGGCCGGGCGATCCACATCTTTTGCCGCGCGTAATTGCGAGTGTGCAAGCGGGTCGTTTGAAAATTGTGGGTGATGGGCGCAGTCGCGTGGATGTGTCGTATGTGGGCAATGTAGCCGACGCGCATTTGAATGCGTTCGATGCCTTAACGGCAGGCACGGGCGCAGGGCAGGCATATTTTATTTCGCAAGGAGAGTCGGTCGAACTGTGGCCGTGGGTGAATTCGATTTTGGAGGGCTTAAACCATGCGCCGTTGACGACCAAAATTCCATTACCTGCGGCGTATGCTGTGGGTGCTCTGTGTGAAGGGCTGTGGAAAGTGCTCGGCCGGCGGGATGAGCCACCTATCACTCGTTTTGTCGCGGTGGAGTTGGCTAAAGATCACTATTTCGACATCAGTGCAGCACGCCGAGATTTAGGCTATTTGGCTCACACGCCGATGGCGGAGGCGCTGAATCAGACGATATTAGACTTGAAGAGGCGTGGTTTTTAAACGCCATATCATCAATAATCTTTACTGACGAGCGAGATGCTTATCCGTGGATTGATGGGGGTGTGTCTTTATGAGTTAATCGAGCAGATGATAAACTTAAAGTCGTGACTCCTGGTGCAGAGACTTCCCCCTAGCGTCAGCCCAGCTTGAGCTGATGTCGATCAATACGAGGGCGGGTCGCTCTCGCACTTAAATCTGGTAAGTGCGCTGCCGTTTTGCTTCGTAGAGGCAGACCGCTGCGGCTGCGGCGACATTGAGCGAGTCGGCTCTGCCGGCCATCGAGATACGGATGCGCTCGTTTGTATGGCTCAGCCAAAATTCGGTTAGGCCATCGCTTTCGCTGCCGAACAACAGTGCGGTCGGCTTTTTGTAGTCGATGTCCCAGTGCAGGCTTTTGGTGTCGGGAGTGGTAGCGACGGTTTGAATCTGATGTTTTGCAAGCCATTCTGACAGGTAAGCTTGCTCGGTGCAGACGATTGGCAGTGCAAAAACTAGGCCTTGGGAAGAACGGATTGCGTTCGGATTGTAGAGGTCGAGTACGCAGTCCACCAGGATCACGGCATCTGCGCCGGCACCGTCAGCACTGCGAAGGATTGCGCCAAGATTGCCAGGTTTCTCGATGCCTTCAAGTACCAGTAGTAGCGGCGCTGCGGGCAGTTCGAGTTCCTGGATCGAGTGGCTTTGCTGCTTAGCGATCGCGATAATGCCGTCGGGTCCTTCACGATAGGCAGCTTTACTGAAGGCGTCTTGGCTCATGCGCACCAGCGGTGGGCCATCATTGCCGCAGGTCTCGGCAATAAAGGTTTCGTGCTGAGCGGAGGGGAAGCATTCTGGACAGTAGTAAATGGTTTCGACTTCATAGCCGGAGCCCATGGCGTGACCGAGTTCGCGCAGGCCTTCGACCAGAAAGCGTTCTTGCCGGTCGCGGTGCTTGCGTTCGCGAAGCTTGACGAGATTTTTTACTTGATCGTTTTGGCGGCTCTGAATGTAGGCGTCTTCCATATTATTGAACTCAATAAGGGCAGAAAGTTGTTCGATTGGAAGCTTGTTATGGATTTTAAGGTTGCAGGATGCGGCTGCATTGGGGAGGGGATTAGAATGCAACCACCTAAAAATTTTGTAGCAAAGCCTTTTGAGTATCATCAAGCGGTCGAAGTGACCGTTGAGAGTTTGACCAATCTAGGCATGGGCGTCGCTCGTGTGGATGGCTGGGTGGTGATGGTGCCATTCGTGATTCCCGGTGAGCGGGTGACGGCGCGCATCTATCGTAACTTTCAAAATTATTCGGATGCAGATCTGGTTGAAGTGCTTGAAGCTTCGCCGGATCGTGTCGATCCGCGTTGCCAGCTTTTTCAAAGATGTGGTGGTTGCCAGTATCAGCATATGACCTATGCGCGTCAGTTAAAGGAGAAGACTCAGCACGTTGAGGAGTTGATGCAAAAGCTCGGAGGGATTGACCATCCGGTGCAGTTGTCGCACGGTTCGCCGAAGGAATATAATTATCGTTCCAAGATCACGCCGCATTATGAGCGTCCGGCGAAGGATGGCTCGCAGCCGATTGGATTTTTGCAATATGGCCGGCGCAACCAGATTCTCGATGTCGAGCAATGCCCGATAGCGACTGAAGCGATCAACGCTGCATTGCCGGAAGCACGCGAAGATGCGCGCCTTTCGGGTGGCAGGAAGCGCCGTCAGCGTGGTGGCACAATACTGATGCGTGATGTACTCGAAGGTGTGGTGACTGATCCGCAAGCGATCGTCTCCGAGCGTATCGGTAATCATACATTTCAGTTCAAGGCTGGAGAGTTTTTCCAAAATAATCCTTTCATCCTGCCTGAACTGGTCGAGCACGTGGCGCGTGAAGCATCGCTGCTTGGCGCACGCTACTTGGTGGATGCGTACTGCGGCGTCGGCTTGTTTACGCTTTCGACGTCAAAATCCTTTGAACTGTCCGCGGGTGTTGAAATCAGCGAGCCAGCAGTGCGTTGGGCGCAGGCGAATGCGACGATTAGTAATATTAAAAATGTGCGCTTCGTAATCGGTAAGGCCGAGGCGATCTTTAATGGCCTGAAGTTCCCTGCTGATCAGACTGCGGTGGTGATCGATCCACCGCGTAAGGGCTGCGATTCGAGCTTCCGCCAGCAATTGATGCAGTTTCGACCGCAGCGGATCGTCTATGTGTCCTGCGATCCGGCCACACAGGCGCGTGATTTAAAGGAGTTCGTCGAGGCAGGCTACGACATCACTCTCATCCAGCCTTTCGATTTATTTCCGCATACGCGGCATATCGAGAATGTCGTGTCGTTGACACTTTCTTCGCGCCCACCATTAGTCGCGGCTCCTGAAGCCGAACCAGAATTGGTAAGCGAAATCGAAAATTAGAGTTGACGCGCCCACTTAGAGGGGCATGTTTCGCATCTTTTCCCAGAAACCGAATTTATTTTTTTATGTCAATCGAAGTAAAAGTCCGCAAAGGCGAGCCCATTGAACGTGCGCTCCGCCGCCTTAAGAAACGCCTCGACCGCGAGGGTACCATTCACACCATTCGTGCGAATCGCTATTTCGTGAAGCCTGCTCAGGTGAAGCGTCGTAAGCGTAAGGAATTAGATTTTAACAATATGCTTCGCGTTCGTTACTCGAACATGTAAGTTTATCAGTGCGGGTGCTAAAAGCGCTTGTTGTTGATTAAGTCTCGGCCCCGTACAATGCGTGTCGGGACTTTTTTTTGCCCATTTTTGTCATGAGTGATGTTTTTGATCGTTTATCTCTATCTACCTGCTGGTGTTCCGCGCGGCATACGGATGGCTATGAAATGATCGAAGAGATGGTGGGGCTAGGGTTTAAGCAGATTGAACTGAGCCATGGGATCCGTATTTCGCTGGTGCCGGGGATTCTTCAAGCGGTTGAAGAAGGACTGGTTGAGATATCTTCGCTGCATAACTTTTGTCCATTGCCGAATAGCGTGCAGCACGCGGCGCCGAATCTCTATCAGCCATCGTCTGTTGATGAGCGGGAGATGCGGTTGTGGGATCAATACACCAAGCAGACGCTTGATTTTGCGGTCAGGGTCGGGGCAGGTCGGATTGTGATGCACTCTGGCAGCACTTGGTATTTCTTTGAGTCTCCAGAGCGGAAGATTGAGAAGTGGATCGAAGCAGCGGATCTTAAGGCCTGCGATTTGTTAGGAAATAAAGCCTTCGAGGCGCGTCGTGATCGTGCGATGAAGCGCATTCGAAAGGCTTCAAAGAACTCAATGCCGCGTATTGTGCGACGTTATGAGCGTGCGATTCCTTGGGCGAAGGAGCGTGGTTTGAAATTGTGCTTAGAAAACCGCGAAGGTATGGAAGAGATGCCGATCGACGCGGAGTATGCGGATTTCCTCAAGGAACTAACCGAGCCGGAGCATATTGGCTATTGGCATGATACCGGGCATGCCCAGATCAAGCACCAGCACGGACTGCTTGATCATCGTGAACATTTGACTGCGATGGCGGATCGGTTGACGGGATTTCATTTACATGATGTGTCGGATCGAGGGCTTGACCATCAGGTGCCGGGCACGGGCACGATTGATTTTAAGATGATTGCCGAGTTTGTCCGCCCAGAGCACACGCTGGTACTCGAACTCAGTCCGCGATTGAGCACGGAAGAAGTGCTAGCTTCGCGTGATTATATTGGTGGCATCTTGGCTTAGCCTGTGCGCCGTTTTCTGGTGCGACTGTTCAATGGCAGTTATTAGGGAAAGACTCAGGATACTGAAACAGACTGCAGTTTTCTATTTCTGTCGCAGGTGCTGCTACTCTGAATCGGGCCTGCGCTGATAGTGAGGGCGGTGTCCTTACTATTAAAATGCCGAAGAAGGATGCGTCTAAGTCGCGTCCATTTTGGCGTGAGTTGACGAAGAGGGGGGTGTCGCCTAAACTCACGCCTAGACTTACGTTTAAACGTGGGTGTGAAGGAGGCAAATTTTCGCGCTCTCGTTAAAGGCGGGATTCTTGATCTGACACTGCCTGAAGCTGGTGCCTGTATAGCGCGTAAGATTAAGAAGAATTGAGGCATCAGGTGAATGCTTCCCAGGGCGGCTCTGTTAGGGCTGGCCTTTTTTTGACCAGTCTCTGTGAGTGCGCTTTAGCGGGTTTTTTTTAACTGAAAATGCCAGCTTTACGCTTGCGTTGCACTGGGGGGATCGTTTTCCTTTTCGCTTTCCTGATTCAGTAGATCAGGGAGAGGTGAGGCCTTTGGCTTCATTCTATTCAAAATAAACCAATCAATAATAACATAAGAAACCTTCATTTCTCCCCGGGACCATCCTAGGGCTTTGAACTATATATCATGGATGTAACACCAAAAGACCTTTTCGACGCAGGCGTTCACTTCGGCCACCAGCTTCGCCGCTGGAATCCAAAGTCGAAGCCATACGTTTACGCTAACATCAACGGCATCTCTATCATCGATTTGGAGCAGACTCACGCGCTCCTTGAAAAAGCATATGCTTTCATCGAAGAGACCGTTGCTTCCGGTAAAGAAATCCTCTTCATCGGTACTAAGAGCCAAGCGCAAGAAATCATGCGTGAAGCTGCGACTGCTTGCCAAATGCCTTTCTGCGTCAATCGCTGGATGGGTGGAGGCCTCACCAATTTCACAACCATCAAAACTTCGCTCGGTAAATACCGCAAGTTTTTGCAGATGGATACAGATGGCGGTCTCGAAAAACTTCCAGGTAAGGAAGAGGCAGCTGTTCGCCGCCAAATGAGCCGCATGAACCGCAACTTCGAAGGTATGCTCAACGTGAGCGAACTTCCAGCTGCAATCTTCATCGTTGATACTAAGAATGAAGAAATCGCAGTTGCTGAAGCACGTCGCCTCGGCATCCCAGTGATCGGTCTGGTGGATACTAACTCTGACCCGACAATCCTCGACTACCCGATCCCGGGCAATGACGACGCTGTTAAGTCCATCCGTATCATCGTGGAAACTGTTCTCGAAGCCGCGCAAAACGGTCTCGCTCATCGTGAAGCTAAAAAGGTGCAAAAGAGCGCTCCTTTGGTTCGTGAGCAAACATTCGAACAGCAAGAAGACGTCGATGTGACACTTCCAGCTGGTTACGGTGAAGACGAAGCAAAGCCTGCTGCTGAGTAATCAGTATCAGAGTACTTCTCCAAATTACACAGAATTAAAAGCTAAAATATAGAAAAATGAGTGTTCAAATTACAGCAAAGATGGTCGGCGAACTGCGCGAAAGCACAGGCGGTGGACTAATGAACTGCAAAAAAGCATTGGTAGAAACTGAAGGCGACTTCGAGAAAGCTGCGGACCTTCTTCGTAAGAAGGGTGAAGCAACTGCTGCGAAGAAGTCTGGTCGTGATGCAAGCGAAGGCCTGATTGAGACTTACATCCACCTTGGTGGTAAGGTCGGCGTCATGGTTGAAGTGAATTGCGAAAGTGATTTCGTTGCTAAGACTGACGACTTCAAACAACTCATTCGTGACATCGCGATGCACATCGCTGCGGTTAACCCGGCTTGCATCTCTCGTGATGACATCGATCCTGCGATCGTTGCTGCTGAGCGTAAGGTTGCTGAAGAGCAAGCCGAAGGTAAGCCAGAACGTGCAATCGCTAGTATTGTTGAAGGTAAGCTTAATAAGTTCCTCGCTGAATCTTGCCTACTTGAGCAAGCTTATGTGAAGAACCCTGATCAAACTGTTCAGCAATTGCTCACAACTATGATCGCTAAAATGGGCGAGAACATGGTGGTTAAGCGTTTCGCTCGTTTCGAGGTCGGCGCGTAAGACGTCTTCGTTTTATAACATTTCAAAAAGCCCCTCGTTCTCTGAACGAAGGGCTTTTTTGTGCCTGTGTAGTTGGCAGTGTCTTGCTCGGCTGCTGATAGATTTAGTCATGGCGCTCGGTGCCGTGTCATATCATTTCAGAGATCTGTTGTTCTGGAGGGAAACGCTCCGTCGTTTCGACCACTACGTATGCAATGACGGAGCATTGGACTTTTGTCGCTCCGCTCGGAACCCTCCATTTTACTACCCTACCAGCCGACCCAGCACTGTCTGCAGCGCGGGTCGTATATGATCCGCCAATGCTTGGTTCGCATACGCCACCCAGTTCACGGCACTCGTCGTATCGAGTGGACAATTCAGCGGGCTACCATCTGGGTGTTCGACGATGCAGCCCGCCTCTTGGAGAATGAGCGCACAGCACACATCATAAGGATGGGCGCTGAGGTTCTCCTGAATGTCTAGCACGCGAAAAACAAGCGGCCGAATGTCTGCCACGAAGCGATCATGCCCACTTAATATTTCGTAGAATTGTCCGCCAGTAGAGATGTATTGATCATTAAATACCAGTGGTGTGCCGTCGCTCGATTCACCGTAGAGTTGATCCCATAGGAGTTCTTCAATTTGCGAAAGTAGGGTACTGCCCGCAGGAAAAAAACGGCAGATCGTGCCGAAAGCGTGGCGCACGTCGCTGGCTTGGCTCGGTTGTAGTTCGACGGGGGATGGTTTAAAGTCGTTGCGGATGTCGAAGGCTGAGGCGTGCATGCCGCCGCCGCGTGTCGCGCTGAGTTGGTCGGCGCGCCATTGGCGAGTGGTTGGAATCTCGGTCATCGCGCTCACTTCGATGTCGGCGAGTGTATTTTCGGTGCCGCGCTGTGGGGCGATGCCCATCAGTATCCAAGCTGCGCGCTTGTCATACATGATGCCGCGCGTGCCATCGATCGGATCAATGATACACTTTAGTGTAGTGTCTTCGATTTTAGTGCCCAATGGAAAGCAAAGCGTGTGCGCATCATCCAGCCCTTCCATAATGATTTGAACCGGCCATTCGGTGGTCCAGTTATCCTCAAGCCATTTGAAAATCGCTTGATCGGCAATGGTATCGATGGCGTAGATCACATCCGCCGCTGTCTCTTCAGTGATCACTGCGAGCTGTTCGGTCGTGCGACTGGCGCGCTCCTTGAGGATGGCTTCGAGCGTCGCGCGCTGCAGCGCGCAGAGTGATTGGCGAAGAGTTTCTTTGTCGGCAGCAGAAAGTGTCATGGATGCAATAGATCATGCTATCACGCGCGCGTCTAAACTATTTCAGCTTCTATAGGGACTTTGTTTGTTGAGGACCTCAAAAGCGAAAATGGCTACAAACCCAGATTTTGGTCTTCGCCAGCAAAGCCCCTGCGGCAGGGCTTCTTCTTGTCTTGCCAAATACACGTAACGCGCAAGCTTAGCGGCATGGCAGATAGATATGTAGTGATTATGGCCGGGGGCCGTGGTGAACGTTTTTGGCCCGAGAGTCGCTTGGCTTGTCCGAAGCAGTTGCTGCCGATTGTCGGCGACAAGGCGATGCTGGCGCAGACCATCGACCGCTTGGATGGACTCGTGCCAGCCAAGGATGTCTTTGTGATCACCAACGTGGAGCAACGCGCTGCGGTGCTCGAAGTGTGTCCCGAACTTGATCCCGCCAAAGTAATCGGTGAACCGGTCGGCCGTGATACCGCCGCCGCCGTCGGTCTCGCGACGATTTTGGTGGCGCGTGAGAATCCGAATGCCTCGTTTGCGATGTTGCCGGCTGATGCGGTGATTCACAATGCCGAGGGCTTGCGTTCGACTTTGGAGACTGCGTTTGCCGCAGCGGAGGCGAATCCTGTGCTGGCGACGGTCGGGATCACCGCCGCATTTCCTGCCACAGGCTATGGCTACATTCAACAGGCGGATGTGCTCGGTGAATTTGCCGGACGCGCTGTGTTTAATGTGAAACGCTTCGTTGAGAAACCTGACCTTGCGACCGCGCAGAGCTATCTCGATTCGGGTGACTACTTTTGGAACGCTGGTATGTTTGTGTGGTCCGTCGCGTCGATCACTGCAGAGCTAGCCAAGAATACGCCGTCGCTCTGGAGCGCCTTGCAAGCGATTGACACAGGTCTGGCTGCAGGCACCGCGATCGATCCGTTGCTTGAGGCGCACTATCCTAGTTTAGAGAAGATCTCGGTGGACTATGCGATCATTGAGAAAGCTGAAAACGTGGTGATGGTGGAGTCTGGCTTTGATTGGGACGACGTGGGCGAATGGCCTGCTGTTGAGCGCCACTATCCAGCCGATGAGTCAGGCAATGTTGTGCGGGGCAGCACGCATATCCAAGACTCCAGTAACAATATAGTCTTTTCAAGGGACGATGGTCACCTCATCGCACTCCTTGGAGTCCAAGATTTGATCGTAGTCAAAACCGCCGATGCGACACTCGTGTGCCATAAGGATAAGGCGCAAGAGATCAAAGCTTTGGTGCAAGCGATCGGCGCGAAAGAAGCACTGAAGCATCTAGTATAAACGAACCATTTCATTTAGCATGTCTGGCACTCTCTTATTTCAGCTCCACCTCTCAGCCCTCAGGTCTCCAGCTTCTGGTCTCCTGATAATTCAATGAATTATCTAGGCATAGATTGGGGCGAGAAACGGATCGGCCTCGCGCATGCGGATGAGGTCGGCATCGCCGTGCCATTGCCAGCTGCCACGGCCGCGACGAAGAAGGCACGGCTCCAGCATATTGAGGAGATGATCAAGACGCGGCGCATTCATAAAATCGTGTGTGGCTATCCGTTGAACATGGATGGCTCGGTTGGAACTCGGGCGAAAGAGGTCGATGTGTTTATTGGCGAAATCGAGAAGCGCTTTGGCTTGCCGGTGCACCGGATCGACGAGCGGCTATCGAGTCACTCGGTCGAACAGGGACTGAAGCAGCAAAAGAAGAAACTTGATCGCCGCAGCGGGGAGATTGATTCCCGGGCAGCCGCATTGATCCTGCAGGATTTTATCGAAGAAAAGGCGATGAATGCGCCGATCCCGTTCCCGGAAGAGGGGTTCTGAGACCTGAGGCCTGAGGTTGGAGATCTGGGGGCGCAATGAAGCTTTAAAATGGGGGGACATTGTCCCGATGCCCGCACGTCAGTTGAGGCAGTAGCTTGAGGAATGGTGGATGGGGCGTAAAAAACGGCGTTTCTCTGAATTCCTGTCTTGACCCAATGGCGGGCTGGGGGGCATCTTACGCGCTTTGATAACGCGGGTATAGTTTAGAGGTAAAACATCTGCCTTCCACGCAGAGGTCGTCGGTTCGATTCCGTCTACCCGCACCATCGATTACTGTTAAGAAGCCAGTATTTGTTTGCTGGCTTTTTGTATTCTAGATCCTGGGTTTGAGGATTAGGACCCCGTCGTGAGCTTCGGCGATTTCACGCATGATGTTGGCGAAGCGGGCATTACCTTGCGGGGCTCCGATTTGAAAGGGGTTGATCAGAGTCGGAAAGCCGATGGCGCTGATCGAAACAGGGCGCTTACCGGTGGTCGGATCACGTGGATTGAGCCGGTCTAGTTTGAGCAGAAAGCTTTGAGTCGAGCCGCGGAAGTCGTCGCCGATCACGTAGAGGCTCATGCTGTCGTTGGGATCGAGTATTTGTTGGAGGTCTTGGAAGGCTTTGCGCACGCCGGGCTCAGGATCGCTGACACTGAGGGACGGGTAGTTGAGGACCGCGCGTAAGGCTTGCTGGCGTAGGCCAGGAGTATCGGGTAGCCAAAAGCCTCGGCGGTCGCGTAGCATGTAATTGCCGCTGGTATCTATAAATTGAATACTTGTCACTTCAGGCAGGCTGTCCAGGAGTTCGGTGATTTGCTCAATCACCCCGAAGTGGAGTTGATTGGTTAGCTGATTTCGCATGCTACCGGATGTATCGATGATGAAGGCGACGTGGGTCGCATCGGCGGGCAAGCCGATTGGGGGGAGGTCCTCGTGTTTAAAGCTCTGCAGGAGTCGCGTGGCTTCGGCAGCGGCCTGTTGGCTGGTGCTGAGGTTGGCTTTTTTACTGTCGAATTCTTGTTGTAGGTCGGCTAGGGTGGTCTCCAGTGCCTGAATGATGGACTGTATGCGCTGTCGCTCTTGCTCAGTTTGCTTGCTGTTGATGGAGGCTTCGAGGAGGGCAGCTTTGTTGGCGACGTCTGCTTCGAGCTGTGCGAGTTGCGTGCGCATCGCCAGCAGAGTGGGGTCGTCAATTTCGCTTTCGACGCCGGCCTTGCCAGAGCCGATTGATAAAATAAACAGCAACAGGATCGCGCCGAAACCACAGCAAAGGCAGTCGAGGAAGGAGAGGCTGAACACCTCGATCTGTCTTCGTTTTATCATTAATTAAAGATTAGCTATTAGTTGTTGCCTCTTTAGAGGCTGGGCCAATCGTTGTCGGGGATGAGGGTGATGCCGTTGGTGCGGCCGCTGAGTTGCCAGAAAAGGCCAGCGGCAGAGGGATCGCCTTCGAAAGGCAAGAGGATCGTGTTGCAGGGGTAGTTTGGGCGAGCCGCCATGGCGCCTTTAAAGAGTTGCACACGGTCAGCCTCGGAGAGGCTTCGCTGGCTGGGGTTCGGCGCGCTCGGGAGACCATCGCCGATCAATAAGAGACTGCTAGGCCGCTCTTTAAGACTGCGGACGGTGCGCAGGGCTTTAGATAGATCGGCGCCGCCGGAAGCTTCGAGTGCGTCGAGTCGCTCAAGTGTGGTGAGTAGGGCGCTATTGTCATAAGGGTCGATGTAGGGACTTGCCGCGCTGCCGGATACCGGCGAGGTGGCTTCATTCATCTGCAAGATCGCGACTTTGGTGCCCTTTGGTATCGCGGCGATGACGGCACGCACGGCGGCTTTGGCGCGCAGCCATTTTGCGGCGTTGGTACCGCCGCGGGTACGGATGATTTCGAGGGCGCTCTTAGCGTCTACGGCGAGCATACTGCCGGAGTTTTCGAGCAAAATAATGGCACGCGGCCCCCTAAGGCGCAGTCCAGATAAGTAGCTCTGGTCGGCGGATGGACGATCGAGACTTGCCACGGCATCGACGGTTTCAGTTTTGGTATCGAGTGTGGCTAGTGCCTTGGTTTGATCTTCGATGACTTTGGCGAGGCGCTCTTGCTCGACGGCAAGCTCCGCGACACTGGTGGCATTGGCATCAGGTTGCGGATCAAGTGCGGCAATGTCTTTATCGAGAGATTTTTGTTTGGTCTCAGCTGCCTCGATTGCTTGTTGCAGAGTCTCTTCAGCGGCGAGTGATTGTGTGGCGTCTTCCTGCGACTGAACGATTTGACTCTTTGCCGTCAGAATAAAAAGCAATAATACGGCACCGAAACCGCAACAGATGCAGTCGATAAACGACAGTGCGGAGCTTTGTGCGTCTCGGCGTTTCATCGATGCAATGTCTAATTAAAATAAGAGGGCCTAAGCCTATTTGAGAGTAGTGTCCTTTTGCAAGCGGGGCACGTCGGGGGTATTTTTAATCTTAATCTCGATTTCGGCTTCTTCTTCGTCGCGGTCATAGAGTTTATCGATGATTTGCTCACGGCAGAAGGTCTGGACGCGCAGGATAAGGCCTTCCTGTCCGCTTTGCAGCAGGTGGATTAGCAGCATCAGCACGATGCTGATGATCAGAGCGACGAGGGTCGAGTTGAAGGCGACGCCGAGCGCGTTGGTGACGCCGGAGATGTCGCCTTGCAGGGCTTCGTCCGCACGGTGCAGGGCGACGCCGATGCCACGGACAGTGCCGATAAAGCCGATGGATGGGATTGCCCATACTAGATAGCGAAGCATGGACAGTTCGCTTTCCTGTTGTTCGGAGGCAACTTCGAGTCGGCCCATGATGGTCTCGGTAGTTTCAGGCACGTTACCTGTCATATGGTAGCGCTCCAGACCACGGGCCATGACGTAGGGGAGGATTTTATTTTTAAGATCGGGGCGCGCGCTCTTTTCGTCGATTTCGTCGGAGAGCTTACCTGCGCGTTCGCGGGAGATACTGCGTGAGCCGCTGAGTAGATCGACCTCTGGCTCGGCGTCGATACCTTCGCTCTCAGGAGCGAAGCGTCCGAGGGCGGTAGCTTCGGAGTGAACGAGGATGAACTTATAGACGAGGATCATGATGCCCCAGAGAAAGAGGGAGATGCAGACTTGTTGCTCGTAATCTTTAAGAATTACGAAGATTCCAGAGGATGAGCTGGCACCCTCGACGCCATAGCTTTGTGCGAGTGCGGCTTTATCTGCAGCTGGTCGGATCAGCCCGCCGTAGAGTACACCGACAAAAATAAAGGAGGCGATCAGGCCGAGGCTAAAAATGAGGCCTTTGACCGAGAAGAGGCCGCGTTCGGGATTTCGTAAACTCATAGGTGTCGTATTGTGTGTGGGAGATCGCGGTGCGCTGCCTAGGCAATAGATCAAGGAATTGGTGGTTTCGGAGTCGTATCGACTTGGCCTGTGGCGGTATTTACTGACTCATCCTGTGATTTATTCTCGATATTGCAATTTCCTTACTGCACAATAGTGTACAGTTATGTTTAAAGCTATACTCATTCCTCTTCTCTTATGCGCTGCGTTACTTTTTAGCGGATGTTCATCGACTAATAGTGGCAATACGGGGCGCAATGTCGGTATTGCAGCCGGTGCGATTTTGGGCGCTGTGATTGGGGCTCAGCTCGGCGACGGCAGTGGGGCGAATGTGGCCGCGGGTGCTGCGGCGGGTGCTGCACTGGGTGGCTTGGGTGGTAGCAAGTATGACAAGAGCAAGGAGGAACTTGAAGCCGCGGAGGCTCAGCGGCAGTATGAGTATGATCAAGAAGCACAAGCTCAGGTGAAGCTGGAAGAAGAAATTCAGACCTTGGAGGCGAAAAGGGTGCGTGATGAGATTGCGCGTAATTCAACCACATCTGATGTCAGCGCGGCAGAGCGTGAGGCAGCGCGCCTCGAAGCAGAGTTGGCCGTGAAGAAAAAGGCCTATGAGGATTCTCAAGCGCGAGCGAAGCGCATCCAAGAAGCACAGGCGCGCGTTGCCAAAGCTCAAGAAGAGCTTGCTGAGATGGAGCGTCAGGCAAACGGCGGCTAATTTTAGCGGAGCTGTTTGTTAATCACTGTATGCGCTAGTGGCGAATCACGCGTAGTTCCCGGTTCGAATCTGCCGGCCTGTGTGTATGGATTAGGGTAATTCGGCAGCGTTATACTTTAATGCTTTTATTTGTTAGGTGCTTGCTTATACAAGTTGAAAAATAGTCATTATTGGCCTTTTTCCAAACACAATTTAAAATGAAATCATCGCAATATATTGATATTCTAGGGCAACAAGTCCCTAAGCGAACTGTGCTTTTTGTAGTTGGGTCAGTAACGATTGTCGTTGGGGGTGTCGTCGGACTGCTGTATTATTTGATGCTGGCCGGCAGTGCGCCTATCGCTGCAACACCTGCAATACCTACAACAGTTACAACAGTGACAACAGTGACAACAGCTGCAACACCGACTGCAATGGTGGCGGAGCCAAAGGACAGCCATCGCGTGAATCAGTCAAATAGTAAGATGTCGTCGCAGTCTTCATTAGTGACCCTGTTGGAGAAACATTTAGAGGCAACACAGCTTAGTGAGGTAGATTCTTTGATTGTACATGGGGCGGCTTCGACATCTACTGTGAACTGCGAATTAGTTATGATGGCGCGTCGCCCGAATCTGTATACATTAAAAACAGAGGGTATTGGCTTCAAGTATACCTCAGAGCTTGGTTATAATGGACAGATCGGATGGTCTAGGCTGAATTTACTCAATTTAAATAAAGACGATGTCGAATTCTTCACGCGGGTGGCATTGTTTGAGAGTTCGCTCGCACAGCTAGCATGGAGCTATCAATCTCGTCAGGCAGTTGAATCTGGGCTTGAGTCGGTGTTGGAGCGTTTGCCTAATGAGCAATGGCAAGGGCGCGTTTGTGCGGTGGTCGTGAGTCGTGGGCTATTGCCGTTCCCGATTTATCATTATATCGACCAGGAGAGCCATGAGGAAGTCTATCGTCGGACTCAAGTTCTGAGAGGAATAGATTTAGTGGATCTTGAAATGCACCTTGCGCCGTCTGATGCCGCGGCATCTCCTCGTCTGCCTATGGGCTATGAACTTTACTATGATGGCACGTTACATGACACCATAGCGATCACTAAAATTCGGCCGAATCGTGGGGTGTTTAAATCGCGTTTCGATGCCCCTTCAGATGCGACTACGGTGAGCTTATCGCTTAGTGGGCGCGTAGATTAAGCTTTCCCGCTCTCTTGTGCGGCGATTAGGAGAGCTTTGCGTTCGCGGCGGTTCTTATCTTCGCCAAATGCACTGCGCCAGTAGCGCCATGGTAAGTACAATAGGCAGATGAAAAAGATCTGGCTGGCGACAAAACCGATCATCCACCAGAAGCCACTACTGGTAAATCCATAGGCATGTAAGCCAACGCCTAGTAGATTGGTGCCGAACCACGACCAGATAGTCACGATACTACCACAAATCGCCAAAGCCATGAGGCCGCGCTCTTTCACGATCCCGCCCCAGCGTGCGTGTAGCACGATGGCACCCATAATCACGATCATGAGCGCGCCATTTTCTTTCGGATCCCAGCCCCAGAAGCGACCCCAGGATTGGTCGGCCCAGATGCCACCGAGAATGGTGCCAACCAGACTAAACAACGTGGCAAAGCAGGTGATGCCATACACCATACTGCCAATGGATTTGGCCGATTCTTTACTGAAACGCTTGGAGAATAGCCCGAGCACAATGAAAATCAGTCCAAGTGCGCCGGCGAAAAACATCGCGGAGTAACCGAACGTGATTACAGTAACGTGCGTTGCTAACCAGAAATTAGAGTCGAGCACTGCGCGCATCATTTCAAGTGTGTCGCCACTCATGGCTAGGTGGTGCGCAATGATGAGCGTACAGAAACCGACTAGCGAAGCCATTGCCGCGCCGACCCCGTTCTTATAAAACTTTTCAAGAATCACACCAAGTAGCACAGCACCCCAACCGACAAACACTGCAGACGAGTAGAGATTCGTCACAAAAACACCGTAGCGTTCTTGGATGTACATGCGAGCGAATAGCCCTAAGGTGTGAATAGTAAAGGCTAGCAATAGCACCCAGAATGCGGCCTTGGCAAGCGGCGCAGACCAGCGGAGCCATGAGATGCAGACGATCAGGAAGATCAGCACGTAGAGCTGCATCGAAAGGTAAAACGGCTGTGCTTGATTGAAGAGGCGCTCGAAGTGCACACGATTAATATCGTCCGGAAAATCACCGATAAAGCGTTGGCGTAATTCTTCGACGGTTTTATTGAACATGTCGGCTTGATCCAGTCGATATGACATCGTCAGGCTGGCGTAGCTGGTGACGTAAGGGCTGAGGTCATCGCCACTCATTACGTCGAGTAATTCCAAGCCGATATTTTTCCAGTCGTCGAGTGGATCGACGGGAGCCATTGGTGGCACGACACGGAAATAGGCGGTTTTCGAAAGTGTCAAATAATCGTCACCAAATTGAATGAATTGCCTGAGCAGTTCGGCATCGTAGTCCTCACCCGCTTGCTGTTGACGCAGGGCCACGAGTCCTGGTGCGATACTGCTAATATAGCTCTGATATTCATCAACGAGTCGATCAAGTCGCTCCGGGGGGCCGATTGGGTGCAGGGAGTGCATTACCCGATGGTAGAGCGTGAGGCCGTTGCTCAGATCGGCGATTTGTTGCTCGTAGGGACTACGTTTTTTCGGTTCAGAGTTGATCTCTTTGTAGAGCCGCATGATCTCATCGAAGTGCGGCAGTAGATCATTGAAGGCGTAGTGACGTTGGCCTTTTTGTGCGAGACCTGCGATGCCAAGATCGTCTGGAAACTCGATTTTGAACACGCGATAGGTGTCGGCCACTTCAGGACGCATTGTCAGATCCATGAACCACTCGATCGGACTGAGTGTCACGCCTTCGGGGGTGATGACTTTTTGACGAGCAGCGAGCACCAGCAGCGTGTTACGCGCAACTGAGTCGAGCGGTTTGATGCGGCCGCCGACTTGCACCGGCAACTCGGAGAAGCTGGCTATATCAAAGTCCGAGGGGTTGGTGGCTGGCTTGAATCCCGATACGACGATGAGCGCAGCGATAATTAGGATCAGAGTGAAAGCGAATCTCTTCATTAGGTGGTGGCGCGTTTTTTGAGGAATTTAAAGAAATGCATGCCGAATTGGACGAGCATGCCGACACCCATTAGCAGTACGCTGACGTAGGGCAGGATCCAGCCTGGATTCCGCACGACTTGGAAAATCGAGGTGCGGTCGTCATTGGCGAAAGAGGCTTGATAAAAGGTCAGGCCTTCGTAGCGCAGTGGGTGATTCATGTAGATCAGCGCTTTTTGATTTTTGGTGGTATCGTTGTGGCGCACCATCACTTCACTGGAGTAGTTGAAGGGGATCTCAGTACCAGGATATTTCTCGTGGGAGAAATCGAGTAACTCGACTGCGAATGGATAATAGTGGCGCTTCAGCCGGAGCACAATCTCCCAGCTTTGTTCGCCGAGCGTCACCATTTGCGGTGGGAAGCGATCGTCGATCACATTTGAAACCAACCAGATGCCGAGTGAACCCTCGGGGCCGAGCACTTCGACGTAAGCAGTGGCGGTGTTGATCTCATTCTCCGCATACGTAACCGCAGCCGGTGTGACGACGACATTCATCTTGACGGAGACACCTTGGTTGGCGGGAGAATCGACTGGTGCGGAACCTTCTTTGGCGCGGCCGATTTGTGCGTTTGGATAGTAGCTGATGGTGCGGATGGTCAGTGGACTATCTGGCACGAGGACCGTTTTACCTGGTTTGAGCAGTGCAATGGGGATGCTGTGCACGGTGTCGAAATCGGGGTCCGCTCGGTCAATCAACACGAGCTCGTTGTTGCGATATTCTTGAGAGTAGTTACTGCTGGAGCCTTCATCGACGGGCATTTGACTTTCTTCAGACAGCACGTCGGTCAGCAACTCGCTAATGAGTAGCAGGATCAGTCCGATGTGGATCAGGAAGATGCCGGCTTTCTTGGCGCTTAATGTAAACCGAGTGACGTGGGCGGCGATGAGGTTGACCAGCAGCATGCCGCCGAGCAGGTAGCCACCAGGCATCGGAATGCGCAGCCAGTAGAGCTTATCGTATGCGATCCATGCTTCGGGGTAAGCCCAGACCGCTAGGGCGCTTTCGAAGTAGTCCTTCTGAGTTTTCCAGATGCCAGTTTCGACTTGTGCGAGTGTGCCAAAAAAAATCAGCACCATGGACAAAGAGAGCAGGACGACAGTAAGTCGTAGTGATGCAAAGAATTGAAGCAACGCTTTCATGGTTTAGTGAGCGTGGTCTTCGATTTGGATCGAATCGAGGAATTGCTTCATGGATGATTCGTTTGCAAGCACGGTGGAAGTGTCGCCTAGCATTTTAACAAACCAGGTGCTACCATGAAAGGGCAGGAGTGCGCCGAGGATACTTTGCGTTTCGCCTTCGAGACGCACGTAGAGTCCGCGGTGTGCTGAGATGTCATAACTTGTAGTAAAGGCGGGCAAGTCTTCGTCCGTGGCTGCTTCGAGGCCGACTTGACCACGCCAGCGGTTAATGTTGGCGAGGCGTCCGCCGACATCGCCAGGGAATGTGAGGATGGTGATTTCGGCGCTGCCAGTGTCGGTGGTGACTTTGAGGTTCGCTTTACGGATGCCACTTGCGGCGAGTTTTTCCCAGCCTTCAGGAGTGGTGAAGTTGACCTCGCCAGCTTCGTTGGCCGCTTGTTGCATGCCGGGCAGCACATTCATCTTACTTGGGGTGCTTTTTTCGGGCGTGGTTACGGCTGCCATCGTTGGCATCGTGTCGGCGCGTTGCTCCTTCGGGATTTTGTAGGTCACGGGTTGCGCTTGATCACAACCGCTCAAGCAAAGTGCTGCGATGCCGGCCAATATAAGTGGCAGGCGTTGCAGGTTACAGTGGTGGATTCGCGAAGTCATATAATTGTAAATAGGTGCAAGTAAGCTTCGATTTAGTCAACTGTACGAACATTTCTATTCTTCAGGCTAATCGCAATGATTAGCCTGGCGCGAAATGAAACGGCCGTGCGAAATCGAGAAGTCGCTTACTTGTTGAAGCGGAAAAGTGTCACGTCGCCGTCTTTAAATTCGTATTCTTTGCCTTCGAGTCGGTATTTGCCTGCTTCGCGTGCTTTGGCAACGTTGCCAGCTTCGATCAAATCGTCGTAGGCGACCACTTCAGCTTTAATGAAACCTGATTCGAAGTCGGTATGGATGACACCAGCACATTGCGGTGCTTTCATGCCTTTTTTGAAAGTCCATGCACGCACTTCTTGTACGCCCGCAGTGAAGTAGGAAGCGAGGCCGAGTAGATCGTAGGTCGCACGAATGAGGAGCGACACGCCGGAATCCTGTACGCCGAGTGATTCGAGATACTCTGAGGCTTCTTCGTCGTCAAAGTCGATTAGCTCGGCTTCGACGGAAGCTGAAACGACGCAAGTGCCTGCACCGTGGTGCTCATGGGCAAATTTCTCGACGGCGGTGACGTAGGCATTGCCCGAGTAGTCGGCGAGGTCTGATTCGGCAACATTGCAGGCATAGAGCACTGGTTTTGCTGAAAGTAGGCAAAGGCGCTTGAGCGCGGCCTGTTCGTCGTCCGATAAGTCGAGCGTGATCGCTGGCTTGGTCTCGTTCAGGTGTGGCAGCAGGCGCTCGATGAGTGCGACGTTTTCGGCGGCTTCTTTATCGCCACCGCGCGCTTTCTTTACGAGCTTATCTTGTTGGCCTTCAAGCGAGGTGATGTCGGCGAGGATGAGCTCAGTGTTGATCACTTCGATATCACGCAGTGGGTCAATCCCGGACAAGGTGTGGATGATGTCGTCGTCGTCGAAACAACGCACGACGTGCACGATGGCATCGACCTCGCGGATGTTGGCGAGGAACTTGTTCCCAAGGCCTTCCCCCTTGCTGGCGCCAGCGACGAGGCCGGCGATATCGACGAACTCAATCGCCGCAGGAATGACCTTATTCGTCTTGGAGATCTCACGCAGAGGCTCTAGGCGGCTGTCCGGCACTTGAACGACGCCCACGTTCGGGTCGATCGTGCAAAACGGATAGTTTGCCGACTCCGCCTTACGTGTGCGCGTAAGAGCGTTGAATAGTGTACTTTTGCCCACATTGGGGAGACCTACGATACCAGCTTGAAGCATAGCGCTAAGAAAATGCGAAGGGGCCGCTCGGGTGCAATATTAAAGCGTCAGCGAATATTGCGTAAGAAGTCCCTTTGTTTGACTTTGAGCGCAGTGGATTCGTGCTCGATAAGACTCAATCCCGTCGCTGGATGGATAATTTGTTAAGCAATGCGGTTAGGTATTCGTCTTTTTGCTCTTTTATTTGAGCAAGCCAACGGGATCTTTAAAATAGTTATCGAATATGAAGGTCCGGTATTTCGGAGGATAAAATGCATAAGTTGTTTACTCATTTCGGAAAGGCGTTGGTCCAGTCGACTGGCCCTGAGACTAGTACGGCAATCGGTCTCGCAATCGGTGAAGAGATCGCTGAGCTATATTGTGGCAAAATGTATACCGAGAATCCCGAGGGTCGAGTTGGCGCACGTTTCACTATCGAACTGGATATGCAGGTGCTTGCTGTTTACGCCTAGCAAAGTGGCGTTAATGATAGGGTGGCTGCTCAGATGCCCGCTTTAAACGGGTTCATCATTGATTGCTAGGAAAGTCTCGATTGAGACGAAAGGCCGTTTCATCTGAGAGGCAACGGGTTCCTTTTTTGGGAGCTGTTTTGAGCCATTGAGTGCGATAGGAGTGTGGGCGATTCGCCTACATCCATCTTGTGTTGCTGCAAAGTAGGGCGATTCGCCCTCGCTCCTTTACCTTTTCGCTCTTATCGATGATAAGCCCTTTTTAAACAAGATTACAAAGGTATTTCAGCTAACTGAAGCAACACTAACTATAACGGGCTAAGCACGAGTGTGCGTATTGCTATAATACTGATAAAAGTAGATTTAATCAGTACGCAAAAGGCGTACCTCCCATTTTAATAAATTCAAATGGTAAAAACCAAGGGTCGTGCATTTTAGTCAAAAAGTTCTCGGCACATTGGGAGTTGCGCACCCGCACGACTGTTCCGTGCAGATGTGGTTGAATTCACTGTAATATTAATTATAACCTGTAGATAATATGAGTCATCAACCTAGTTGGAAAATAGAGAGTAATAATAAGCTCACCAGCCAAACGGCAATAAAGGCCTTGCGACGCAAACTGCCGGGACGTGTTTTTGTAGATAAAAAAAGCTGCTTTGATGCGTCGTTAGATAACCTGCGTCTTTCGTTTTTGCCTGATGCGGTGGTAAAAGTGCAAACCGCTACCGAGGTTGGTGCGGTGCTCAAGCTCGCTCATAAATATACGATTCCCGTGACTGCCCGAGGTGCCGGTTCGTCTGCGACAGGCTCGACTGTGCCCCTGCACGGAGGCTGGGTCCTAGATGTCTCGGCACTCGATGACATTAAGATAGATACGGTGTCTCGCATGGTGACGGTCGGTGCGGGCGCGGTTACTTCTCAAATACAAGATCAAGTCGAAGCGGTGGATCTGTTTTATCCGCCAGACCCGTCGTCGAAGAAATACTCCACTATCGGCGGCAATATTGCCTGCAATGCAGGTGGTCTGAGGTGCGTGAAGTATGGTGTGACCCGCGACTATGTGCTCGGGCTCGAAGGTTTTTATGCCAATGGCAGTCCTTTTAAATTAGGCCTAGCACTGAAGAAATACGTGTCTGGTCTGAATCTTCGGGATTTGTTGATTGGCTCAGAGGGGACCCTGGGCGTGATCACTGCCGCGACATTGAAGCTTATTCCGAAACCCCAGAAGCGCTGGACTGGCATGTTCGCGTTCAAGTCCGAAGCGGCGGCACTCAAGGCCGTGGTGGCTCTATTCGATGCTGGGCTCAATCCGTCGATCCTCGAATTCCTCGATCGTCAATCAGTGACGTGTGCGGAGCGCTACACCGGTAATTTAATTTTCGACGATTGCCCGCGCGCATCGATTCTACTGATCGAAGTGGATGGACGCCCAACTGAGGTGCGCGAGCAACGCACCCGATTGCTAGAGTTCATGGAAAGCCGCGCGCTGGCGCATCGTGAGGCTCGCACCGAAGCCCAGGCAGAAGCGCTGTGGCAGGTGCGGCGTACCTGTTCACAATCGATGTTCTCGATTGCCGATACCAAACTAAACGAAGACGTCGTGGTGCCGATTCAAAAGCAAGCAGAGCTTATCCGATATACCATCGCGTTGAAGAAAGAGATCGGCCTGGCTACGCCGACTTTCGGCCACGCCGGTGACGGCAACCTGCATGTGCATATTATGTATGATCGCTCAAATGCTGCAGATGCAGTCAAGGCCAAGGTCGGCATCAAAAAGCTCATGCAAAAAGTGGTTGATCTAGGTGGCGTTATTACCGGCGAGCATGGAGTGGGCTTGGCGAAAGCGCCGTTCATGGAACTGCAGCACAGCAAGGCTGAGATCGCTGCGATGCGAGCGGTAAAAGATGCGCTCGACCCGAAGGGAATTCTCAATCCTGGTAAGATCTTTGAGCCTTTCGAGGTGTGGGATCACAAACCTGTGCAGGTGAAGTTGCCTTGGGATCACCGCTAGTTTATTTAAAATCAAAATTATTGGATTAAAACATGCATGACACTTTGTTAATCGGTTGGACGACGGTGGATTCTGAAGCCGCAGCTCGGCGCCTCGGCAATGTTTTGGTGACGACAAGGCTCGCCGTTTGTGTGCAGATTGATGCGAGTGTGGAGTCGGTCTATCTTTGGGAAGGTGCAGTTCAGTCTACGAGGGAATGGCGGCTGATGGTGAAGTTCGCTGCAGCGCGTAGTGCCGAACTACTAGCATATATCGAAGCGCAGCACCCTTACGATGTGCCGGAGTGGGTCGTCGTGCGCGCTGAGCAAGTAGCCCCCGCATATTTAAAGTGGGCCTTGGGCGAGGGTGAGTAAGTCTTGTGACGCAGGTCAGCATACCCACGGAGCCGCGATATAAACCACTCACTACAAATAATTGAAGCGACTGGGTTTATCTCGTGGGGCATGTAATTTCAATGTGCTCACTTGACCTAAGAGAGGGACAACGCAAATTAGGTCGCATGTTAGATCCAATCGAAGCTCTTAAAGAATATATTCGTTTTCCCTCCGTTTCGACGGACCCCGCGTATGCGGATGGCTTGAAGGGCGCGCGTGAATATGCCACTGGCCTGCTAGAGGAGATTGGCTTCACGGTCGAAGTCGTGGAGACCGCGCTGCACCCGATTCTTTTTGCAGAACGCTTCGGTGATCCGGCATGGCCGCATATTGCAATCTACGGGCACTACGATGTGCAACCTGCAGATCCGTTTGAGCTCTGGTCCAGTGCCCCGTTCGAACCCGAGGTGCGTGAGGGGCGTATTTATGGTCGTGGCACTGCGGATAACAAGGGACCGACAATCGTTCATATGTCGGCACTTGCTCGTGTGTTGGCGAAGCATCCAGATCTGCCACTCAACATTACTTATGTGATCGAAGGGGAGGAAGAGATTGGCAGCCCGAGCATGCCGAAGTTTTTTGATTCGTATGCCGAGCGCATCTCTAAGGCAGACTTTATCCTTGTCTCTGATACCGGTAGCCCAAATGCCGAGCAGCTGGTTATTACTACCGCGTTGCGTGGCCTAGTTGATTTGGAAATTAAAGTGCGTGGGCCGAAGAGTGACTTGCACTCCGGTATCCATGGCGGCGCGGTCTATAATCCCTTACAAGCGTTGATGGAAATTTGCGCGGCGCTACACAATCCCGATGGCAGTGTGAATGTGCCTGGGTTTTATGACGACGTGCTGCCGGTTTTGGAGTGGGAACGCGAAGAATTGAAACGCTATCCAGAAACCGTCGAGAGCTATCAGGCGATGCTCGATGTACCGGCATTTTACCCAGCCAACGGCCTCTCGCCGCTCGAAGCCGTGCGCTTCGGCCCGACGCTTGAATTTAATGGTATCGGAGGGGGTTACCAAGGCAAAGGTTCGAAGACAGTGATCGCCAGTGAGGCATTTGCTAAAGTCACTTGCCGCTTAGTTGCGAATCAAGACCCGCACAAGACACAGGATCAAGTCGTCGCTGCAATTGAAGCGCTGTGCCCCGCAGGTGTGACGCTGAATGTGCGTCGCGGCCCAGTGGCAGAAGCCTATCTTGCAGTGCCGCCGGAGCGCCCAAATACACCGGCAGATCAACCGGCAGCCTTGGCACGTGCTTTCAAGTCTGCGGATCGTGCGATTGAGCAATGCTTCGGCAATGCGCCGATTTATTTGCGTGAGGGGGGCAGCATTCCAGTGATTGCCGATTTTAATAAACGCGCGGGATTGGATGCCTTGATGATTGGCCTGTTTACGCCGATTGATAATTTGCACGCGCCAGACGAGGGCTTCGATTTGAAGCTGATGGAAAATGCGATCACCGCTTTTGAGCAAATATTCTGCGATATCGCAGGCGTGTGAGGGCGACTGCGCCGTCTCGATCAAGGCCGTGGCTTTGGCAATCAGTTTGATGGAATCAGCGCTGAGGCTCTTCAGCTTAATGAGGATAGCGTCTTTACCGTGGAGCCGCCGTTGATGTTGATGTCTGGAAATTTTGCGCTTCAACAGATGCTTATATATAACCCCCAGCGTCTCTATATTTCGAGAATGCCACTGGCTGTGTTGATGCGGAAAGTCCGACGCGCTGCACCGCGGTGCTCAATTGTGGATTGACTCTTTTGCTCTGAATTCAGAAATCTGTTGCCATGAAATACATCAGCACACGCGGCCAAGTGCCTCCTGTTTCTTTTTCGACGGCGATTGCCCAAGGGCTGGCACCGGACGGTGGCCTGTATCTACCCGCGACACTACCTGACCTAGCGCCTTTTCTCAAAGACTGGGAGTCGCTCAGTTATGCTCAACTGTGCGAAGCCTTTATGGCGGTTTTTGCCACTGATATCGACCGTGTCGAGTTAAAGAGTATCGTCGAGCGCTCATACACAAAATTTGATCATGCGGATATCGCACCAATTAAAAAACTGAGCGACGATCTGTTCGTTCTAGAGTTGTTTCATGGCCCGACTTTGGCGTTTAAAGACTTTGCCCTGCAATTTCTAGGCAATCTTTACGAAGCGCAGATCGCTCGTACTGGAAATCCGATCTCTGTGCTGGGCGCAACCTCTGGCGATACCGGTGCAGCTGCGATTCACGGGTTACTTGGTAAGACTGGAGTGAAGACTTTTATCCTGTATCCCGATGGCCGTGTGTCGCCACTGCAGGAGCGTCAGATGACTTGCACTGGGGCGGACGACGTGTTCCCTCTGGCAATCAAGGGCAGTTTTGATGACGCGCAAGCGGCGCTGAAGACTGTATTCGAGGATCGTGCGTTCGCGGCTGAAGTCGGCCTCTCCGCGGTTAATTCGATCAACCTCGCTCGGATCTTGGCACAGTGCGTGTACTATCTCTCTGCCTTCTT
The DNA here is from genome assembly GCA_937775295.1 of uncultured Opitutales bacterium. Classification (GTDB taxonomy): domain Bacteria; phylum Verrucomicrobiota; class Verrucomicrobiia; order Opitutales; family Coraliomargaritaceae; genus Lentimonas. The sequence goes on from CALKBZ010000018.1 coordinate 27,027, forward strand.
TCGTTTACCCGCGGAGATCCGAGAGGACGTCACCTTTGTGGTGCCGACGGGTAACTTCGGTAATGTCTTAGCTGGTTGGTTAGTGCAGCGCATGGGTGTGCCGATCAAAGGTTTCCGCGTGGCGACCAATCAAAACGATATTCTGCACCGACTCTTCCAAACCGGCATTTACCAGCTGGATGAGGTCGCACCGAGCTTGGCTCCGTCGATGGACATACAGGTTGCTTCCAATTTTGAGCGCTTCCTATACTACGCGGAAGATTGTGATTCCGCTAAGGTGCGCGAAGTGATCAGCACCTTTAAGCAAACGGGTAAATACGTGTTTGAAGACTTTAAGTCTGACGGCATTAGCAGCTCGCGCACGGACGACGCTGAGATCGGTGCGATCATCAAGCGTGTCTATGAGCAACACGGCTATGTAGCCGATCCGCATACTGCCTGTGGGTTTACTGGAGATTTCGATGGCCCACAGCTCGTTCTATCGACTGCGCATCCAGCTAAATTCCCAGATACGATTGTGGAATCGATCGGACAAGATTCAACACATCCATCATTGGAGACGTTGAAAGCCCGCGAGATTGTGAAGTATGCAGTCGAGCCGACTCCGGCAGCAATCAAGGCTTTTATGCGGGCCCATTAAGCGCGGGTAGGTAATGCGATGAAATTAAGTCCATTGAAAGGCAGCTCAGCAGTACTGCCTGACTAGTATGGATAGCTCTTTGTTAGAGCTGATTATTTTGTCCCCCGCGGGGCCATTTAGCCCTGGCATCATGATATCCAGTAGGATGAGTGTGGGTTGTTGCTCTATGGCGATTTCTATGGCCTCGTTTGTATTGAAAGAACGACGGGCATGCCCTCTAGGCGTAATATTTTACCCATTAATTACAAATTGTGAGGCTCGTCATCTACGATGATATTTTTAGCAATTGTTCAATTGCGCTGAGAGAGCGCTTCATTCGCGGGGCCTAATTGTTTAGGCTGCAAAGCAAGTAACTCTTTCAATTGTTTAGGTAGTCGAAGATTAAATCCGAGTATTGATTAGCTTTAAGGGGACGAATTTAATTGATTCAAAAAGTTGATGCGGGCGACGTTTCACTTTTAGAGCTTAATTACCTAAGATGATCGTCTTTTCTTGAGCCACTGACTGCGACCTCTTTTTAGAATCAGGAATTACTGTATCTCTTCTAGTAAATACACGTCTAAAGATGCGCCGGTCTCTGATGCCGTCGCGCGTTCTTTTTTCGATGCGTTGAACTTGCGGAGCTGAGCGGTTTGACTCCATTAAGCAGATCAATCCAACTCTTTTATGAAATATTCCTTCTTTCTATTGTTTAGTGGTATCCTCGTCGCCTCACTGACTGCGGCAGAAAAAAACCCGAAGCTTCGAGTCATTGAAGATTCTAGGGAGGTAAGCGCGATCGGGGAGGTGCCAGTCGTCTCTTATGGCGATGTGTTGGAACGGGCGACGCCATCGGTGGTGGCGGTGTATTCGTCGCAAATTGTTCAGTCGCTGTATTACCAGCGAGCGCCGCAAAGCGTTAAGGATTTATTTCGCCAGTGGGGGCGACCACTGCCAGGCACCGGGCCTGATCAAAAAGAGCGTCTCAGGCGTGTCGGTGTGGGCTCTGGGGTGATTATTTCAGAGGATGGCTACATCGTGACAAATCACCATGTGGTGCAAGTGCAAAATGGCAAAGCGGCAGATGAGATCCGCGTGCGTCTAAGCGATGGTACTGAGTATGTGGCGACACTGATCGGCTCGGATGAGAAGACTGACGTCGCAATTTTGAAAATTGAGCCCGACGAGGCACTGCCGATCGTGAAGATTGCCGATAGTGGCAAGCTGCGCGTCGGCGATATTGTATTTGCGATTGGAAATCCATTGGACGTTGGATTGACCGCTACGCGTGGAATCATCTCTGCGCTCGGGCGTGATTCGTCTGGTATTCTCGGACCTGGTGCGTATGAGAATTTCATCCAGACCGATGCATCAGTGAATTTGGGGAATTCTGGTGGCGCATTGATCGATGCTGCGGGCCGGTTGATTGGTATTAACACTGCGATAGTCTCCAGTACGGGTGGGAGTATTGGCATCGGCTTCGCGATTCCGTCCAACATGGTGCTGAATGTGGTGACGAATCTGATTGAATCAGGCGAAGTGCCACGGGGCTTGCTCGGATTGATCCCTGTTAACTTGACCCCAGACTTGGCAGACGCCTTTGACTTGCCATCTACCCGTGGTGCTTTGGTAAACCAAGTACAAATTGGCTCGCCGGCAGATCAAGGCGGAATACGTCACGGAGATATCATTTTGAAAGTCGATGCTGTCGTGATCGAATCAGCACCACAACTTCGATTGATAGTTTCGCAAATGCGTCCAGGGCGCGAAGTGGAAGTCACGTTGGTGCGTCTACAATGAGACGCTAACGTTACCAGTGGTGCTAGGCAGCCTAAGTGGCTCAGTTGCGAGTGCTGATTTGGAGCAGGGCATTCTCGATGGCGTGCTGCTGCAGATGATTGATAAGGGCATACGCAAAGAGTTTTCTCTGCCAGATGAAATTGATGGCGTGCTAATCAGTGATGTGCTGCCTGAATCTCAGTATGCGGACATCATAGCTCGTGGAATGGTAATTCTTGAGGTGAATGGCGCAGCAGTGACAGCAACCGAGGCGTTAGAGGCACAACTTTTAGTCGGCAAGAATCATTTGTATATTTGGCATAAGGGAATGAATCACTTTATTGTGCTCAAAATTTAGGGATAAAACTGAGTAAGTAGAACAGTCGCATCATTTTCGGCACGGCCTGATTGACCTTAGTGATGGTGCTGGTCTTCCAGAATAGCAAGGAGGTGACACTCACCGTTGTCGCGGTGCAAATACAGTTGCGGCTGTATTTGATCATCGCGATTTGGGTCGTGGCTGCTTGCTACGAATACGGCACTGAGACTCACGCTTAAAATCGTTGCTGAGTTCGTTCGCTAGATTGTATACCTTCGGCCAATTCCGGTTTTCGACTGTAGTGATCATGCCTTGGAGTTCGCTCTGATCGAACTCATTCTCCTGTCGATGACTTCGCGGCACGACCTGTGGTGGCTACACGCGTTTGGCTAGGACGCTATCAATGGAGCTGGAAAGGAGTTCGGTGCTCACTGGTTTGGCTAGGAAGTGTTCGCCGCCACTTTCATAAAAGCCACTGCCAGATTCTTTACGTGAGACCATGGCAGAGACAAAAATAATGGGTGTGTCTTGGGTGATTGGATGTTGACGAAGTTGAACGGCAACATCGCCGCCATCAGCTTCAGGCATGACGACGTCCAATAAAATGATCTCTGGTTTAAACTCGTTGGCGACTTGTTGAGCCATAAGGCTCTCATTGACCACGCGCACGGCGTATTTACCTGATGCTTCTAGGTTGAGTTTAACCATACGTGTAAACGAGGCCTCGTCATCGATTAAGAGGACTCGGCATGGTTCAATTTTTGGGGTATTAGCAGTCTTCACTTTCATTTTTTGAGGTAGTGGGAAATATCAACCGAGCACATACGCCCAGTGCTGATTTTCTATTAGCTAGCGTAATCAATCCGCGGTGCAGATCAACTATATTACGGGTCACGAAGAGTCCGAGGCCAGTGCCTTTACCGGTCGATTTGGAAGAATAGAAAGGATCAAATACCTTTTCGAGTGCTGCTGTGGAGAGACCAATGCCGGTGTCTTTGACCTCGATGACTACAATTTGCTCCCCGATTCTAAAGCATTCAGTCGTTTGGCTGGATACGTTAGAGCCTGCTTGTTGCATCGTTTCATTGTGACTACTGACGGTGAGCTTCCCTCCTTTTGGCATGACCGAGATAGCGTTTAGAAACAGATTGATGAAGACCTGCTCCATTTTTTTGGTATCTACCAACACGGCCGCTAGGTTTGCGCTTAGTTCCAACTGTAATTCGATCTGGGCCTCGTTGAAATTATGGCGCATAAATGTGAGCACGTGTTCAATGATCTCGTTAATGCTCTTTGGCACCATACTAATTTCGTGAGGTGATGAGTAGTCGAGCAGTTCGAATATCACATGGTTGGCTTTATTCGCGGCAATCTGCATATCATTGAGCACCTCTATTATTTCCTTCGAGTCGGCTTGTTGCTTTTTTAAGAAATCGATTCCCAGTGTGACGACTGCCAGTGGGTTTTTGACTTCGTGCGCGATGCCCGCAGCCAATCGACCGACGGTTTTCAGCTTTTCGGCTTCGATCAGCTGTATCTGAGTGGTTTCGAGCGTTTCGATCACTGACTTGAGTCTGAATTCAATTTCTTTTTGAGATGTGATATCTTGCGAGATCCCGACTAAGCCGATGCAGTTTCCAGTTTTGTCGTAAAAGGGCACTTTACTAGTTAGCAGCCACAGGTCGGGTGTATTCTTACGCTCCTGATGATCGATCCTATACTCGATCCCTTCGCCTGTTTCCATGATCGCCATATCATTAGTATTAATTTCCTCAGCTTCTTTCTGTTCTAAAAAATCGAAGAGTGTTTTGCCGATCACTGTATCGATTGAGGATGCGCCCAGAAAGTGAACGTGTCTTTGGTTTGCGATCAGGTAGCACCCTTTTCTATCTTTGACGAAAATGCCCGCCAAAGCGTAGTCGATGATGGTCTTGAGTAGCCGTCCTTCACGTTCGAGTTGATCTTGCACCTCGATCAGTTCGGTGACTAATCGAGACATTCCCATGGTGCCTATGATTTGATTGTGCGTATCACGTAAAGGAATCTTAGTAGTAGAAACATAGCGAATCTGGCCGTCGTGCATCGTTTCTTTTTCGATTTTACCAATAATGGGCTTACCAGTCTCTATTATGCTTTGTTCGTCATCGTATGCGGGTTGTGCATGTTCTGGAGTAAAAAGATCAAAGTCGGTCTTGCCTATAATCTCCTGAGGATTTGAAAATCCGTAGATTTGATTCATCGTTTCACTTACTTTGAGGAAACGACCTTGCTTGTTTTTGAAGTAGATCGCATCGGGTAAATTCTCTAGCAATTGCCTGAGTAAGTTTTGTTCTGACAGCAGTTGCGCCTCTTTGTGGTGGCGGCGGATGGCATTGGAAATGCGCGTCGTGAGTTCTCCTTCGGCCATTGAATCGGTTAGTAGGAAGTCATCCACCAGAGGGATGATTTCCTGCAGCTGTTGTAGTTGCGCATGGTTTTGATACAGGCAGAGCAACGCGACTGGTCTGTTGATTGCGCCGACTGATTTGATTATCTGGAGTGCTTGGCTCGTTTCAATGCGCATGTCGAGCAGCACTGCATGGTAGGAATGCTTAATGTCGACCTGTTCTAGGTTATCGAGGTTTTCGATGCTCAAGAGCTCATATAGTTCATCCTCTGCTTTGGACAAAAGCTCTCTAATGACCGATTCTTCTTGAGGATCGGGGCTTAATAGCAGGAGTTTACAAATCGTGCCTTTATGCGGATCTGGGGCGTTCTTCTGTATACCTTAAGCTCAGGTAATAATTGAAAAATCACAAGTGCCGAATTGCATGAAGATTATAGAGTGTTGTCTGGCTTTACAGTTAGTCTATTGCAGCTCTGCACTAGAGGGATGAATCCGTGTCGATCGCATCGAAGATCAGATCAGAGTCACTTGTTAGGGTGGTGTGTTGGCGAGTGCCACTGGGGATGCGGGCGACATCGCCGAGGTTGACATCCAGTGCTCTTAGCCTGCCCACTTTCATACGGCCAGTAATGGAAATAATAAGGCAACGCTCAGCGAGGTCTGTTAATTCGTTCTACTCGGTCGTTCTGTTAGGCCTCACTCGTGCGCGTGCGATTGGAACAGTTGGATCATCGGGATCGTTAGGTAGCTCCAAAATCGTCGGCTCTGTTACTTCCCTAGATATCTGGGTACATTTGATTATTCCGCACCGACTTTTTTCCAGAGTGCTTCAACTAGTGCAACATCGATTTCATCAGTGGTCACTGCGTGACCGAAGGTTTGCAGACTAATAAAGCGCAGACGTCCGTTGCGGTTTTTTTTGTCACGCTGCATCGCGGCCATCAGGTCAGAGATGGGCAGGGGTGCCTTGAGGCTGGTCGGTAGGGCGCACTTTTTGATCAGTGCATTGGCGCGGGCGATGTCGCTGGCGTCAATTTGGCCGAGTTCGACTGAAAGTTGGGTGGCGAGGTTGAGGCCGATGGCAACGGCTTCGCCGTGTAAATATTGACCATAGCCGGCGACGTTCTCGATCGCATGGGCAAAGGTGTGTCCGAGGTTGAGCAGGGCGCGTCCGCCTGTGGCTGCAGTCTCTTTTTCGTCGTCGGCGACGATCTCAGCTTTGATCGCGCAGCAACGACGAACGATGGCTGCGAGTTCAGGAGAGCTTGCGGTGAGTGAGTTGACCTGTTCCAGTTCTTCGAAGAAATCCAAGTCAAAGAGCATGCCGTATTTAATGACCTCAGCCATGCCCGCAGCGAATTCGCGCGGTGGTAAGGTTTTCAGTAAGCGGGTCTCGAGGTAGACAGCTTTGGGCTGCCAAAATGCGCCGACTAGATTTTTACCTTCAGGTAGGTTGATGCCAGTCTTGCCGCCGACAGAGCTGTCGACCATCGAGAGCAGGGTGGTTGGAATTTGGTAAAAATCAATGCCGCGCAAATAGCTGGCTGCAACGTAGCCTGAGAGGTCGCCGATGACGCCACCACCAAATGCAAATAATGCACAGTCGCGGTTGGCAGATTGCACCGCGAGAAAGCTGAGGGCTTGGCTGAAGAATTCGACAGACTTAGTCTTTTCGCCGGACGGCAGGCTGAGTATTTCGGCATCTTCGAAACCGGCCTGAGCAAGGACGTCAGGTTGCGCAGCGAGCACTTTGGCATCGCTGAGCACGCGGACAGTGCGGCCAGCTGCGCGTAGGGCCGCGACGTCGTTTTTCAACGCACTCAGACTGTCGCTGAAATGAATTGGATACGCGCGTTCGGCGAGTTCGACGGTGAGTGGTGCGATGATGCTCATGTTAGTCGTTGTTGTGGGCTCGAGCCTACTCGATCTCAAAAAGGGCTAAAGGCTAAAATAGAAGGTGCGGCCTTTGCAAGCAAAGCCCCTACGCGTCATCAGTAATTCCAAAAATGGCGTTGGCGTAGTTCTTCGCCGAGAAGGGTTGTAGATCGTCGGGTTGTTCGCCGAGGCCGACGAAGTAGATTGGTAGCTTCAATTCACGGTAGATGCCGACGAGTGCTCCGCCGCGGCTGGTACCGTCGAGCTTGGTGATGATCAGCCCTGTGAGTGGGAAGGTTTCGTTGAAGGCGCGCGCTTGCTCAATCGAGTTGGAGCCGAGACTGCCGTCGACGACCAACCAACTGTGGTGTGGTGCTTCGGGGTCTTGTTTCTGGATGACGCGTTTTAATTTTTCGAGCTCCTTCATTAGGTTGCTCTTGGTATGCAAGCGGCCTGCGGTGTCGAGAATCACGATGTCGCGGCCTCGGCTTTTGGCTGCTTCATACGCATCAAAGGCGACGGCGGCGGAGTCGGCGCCGTGATGGCTGGCGACGATGTCGATCTTCAGCTGATCGGCCCAGTATTTGATCTGTTCGTTGGCTGCGGCACGGAAAGTGTCGCACGCGCCAATTAGCAGGCTGTATCCTTCATTCTTATACAGGTGTCCGAGCTTAGCGGTAGTGGTCGTCTTGCCGGAGCCGTTGACGCCGATTAGGCATATGACCTCGGGCTGGTGATGCCCGACGGTGACGATGCCTTCAGAGCCTTCGAGCACGCGTGTGAGCACGGTCGCGCCGATCTTGGCCGCGTCGTGGCCGCGGATTTGCTTGTCGGCCTTGTAGGCCGCTTGAATCTCGTCGATGATTTCCTCTACGGTTTCAACGCCGAAGTCGGCAGTGTAGAGGGCTTCTTCGAGTTGATCGAGTGCGCTTTGATCCAGCTTGGCGCTGGAGAAGATGGAATCAAAGGCCTTGTGGAAAGTAGGGGTCTGACGCTTGAGCCCCTCTTTGAATTTTTTAAAGAGACTACGCATTCGTCGATTCCTTACTTAGTCCGCTGCTTTACGCAGAGGTCGTGTGATTTTGTCCTTCATCTTATCGAGAATCCCGTTGATGAAGCGCTTAGAGTCAGGATTTGAGAAGATCTTACTTAGATCGATCGCTTCGTTGATGCTGACGATCGGTGGGATGTCGTTGCGGTAGAGGAGCTCGTAAATCGCAAGTCGTAGGATGGCGAGGTCGACTTTAGCGATACGATCGAAGGTCCAGTTGTTGGCGTGCTCGCTAATATGGCCATCGATGATTTCGATGTTTTCGATAGTTCCGAGCGCAAGCTCTTCGGCGAAGGCGTAGTAGGCGCGATCTTCTTCCTGGTTCTCGAAGAACTGGCAGATGTCGTCCGCCAGGATTTCCGGCTTGTTAGACTCCCATTGGTAGAGGAACTGCACGGTGCTCATGCGGTTTTCACGGCGTTGTGAGCGGCGGGTTACTGGTTCGTTGTCTTCCATTTGTGTGTAAATTGAGCCATTTCGAGGGCTGCTTGGGCAAATTCTTTGCCACGGTTGATGGTTGTTCCGGCACGAGCCTCAGCTTGTGCGAGGTGGTTGACGACTAGGATGCCGTTAATGACGGGTACTTTTTGAGCGATACTGACATTGAGTAAGGCAGTGGCGGTACTGTCACCGATGATTTCGTGGTGATTGGTGTCACCAGCGATGACGACGCCGATCACGATGATGGCGTCGAATTGAGAATGTTGCGCGACTGTCGAGGCTGCAAAGGGGAGTTCGGCGGCTCCAGGGACACGCTCGATCAACGGGGCTTCGGCACCTGCTGCGGTGAGTGTGGCACTGGCATGCTGAACGAGCGAGTCGACCAGTGCTTCATTATAGCGCGAGGCAATGATTGCAAAGCGCAGGCCGCTGCCGTCAATTTGTTGGATACTTGGAATGTCGAGACTCATTAGGAAAGATGAATAAGAACGCCGAACCTTGAACATTCAACGTCGAATTACTTATACCTCTGGTCTGGAGTTGTGCGACCTTTAAAAAATCCACAATTCGATGTTGGACGTTCAACCTTCGATGTTTTTAGTTTCTTCCTATGTTCACATTGCTCAAAGAATCCGGTTCGGCCCGTCGTGGTGTCCTCAAAACACTTCATGGCGATATTCAGACTCCGATTTTCATGCCGGTCGGTACTCAGGCGACAGTGAAAGGGATGACGCCTGCGCAGATTGAAGAGGTCGGGTCGCAGATTATTTTGGGCAATACCTATCACCTAAATATACGTCCAGGCTCTGATCTGGTAAAAGAAATGGGTGGGCTGCACAAATTCATGAACTGGAAGGGCCCGATCTTGACTGATAGCGGAGGCTTTCAAGTATTCAGTCTATCCAAACTGCGTAAAATCACGGAAGAGGGCATTGAGTTTCGCTCGCACCTAGATGGGCGTAAGTTGTTCCTCGGCCCGAAGAATTGCTTCGAGATCCAGAAGGACCTCGATACCGACATTGCGATGGTGCTCGACGAGTGCCCGCCGTATCCATGTGCGCGGGAGGAATGCGAAGCCGCTGTAGCTCGGACGATCCGCTGGGCGGGTGAATTTTTAGAGCATGCTACGAAAGATGGCTTTCTCGAGTCGGGGCACCATGTCTTCGGTATTATTCAGGGCTCTATTTATGATGACTTGCGGCAACATTGTGGTCGTGAATTGGCAAAGATGGATTTCCCTGGCTATGCGATTGGCGGCGTCAGCGTCGGAGAGCCAGAAGAGGAGATGATTCGGCAAGTTGCGGCGACTGCACCGGTGATGCCGAAAGAAAAGCCGCGCTATGTGATGGGCGTGGGTACGCCTCCACAGTTGTTGAAGATGGTCGGCCTTGGCATGGATATGTTCGACTGTGTGATGCCGACCCGTCTCGCGCGGCATGCCTCGGTGTTTACTCCGGATGGGGTGTTGAATTTGAAGAATGAACGCTTTAAGCACGATCCGAAGCCAATTATGGAGGCGGATAACTATACCTGTAAGAATTTCAGCCGCGCTTACTTGCGCCACCTAGTGATGGCGAAAGAGCTGTTGGCGCACACGCTGCTGTCGATCCATAATACGCACTTTTTCTTGAATCTGATGGAGCAGGCTCGTGCTCACATTGAGGCCGATGATTATGCTGAGTGGAGCGCGGCATGGATCGATCGCTACAATGCGGGCGGAAAGTAGGGTGGTGAGTTGTCCTAGTAAGCTGGAAGCTCACTTTGCACTTCCCATACAATGGGCGCGACCACTGCGGCTAGAAACAAGACTAAGATCAGCATGCGCCAACCGCTGATGTCTCGGTGGGCGACGGTGTGATTGCCTGATTCATCCCATACGGTTTGCCCCTGATTCAGTAATCGCTTGTAGGCGTAGATGTGGGTGATCAGTGCCACCAGTGGGATGCCGATGCCTTGCCCCTTGATGACTACGCCTACGCTGCGCATGATGCCTTGGCTGAAGCTGAGTTTGCTGCCGTCTTCATTGCGCAGCTGTATATTGAGGAGGAATTTACCCGGAGTGGTGCCCCAACTCATCAACAAGAGCGGTTCTACTGGGATGTATGCCAGCAGTAAGATAATGCCGAATACGGTGTCATTCATCCGATTGAGTGCGGCATCGTTGATGATGCTGAAGATGACGCCGACGATTAAGCTGAAGATGAGGAAGTCGACTAGGCGCGCCCAGTAGCGTATCCATGGGCGAAGCTGTTCGCCAGATGCTGCGAAGTCATCGGGGGTACCTTTGGTTCGTAGGGTGGGGGGCAGAAGCTCTGATGGGCTCGGGGCTAGTTCTGCGGGGAGGAGCCCTGCAATTTCTGAAGCAGGTTGCCAGTCTGCTTGGCCTTCGGTCCAGACGAGTGTGTTTCGTGGAAGGCGTCCCGATTGGATGAGTTGTATCAGCTCGTCCTCGGAGACCGGGCCTTTGGATTGGTCAGATTCAGCGTAGTTCCATTGTTTCATCTCAGCTACGTTACGATGGGAGCTCGGAATCCCCAGTCTTTTTTTAGCCAATGGTTCGTTTTTGAGGACTGCGCCTCCTGAGGTAAACTCAGTCGCAATAGTTTTTGTAGGGAGCGGGTTTATCCCGCGATTGCGTTGATTACACTAAGCTGCCCGGTAGCATGAGGTCGGTTTCGCGCTGGAGCCAGTGGCAGAGGTTACGGCTGATCTGTGCGCACACTTCGAGCTGTTCGGGTGCTGCGCTGTCGGGCGTGGGTGGGTTGATCAATTGCTTAGCTGATTCGCGTAGAGTCGCTGGAAGCTCAGGCCACCACGCTTCGCGCACCGGATAGCCTTCGTCTTTAAGTAGGATGTAGATGGCTTTTAGAAACACAATAGCTGGGAGTGCGCGTTGGGCGAAGGCGTCTAGGGTGCGTTCGGTAATATGGTAGAGCGCTGCGGGGTCGGCCATATGCGGGCCATTTTGAGCAATGAGCGCACAGAAATCGGAGGCGTGTTGTAGTTTGCGATACGATTGGCCGATAGCGCTATGGCGGTGCACGAGTTGGTAGTCTTTAACGAAACGAGCCGTGCCCTGCTTTGAGGTTTCAAGTTGTATGTCGGCGGTATCGAATAGATCCGGTTCGGTACTCTGCGAGCGGTTCCTCGAGAGTCGCTTGAGGCAAAGGAAAGTGCCGCTCTCAGCGGTAAGAATGTCGATTTTATGAAAGGACTCGCCACTGGCAGCGATACGCAGTACCAGCGCGCGTTCGTTTACCGCGGGTGCGCTCATGCACTGGCGCTGGCTTCTGCCGGATTGTTGATAAGCACTGCCTGGCCGCTCGAGCGATCCGGCACCAATGCGCCGCCAGAGATGATTAGCTTCATGCCGTCGGTGATCGTCATCTCCAAGCGTGTGATGTCTTTTTCGGGTAGCATCAGCAGGAAGCCACTGGTTGGATTGGGCGTGGTGGGCACGAAGACGTTGACGATATGTTCGCCGGTGACGTCTTGTGTTTCGCCTTTAGCGGTACTGGTGAGGAAGCCGAGCGCGTAGCAATGCTTGCGCGGATATTCAATAAGGACGACTTTCTGGAAGACAGCCTTCTTTTGCAGGCTGAAGGTCTGCACTATTTGTTGGACGGATCGGTAGACCGTGCTGACGAAGGGTAGTCGATCCAGCAGAAGTTCCATGCTGTTGAGGAGGATGCGGCCGATAAAGATGCGCGAGCCGTAGCCGAGTAAGGTGATGAGCAGTAACACGACCAGCACGGAAATGAACTCAAGGCCGACCTGCACGATGGGCATCGATTTAAACTCGGGATCAAGGAACCAGAAGAAGTATTTACTGGCAGGTGTGCCGATCTTATCGAGCAGGACGCGGATGGCAATCATCGTCACGCCGAGTGGCAGAATGACGACGATGCCAGTGATGAATGCATTTCTTAGAGAGCGTAACATATTGAAAATAGACTTGTCTGTCAATTGAAAGGGGAAATTCAGAGAGTGGCGAGCCTTCATGCCATTGGCTGCATGGTTTAACTTGCGATGCTTGAATTACGCTTTCTATTGGAAGCGATGAAGAACCTACACCACGAGTATGACGGTTTGATTTTTGATCTAGACGGCACCTTAGCCGATACCATGCCGACGCATTTTTTCGCATGGTCGCAGTCGATGGCGGAACATGGATTAGTGCTATCCGAGGAGCGTTTTTACGCGCTCGGCGGCGTGCCTGCGTCGGAGATTATTGAGCTGCTCGCGAAAGAGCAGCACAAGGTTGTTGATGCGATCGCGGTCGCAGAGGCGAAAGAAGCCTTGTTTATGGGTTTGTTGGGCGTGGTGCAACCAGTGCTCCCGGTGCGGGCGATTGCCGAGTTTCACCGCGAGTATCTGCCGATGGCGATTGCTACGGGCAGCCCCAAGTGGGTGGCGGATCGGATCCTCCAGTCACTGGGGATCCGTGACTGGTTTGGCGCGGTGGTCGGTTCGGAGTGTGTGGCCAATTCAAAGCCAGCGCCAGATGCCTACCTGCGCGCGGCAGAGTTAATCGGCGTCGATCCGCAGCGTTGCCATGCGTTTGAAGATACCGCGCTAGGCATTCAAGCCGCGCAGAATGCAGGCATGGTGGTGATGGACATTCATACGCTGCTGCTTCGGTCGTAAAACCAGTTTAGTCGTAAACCAAGAGACTCTCTTTTATTAAGTGGGTGTGAATGCTTACTGCGAATTGCGGCGAAGCATTACAACGGCTAGTGCGCAGTAACCAGACAGCAGCGCGTATGTGCGGGGCTCGGGAACTGTCATGACAGCTAATGAGGCAAGTTCAAATCCGTTGCCTGACTGGAAGCCGAAAGTTGCATCGGTGTTGGCAGCAAGCGTTGTGCCAGGAGCGAATATGAAAGAGTTTGAACCAATGATGGTAGTGATTCCTGCAATGGTTAAGAAGGCTTCGTCGGCTCCAAACTCGGTGAGTTCGATTGAAACGAAATCGACGTTTTGATTGAAGCTGAATGTCATGAACTCCGCTCCATCTGTGGATTGATTGTCAAACTGGTTCGTAATATCGTCTGATGGCATTGCATTGATGCCAAACCCGCCAGCGGGGGTCGAGTTAAACGTTCCTGAACTCGCAGTGGCTGTTAGGGTGAGCCCCCCTGAGGTAGTTGATCCAGATTCTAAATCATCGAAATTCGCTTGGGCCTGTCCTGCGCTTGTATTATTGCCGAATGTAAAGGTCTGTGCGGATAATGAAATGTTGGAGGCCGCGATTAAAATGAGAGCGAAGAGAGGTGTATGTAGTTTCATGATGCAATTTAACATGAGTTAGTTATTCATCTAATAAGCGTTAGTTATGTTAATTGTCAAGCTTGAGGGAGTATTGGGAATTAAATATTCTCCTACAGCTGACGATCCCCATGGTTTCGCTCACTTCTAGTGCAAATTTTTTGGTGCTCTTGGATGAAATTTACCCGAGGGCAGGAAGAGCCTATAATCGACCCCATAACACTTCTTAGGAAACGGGATCTATCGTTGCAGCTGCAAGGTCAAAGCAGCAGCAATCCTGTATATTTCGCAGCGCTAGCTTGAATCACTCAAGCAAAGGCTGGGATTGTAGGGGCACAAAAAACGGGTCGCTTGCGCGACCCGTAAGGTGAAGAGAATGACTTTTTAAAAAGCTAGATCAACCCGAGCACCATTTTGCCTTCTTCGGTGATCATGTCTTGGTTCCAGGGTGGATCCCATACGATTTCGACTTGGGCTTCGCTGACCCCGGCGACTGATTCGAGGCGCATCTTGGCGTCTTCCGCGATCGCCGGACCCATTCCGCAACCGGGGGCGGTAAGCGTCATGTCCATGGAGATTTTATGGCCGCCTTCTTCGCGTGCGTTAGTTTCAAGCGAATAAACGAGTCCGAGGTCGACGATGTTAACGGGAATCTCTGGGTCGAATACGGATTTGAGGGCTTCCCACAGAGTGTCATTTTCCGGTGGTGTGCCATCGTGACTATCCGCAGCGGCGTGGTCTTTGGTCGTTTGTGTGACTTCTTCGCCTAGGCAGTCGGCATCGACACCTTTAATACGGAACATGCCGTTGTGCGTCATGACGGTGAAATTGCCGCCGAGGCGGTGCGTGATGGTGACAGTCTCGCCTTCGGGCAAGCTCATCGGCGTGCCTTGGGGAATGAGTGTGACTTCAACTTCGCGAGTGAGTGTGCGTTGGTCGTCCATAAGTGAAATAGCGTATAGCGTATAGCGGATAGTGAATGGATAATGGCGAATCAATTCAAGATTCGAGATTCGCCATTATTCATTCGCAATTGGTTAGTGAATCTTCGATTCGAATTTGTTGCGGATCAGTTCGCGGAGGTTGTCGGCGAGCTCATCGCTACCGACTTTCTCGATCACTTCCTCGAAGAAGCCGAAAACCATGAGCTTCATCGCGTCGCGCTTGGTAATGCCACGCTGCATCATATAGAAAAGCTCTTCGGAATCGACGTTACCAGTGGTAGCACCGTGTGAGCACTTCACATCGTTGGCTAGAATCTCTAGGCCGGGAAGTGCATTGGCCTCGGCGGTTGGGTCGAGCAGCAAGTTACGGTTGGTCTGATAAGCGTCGGTCTGCTGCGCGCCTTCGGCGACTTTGATCAAGCCGGAAAAGATGGTGCGTGCATTGTCGAGCAGTGCATTCTTATACAGCAGGTCGGATACGGCATTGCCGGCGTTGTGCGTCTGGAAAGTGCGTTGATCGAATTCTTGCGAATTTTCGGCTACGGTCAGCGAATACATTTTCACATCCGCGCCAGGACCCTCGATACGTGTTTGATTTTCAAAACGCGCACGTTCAGCGCCGATGTTGACCGCGACGTTATTTACCAATGTGTCGCGCTCGGCGACTGTAGTGTCGAGTTGGAAGGAGACGGTTTTTTGATTCCAATCCTGCACGACCTTGCGAAAGACCTTGGCGCCGCTGGCTGCGTGGATGTTCGAAACCGAGACGTTCAAGGCTTGGTTCGCTGCTGTTTCGGAGAAGAAGATGTCGACCACCGAAGCATTCGAATTAGCCTCTGCAATAATTAATGTATGTGGGAACACGGCTGCCATCTTGCCGCTAGTCCAATAATAATTGACGAACGGCTTCTCAATTTCGACGCCCTTGGGGACGAAGAGGATCGAGCCTGCCTTGACTAGCTCTGCATGTAGGCCGAAGTATTTCTCTGAACCCAACTCTGTGGATTCTTGAAGGAAGTATTTTTCCATCAACTCGGGGTGCTGTGCAATGGCGTCGAGCACGGGCAGGTAGATGACGCCCTGTGCGGCGAGTTTTTCGCTGATGCCTTCGAACTGCGCTTGCGCATCGTCGGCGAAGACGAGTTGACCGGCGCGATCACTTACCAGGTTTGAGCGCTCGACGAGCTCAGTAAGCGTGTCGGCGGTGGGAGCCGCTGCGGGCGCAAAGCCGTCGATGCTGAGCCTGCCGACTGAAGCAAAGCGCCAGCGCTCATCGCGTGCGGTGGGCGCAGGTAGTATCTCAAATTGAGCTTTGCCGCTGTCGCGGCGGGCACTGAGCCATGCGGGTTCGTTGGTGGTGTTTGTTGGTTGTTCCAAGACTGTAGTCATTTTGTATTCAAAGTTGAATGTTCGATGTCCAGCATTCGTGATCCTCGGTCTAACGACCGAGGACACGATGCTAGCCGACGCTGCCTTCCATTTCCATGTCGATGAGGCGTTTGAGTTCGACGGAGTATTCCATTGGGAAGGCTTTCATCAATTCATTGACGAATCCATTCACCGCGAGGCTCATGGCTTCGCCTTCGTTGAGGCCGCGTTGCATCATATAGAAAATTTGCTCGGCGCTCACTTTGGAGACGCTGGCTTCGTGTTGTACGGTATTGTTCTCACCACGTGTGGTGATGGCAGGATAGGTGTCGGTGCGGCTGTTGGTGTTGATCAGCAATGCGTCACACTCGGTATTGTTCTTACAATTCTTGAGGTGCTTTGGCATGTGCACTTGGCCGCGGTAGGTGGAGCGTCCTTTGCCGATCGAAATCGACTTGGAGATGATGTTACTCGTGGTGTTATCCGCGAGGTGCATCATTTTAGCGCCGGTGTCTTGGTGCTGTCCGTCATTCGCAAGTGCGATGGACAGCACTTCGCCGCGGGCGCCTTTGCCCTTCAGGACCACGCCTGGATACTTCATTGTGAGACGTGAGCCGATATTGCAGTCGATCCACTTCACTTCGGCACCTTCGTCGGCCATGCCGCGCTTGGTGACGAGGTTGAAGACGTTGGACGACCAGTTCTGTACGGTGATGTATTGAATCTTGGCACCCTTGAGTGCGACAAGTTCAACCACCGCGCTATGTAGCGTAGCGGTCTCAAACTTAGGTGCAGTGCAGCCTTCCATGTAAGTGATCTCAGCGCCTTCGTCGGCGATGATGAGCGTGCGCTCGAATTGGCCAAAGTTTTCCGCGTTGATACGGAAGTAAGCTTGGAGGGGCTGCTTGAGCTTTACACCCTTTGGTACGTAGATGAAACTACCGCCGGAGAAAGTCGCGCTGTTAAGTGCAGAGAACTTGTTGTCCGAAGTCGGGATGACCTTGCCGAAGTAAGGTTTGAAGATCTCTGGATATTTCATCAGGCCTTCAGTCGATCCGACGAAGATGACGCCTTCTTTTTCAAGGTCTTCCTTCATGCGGGAGTAAGACGCTTCCGAGTCGAACTGTGCTTCCACGCCAGCAAGGAACTTGCGCTCTTGCTCGGGGATGCCGAGGCGCTCGAACGTTTCCTTCACATCATCGGGCACATCGTCCCAAGAGCGTGCAGGCACTTGACCTTTTGAAAGGTAGTAGCGGATTTTGTCGAAGTGGATGTTCTCCAAATCTTTGTCGGCCCACTTGGTTGGCATCGGCTTCTTCTCAAAGATTTCGAGTGCTTTGAGGCGGAAGTCGAGGATCCAAGGATCTTCGTTTTTCACATTGGAGATGTATCTAATGGTATCTTCAGTGAGACCGGTGCCGGCGTCATACGCGTAATCTTCGGGATACTTGAAGTTTCCTTTTTCGGTATCGACGTTGATTGCTTCGTTTTGAATTTCTGTATCTGTATTAGGCATATAAATTAATGGTTAATGGCGGAGGACTCACGCTTACGCAGTTGCGGTTACGAATGCTTCTTTGACCCAGTCGTAGCCTTTGGATTCGAGCTCTTTAGCGAGCTCGGCGTCGCCACTGTGAACGATACGACCGTCGAACATGACGTGAACAACGTCTGGCACGATGTAGTCGAGTAGGCGTTGGTAGTGTGTGATGATGAGGAAGGCACGGTCTTCGGAGCGCATCATGTTTACACCTTCGGAAACAATGCGAAGCGCGTCGATGTCGAGGCCAGAGTCGGTCTCATCCATGACGCAATATTTAGGATTAAGCATCGACATTTGCAGGATTTCGCAGCGTTTTTTCTCGCCACCCGAGAAGCCTTCGTTAAGAGAACGTGCTGTAAACTTACGATCCATTTGGAGTGCATCCATTTTGGCGTAGAGCTCTTTGTAATACTCCACCGCGTTGATGTCTTCACCTTCAGGGAGACGTGCTTGGCGAGAGGCTCGGATGAAGTTGGCTATGGAAACACCAGGAATTTCGAGCGGGTATTGAAATGCGAGGAACAGGCCAGCTTTGGCGATTACGTCGGGTGCTTCGCCGAGGATGTTGACGCCGTCGAGGAGGATCTCACCGCTTTCGACAGTGTAGTCTTCATGGCCAGCCATGACTTTGGCGAGCGTGCTCTTGCCAGTGCCATTCGGGCCCATCAGTGCGTGCACTTCGCCCTTAGGAACAGTGAGGTTGAATTCTTTAAGGATGGCCTGGCCATCGATTGAGACATTGAGATTTTTGATTTCGAGCGTATTCATGGTATTTGGATTATAAAATTGGTTAAAAAGTTAGTCGTGGCACTCGCCGCATTTACCGTGGTAGGCGATTTCGATATGCTGCGCTGAAAAGCCATTCGGTAGGGTGGCCATTAGGTCGGAGATCAATTGGTCGGGTAGGTTGATGTCGACAATTTCACCGCTTTCTCGGCAATAAAAGTGGGCGTGCTGCGTGAGGTTGGGGCAGTAGCGGGTCGGTTCGCGCTCAAAGTTAACTTGGCGGATAAGGCTGGTGTCAGTTAGCGTCTCGAGGCAATTATAGACGGTGGCCAATGAGATCGAGGGCATACCTTCACGAGCGCGGGCAAATATTTCGTCTGCGGTAGGGTGGTCGCGTTTCTCCAGCAGCAATGCGAAAATGTGCTCGCGCTGCTTGGTCGAGCGCTGTCCGCTGCGCTCTAGGGCATCGTCGAGAAGCTCTTTATATTGTGGTGACAGTTGCATGAGTGGTCGGAAATCGTGTTTTATTTTGAATAATTCTAAGTCTTATTAATAATGAGACTTAGTAGTAATAGAGCCATTAAATATAGGAATGCAAGGCTAATTAGAATAATTCTAAAT
>CALKBZ010000019.1 GCA_937775295.1 uncultured Opitutales bacterium
CCGTGCGCCATGCCGACAATTCGAACCATTTCCGGCTGGCCGAACGCATACTTCAGCGGCATTGCAACGCCGAGTAATAGTAGGAATGAAATGGCCTCGAAAATGCCGACGCTGCGTAGGCGGTTGAGGGTAGTGTCGAACTTAAGCATTTCAAGTATGGTGATAGCGCAGTCGATTCATCGAGCAATTGTTTGTTGCGGGTGAAGCCTAGTGTCTCGATGTCGGGGGCTTCTAAGATCTATATGAGTGTTTTATGCGCAACTTAGCTGCCGGGCTTGGTCGCCACGGTCCCTTGTAGCTCGGCAGGCAGCTGGTCGGCTTGGTAAGTGGGAAAGCTGAGCTCGGCGAGGCTGTGGTGCGGCACGTCGAAAGTAGTCTTGCCCGCGCTGCGGTCGACGATCACTCCGACCGCGACGGGCTCTGCGCCGTGTGCGCGGCATTGCTGGAGTGCTTCGGTGACGCGGCCGCCGCGAGTGATGACGTCTTCGACGATCAAGACTTTTTCGCCTGCTGCGAATTTGAAGTTGCGGCGCAGTTCGAGCTTATCATCGATTTTTTCAAGGAACACGAAGCGCAGGCCGAGTTGGCGCGCCACTTCTTGGCCAATGACGAGGCCGCCCATTGCTGGGCCCACCACAGTCGTCGCGCCGTAGCCTTTCAGATCCTCGATCAGCAGTTCAGCCATGCGTGTAACTTTGTCCATGTACTGGCAGACCTGAGCGCATTGAAAGAAATGGGCACTGTGCAAGCCTGAGCGTAACAGGAAGTGGCCACTGAGGAGCGCACCGCCATCGCGGAAAATCTGGAGAACTTCATCTTGTTTGGTTTGCATGCTCGAAGATTGAAGCGTGAATCGCAAAGTGTGAAGAGTGAAACGCCGCTGCGCGGAGAAAATTATTTCTCTCTGCTTGTGGCTTGTGATTCCTGAGTTCTGACTACTAACTGCTGATTTCAGCAAATGCTTAATTTACTACATCGTCATGTCCTCAAGGAGGTGCTGGTCTCCACGGCCTTAGCCATGGGGCTGTTCGTGTTCGTATTGCTGCTGGGGAATGCAATGCGGGATATTGCCGAACTGGTGGCTGCTGGGAAGCTAGACTTTATGGTTTTCCTGAAGTTGATGGGGCTGTTGATCCCCTATGTGGCGGCGTATGCCTTGCCATTAGGGGTGTTGACTGGCACGTTGATGGCCTTGGGGCGATTGTCCTCGCAGCAGGAGATTACGGCAATGAAGTCGTCGGGTATCAGTCTTTATCAGATCGCATCGCCGGTATTTGTAATCTCGTTTATTGGCATGATTGTAGGGGTAGTGGTGAACTTGCACTATGCGCCACAGTCGCGCCTAGCTTATAAGCATTTAATGGTAAGCGCTATCAGTGAAAATCCGATCGGGTTTATTGAGGAGCGTCGTTTCATTCGTGAATTCCCTGGCTATGTCATTTACATGGGCGATCGCGCAGGACCGGTGATGCAGGATTTTTGGATATGGGAACTGGACGATGAGAAACGTGTGAAGTTGTTTTTGCGCGCGAAGGAAGGTGAAATCAATTTTGATAAGACTAATAGTGCGTTGGTGCTGACTCTGCGAGACGGCACTGCAGAGGAACGCGATGATTCCGGTTCAGGCGGGCTAGCGGATGAGCCGATGCGCTCGCTCTTTTTTGGCGAGTTGCCGATCGAATTGCCGATGGGCAAGATTTTTGGTGAGAAGAGCCGGCGCCAGGCGCGGATTAAGGAAATGACCTTTGCGCAACTGATGGAGAGGCGAGATGAAGAGCTGGTCAATGAGGCTGCAGCGGCAGCGGACGGGACTAGGGACGGCACTACGGAAGGTATTTCGAAGGGGCGTATGAAGGTGCAGATGCACATGCAGAAGAGCTTCGCGATGGCGTTCTCCGTTTTTTCGTTGGCGATTTTCGGTGTGCCGCTCGCGATTCAGGTCGGACGTAAAGAGAGTTACGCCAACCTCGCAATCGCGCTGATTATTGCGATGTCGTATTACTTTCTGATTATTGCCGTGAGTTGGTTGGAGGGTGCCCGTGGCCTGCGCCCTGATTTATTGATCTGGCTGCCCAATATTATTTTTCAGGCGGTTGGTTTCTATCTGATCCAGCGTGCCAATCGGCACTAAGCGCAATGAAAGTGCATGTGAAAGTGAGGAGTGCTCTCTCAAGATGAAAATCGTGACCTTACAGGATTTTCCCGCGGTCGATGAGTTGATCGAGCGCTTTGGAGCGCGGCATTTGCCCTTTGTGTTGGATAGTTCGCTGTCGAATGACGGCTTGGGCACATGGAGCTTTTTTGGTGCAGATCCGTTTCTGGTGTTTGAGGGCAAAGATGGCAGCTATGTTGAACGTCGACGGAGGTCTGCCGGAGATGGCGAAGTCACCACGAGTGGCGATGGTCTGGTTTTGTTGCGCGAATTGATGGCGAAATATTCGAGCACGAATCTCAGTGGCATCCCCTTTGTTGGCGGTGCGGTCGGTTTTATTGCTTACGATTATGGTCGTCAGGTCGAATTGTTGCCCGATTTGACTGAGGACGACCGAGGTATGCCGGATATTCATTTCAGCTTCTACGATGGCATCGCAGCGCTGAATCATCAAACCGGAGAGTTGAGCTTGATCGCGCTGGGCCTGCGAGCGGATGAGGATGTGGTGCTGGCTGAGTTGCAGGCGATTGTGTCTGCCGCACCACCGCCGGCAGTTGCCGCCGTACCGCAACGTGACGAATGGGAGTGGAATATTGAGCGCGCCGATTATTTACAGGCGGTGGAGCGCGTGCGCAGCTATATTGCGAGCGGCGATGTATATCAGGTGAATCTTTCGCAACGCGCAAAGTGTCGCTACGAGGGTTGCCCAGTTCAGCTGTATCAAGCCCTGCGGGCCGGAAATCCTGCGCCGTATAGTGCGTTGATTCGTACAGATGCGTTTACTGTATTGTCGACTTCGCCGGAGCAGCTTTTACGCAAGCAGGGCCGTCATATCGAGACGCGGCCGATCAAGGGCACGCGTCCACGTGGTGCGACACCTGACGAAGATGTGTTGAATGCGGAGGCGCTGCGCACATCCGAGAAGGATCGTGCAGAGCTACTAATGATCGTTGATTTGGAGCGCAACGATTTGGGCCGAGTGGCCGAATTTGGCAGTGTGCGTGTCGAGCAATTATATCATTTGGAGCGCTATGCGCGGGTCATTCATCAGACTGCTCAAGTCAAGGCAGTGCTAGCCGAGGGCAACGACGTATTTGACTGTATTCATGCCTTATTCCCAGGTGGCTCGATCACCGGTGCGCCGAAGGTGCGGGCGATGGAGGTGATTGAGGAGCTCGAGTCGACGCGCCGCGGTATTTATACCGGCTCTGTCGGTTACATCGGCTTTGATGGCAATGCAGAGCTCAATATCGCCATTCGTAGCTTGCATCTAAAGGATGGGTATCTGGATTATCAAGTCGGCGGCGGAATTGTCTGGGATTCAGTCCCTGAAAGTGAATATCAAGAAACGCTCGATAAAGGCCGTGCGATTCGTGAGACTGTGGATGCTTTATGTCAGAAATTATAATACTTCAATCGGGAGATGCCGCTGCGTTGAATCCGACTCAGTCAGGCTTTGCGCATGGCTTTGGCATTTTTGAAACCATTAAGCTGTCGCAGGGACGACTGTGTTTTTGGCAGGCGCATTGGCAGCGATTTTACGATTCTGCTGTCGATCTAGGCTTGCCGCTCGATCACACCTCTGAGGGGGCGTTGGCTGCGATCCGCGGATTGGTCCAAGCCGATGGACTTCGCGATGGCACGCTGAAACTCTCACTGCTCAAACAGGGGGCAGGCGCTGGTTGCTACGTCTATACGCGGCCAGCGATGGCGGCAACTGCGACTGTGCGATTACAGCTAACAACAACAAACCCGATCAATGAGCATTCGCGCTTGGCTGGGCATAAAACGCACAACTACATGGAGAATATGTTGCTGCTGGAGTCTGCTCGGGCGCAGGGATATTCAGATGTGCTACGAGTGAATTCTGCAGGTGTGTTGGCCGAGACTACGCTAGCGAATTTATTTTTTATTAAGCAAGGGCGCTTGTGCACCCCCGCACTGTCGACGGGTATTTTACCTGGTGTGATCCGAGCTGAAGTGCTGCGGCTTGCGGAGTCGCTTGCGATCCCAGTCGAAGAGGGCAGCTATTCTCCTGCAGTGCTGCAGGAGGCGGAGGCGGTGTTCTTGACGAACTCGTCAGTTGGTATCCGATTCATGGATACGATTAGCGGGGGAGGGCTTGATCTAATGGTTCCAGGTGAACCGCTGCCTCTGTTGGATGCATTGACCTCGGCATTGTCGGCTGCGGAAATTAAGAATTCGGTGCTATTATTAGATGATTAAGCCGACTATTTATTTTACGCAACGCCGTAGCTTAGTGCTGGGTCAGCAGACTCACATGGTTGGAATTTTGAATCTCACCCCAGACTCTTTTTCAGATGGTGGTGATTTTGTCGATCTCGCTCAGGCGCTGCAGCACTTTCATCAGATGGTACAGGCGGGCGCTACGATTATTGATATTGGTGGCGAATCCACCCGGCCTGGGCATGTGCCCATTTCGGTGGCAGAAGAGATTGCGCGTGTGGTGCCTTTTATTGAGCAAGCCCGTGGCGAAACCAGCGCACTGATTTCGATTGATACCTCAAAAAGCGAAGTGGCGGCCGCTGCGTTGCTCGCCGGCGCAGATATTGTCAACGATGTCTGGGGCGCACAGCGCGATCCGCAGATGGCTGCAGTGATTGGCGAATACGGTGCGGCTTGTATTTTGATGCATAACCGTCCTGCCGAGCAGGCGGGCGTCGGCGATGTAATTGAGGCGATTCGGGTGTTTTTTGAAGAGTCGATTGCGCGGGTCCGAGCCCAAGGCGTCAGGAAGGATGCGATCCTGCTCGATCCGGGGCTGGGCTTCGGCAAGAGCTATGCAGAGAATTGGGAGATCATGCGTCGTTTGCCTGAACTGGTTGAGCTCGGTTATCCGCTGTTACTGGGAGCATCGCGCAAATCGATGATTGCGAAGCTGCTGGAGTTGCAGGACCCCAAGGCGCGCCTGAGTGGCAGCTTGGCAACTACGGCATTGGCAATTCAGGCAGGAGTTGATTTTATCCGAGTACATGACGTTCGCGAAAACCGCGAATGCGCTCAAGTGATGGACCATTGTTTACGCTATGAATAAGACGAAAATCGAATTAAAGGGCTTAGCATTTTTTGCCCGTCACGGTGTGCTGAAAGAAGAGGCTCAGCTCGGGCAGCGCTTCAAAGTTGATGTATTGCTGACCTTGGTCGATGGCTTGGAATTTGAAGAAGATACGCCGGCGCAAACGGTGAACTACGTCGACGTCTATGCGGCAGTGCAGGAGGTCTTTGTGGGCTTTCGCTTTAATCTGATTGAACGTGCGGCAGAAGTGATCGCTACGGAGATTTTGGAACGCTTCGACAAGGCCGTGGAAGTCACTGTGAAGGTGGAGAAACCTGCAGTGCCGGTGGATTGCATCTGTGATTATTTCGCTGCGGAGGTCACACGGTGCCGCTAACGACGGCTTATCTCGCACTGGGCAGTAATGTCGGTGAGCGTTTGGAGCAGATGCGTTCCGCGTTGAAGCTGTTGGGGGCGGAGGGTGTTGTGATTGTTACGGCGAGTCCCGTATATCAAAATCGTGCGATTGGTATGGGCGATGCGGATCCTTTTTTGAATGCAGTGGTTGAGGTGCAGACGGAGCTAGGACCTGAGGCCTTGCTAGATGTCTGCCTTGCAGTGGAAAATAAATTAGGACGCGTGCGCACGGGCGGTTGGTCGCCGCGGACGATTGATATTGATGTGCTGATATTCGGGCAAACTGATATCGATACTGAACGCTTGCAACTACCGCATCCGCGCATCGCGGAGCGTGACTTTGTGCTGCGACCGTTGGCTGATATTGCACCTGAGCTGCAACTGTTGGGGCAGCCGACCAAGACTCTACTGGATAAATTGCCGCTAGTCGAACTTGAGCGTGTTGCCGGTTCGTTGCGTTAATACTTACCTCTGTAATGACGATGAAACCAAGTGTTGAGATTGAATATTGCCCGGGCTGTCGTTGGTTGTTGCGAGCAAGTTGGACGGCGCAGGAACTGTTAACGACGTTTGAAAGTGAACTCGGCGCAGTGACGCTGCGGCCTTCGGCGGAGGGCGGCACTTTTCGTGTGACCGTGGACGCCGCTGTGGTGTGGAATCGTAAAGACCAAGGGCGCTTCCCTGAAATGAAAGAACTGAAGCAGCGCATTCGCGATGAGATCGCTCCCGAGCGTGACCTTGGTCATAGTGATGTCGGCGGAAAAGTGAAGGATGACTAACTCGATCAGAGAGGCTGCGACCGCCGCAGCACTGAGGCTTTCGGCGGGCGTCGATGCACTGCAGTTCGCAGCGCCGACCACACATGTTTATAACCCGCTGGACTACGCGTGGGCAGGGCATCGGAGTTATCTGAAGCAGCACGCCAGTTCGCCGAAGCAAGTAATTTTCATGGGGATGAACCCCGGGCCTTTTGGCATGGCGCAGACCGGCGTGCCGTTTGGCGAAGTTGCATTGGTACGTGACTGGGTGGGGGTGAATGAGGACATTCAGCAGCCGTTCAACGAACATCCAAAGCGTTTGATCGAGGGCTTTGCTTGTCAGCGTAGTGAGGTGAGTGGGCGTCGTCTATGGGGCTTGTTCAGTGAGCGCTTCGCTTCTACGGATGCGTTCTTTGCGGATCACTTTGTGGCGAATTATTGTCCGCTGGTGTTTATGGAAGCAAGCGGGCGCAACCGCACGCCAGATAAGTTGCCCGCGTCTGAGGTCGCCGCGTTGTATTCACTGTGTGATACACATTTGCGCGAGTTAGTTGCGGCGTTGCAACCCGAGTGGGTGATTGGCGTCGGCGCGTTCGCGGAAGGCCGTGCGAAGGTGGCCTTGAAAGATGTCGACGTGCAGGTCGGGCGTATTTTGCACCCGAGCCCTGCGAGTCCCGCCGCGAACCGCGGCTGGGGCGAGCAAGCGACTAAGCAGCTCGAAGCCTTGGGCGTGTGGCAATAAAAAGGGTCATGCCCGCTTAGCGAGGAAGGTAAAGGAGGGAGGGCGACTCGCCCTCCTTTGCAGCAACACAGGATGAATGTGGGCGAGTCGCCCTCCTTTGCAGCAACACAGGATGGCTGTGGGCGAGTCGCCCACACTCCTATCGCGGTCAATGGCTCACCCCGCAGGGCCCCGTTGTCTCTCAGATGCAACGGTCTGTCGTTTCAATCGAGACTTTCCGACTAATCGACGATGAACCAATAAAAAAGGGCGGACATTGCTGTCCGCCCCAAAGTGAAAGTCGTGTGCCGCTAGAATCGGTCGCGGATCGAGAAAGCCACTGCTTGGCTGTCGAGATCGTAGTCGCCATGCACAGTCGGAAGGTATTGCATCATCGAAGGACAGCCAAGCGCTGTTAGGGACAGTTCTGATCCACCGGCCACACGACACGTCCTCTTTTCAGGGGTGGCCTGGTGTAAGGGCGCCTCGGATCGGCTTGGCGGTTCACTCGCCGTGGCAAGTGAGTTGGGCCAGGGCAGTCAGTTGACTGTCTCGGCCGTCCTCCGCGGACAACAGGTGTAAGCGCCTCAGGTAGTGAATACGAAAAGAAGGGCAGATTCAAATTGTCAAATGGCAAAAAACGTTCCAACATGCGCCACTTTTTGACAAACTCGTTCTGTCCAAATACTTTAAATTATCATGCAAGTCACGCTCCTCAAGTCTAAGCTGCTCCGCGCAGAAGTCACTGACAGTGCCCTCCACTACGAGGGTAGTCTGGCGATTGACTCCGCATTAATGGAGCAAATCGGCCTCGTCGCGTACGAGAAAATACTAGTCGCTAACATCGCCAACGGCGAGCGCTTCGAGACCTACGCAATCGAGGCTCCAAAAGGGTCGCACACGATTTCGCTCAATGGCGCAGCGGCGCATAAGGGTGAGCTTGGCGATTTATTAGTGATCATGTCGTTTGCGCAGTTTGAACCGGAAGAGGCCAAGGCCTGGAAGCCTAAAGTGCTAGTCCTCGCCGATGGCAACCAGCGCGTGGTGCGGGCGGATAATATCCTCGTCGCCGAAGACGCCTTTTACGACTGCTAGTCGCTCTCAAAGTGAATTTCAAAAAGCCGATCATTCGCATGGTCGGCTTTTTTGTGTCCTGAAGTGGGTGTGTTCTTTGGAAAAAAACTGCCTAAAAATATTTTTTTATTGAGAATTGATCTCATGTTTCGCGTGAGTTTTGTTAGTAGCTGTAGGGAAAGTGGTTGTGTCCATTAAAAGGCCGACATGTCATTTTAATGGTCGAAATTTTATTGAGAATGATTCGCATGGATTAAATATCTTGAATGGGTGACGATGTCGCAGCTTAGTCACGGATGTTCACGAGCGCGATCACAGGTCGTGTGGTGATTTATAATAATAAAGATTAATAAAGATGAAAAATATACTGTATCCATTACTTGCGATCTGCGCCACGTCCGTCAGCGCTCTACCTTATGTCGATTTTGAAGATCTGCTATTTACTGCTGGAAACTATGAGAATGGCTCGAACCTGTCTGGCACAGAAAGCACTCAAAACCTGTATGATTCAGATGTGACTGTTCGCGAATCTGCGATTACTTCGGGAAGCGCGAGCTTTAGTAATGAACATATCGTGGAATGGGGCTCTTGGACTAAATGGGCGTATTCTAAAGATACGGATACGACTACAACAG
This sequence comes from uncultured Opitutales bacterium, assembly GCA_937775295.1. Classification (GTDB taxonomy): domain Bacteria; phylum Verrucomicrobiota; class Verrucomicrobiia; order Opitutales; family Coraliomargaritaceae; genus Lentimonas. Next base: position 8,774 of record CALKBZ010000019.1, read on the forward strand.
GTTACGTTAACCAGTATTCTGCGATGACAGGAGCAGGTGCAGAGGGCTCTAGTAATTACACCCTAGGCTATTTTACTGGTGAGGCGTTGAATGTGACTTTTTCAGCTGCGTTGAATTTCTCGGGCTTAGGCATGGGCATTGCGAATACTGTATATGCTTATGACAGCATACTAAATGGGGACGGTTTCGCGGCAGCCTTTACTACTGGTGATTATTTTAGAGTCGTCGTTGAGGGCTTTAACTCCGGCGGTTCGACTGGATCAGTCGTCCATTATTTGGCGGATTATACATCTGCCGATACTGACGATCACTATGTGAGCGCTGCCTGGAATTTCCTCGATTTGAATGACCTCGGCGTGGTTGACAAATTGCAGTTCACGCTGGAGACAACGAATGTGAATACACCATCTTATATCGCGATTGATAATATCGGCGTTGTTCCTGAGCCATCCGCCTATGCCTTGCTTGCTGGTCTATTCACTTTGGCTGCGGTTGGAATTCGTCGCAGACG
>CALKBZ010000020.1 GCA_937775295.1 uncultured Opitutales bacterium
GCGCAGAGGCGCAGAGCTTTTTGCGATGAAAGAGCTTTTTAGGGGAAGATGTTTCTTGATGAATTTGTTCACTCTGCGCCCCCGCGCGAAAACTACGTCGTGCTGGGGGTCGTGCGGTTAACTGGCGTAGGCACTGTGATCTGTTGCTCCGACTGCCCAAAGGGCACCCGCGGCACTCACCCTGCAATCGTTTCGGGAATATCGCCGATTTACCATCTGCGCACTGTCGTGCTACGGCGGCTGCTTGGCAGTGAGGCGGACGACACGGAGGTCGTCCCTCCCGCGGTGGACAATGTCGCTCCAGTCTCCGACCTCCTATCTAGGTTCCCCGATCTCTCGATCGAGGCCACTTTTTATTACCTTCCACGGTCATTTGAAACACTGAATTAATATTTGGACAGCTGCTGTGGATGAGCTATGTCAATAGTTATGAATGTATTAGTTGTTGGTGGTGCGGGTTATATCGGGAGTCATTGTGTGCGTCAGTTACAGGCTGCGGGGCATCGTCCGGTGGTGCTGGATAATCTGATCTTCGGCCATCGCCAGGCGGTCAGCTCGGAGGTGTCTTTTTATGAATGCGACCTTGGGGATCGGCTGGCTGTCGGGCAGATATTGCGGGATGAGCAGATCGATTTGGTGATGCACTTTGCGGCGTTTGCCTTTGTCGGGGAGTCGGTCGAGGAACCGATGAAGTATTACCAAAACAATGTGGTCGCGACTTTACGATTACTGGAAAGCATGCTCGAGAATGGCGTGAAGAAGTTCGTGTTCTCGTCGACCTGCGCAACATTTGGCGAGCCGGATGTCTTGCCGATCGTAGAAACGACTCATCAGGCACCGATCAACCCGTATGGTCAGACTAAGTTGGATGTTGAAAATATCTTAAAGTCGTTTGCGCATGCTTATGGTTTAAGCTTCGCGGCGTTTCGCTACTTCAATGCGGCGGGTGCGGCGGAGGATGGTTCGATCGGCGAAGACCATTCCCCGGAGACGCATTTGATTCCGCTGGTGATTGATGCGGCGACTGGTCGGCGTGAGAACATTCGAATTTTTGGCACGGATTACCCGACTCCGGATGGCACGTGTTTGCGTGATTATGTGCATGTCGATGATCTGTCGCGGGCGCATATCGCAGTCTTTGATAAGTTGGAGCAGCCAGGTTCCAGTTATTTCTATAATTTGGGCACGGGTCGTCCTAGTTCGGTTCGTGAAATTATTGATGCGGTTGAATCTGTTACGGGACTAAAGGTGCCAGTGGTCGAGGATGAGCGGCGCGCGGGCGATCCGCCGGCACTGTATGCGGATTCGTCGAAGGCACAGCAAGAGCTGGGCTGGGAGATTCAATACTCAGATGTAAAAGCGATTATCAAGACCGCATGGCGATGGCATCAGGCGAATCCAAGCGGCTACACTGACGAAGCACGACAGTGCGAAGATGCTTCTGAGCCCCGCCGTAAGGGTAGCGAATGAAATGAGTCGGGGGTGAACCGAAGGGTGACTGAACTGGGTGCCCTCTGGGCCAGTGAAGGAACAGACTTGCACCCAAGGGCATAATAAAGGGGGGAGGCATTCCCAAGAATCCATGGATCGCCGAACGGCTAAGGCTTAAAAAAGGTTCATGTCATTACCTTTGTGGTTCCCCGATCTCACCATTTTTGGTCTGACACAAGCACATCGGTGACAGTTAACACAAGGACATCGGTAACACTGGATTCGACCATTGAGGGGTTTTTGCCTGTCCTTGGGATTTTTTTCTGTCCCTGGGATTTTTGCCTTTAAAGCAATGCAATGTGAACGAGGGTGAGTCGCCTTTCTTGACCGCAGCAGAGTATGTCTGTGGGCGAGTCGCCCACACTCCGATCGCGGTCAATGGCTCAAACAAACAAGCCCGCTCGCTGCGTATAATTTGAGATGGCCGTTGAAGCAACGACACCACGATCTCATCAGTGCGCGAGTTTTCAAATCTTGCCTTTGACAAGGGCTCTTCGCTGGTCGACGTTCCCGCCATGGTAGATTTTAAGATCGGACAGCGCTGGATCAGCGAGACAGAACCAGAACTCGGGCTCGGCATATTGGAGTCGGTTTCACGGCACCAAATACGGCTCATTTTTACCGCAGCTAGTGAAGCGCGCTTGTATGCACCGGCCAATGCGCCGATCAAGCGGGTCGAGTTTCGCGTCGGCGATTCGATCCACTCGCAAAGCGGCGCAACTGTGCTGGTCGAGTCGGTGCGTGATGAGGATGGCCTGCTGATCTATGTCGGCGGTGGCGTGGAGGTGCCGGAGGCGGAGCTAGCGGATACCATCAGCTTCAGCAAGCCAGAGGATCGCTTGATCGGCGGACAGATTGATCAGTCCAATGCCTTTGCGCTGCGCTACGAGACGATTGCACGCCAACATGCGATGCGTAAGTCGGATGTGGCCGGCTTCACGGGTGGCCGGATCGACTTGATCCCGCACCAACTTTACATCGCCGCAGAAGTGGCGAATCGATACATGCCGCGCGTGTTGTTGGCGGATGAAGTGGGGCTGGGTAAGACCATCGAGGCGTGTTTGATTTTGCATCGCCTGCATTTGACGGGACGCGCGGAGCGCATGTTGATCGTGTTGCCGGAGTCGTTGGTGCACCAGTGGTTCATCGAATTGCTGCGGCGTTTTAATCTGTGGTTCCATTTGTTTGATGCCGAGCGCTGTCAGTCGATCCTAGATTCCGAGCTGGAAGCGAACCCGTTTATGTCGGAGCAGTTAGTGATCTGTAGTATCGGCACGCTGCTAGCAGACGAGCGCTGGGCCAAGCATGCGACCGATGCGAAGTGGGATATGTTGGTGGTCGATGAGGCCCACCACCTCGAATGGACGCCAGAAGTGGTGAGCCCGGAGTATCAACTGGTCGAGGCGCTGACCCGCAAGAGCCATGGTCTGCTGCTATTGACGGCGACGCCCGAACAGCTCGGCGCCGAGGGGCACTTTGCGCGCCTGCGTCTGCTCGATCCAGAGCGCTACCCTGATCTGGATAAATTTAAGGAAGAGCAAGCGAGCTATACGAAAGTCGCTGCGGTGGCAGGCAAGTTGCTGAATGGTACGAAGCTGACCAAGGACGAGCGTGCATTTTTGCGCGCGGTGTTTGAGGAATATTCGGATGCCGAATTTGCGACGCGATTGAAGGACGGCAAGTCGCTGCTGAACGAGTTGGTCGATCGGCATGGTACGGGGCGTGTGATCTTTAGGAATTCGCGTGACTCGTTGACTGGTTTTCCAGAGCGCAAGGCGATGCCGCAAAAGCTCAGTCCGCGCAAGATGCTTTCAGAGGAGGAGCTCCAGGCGCGCTTATTGCATGAGTTTGATTTGGATGCGACCGCGGCTGAGCCTGAGGCGCCGGTGGACTATCGGCATGGGCCGCGGATTAAATGGCTGGCGGATCTGCTGCGCGAACTGGGCGAAGAGAAGGTGCTGTTAATTTGCCGGACCAAGGAAAAGGTGCAGGCAATTTTTGAGGCATTGAGCGAAGAGATCAATGTAAAGGCGGCGGTGTTTCACGAAGACCTGACGCTGGTGAAGCGCGACCGCAATGCGGCGTGGTTTGCCGAAGCGGAGGGCGCGCGGATATTGCTGTGCTCGGAAATCGGCAGTGAGGGGCGTAACTTCCAATTTGCGCATCATTTGGTGCTGTTTGATTTGCCGCTGAATCCAGAACTATTGGAGCAACGCATCGGCCGCCTCGACCGTATTGGTCAGACGGAAACGATTAAGGTGCATTTGCCGTACTTGGAGCATAGCTGTACGGAGCTGTTGATGCGTTGGCACCATGAAGGCATCGATGGTGTCGAGCATTCGCTCAAGGGCGGCTATGCGTATTTGGAAAAATTTGGTGCGGCGATTCGCACGCTCGGGCCGGTGTATCACGAGGGCGATCCGGCGATTTTGAAACAGGCGGACGCGTTGATTGAGGACAGTCGCAGCTTCCGCGAGGAGCTGGAGGCGAAGTTGGGTCAGGGGCAGGACCGTTTGATTGCGCTCAACTCCTTCCGCGAAGAGGTAGCCAGTGAGTTGGTGGATCATATTCGTGTGCAAGATAGCGATCGCACGCTGGATCAATTTATGAACCGCATCTTTGATCACTTCGGTGTCACCGTCGAAGATATTGAAGATCGCAGCTATCACCTGTCGCCTGGGCAAATGTTTACCGACTCTTTCCCGGGATTACCGGAAGAGGGCATGGTGGTGACCTGTGACCGTAAGCGGGCGTTGGGACGGGAGGACATCGGATTTTTGACCTGGGATCACCCGATGGTGCGTGGCTCGATCGATTTGGTGTTGAGCTCAGAGAAGGGCAATAGCTCGATCGTGGTGTGGGCCGGCAACTCGGTGGATGCGCCACCGATTTTAATTGAGGCGGTGTTTGTGCTCGAGAGCGTGGCGCCGGCACGGCTGCATGTAGATCGCTTTTTACCGCCGACCCCAGTGCGAGTCGTGGTCGATATGGCTGGGCAGGATTGCTCGCAAGATTACGCTCATGCGTTCGTCAACAAACACGCGCGCGATGAGGAGGCGTTCCGCTTGAAGCAGAATCCTGAATTGCTGCAGGCCTTGGTGCCGGAAATGCTAAAAGCGGCACGTGGGCATGCGCGCGAGCAGAAATCGGCCTTACTGCAGGCCGCGATGACAGAGGCGCATGCGCGCTTGGATGGTGAGGCCAAGCGCTTAAAGGAGCTGCGTAAGGTGAACCCGAATGTGCGTGAGCAGGAGATCAAGATCGCCGAAAATGTGATCACCGATGTGACGCGGCATATCGCTAAGGCGCACTTGCGGCTCGATGGTGTGCGCTTGATTTTGCGCGGGCCGGGGAATTGATAGAGAGCTGAGAGCTGAGAGAGCTGACGAAGCACGACAGTGCGAAGATGCTTCTGAGCCCCGCCGTAAGGGTAGCGAATGAAATGATTCGAAGGGTGACTGAATTGAGTGCCCTCTGGGCAAGTGAAGGAACAGGCTTGAGAGCGCTGAGGGATTCGCAGCGACTGGCTTTAGGGCCAAGATGGATCGCACTCGAGGGCATCGGGTTCAACCGGCTCGCGACGAACACAGCGTTGTACCAAGAATCGTATTCCACACGTAGACTATTTCTTGGGGGATATACTGGCGCGCGTCATGTTTTGTGATTTTGGAAGGCTAAGGAATCGCTTGCCCTACACGGAACCAAAGACCAACAAGCACCCCACGATAGAGTCTCCCGCAGAGGCGCGGAGGCGCAGAGTTTTCTGAGGCAAATAAAACAGGAATATCACAAAAGGACTGTAACTGAGGAAAGTGTCCAGGTCCACAACCTGCTAGCTCTGCGCCTCTGCGCCTGCGCGCGACGGAGGTCTTTGTGGCGTCGTCGCTTGCGGCGGCCTTTCCGCCTGCGCGCGACGGAGGTCTGCCGTCGATGGCGTAGCAAAACTACAGATCAGCAGCTTCCGCAATTGATCTCACTCTGAGACGCGGAGCGATTTTCAGCAGCATCCGTAATCGCAGTCTGATGAACCTAGAAAGAGTGGTCAGGATCCAGAAGTCGGCACCTAAGGGCATAATAAAGATCAGTGTTAAACAGCAATGAGTTATAAAACATCTCGCTTCGCCTCCCGAGAGCCTTTTCAATCAACCGAAAGGCGAAGCCAAATGGCAAGAGGCGGTTTCGCTGCAAGTTTCTGATTATTAGTGACTGGCTACTGCTCTCTGAATTTCGACTTCTGACGGAGCAAAGCGTAGATGGTGAAGCAATTTAGGATGATCGAAACCACTTCACCAATACGCTCCATTTTGAGAGATGCTTCACGTATTCTGTTTCCACAAATCTTCATGCGCGACAGTCTATCGTCGCGATGTCCGCTGGTGTTGTGCGGGCATCGAGACGATGCCCGTTCAGGATATTCGCCTGCTGGCCGTTGGTTCCGGTGCGGCGTCTAGCTCTGGTCGTTCGCTTCGATCACGGTGTAGCGTGACTGGAACTTCAAGGTGCGCTTGCGAGTGATGATTTCGAGCTGAATACTCTTGGTGTTATTGGGGCCGATTTCGCAAATGATGGTATTGGGCGCTTTTCCTTTTTGGAGGCTGTGGGCTTTGCCGCGAAGCATGCCGCCGTGTTCGTGTAGTTGATCGACTGTGAGATCAATGGGAAGCACGATCAGGCCGGAGTCATTCTCTGACTGTTTCAGTGGCACGATGATTGTATAGGTGGCAACTAGGTTGCCGTCTTTGGGGGTTAACTCGCTCACTGAAAGCTTCACCGAGGCGATGCCGATACGGCATTTAGTATCATCGATCTTGAACGAAAACTGATCCCATGAACTAAACGGCTGTTGCAGGCTAGTGTCGCTCGCATGCAAAAACGGCTCGGCAGGCCCGCAAAGAACCGCTAACAGGATGCAGCCGTTGGAGATGAGTCGCTTCATTCGCGTGCTAATTCGTCTGCAATAGAGGCATTGTCAAATGGTTTGCTCAATTGAGAGCGGCAGTCGGCAGTTGGACGTTGGTGATATAGAACGCGCGTGTTTGCATCGCATTGTCCGCAATGAGCTGTACGCCAGGATAGATCGCACCCAAGGGCATACGGGATCAACCCGCTGGCTTGGTTGCAATGCGGACGACGCGGAGGTCGTCCCTCCCGCGCTTTAGTCGATCTGACCGAGTAGCTTTAGAATGTTGAGCGAGTGATCGCCGATACCTTCGATATTATTCAAGATATCGATGTAGATCATCTCAGACTTAATATTGGCCGGGTCACTCATGCGCCGCACCGCCTCCTTGCGCAGTTTCTTACGAGAGGCATCGATGGTGTCTTCGAGTTGCTGGGCAACTTCGATATCGGCCATCGTGACCTTCCGCGTGAGGCTCTGAATGTAGAAGCTCATAAACTGGTCCACTGGTCCGCTGAAGTTGCGGATCGCCTCTTGAGTGCCCTCGGGAAGTACGCGGCGCTTGTCGTATTTTAGCTGCGCAAGTCTGACTAGGTTGTAGGCACAGTCGCAAATTTCTTCGAGCTCGGAAACGACGCGAAGCATCACGGTTACTTCATTTAGACGCTCATGGCTGAGTTCTGAAGAGGTGCAGAAGATCAAATACTGAGTGATGTCGAAGGCCAGCCGATCGCTACGCTCTTCCATTGCTTTAAGCTCCTTGACGCGGGCGGACAGGTCCTTATCGGGGTTTTCGTAAACTTCGTTGAAGCCGCGGAACATCACTTGAGTGAGTTCGGCCATGCATTTGATCTCACGTTCTGCTTCGGCGAGATTGATCCCACCCGTTTGTGGCAGATTGGACGCTTGGTAATTGATGTGTTCGCCTTCTTCGGGAGAGCCCTCTTTTTCGCGCACCATCTTGGTGGCGAGCATTGCAAGCTGTTTTGCAAAAGGAGCCTGCAGACAGATGTTGGTGAGGTTGAACAATGAGTGGAAAAATGCTAGGTGATAGAGTGTGTTGGTCGGGTCATTTGCATCACCTGGAGTGATGGCATCGACCATGTTGACGAAAGGATAGAAGAGCACCACCATCCACGCGACACCGATCATATTAAACAGAAAGTGAGCACGGGCAGCACGCTTGGCTTCGACGCCGCCAGTCATCGCTGCGAGGTTGGCAGTGATCGTGGTGCCAACGTTTTCCCCGAGGACGATCGCCGCGGCGTCTTCGTAGCCGATCCAGCCCTTGGCGGCCAGTGTCAGTGTGATCGCACCAGCAACCGAGGAAGACTGTACCACCACAGTAAGCAGTACGCCGAAAGCGAAGAAAATCGCGACCGAGCCCATCCCATGGCCAGTCCAGTTTGCGAGAAAGGAGAAAATCTCAGGGTTTGACTTAACGTCTGGTACGGAGCCTTTGAGAAAGCTGAGGCCAAGAAACAGGATGCCGAAGCCAATCAGCGCCTCGCCGGTATCACGGATCTTGGGCCGTTTGAAGAAGATCATCGCGACACCGATGCCGACGCAGGGCAGGGCGATCGATGTTATGCTGAATTTGAAGCCGAGGAAGGCGACGATCCAGAATGTGGTGGTGGTGCCAAGATTGGCGCCCATGATCATGCCGATCGACTCCCTTAGAGTCAGTAGGCGTGCATTCACGAAACTGACAATCATCACGGTCGTCGCACTGGAGGACTGCACCAGTGTCGTCATGAGCGTGCCGCTAATAATGCCAGAAAGTCGATTCCGCGTCATATTGCGGATGAGTGCACGTAGTCCTTCGCCAGAGACCTTCTGCAGGCCCTCGCTCATTACTTTCATACCGTAGAGGAAGAGCCCAAGGCTGCCGAAAATCGCAAAAAATGTAGTCATCTAATTGTCTCTGGTTTGATTAGCGAGAAAGCCCAGAGAAAAGCCGCCGCACACCGAACCGCAATGTTAAAACGGGTAGGGTTGTGACGATTGTTACGACGATGTGACGATTTTGTTGTTTAGACTAAGATTGGGTCGAGGGTCGGCGCGTGCTTATCGACTGGGTGATCGGCGGAGTTGATCAGCGGGTAGCGGTACTCTTGGCCTTGGAAATTGTGCATAATGATCTCCGTATCAGTCACTTCCTTAACGTATTCAGGGTTGATTGGTATTTTGCCGCCACCACCTGGCGCATCGATGACGAATTGTGGAATTGCATAGCCAGTTGTATGGCCACGCAGGGCGCGGATGATCTCAATCCCCTTGCGGGCATCGGCTCGGAGGTGAGCACTACCAGTTATCAAGTCGCATTGATACAGATAGTAGGGGCGCACTCGCATCATTAACAGGCGGTGAATCAGCGACTTCATGATCTCCGCGTCGTCGTTGATATCCTTGAGCAGCACCGACTGGTTGCCGATCGGCACGCCCGCGAAGGACAGTCGCTCGCAGGCATCGCGCAGTTCGTGGCTGCACTCGTTCGGGTGGTTGACGTGAATGCTGAGCCAGATCGGGCCGTGTTTTTTGAAGATTTCGCACAGCGCGGGTGTGATGCGTTGCGGCAAAAATACCGGAATCCGCGAACCAATACGGATGAATTCGAGGTGTGGAATCTTGCGCAGCTCGCCGAGTAGGTAGTCGATCTTCTTGTCGGATAGTAGCAGCGGATCGCCGCCGCTGAGTAGTACATCGCGAATTTCGGTGTGCGTGCGGATGTATTCGAGACCACTCTCGAATTCTGGGTGAAAATTGTAATCTTGCGCGTTGGAGACAAGCCGGCTTCGGGTGCAATAGCGACAGTACGCCGCGCAGCGGTCGGTCACTAGAAACAGTACGCGGTCAGGATAGCGATGCACGATGCCATCGACTGGTTTGGTCTTTTCTTCGCCAACGGGGTCGAGCAACTCCTCGGGTGCAGTCTTCATTTCGCCAGCATTTGGCACGACCTGTCGTCGCAGAGCGTCGTTCGGATCGTTCGGATCGATCAGGTTGAAAAAGTAGGGTGTGATCGCCAGCGCGAGTTTGTCTTTGGCAAACATGCAGCCAGCCCGCTCGTCGGGTGTCAGTTCGAGGTATTGCTCCAGCTGTTCTAGGGAAGTAATGCGGTTTCTGAGCTGCCACTTCCAGTCCTGCCAGAGTTCGGGTGATACATCAGGCCAATGGCCTTGGCCGCTATGCCAATTTGAAAGAGAGTCGTCTGGATACATAGATAGAAAGTGGAAGGTAGGAAAGTGTGAAGGTGGGACTCAACGCGCGAGTCGCGGGTCGATGGCCTGTGAGGTCTGCCGAGCTGGTCCCGCAGGGGTGGTTGAACTGTGGGTGCCCGTTTGGGCAAATAAAAGAACGCGGTTGGTAGGTAGAAACACTGCGCCTGAAATATATTTCGAGCGAAAGCTTGATTGATTAAACAGAACTACGTATTCATATACTTAAATAAGTCAATGCCTACTCCAAAAACAGATTTAGCCCTCGATTCGCTTGCCAAGCAGCTGTGGGCGCTCGGCGATCCGGTGCGCTTGCAGATCCTGAAGATTTTGCCATCCGAGCCAACCTGTGAAAATATCTGTAATGTATCCAAGATCGCAGAGCGGATCGGGTTGTCGCAGCCAGCCACGTCGCACCATTTGCGAATTCTTCGTCAAGCGGGGCTGATTACCAATGAGAAAAAGTGCCGCGATATGATTTATTGGGTGCAACTCGACGCTGCGGATCAGGCGATAGCGACCCTGCGCGAGGTGTTGGGCTGACTCTGACGCTTCCCGATTTGACGATCGAGGCCCTCTCAATCAGTCGCTTCCGAGTGATTGCGGATCAAAAATCACATCTGATCTGCAAGGAAGCGCCGCTTTTGATTTGCATGGCGCGAAATTCTCTTTTTGCTCCTGCGCTAAGATGGCTAAAACGACTCAAACAGGAATTATTGCATTTGAAGACGGAACGATTTTCCGTGGCCGCGCTTTTGGGGCGCAGGCAACAAATGTTGGGGAAGCTTGTTTTAACACTAGCATGACCGGTTATCAGGAGATCCTGACTGACCCTTCTTATTTCTCACAAATTGTTACGATGACTGCGGTGCAGATCGGCAATTACGGCATTTGCCCAGACGATGTGGAATCCGATGGTCCTAAGGTCAAGGGCTTCATCGTGCGCGAAGTCAGCCCAGTTTCAAGTAACTGGCGCAGTAATACGTCGATCCAGGACTATCTCGCCGCGGCGGGTATTCCGGGTATCGAAGGCGTGGATACACGTGCGATCACTAAAAAGCTCCGCGTATTTGGGGCGCTGAAGGCATGCATCAGCACCGAAGATATTTCAGACGAAGACGCAGTGCAGCGTGCCAAGGACTTTGGTGGTCTCGTTGGCGTCGATTTCGTCAAGGATGTAACTACTAAGGAAGCCTACCAATGGGATCCGGAAGCATTGCAGTCCACTCCGTTCACGGTGCCTGGTACGCAGTTGCTTTCCGATGCGGCACCCACTAAACGCTACAAAGTGGCTGCGATAGATTTTGGTGCAAAGTACTCAATCTACCGCAAGTTGCAGCATCATGGCTTTGATGTGCAGGTCTTTCCCGCGACCACGACGGCGGATGAGATCAAAGCGTTCGATCCCGACGGTGTATTCCTGTCCAACGGCCCCGGCGATCCAGGTGCACTCGATTACGCGCACAGGACAGTGAAAGAGTTGATCGAGCACTACCCGATTTTTGGTATCTGCCTCGGCCATCAAATCATTACGCACGCAATCGGCGCGAAGACCTTTAAGCTCAAGTTCGGGCACCGTGGTGGCAATCAGCCAGTGAAGAATATCGAGACTGGCAAGGTCTCGATTACTGCGCAAAACCATGGCTTTGCTTCGACGCGCGAAGAGCTGGAGCAAGCGGGCGCGATCGTCACTGAGATTAATTTGAATGACGACACGGTCGAGGGCCTGCGTCTCAAGGACAAGCCAGTCTTCTCGGTGCAGTATCACCCGGAAGCGGCACCTGGTCCAAACGATGCCGATGCGCTGTTCGTCGATTTCTACAAGATGGTCGCGGCCAACGCGAAGTAGGGGTTGTTGGTTGCTGTTCCTTTTAAACTTCCTTTGAGGATGTTGATGTCTCTGCACCCCTACGCTTCTGCGGGAAACAAGCAATTCGCATGGATTTTATTAAGGACTGTCTATAGCGGTCGTTCGGGAGGCTTGCAGAGCAAAGAGAATTATTTCGCGCAGAGGCGCGGAGGCGCAGAGCTTTCGGTTGTGGGGTGGACGCTGTTGGTTGTTGGCTGAACGTTGATCGTTGTTGATTGGTGTCCCTTTGAATCTTCCCTCTAGGGCATGGTTAGACTCTGCGCCTCTGCGCGAAAACAGCAATTCGTCTGGATTTTTTGGATTGTCCTGAATGGCACAGGCATTTTTAGGGATAGGCAGTTGAACATGTAGCTGCTGGGCAATGGCGTAGGCACTGTGATCTCGCGCAGAGGCGCAGAGGCGCAGAGCTTTTTGCAATAAAAGAGCATTTTTAGGGGAAGATGTCTCTTGCTGATTGTGTTCACTCTGCGCCCTCTGCGCGAAAACTACGTCGTGCTGGGGGTCGTGCGGTCAACTGGCGTAGGCACTGTGATCTCGCGCAGAGGCGCAGAGCTTTTTGCGATGAAAGAGCATTTTAGAGGAAGATGTCTCTTGCTGATTGTGTTCACTCTGCGCCCCTGCGCCTCTGCGCGAAAACAGCAATTCGCATGGATTTTATTAAGGACTGTCTGTAGCGGTCGTTCGGGAGGCTTGCAGAGCAAAGAGAATTTTCGCGCAGAGGCGCTGAGGCGCAGAGCCTCATGTGATGGATGAAAATACAATAGGGACACGGCTGATAGAAGCCGCGATCGAAGTTCATCGGGAGCTAGGCCCCGGACTTCTAGAATCTGTCTACGAAGCGGCTCTAGCCTACGAGTT
>CALKBZ010000021.1 GCA_937775295.1 uncultured Opitutales bacterium
CTCGCTCAGAGTGGAGGGAAACGCTCCGTTGTTTCCGAGCGAAGATTCGGCGGCAATGACGGAGTTGTTGATGGTTTGGTTCCTCGCTCAGAATGGAGGGAAACGCTCCGTCGTTTCCGAGCGAAGGTTTGGCGGCAATGTCGGAGTTGTTGATGGTTTGGTTCCTCGCTCAGAGTGGAGGGAAACGCTCCGTCGTTTCCGAGCGAAAGTTCGGCGGCAATGACGGAGTTGTTGATGGTTTGGTTCCTCGCTCAGAGTGGAGGGAAACGCTCCGTCGTTTCCGAGCGAAGGTTTGGCGGCAATGACGGAGTTGTTGATGGTTTGGTTCCTCGCTCAGAATGGAGGGAAACGCTCCGTTGTTTCCGAGCGAAAGTTCGGCGGCAATGACGGAGTTGTTGATGGTTTGGTTTCTCGCTTAAAGTGGAGGAAAACGCTCCGTCGTTTCCGAACGAAAGTTCGGTGGCAATGACGGAGCATTGCCCTCCAATTAAGATTAAGCGTTGCGGCCTTGGAAGGTGAGTTCTGCGATGCCGGATTTGTCGAGTTCGCCTTTGCCCATCTCAGTGAGCTTGGTGTATTGATCAAACGTCGCTTGTGCGAGTGGGGCGTTAATGCCCTGCGTTGCCGCTAGGCCGAGCGCGATGCCGGAATCTTTGGCGGCATGCGATGCGGAGAAGTAGCAATCGTGGTCGCGGATGATCATGTCTTCCGCGTCGGTTTCCAGCACGCGCGAGTTGGCGCCGGTTTGGCTGAAGATATCGCAGAGCATTTTTAGATCGATGCCGAGTGCGTCGCCGATGCCGAGGCCTTCGGCCAGCGCGGCGGTGTTAATGTTCATCACCATGTTGACCAGTGCCTTTACTTCGGAGGCCTTGCCTGCGGCACCGACGTAGTGGAGTGCTTTGCTCAGGTCGTCGAGCAGTGGTTTGTTGGCATTGAAGTCGGCCTCTTGTCCACCGATCATCAGGAACAGTTCACCGCTGCGAGCCTGTGGGATACTGGACGCCATGCAGGCTTCCAGGCAAGTCGCGCCGAGCTTACTAGCCGATGCTTCGAGCTGAGTGTGCACCGCTGGTGTCAGCGTTGCGCAGTTGATGAAGGTGCGGCCTTCAGCGCCGGTGAAGAGGTTGTCCTCGCCGAAGAAGATGGCGTCCATCGCTTTGTCGTTGGTCACGACGGTGAGGATAATGTCGGCATTGGCGGTGACATCGGCGAGTTTTGCGTAGGCGGTGGAGCTGATTTCAGCAGCGAGCTCGGCGGCGATGCTGTTGTTAATGTCGAACAGGGCGCTTACGTTGTAGCCCTTATCTTTGAGGCAGCGAGCCATGTTACCACCCATGCGGCCGAGACCGACGAATCCGATTGTTTTGTTTTTCATAGTATTTTGTTTAAGATAGTTTGGAATTTTAAATTAAAGCGCGGCAAGTTCTTCCGCCCAAATTTTTTGTATATCTTTACCAAGGGCAACCGTATCTTCCCAGATATTCGGGAAGCAGCTTAGTTTATATTCGTGAGTGGTGCCGATTTCGGGCATCACCCAAAGTGTGTTGGTCGGGCGTGGCCCTTGCAACCAATGCTTGAGTGCTTGGCGCACGAAGGGGCGGCAGGCGAGATACTCAGGAGAAAAGTTGCCCTGCCCATCGGTGATCGGCACCTGACAGTGCTGCGCGTTGAAGGGGCGAATGTGCCAGAGCGTGGACCTCTGAAAGATCGGCACAATCTCAGGTGTGAGCAGACGTGTGATGGTTTCATGTTCCAAGATATGTTTGACCACTGCGGGGTGGGAGAAGTCGAAGTTCATCAGCGGGTCTTCGCCGGTGGCGGCTTTGTAGCCCTCAATAATCGCAGTCGTCTTTTCGGGAGTCTCGGTGCAGGTGTCGCGGTGTACTTCGAGGTGCACCGGGGCATGTTGCTTTTTGGCTTCCGCCATCAGCGCAAGCGTGAGTTCGATTGCCTCTTCGACTGGTGTGTCGTCGTCGGCGAGCTGACAATTAATCGGGCCATGATCAATTGCCATGATCGCTGCGATACGATCTGCAAATTGCTCCGGCTTGGCTGCGTCAAAGGCGCCGCCGTAGCGTAAGCCATATTCGGCGAGCAATTCTTTTAGCTGTGGATTAGTTGGAGCCCAGCAATAACTTTGAAAGTCGGCATCCTTGATCGCGGCTAGATGCGTGTGCAGGCCTGCTTCGGTTGCGGGATCACCTTCGTCGAGCAGCGACCAACCATTAATATGTATGTTTAGAGTGGGAGTGGAGGCGTGAGTCATGCGTAGTGGCTTAAAATTCGTCAAAAGCGATTTGTTCGTCAGACACGCCGAGTTGGGCGAGCATTGCGGTGCAGGCTTTAACCATCATCGGTGGGCCGCATAGATAAAATTCGACGGCTTTCGGATTGGGGTGAGC
>CALKBZ010000022.1 GCA_937775295.1 uncultured Opitutales bacterium
ATGATCTTTGTGATCGGCGTGCTACGCAGTTACCTGCCCGAGCACAAACTGAAGCAATGGATGAGCCGCGGGGGACTGTGGGGCAACCTCATCGCGGCACTCTTTGGCGCGATCACCCCGTTCTGCTCCTGCTCCTCGATCCCCATTTTCATTAGCTTACTGCGCGCAGGCGTGCCACTCGGAGTGACCTTCTCATTCCTCATCACCTCTCCTATTATCAATGAGTATCTCGTCGTATTAATGGCGGGCTCATTCGGCATCCCCATCACCATCGCCTACGTCGGCAGTGGACTACTGATCGGCACAGTCGCAGGCGGAATACTCGGCAAGATGCGCCTAGAGAAGCACCTCGAACAAGACATTATCAATGCGAGCGACAGCGCGAGTGGCCCAAAGTCCTACACCTTTGCTGGCCGCGTTCGCTATGGCTTTGATGAATCCGTGCAAGTCATCCGCCAGATCTGGCTTTGGGTGCTGATCGGTGTCGGCATCGGCGCATTCATCCACAACTACGTGCCACAGGAAATGATTCACGGCCTAATGGAGAAGACTGGCATCTTCTCAGTGCCCATCGCCACGACGCTCGGCGTGCCTATGTATGGTAGCTGTGCCGCCATCGTGCCGATCGCCGTCGTGCTCTTTCAAAAAGGCATCCCGATTGGAACTGCTCTCGCCTTTATGATGGCAATGGCAGCACTCAGCCTCCCCGAAGCCATCATGCTCCGGCGCACCATGCAGCTCAAACTGATCGGCATCTATTTCGCGATCACCACCCTAGCGATCATCTTCACGGGTTATCTGCTCAACGCATTGGCTCCATACCTTTGATCGCAATACGGGAGGGACGAGCTCCGCCTGGTTCGCCGAACCACTAGAATCATACGCGGACGAGGCGGAGCTCGTCCCTCCCAACAACAAACAACTTTAACCTTCCCACCTTCACACCTTCACACCTTCCCACCTTCCCACCTTCCCACCTTAACACCTTAACACCTTCCCACCTTCCCACCTTAACACCTTCCCGCCTTAACACTTCTTTTTATGAAACCAAAAGTTCTCATCCTCTGTACTGGCAACTCCTGCCGTAGTCACATGGCCGAAGCCATCTTACGCGCTGCCGCTGGCGATCTCTTCGACGTCTTCAGCGCTGGCTCTAAACCAAAGGGCGCCGTCCATCCAACTGCCTTGCAAGCAATCGAAGAGCTTGGCATCAGCACCGAAGGCCACACCTCCGATCATCTGGATCAATATCTCGACGCGGGCATCACCACTGTCATCACTGTTTGCGGCAACGCCGACCAAGTCTGCCCAACCTTCCCCGGTCAAGTAAACCGCTACCACTGGGGCTTCGAAGACCCCCCCCACGCACAACGCGAGGATGAATCCGAAATCGACGCCTTCCGCCGCATCCGCGACGAGATCAAACTAGTCTTCGAAGCATACGCCGCAGGCTACCGTGAAGCGACCAAAGCGTAACGACACCTTTCTCACTTAATCGTCGTCTCTACCACCCGCACCAAACCGGTGCGGGTGATGACGATGAAACAGTCTACGAACACTTCCATTCTTCGCTCACAGGCAGAGCTCTTTCCATGCGCAACAAACTCATCGCCGAGTTCATCGGCACCTACTTTTTGTATCTGATCATCGGCATGTGCGTCACGCCGCCCGGCGCCGGCGCACTCACTCCACTCGTTGTCGGCGTCGGGCTCACGGCTTTAGTTTATTCCTGCGGTCATATCTCAAAGGCGCACTTCAATCCGGCCACGACAGTCGCTTACTTCTTCGCAGGCACACATCCGCGCAAAGCCTTTCTGCCGTTCGTGGCAGTGATATTAGCCGGAGCTGTTTGCGCCGCTCTTACACTCTTAGCGCTCAACCTCGAAGGCCTCACTCAGGTCACCGCCATCGAGATCAATACACCACGCGTCATCGTCGCCGAATTTGCGTTCACCTTCGCATTGATGTGGGTCATCCTGAATGTTGCGATCGCCAAAGGGACCGTCGGCAACGGGTTCTACGGCCTCGCCATCGGCGCCATCGTCGCGGCAGGCGCGTTTGCCGTCGGCCCCATTTCCTTCGCGGCCTTCAACCCCGCAGTCACCATCGCACTCTGCATCAATGGCTTCATCCCATGGTCTGCACTCGGCCTCTACATCATCGTGCAAGTCAGCGCAGCAGCAACTACAGGCATTTTATTCCGCAGCATGCAGATCACCAACATCGACGAATTCCCTAAAGCAGCTTAACCTGAAACAGGCATTGCTACGCCCCCGATTCATTTCACTCATTCCCCTTTGGCAGGACTCAGAAGCATCACCGGAGGACCTCCGTGCTGCCTGCGCCTTCAAGCGAATTTCACAGGCAGCACTGCCAGCGCCCCAACAACAACAACAAGCCGCCTAAGTTTGAGGTGCGAAGAGCTTCTCAACGTATTTGGCGATCAAATCGTATTCCAAATTCACTCGGTCGCCGACTTGCTTGGTATGTAAATTTGTCACTTCCATCGTGTGTGGGATCAGCCAAATCGCGAAGCCCGACTCATCCACCTCAGAGACGGTCAGCGAAATACCATCCACCGTGATGCATCCTTTGCTGACGATATACTTCAGTTTATCAGCATCGGGCTTAATCCGAAAAAAGAAATCCTTGCCGCGCGGCTCAATCGCTTCGATCACCCCCGTGCCATCCACATGCCCCGACACGAAGTGACCGCCCATCCGTGTGCTCGGGAGCAGTGCCCGCTCTAAGTTCACCTTGCCACCTGGCCCGACGCCGTCGATCGAAGTCAGACGCTTGGTCTCGCCGAGTAAATCGAACTCAATACGTGACTGATCAAAAGCGACCGCCGTCAGGCAACAGCCATTCACCGCGACACTGTCGCCCATCTGCAAATCCTTGGTCACCACTTCCGCGGCCAACACCAAGCGCCATGAATTTTGTTGTTCTTCAAAGGACACCACGGCCCCCGTTTCTTCGATGATTCCTGTAAACATATCCCTCAATAAATCAACTCCCTCGAATTTGTCGCCAAAAAAGCCACGCTGAATGTGAAACAGGACGCGGCTGTAAAATTTGATGAACCCAGTCTAGTGTGAGCCTTCGCATCTAGAAACTTGAAAGCATTGGCGATATGAGTCGATGGATTTGGAAAGATAAATCGCCGCCTATGCAACTCCGTCTTCATAATCGCTGCTGTCTCGCTCGGAATACTTTTCCCAAAAGGAAGTTTAAATGAGCCTGTTCCTAATTTTTGGCCACAGAAAGATAATACTCTCCAAAAAGAAACATTCACGAAAAGATGAGTCGAACCAATCCAATGGGGCGGGCGGAGATTCAGCCAAAGACCTGCCTTCGCAGTCCCTGAATCACCGCAAGATCGCCCCAATTCGAGCCCTGCATCGTATTAACCTTCGGAGGGTGTTTGCGGCCGCGCTCCACCTGCCAGGCTCCAGTAAAGCCGCGCACAAACTCCGCAGAGCCGAGGATCGCCCCATCCGTAAAGTAACGCACGCGACAGCGCAGCATCACCGACTTGGGCAATTCGCCATCTTCTTGATCGAGAATCTCCAACGCACGCTTACGCGTCATTTCTGACAAGCCGGGCTCAGACGCACGCTTACCAAAAATCAACGACCGATGCGCCCGCAAAGCCGAATCAATCCGTTTCGCTCCATGATCAGTCCAAATTTTGATCAGTCCCCGCTTGGCCTCAACCACTCCAGCAACCGCCTCAGCATAACCACAGAAGCGGTAATCTTTCGGATCTTCGACCAGTCCCGCACGCACAGGGTTGAGATCAATGTAAGCGGCCATTGTCTGCAACGGATTCCCCTGCCCCTCAACCAGCACTGACTTAAAACGCTCCGCCCACAAAGTGCCATAGCGCTTATGCGAGCGATTATACCAGACAGAAAAACGCTGCTTCACCGCCTTCATAAACTCCGACACATCCGTCATCCGAGCCAACAACTTGCGGCGGATCGCCTCAGCCTCCTCACCGCCTGCTTCAAGCTGAGCCTCCATGATCTCCACTGAAGCCTCTTGATACTTCGTAGGCTTAGGATACAGGACCTTGTAACGCCTCATCAATTCACGATCCGGCACGGCGGCCCCATCAGGCACTCGCAGTAATATATGGAAGTGGTTCGACATTATGCAGTAAGTCAGCACATCCACACCGCAGAAATCCGCAACCTGCCGTATCATCTTACGCAGGACTTCCTTCTCTCGATCCTTAAAGAGAAGTTCGCCATTCACCGTCCGCGTCATGCAATGATACACAGCATCTCTACCTCCTATTTTCATCCGCCGCTGCCTCATAACAATAATCCAATCATACAATTCACTTTATGTCTATTCTATTTAGCCTGTCCCTTTTTTTTCTTTTTTCTTTCTCTTTTCTTTTTTGGACACCGTTCTTTCTCTTTCTTTCTTTGTCCCTTTTCTTTCTTAAAGTTCTTCGAACATTTAAAAAAGCCTGTCCATAGTTTTTACCTCGGCTAACCCTCCTACCTGGGGCCGAACTGGAGTGAGCTGAGGCGGCGGTAGAGTCCGTCGGGGCGGGCGGATAGTTCGTCGTGGGTGCCGGTTTCAACCACACGACCGCCGTCGATGACGGCGATGTGGTCGACATCGCGAATAGTAGCGAGGCGGTGCGCGACGACGAAGGTAGTGCGGCCCTCCATCAGCCGGTCGAGGGCGTCTTGCACGAGCCGCTCACTCTCGCTGTCAAGGGAGCTGGTGGCCTCGTCGAGGATGAGGATGGCTGGGTTTTTGAGCAGGGCACGGGCGATGGCGATGCGCTGGCGTTGCCCGCCGGAGAGCTTGATGCCGCGGTCGCCGACGAGGGTGGCGTAACCTTCAGGAAAGCTCATAATGAAGTCGTGCGCGTTGGCTTGGCGGGCAGCGGCCTCGATCGCTTGATCGTCAGCACCGGGACGACCATAGGCGATGTTTTCCCTGATGCTGCCGCCGAAGAGCAACACATCTTGCGGCACGAGGGCCATCTGGTTACGCAACCAATGCAACGGGTAGGATCGGGCGTCGCGCCCGTCTATTAGGAGCGCACCAGCGTCTGGATCGTAGAAGCGCAGCAACAGGGCGGTGAGGGTAGACTTGCCCGCTCCGCTGGGCCCTACGAGCGCGATGCGTTCACCAGGTCGGGCCACGAGCTCGACGTCATGCAACACGGGCGCGTCGGGCCGCGCGGGATAGCAAAAACTCACCCGGTCGAAGGTTACCTCGCCCCGCAAGCGCTCTGGCTGGGTGGCATTTGGATCGTTTGCAGGGGCCGAATTGTCTTCGACCGATTCGCGCAGTATCTCCCGCACACGCTGGGTCGCGCCGACGGTTTTCTGCACCTGGCTGAACAACTCCGCCGACTGAGCCATGGCACCGCCGACGAAAGTGGTATAGAGGACGAAGCGCGTGAGTTCGCCACCGGTGAGCGCACCGGCTTGGAGTTGCAACGCGCCATACCAGAGGACGATGAGGATGCCGCCAAAGAGCGCCGCGATAAAGAAGGCCACGAACACCGCCCGCCAGCGAGCGGCTTGTAGAGCAACCGCGAGGGTGGCGTGGTTGGCAGTCGAGTAGCGCTCAAGTTCGAATCGCTCGTTGGCAAAGGACTTCACGCTGGCGATTGCTTGTAGCGTTTCTTCAACGATCGTCTGGCTGTCGGCCAGTCGGTCTTGAGTTTCACGGGAAAAACGACGCAGCCGGCGACCAAAAAAAACCGCAGCGCCGATCAGCAACGGCAGGGTCCCGAGCATCACGGCAGTCAGAGGCAGCGAGGTGGTGGCGATCAACGCGAGGCCGCCGCCGAGGAAGACGACTTGCCGACAGGCCTGAGGCAGCGAGTCGATGAGAGCGCCTTCGATTTGAGCGATATCGGTCGAGACTCGGCTGGCGAGCTCTCCCACCCGCCGTTGCCCGAAGAAGGTCATGGGTAAGGCGAGCAGCCGACCATAGGTGGCACTGCGCAAATCAGCTAAGGCGCTCTGGCCGACGTGGCTGAAAGACAAGGCGCTGTTAAACGAGCCCGCCGCTTGAATACTGATCGTGACTGCGAGCGTGAGCGCGATTTGGTTGATCGTCAGGGAGCCAAGCAGCGGCAAAGATGTGCGGCCTCCGTTTATCGCGGCGTCGATCAACGCGCCCGCTAGCAGCGGAAATACCAGCCCGAATGAGGCACCGATGAACAACGCAACAAGCCCCGCGAAAAAACGGCCGCGATACGGTCGCACATAAGTGGCGATTGCCCAAGTTTCACGCAGGCCATCACGGTCTAGCTTGGCCTTGGGCAGTCTATCTATTTGGTTAGTAATGGGAATTTTATTTTTTATGCATTAAGCGGGAGAGTGTGGCAATTCGAGCAGCGCACTCTTCGACTAACTGAGAATGTATTCAGCAACCAAATCGAGCGGATCTCGTCCGAACAACTCGGAAGCATTTGGGTGGAGACTCGAAACGGGGTTGAAATCGATAAAAACGGGCCTGCCGTCAGACATGAGAAAGTATTCCAGCGCCCCGAGCTGAAGCCCTCCTCGCTGGGCGATGGATCGCGCGGGGCCAGCGACCGTATCCGGCAAGGTGCGGCCAGCAGAGAGCTGGGCGGCCTCGCCGACATTGGCTAGGCAGTAGTCATACTCCCCGACCTGCCAAGGCGAAGATGCGTGGTAAAGAATCTCTGTGCCTAGAAACTCTAGGCGATGCACGCGACCGTCGCTTGGAGTGAGCGCGACCTGTTCCACCCAGTCATCGCTGAGTTTAAGATCCTCCGGAATCGGTTCATTCGGAACGAGCCGGCGAATGCCTCGACCAAAGCCTCCGCCCCCTGGTTTAAGAAGAACGGACCGATCCGGGAAAGCGCGTTTGCCGAGTGAGAGCGAAGCCGTCTCAGGCGTCTTCGCGCCGGAAGCCAGGAAGAGATCGCGTTGCCCGAGCTTGGAAAGGCCGACCTCAAAGCACTGAGCACCGTTTATAACGTGCCCGCCTGCGGCTTCAGCAGAGCGAAGGAGCGCAGCCAACTCGGGGACGCGCGCAGACTTCCGTCGCAAAATCGCCGTAGAGACCCGATTGACAAATCGATCTGGACGAAAGTGCTCCGGCACCGAGAGTCCGACGACCACCTCGGCACCTTGCGCTTGCAGGGCTTGTTCCAATGGGCGAACCCAGATTGGAATATCAGTGAGCAGAAATATTTTCATAACAAAAGCCACACTCAAACTACTTTCGGCGGTAAGGCAAATGGCTGGTTAAGCTGCCTACTGAAATCGAAAGCACCAACTATAAGAAATTTTGAGAAAAAAGCGGCAGCTTCTATTCGGGAAGTTTAAATGTGCCTATCCCTAAGTTTTCGCACCACCACAAAGGCAGGCGCAGCCAGTTCATGTCATGCACCACGCCAAAATAGCCAAAAAGCGCACCACCTAGGCTTGACATAGGTGCAAACTCTTCTTTTCTCAGCATCTTTTCAAATTGGACGCCAGAGTAGCTCAGTGGTAGAGCAGAGGACTCATAAGCCTTTGGTCGGCAGTTCAAATCTGCCCTTTGGCACCATTTTGAAGAACATTAACCTCTCAATACTATTGAGAGGTTTTTTTGTGTCGGTATGGTTCAGGGGGCATATTTGAAACTTCAAATGTGACTTAAGCTGCCCAGAGGGCACCCGCTACAGTCATCCTACGCTGCGCTGCGGACGGGGCCTTCGCCCCGCCATCTCCGTGCTGTCGCACTACGTCTGCCCTTTGGCACCATTTTGAAGAACATTAACCTCTCAATACTATTGAGAGGTTTTTTTGTGTCGGTATGGTTCAGGGGGCATATTTGAAACTTCAAATGTGACTTAAGCTGCCCAGAGGGCACCCGCTACAGTCATCCTACGCTGCGCTGCGGACGGGGCCTTCGCCCCGCCATCTCCGTGCTGTCGCACTACGTCTGCCCTTTGGCACCATTTTGAAGAACATAAACCTCTCATACTATTGAGAGGTTTTTTTGTGTCGGTATGGATTCAGGGGGCATATTTGAAACTTCAAATGTGACTTAAGCTGCCCAGAGGGCACCCGCTACAGTCATCCTACGCTGCGCTGCGGACGGGGCCTTCGCCCCGCCATCTCCGTGCTGTCGCACTACGTCTGCCCTTTGGCACCATTTTGAAAAACAATTAACCTCTTAATACTATTGAGAGGTTTTTTTGTGTCGGTATGATTCAGAGGGCATATTTGAAACTTCAAATGTGAATTAAGCTGCCCAGAGGGCACCCGCTACTGTCATCCTACGCTGCGCTGCGGACGGGGCCTTCGCCCCGCCATCTCCGTGCTGTCGCACTACGTCTGCCCTTTGGCACCATTTTGAAGAACATAAACCTCTCGTGAACGTGGGAGATTTTTTCGTGCGAGTATGTCGCTTCTACTTTGCGAGTTGCTGCAGTGCGAGACGCACACACGCTACCACACTGATGATCCCTGCAAAACGACACTGACGGATGGCCATCACAGACGATCCCCGCTACCGATTGTGCGACATCTACACCGTAGGCCCGCGCAATATGATTCTGGCATAAAGCCAGTCACTACACAAAAGCCCACGCAATCGCAGCCCCGCAGCCCCGCAGCTCTCAAGCACTCAGCTTTCAGCTCTCCTACCTCAGACCTCAGCCCTCTTCTCAGTCGACCAACTCTGGGAGCTTCGTCTCGGCGTTGATTGCGATACGACCTTCGCCGTTGAGTACGCTCAACAGGCGAGTGCCAATAAAATCGGCGCGCCAAGTGCGCAGCATCCGGTGACGCTCGGGGTCGGCGACTTCGGCTTCGAGTACAAATGCAGTGACGTCGGCACGGTTGCCAATCAACGGCGGATCGATATCAGCCGCTAAGCATATGCCTTTAATCAATGCCAATGTCAGATCGACGCGGGATTCGTAGCCGTCGTCAGGAGAAGGTCCCTTATGCCGACCGTTGGGCAATTCAGGCAGGTCACCCGAAATGCCACGTTCAATCGCCGCCCAGATCTTCGCGCGATTGCGCTCCAGTGCGCGCTCGGTGAGGCCACGGCTGGGCTGAATCGCTTCAGCGGATTCCGGGGGACGTTTCATCAAAGAGATGATCGCATCGTCGGATAAAATAAAATTGCGCGGCAAGTTGCGTTCACGAGCCTTGACCTCGCGCCAAGAGCCCAGCGCACGCACGATGTTGCGCTGCTGGTTGGTCAGCGAACCGCTGCCCCGCACACGCGGCATATCGGCCTCGGGGTCGAATTCTTGATAGAGATCTTCGTTCTCGTAATGCTTCATCTCATCGATGATCCACTGCTTGCGACCGAGGGCATCGGCCTTGTCCATAATTTTATCCATCAAACGAGTCGAGTAGCGCACGTCGTCTTCGGCATATTCCATCTGCTTGTCAGTGAGCGGACGTGCGACCCAGTTGGAGCGCGTCTCAGATTTGTCTAAGCGCACTTTCATGAGGGTCTTGAGCAATTCACTCAAGGAGATCGTCGAAGAGAGGCCAACAAAGCCGGACGAGCGCTGCGTATCGAAAATGTTTTTCGGGTAGGCACCACAGGCGCGTCTAAGGATGGTGAGGTCCTGCTGCGCATCGTGCAGTATCTTGACCGTATTCGGATCTGCCATGAGCGTGGCAAAGGGCGACCAGTCTTCGATCGCCGGCGCGTCGATCAGCTCACAATGGCCATCGGGATAGCCGATTTGTACCAGACCAAGGGTTGGGTAATAGGTCCGATCCCACACAAATTCGGTATCGATGCCGACGGCACCAGCTGATTGGGCGGCCTGTACTGCATCTGCGAGGGCTTCTGTCGTCGTAATCATGTGGTCACTAAAGTCACTAAAACCAACGCCATTGGAAAGCAGAATCTCGACCGGAATGCTGTTATTCCGGCTTATCGGCGTAAAAATACCCCTTACTAGCCTTGATGCCGCCGCAACTTTCGTTCAAACCTAACTAATTATATCAACAACTTCCTCGATTCCGTAGCGACCTGCCAACATAAATGGAGCCCATTCCCAGTATACGCGTTGAAAATCTCACCCGCCAGTTCGGCGGTCTCACTGCGATTCAGAACGTAAGCTTCACCGTCAACCGCGGTGAAATCGTCGGCTTTCTCGGCCCGAATGGCGCTGGCAAGAGCACGACGATGCGGATCTTGTCCGGAATCATGCCGGCGACGTCTGGCTCGGCATGGGTCAGCGGCGTCGCCGTTGCGCAGGACCCACACCTAGTGAAACAGCGGATCGGCTACATGCCGGAAAACAATCCACTGCCGGACGACATGCGGGTGATCGAATATCTACGCTTCCGTGCACGACTCAAAGGCGTCTCTGGCCGCAAGTTGCGGGCCACCGTGCAAGAGGTCATGGAGACCTGCGATCTCGCCCGCACGGCTCGACGCAAGATCATCGGCACACTCTCGAAAGGCTTTCGTCAGCGAGTGGGTATCGCCGATGCACTGCTCGGCAACCCTGAGGTAATTATCATGGATGAGCCGACGATCGGCCTCGATCCGCATCAGATTCAAGGTATACGTAAACTGATTGATAATCTGCGCGGGCGCTTAACCGTGGTCCTATCGAGCCACATCCTACCGGAAATCGAACGCTCTTGTGATCGCGTGATTATCATTAACCGCGGCCGCATCGTCGCCAGCGGCACCAGCGATAGCCTGCGGCAGGAATTTCTACCGGGCAATCGCTTCGAACTGCAAGTCGCAGGCAGCGAACGCAGCGTGACCGAAGCGTTAAAAGCCAAGGGCTTTGAAGTCGAGATGTTGCAAAGCGAAACACGCGAGGACAATACACTGAACCTCACTTTACGCGTCGAAGGCAATGGCGAGCTCGGGCCGCAACTGATCGCGGCACTCAACGATGCCGCGGACTGCACCCTACGCAGCCTAGCCCCACGCGTGCCAAACCTGGAAGAAATCTTCCTTGCCGCGACCAAACGTTCTTGGGAAGAAACCATCGATAGTTCCAAAGCCAAGCCAGTGGCCATCGCTAAGTCCTAGGCATTTATCAATTTCACTATGCGCAACTTTTTTGTCCTGCTCAAACACGAGCTCCGAATGCTGCTAATCAGCCCGCCGACCTACATTGCTGCGGTGCTTTTTCTTGGTTTAATGGGATTCCTCTACTGGGCCATTTTACGAGGGATGGTCAACACCCCCGAAGAAAGCCTACCAATCGTGCAGTTCCTGAGTATTTTCTGGATTCCAGTATTCTTTGTGGTGCCACTACTGACCATGCGCAGTATCGCAGGCGAGCGCAGCACTGGCACACTGGATACACTGATGACGACCCCCACCTCGCGCGTGGCCGTGATCCTCAGTAAATTCTCCGGCGCATACATTTTCTACATGCTCTTATGGCTCGCGACACTCAGCTTCCCATTGCTTGCGGCTAAGTTTTCCCCCAGCGCAGCACTTAGTGGCAGCCTGCTAGAACCTGCCCCCATCATCGGCGGCTTCACATTCCTCGCACTCAGCGGCATACTATTTATTTCCATCGGCATCTTCGCCAGTAGCATGACTCGCAGTCAATTGGTAGCCGGCATGCTCAGCTTCACGACCTTGTTCGTCGTCATTATTGGCGGACAACAACTCGGCAACATCGCCGAGGGCGGCGCCGATCTGTCTTTCTGGATGTCCGAACTGGTCAACTATCTGCAGATCTTTCAACACCTCGACGATTTCTCACGTGGTGTGATTGATACGCGCCCCTTCTTCTACTATTCCAGCACAGGCTTGCTCCTGCTAGGATTGTCCACCCTTGTGATCGAAGCGAAAGCCTGATGAAACCAAGCCGCTTTAACGAATTTAGCTTTGCTCGACGTTTCCGCACCGCCAACCGTACGGTGCAGATACTACTGAGCCTGAGCCTCATCATCGCCCTGAATTTCATCTCGGCGAATTACTTTAAACGTATCGACCTGACGAAATCGGGCGCTTACACGCTCGCCCCCGAGTCCAAGGCCTACATCCGCGAGCTCAAGGAACCGGTCGAGATCATCGTCACCATCCCCAAAGAATCCGACGATAAAGCCCTCGATATCATACGTGATGACCTGAACAAACTCCTGCGCGAATACGAGTTTGCGGGGATGCGTGACGGCAAAGCCTACATTTCCGTCGAATTCGTCGACATCTACCGCCAGCGTAAACGCGCCCAAGAGCTCGCGACCAATTATAATCTGACGAAGGAAAACGCCATCATCATCGCATCCGGTGATAAAGTGCGGGAGATCAGCCAAGTCGGCCTCTACGAATACGACAATGGCAAGGTCCGCGGTTTTCGCGGCGAGCAAATCTTCACCTCCGCCATCCTCGACGTCTCCACCAAGAAACCAGAAAAAATCTATTTCCTAGTCGGCCACGGCGAGATGCGCCTCGACGATGTCGATGCTCTGCGCGGGCTCTCACAACTAGAGAGCTTCCTGCGTGAGCGCAGCTTCGAACTGGCGACACTCGACCTCGTGATCGACGAAAACGTCCCCGAAGACGCCTCACTCATCGTCGTGCCCTCACCGCAGGCCAGCCTCCAACCGGAGGAAGTCGAGAAGCTACGTCGCTACATGAGCGACCGCAACGGACGCATGGTGATCATGATCGATCCAGGCCGTCGCCATGGCATGGATGAGCTCTTCTTCGATTGGGGCGTGCTCGCCGAAGACACACTGGTCAAAGACACCGGCACCGACTACAAAGCGCAAGGCGGCGACTTGATCATACGACGCTTCGCCGAGCATCCGATCACGAAGCTACTGATCGACTACCAAATCACCGCCCTCTTCGGGTCTCCACGCTCCGTGCGCACCGACCCGGCATCGGCCAATGATAGCCGCCTACAAGTCAGTCAACTGATCGGCACTTCGGAAAACAGCTGGGCCGAGCGCGACTACCGCACGCAATTACCTGCGATGTTCGACCCCTCTCGCGATCAGATGGGCCCTGTCAGTATCGCCACCGTTTCTTCCCGCAGCTCGGGCACCGAGCTGGGCATCACAATTCCAGGCGGCCGCATGATCGTGTTCGGCAACTCCGACTTCATCACGAACAACCGCCTGCGCGCCTTCGGCAACCACACCTTATTCATCAATTCGATCAACTGGTCGCTCGACCGCACCAGTCTCCTTAACATTCCGACACGCCGGCTAGAAAGCTATCAAATCGTAATGAGCGAAAGTGACTTGCAGCGCATGCTCACGTACTTTGCTGGTATTCCCGCAATCACTGCTATTTTCGGACTCCTCGTATTTTTCATTCGACGCCACTAAACCCGATGCGATTCAAATTCACACTATTCCTACTCGCACTCAACGTCATCACCTTTGGGCTGATCTTATCACTCAATAAAAAGACCGAACAAGCCAACTCACAAAGCGAAGGCCTTTCTGCTATGATCGGCCGTGAAGTCATCGAAGCTGACCGCATAGAACTCAACGTTAAAGGTCTCGATACACCACGCATCCTTGAGTACGATGGCTCATCTTGGAAAATAACCGCGCCCATGCAATGGTCCGCAAACTACTTTGCGATCAACCGTATGCTCAACCAGCTACAGTTTCTCGAAGAAGAAGCATCCTTCTCAGTTGCCGAAATTAAACAAACTGGCCAGACCTTGGCTGACTACGGCCTCGACGAGCCCCAGCTACACCTCACGATCTCTCATAAAGACGAATCCATCGAGCTGAGCGTCGGCACAGCAACTGAAATTGGCAACAATTTCTACCTACTCGGCCCCAGCAAGAAAAACGTCTTCGTCGTCAATAGCCAAGTGATTGAAAGCCTACTGGTTGACCTCGTCGATCTTCGCAACCGCGAGATCTTTAACATTCCCGTCTTTGAAATCGACGCCCTCAGCCTACAGATTCGCGCACCAGAGGCAGTCGGCAATGCCGACTTCAAAGTTCGTGTCGCACGGACCAGCAACGGCTGGATATTTGAAGCCCCCCTCACCGCCGAGGCCGATGCCACTCAAGTTGCCAACACTATTAACAAGCTCACGGCTGCCAAAGTCGTTGAATTTAAGGAACAGGAAGCGAGCGATCCTATTCTGCAAGGTTTGGAAAACCCAACGATGCGCGTCACATTGCACGGCAACAAACGGCAACAGACACTTCTAATCGGCAACCAGGCACCCACCACAAAGGATGAGAAAACCTCCACCTATTTCGCACGAATCGAGGACAACCCGACAGTCTTCACCGTCGCAGCGGCTCCGTTCGACGAGCTGCGCGAAGCTCAAGAAGCACTGCGCGAGCGTAGCTTCATGAGTTTCGACTCAGCCGCGCTCACTTCGATTAATCTCTCCGAAGGCGACCTCCAGATTCGCCTCCAGAAACTTGAAACCGGCAGTTGGCAGGTGATCGAAAGTACTGCCGAGACCGACATTCAGCCACGTCGCGCCGATGCCGAAATAATCGCTAAATTAATCGACGATTTAAAAAACCTACGCGCCAGTAGTTTCGCAGTCGACTCGCCGACTCCGACTGACCTTGACCGCCTCGGCTTCAACACCCCACGACGCAGCATCAAACTGACGCTCGGTGACGAGCAGACCACCCTTCGACTCGCTCATCCAAAAAGCGAAAAAGAAAAACTCTACGCCCGCAGTGATAAAGCCGAATATATCTACACCGTAGATCGTCGATCCACACTACAAACTATACCGCTCGACGCAGCCTACTATCGCAAGCGCACACTAGAAACGTTGCCTGAAGCCGCTAAAATCAAAAGTATTCAACTTGAGAATCTATTGACTGGCCAAATCATCTTCTCACAGACACTCAAGGACCAAGACCTCACTTGGTTAAAAGCACTCAGCGACACCGCGGAGGTAGAACAAGAAGCCGTCCTCACGCTGCTGGACGCCATTCGCCAATTCAAAGTGAAAACGTATTTGGTCGATGGATACCAAGATGCCTATTCGCTCGGCAGCGAAACGACACAACCTTGGCTCTATCGACTCAGCGCCGAGATCCTACTCCCGGGTGACGAAACAGACCGCAGCGACACACGCAGCTACGTATTCGCCAAGCGCTTCTCAGGAACCGTCCAAGTCGGCGCATCAAGTCTGCACAATGTAATCTTCGAGATCCCGCAAATCACCCTAGATGCACTCTACACTCTAACCGATGACATGCAGCCTCCTCCCGAAGCTTCAAATCAACCGATCCCTCAACAGGCGCCGATTACCCCGGTACCCGAGCCGGTGCCCACCAGCGCAGTCGAAACCACGGCCGCGCCATAATTGATATTCGAACAGGTCGTTATGTGGGGGAAAATTAGAGCGAGAGGACTTCTATTATTAGAACCCTGCCTCGACTTATTGCTGCTGATACTGTTTTCAGCTCAGGCCTTTGTCGCGGGGTGCCTATGGACTTACGGCTATGTGCCTGCACCTACGCAGTGGCTAAATGAGACGCTCTTAGAGCAAAAAATCGACGGGTTCTATATCCAAGCGGAAAGCTTCCGACTGAAGTTAAATGGTGAAATCGAATTAACGAAGCTGCGGGCCTATCACAGCGAAATGAGCGACCCGATAATGACGGCCGACAGCACCGAGCTGCAATACACCCTGCGTCATCAAGGCGCCTATCAATTCACTCCGACTAGGCTCGTCCTCTCTAATGGGACCCTACAAATGCCGGCGATTTACTCGCCTGACGGCAACCGTGCCACAATACTTGAGCGCGTCGCCTTTCACATCAGCCTCGGCGAAGGCATGATTCGGGTTAATTCATTTGCTGCTCAGCACGCAGACATCCGCCTGCGCGGTTCCATCGATTTGCCACTCCAATCCTTCGGCAATACTGAAAGACCCCCGATTGAACGATTCTACAAACTGATCGCCGCCATCCTTAAAGAAAAAGAACACTGTTCGCCCTTCATACAACCGACCCTAGAATTCGCCTTAACCGCGCGGGCCGACGACTCGTTGGACGTCTCGGTTCACTTGTCGTGCGAACACTTAAAGCACACCTACGCCACAGGGACGGACTTCCACTTTCAGACCAAATTCAACTTACAAAATGGTGTAATCACGCCCCTAGTCCCGCTTATGCTGCGGGCGGAAGTAATCGACGTCCCGAAGTTCAACTTTGCGGCCGAGCAAATAACCGCACACGTCGCCACCGATCATTGGAAAGGCCTAATGGATGGCATCTGGCCCGAGCTTTCCATCAGCGCACAGTCAGTTGCCACACATGGGGTCGAGCTAGAAGGCTCCCAAGCCATTATCTCTCCAGCGAACTATCCAGACCTACAATTCAGCGGTTCTACCAATGGCCTCAAAGGTGCTGTCGCATTTGAAGGGACGCTCAACAGTGCAACCAAGAGTGGCCATATACAAGCCGACGGCAGCGTTGATATATTCACATTTTTGCCCACACCCGCACGCACAAAGCTACCGACACTCGAGTTTGGATCGACGCCCCACTACACCCTCGCAGTCACAATCGACGACGGGCTAAAGCTCAATAGCGCAACCTTCAGGATCGATGTAAATGACCTCACCGCAAACGGGCTGACGTTTAATAGCATTCACGCTGCAGGTAGCTACAAAGAAGACCTTTTCAAGCTAGACAGGATACTCATCGAGCGCGGCAAACAATGGATCGATGCTACATTCAGTCGGAATAACATAACCAATGACTTTAAAATAACTCTACTTGGCTCTACCAGCCCCGAACAATACAGCCCACTTCTCCCAAAATGGTGGCCTAAGATATTCAAAGATATCGACTTCAGCCAAGCGACATATAGCTACGGCGACTTCGTTATTTATGGCTGCAGCGTTCCTGCCCCTGAGGTGTTCTTCTTTGGCCATGCAGTAGCCCACCGCGCAGCGTACCGTGGCGCGCTGATCGACCAAGGCGAAATGATCGTCCGCGGTCGCGGCAACTACGTCGAGCTGCACAACATCAATGCCACAGCAGGTGACGGTTGGGCGAAAGGCGATGTCAGCTTCACCTCTAGAAAAATCCCTGACCGTGGTCCCCTATCGGTTCGCTACGACTTCGACTCATTGATGCCCCTCGACATCGCCTCGAAAATATTCGGCGGCACGATTGCCAGTATTATCAGTGATTTTGAAGTCACTAAACTACCACGAGTCAAACTCAGCGGAGTCACCTTCAACGATGCTTATCCTAAATACGCAGACAACGACTCCTACGATCTGGACGCCGATATCGACACGCCAATCACTTTCAGGGAAACGCCCCTCGACCACCTACAGTTCAAGCTGCACAGCCGCAAAGAAGCCATCTACCTCAGAGATCTAGAATTTGGATATGCCGATGGGAATGGCACCGCGCAGATCGACATCGAAAACGCTCCGAACGACGGCAATAATCTGCGCATCGACTTGAGCCTCCGTGACGCCAATCAAGCAAAGGCCATTAAAAACCTGCCAAGTTTCGACGGCATCGAAGCGCACTTGACTCAGTCCGAAGCTCAAGCAGACGAAGCAATCCGCAGTAAAGGGACGCTAGACCTAAACCTACACGTCCAAGGGCCAATAGATAATTTGTATGCATTCAATGGATACGGAGACTTCGTCACTAACAACGAACAACTCGGCGCGATTCAGATACTCGGACCACTATCCAGCTTGCTAAAAAACACGCGCCTCAGTTTCACCTCATTCAACCTCGACCAAATGACTGGCCGATTCGCAGTTGAGCAAGAGATGATCAACTTCTCCGATTTAATCATCGAAGGCCCTCGCACCAAGATCTGGTCACAGGGCACGATGCGCATCCCTGATCAAGCACTCAACATGGATGTGCGCGTCAAGCTATTTGAAAATATAGGTAACCCTGACTCCGCGATAAACACCTTTCGTAAACTGATCTCTTCACCTCTGCCGAACCCTCTAGTCTTTAACCTCAAAGGAACCATACACGATCAGGAAATCCGCTTAAGCTACGATCCGCGGAACTTCATTCCGGGACTCAAATAAAATTAACCACCAGACCGCGTATCGAGTATCACTCGGCTCGCGGCCAAACCAGACAGCGCAGCCCCCTCCACCCTGGGCCCGCCAAAACCATCCCCCGCAAGCAACAAGCTCAAATCCGAGTTATGGAAATACGCCTGTGGATACGGGTTTAATGGCAACGTAAAGCCCCATCGATGGCAGGAATACTCGAGGACTGAGGACTGCAAATGAGCGGAGGCAGCTTCAAGCATCAGAGCACCGCGCACATCGTCCGCCGAGTCCCAGTGCTCCTGCGCAAAATCGGCACTCGCATGAATCGTCACTGCGGGCACATCCATCGAAATACCCTTCTGTTGATTATCGGCAATCCAAGTGATTGAAGATTCCTCAACTGGGCATGCTCCGTGATTTGCCAAACCGCTGGGTCCATCTAGGATCGCCAAAGTCGCCAACCCTAGGTTGTAACGCACGGCACGCAACGCGGCCAACTCTACCCCAGCATAATCGACTGCACTCGTATCTAATAACGCTAGCGCTTGCGGGACAGGCGCAGTGACAACTAAATAGCGGCATTGGTGAACCTCGCCGGTCGCAGTTCGCACCTCCCAGGCATTCGCAGTCCTCACCACCTCGACCGCAGCCTGTGAGCGATGCACCTCTAAAGACTCGCACAAATACTTCGCCACATCAGTCATACCAGACCGACCACAATAACGTGGATAACCCGCAGCATTCGAATCGGACGGGGCATGGCGAAACCACTCCTGAATCACGCCAGCCTCTAGCCATTCATCTACATAGCTTTGAAAGCTTGGTTCGCGCACCGTAAAAAACTGCGCACCATGATCCAAACGACCACCGCCCATACGCCGAGTCGCCATACGCCCGCCCACTCCACGTCCCTTATCAAGCACCCGCGTCGAGACGCCAGCACGTTGTAGTTCCGAGGCACACAAAAGGCCAGAGATCCCGGCACCAATCACTAATACATCAATCATATCTATATTAACCTTTGACCTAAAACTGCTTAGCCATGCAGGCATCGAAGCAACTCTTAATATCCGTAAAATCCCACTCGAAGCCACGGTCCAATAACACCTGCGGAAGCACTCCGACATCGGAGCACAGCACTTCGGTTCCCATCTTCCCAAACAGGGCTTTCACGACTACCGCTGGCAGCGGAAAAAAGGTCGGGCGCTTTAACGCCGCCCCTAAACTCTGAGTGAATACCCGATTTGTCAAAGGTCCTGGAGAAACCACATTCAGCGGTCCCTGAATCGATGTATCTTCGACCGCCAGCAACAATATCCGTACTGCATCTGGCAAGCTCACCCAGCTCATATGCTGACTACCGGCGCCAATCACCCCACCGAGCCCGAGCTTAAACGCTGGTAACATTTTCGTCAGCGCACCGCCTTGCGAGCTCAGTATCATGCCGATTCGTGCTGACACTGAGCGAATCCCCGCATCCTTTAATGGCTGTGCCGCACCCTCCCATTGCTCACAGACATGCGCTAGGAATCCACCTCCTAAAGGCGAGCCCTCAGTCATGCCAGCAGCGCATTGATGCCCATAATAATTAATCCCCGATGCGGTAATATAATCTGGTGGAGTGGGCTCTTTCAATATCGCGCCCACTAATAGCTGCGCTCCGCCAATTCGACTCTTCAGTATCCGAGCCTTAGTGACATCAGTCCAGCGCTGCGCAACTGGCTCGCCAGCGAGATGCACCACCACGTCGACGCCTGTCATCGCACCGGCATCGATCGTGCCTGCGTCCACATCCCATTGCACATCAGCAGTCGAACCACGCGAAAGCCGTCGCACTGAGTGGCCCTTTGACTCAAGCGCAGTACACAGCGCTTTACCGAGCATGCCAGTGGCGCCAGAAACTAATACCGTTTTATTATGCTTATTCATGCCTTAAACTTTGCCAATGCGCCCAACGCACGCGCACGCCCCGCTTGATGATCGATGATTGGTGAAGGATAGACATCCGCCCCAGTTACTTCAAGTAATCCAGCTGATGCCTTCCATGGTTCATGTATATACTTTGTAGGCAATTTCCCCAACTCCGGCACGTAGCGCTTCACATACGCACCATCCGGATCAAATTTCTGCCCCTGTATAATGGGGTTAAAGATACGGAAATAAGGTGCCGCATCGGCACCACAACCGCCACTCCACTGCCACCCGAGTGTATTACTCGCAAGGTCAGCATCCACTAAAGTATCCCAAAACCAACGAGCTCCATCCTGCCAATCCTGCAGCAAATGCTTTACCAACAAGGAAGATACAATCATCCGCACACGATTATGCATCCAACCAGTTTGCCACAATTGGCGCATTCCAGCATCCACAATCGGATAACCCGTTTGCCCAGTCTGCCAGCGCTTCAAAGTCACTGCGTCGGTCTCCCAGGGGAACGACTCATACTCAAGTCGCAACGGGCGATTCGGCGTCTCTGGAAAATGATACAACACGTTGTAAGCAAACTCACGCCAGTAGATCTCCTTAAGATATACCTTCGGGCCCTCTGCCGACTCATCACATTTTGCACGTACCGCCGCGACGATTTGCCGAGGGCCAATCAAGCCCCAGTGTAAATAAGGCCCTAGACTTGAAGTGCCCTCGAAGTCTGGACGATCGCGATTTACATGATACTCATCAATTGGTCCCTGCACAAACGTCGCCAAGCGCTGATGCGCCTCAGCTTCACTCACACTCCAGCGCGCAGCCAATCCCGCGGACCAATGCACCTTTGGCAATAAGCATAACTCCTGCAACGCAACAGATGTCGGCCATGTTAGGGGGCTCTGCAATCGACCTAAAGCTGGCTCGACAGGCGCTTCCACCGCTCTGGTGTGAACCTTCTTCCAATAAGGAGTATACACTTTGTAGGGCTGGCCACCCCCGGCCGCGACGGTATGCGGCTCATTCAGTAGGCAACTATTAAAACTCTCCACCGTAACTCCATCGTCACGCAGTGAACGTTTGACGTCCATATCGACTGCACGCAGCGGGCCCTCATAGCGACGATTCCAAACCACCTGCGTCGCCCCCGTCTCTTCGACCAAACTTCGCAGCACCTGCAAGCTATTACCGTGGCGAAGGACTAACTTTGAGCCATGCTCCGCTAAGCGCGAACTCAGACTTTGAAGCGCATGGTGCAGCCACCATTTCGACGCGCCCCCGGGAGGCCAACCCGCATCCTCTTCGGGCGACCAGATAAAAACTGGTATCACCTCTGCGCCGGACTCAATCGCCGCGGCTAAAGCAGAATTGTCGTCAATGCGCAGGTCATTACGAAACCATAGAAGTGTGGTAGACATTATACAAAAACGCCAATTAGGCCTAAAACTTACATACCTAGAGCAATATTTGTACTGTCCGCAAGCTTTCCGCGCTCGCCTCTTGATTCTTCAATAAAACTAATCAACATCTCGCCTAATGGATACTACTACTGCAATACACCAGCGCCGCTCCGTAAAACATTTTGATCACGATCACAAGATGACTGAAGTCGAGATTCAATCCTTACTCGAATTGGCGCTGCTCTCCCCCACTTCTTTTAATATGCAGAACTGGCGCTTCGTTGTCGTGACTGACCAAGCGAAGAAAGAAGCGGTCCGCGCCGCGGCCTGGAATCAAGCGCAAGTCAGCGAAGCATCGATCCTTATCGTGCTCTGCGCGGATCTACATTCCTACGAAAATGCGGGCCGCTATTGGGTCCACGCACCAGAACCAGTACAAGAGATGCTGGTGCCGATGATTGAGCCCTTCTACAAGGGCAACTCAACTCTAACACGCGACGAAGCGATGCGCTCGATCGGCATCGCCGCACAGACCCTCATGCTCACCGCCAAATCGATGGGCTACGACTCCTGCCCAATGATCGGCTTCGACCCAGTTAAAGTCGCCGAAATCATCAACCTTCCCGATCATCATATCATCGGCATGATGCTGCCAGTCGGCAAAGCGCTCAAAGACGCTAATACACGTGGCGGCCAACTCAAATACGACGAAGTGGTATTTACGGACGGCTTTTAGACGGTTCCGCTGGCTCATATTTATTTACGATCCCAGCTGGATCTCTGACATTAGCCTGGCAATTTATTGCTGGGCTAATGTCAAAACCAAAGCAAAATGTAGAAGCGACACAAAAAAGCCGCGCCCCTGACGGGCGCGGCTTTTCGTAAACTACAATGCAACCGACTTACCCCTGCGCACGCACACGTGCGTCTGCCTCGATCGCAGCAAGTACGCGCTGCATTTCGACTGCGGCCTCGGCCTTCACCTTAATTAAGTCTTCTGGGTCAAGCACATCGCTGCGACCAAACACGTAGAACTTAATTTTCGGTTCGGTGCCAGATCCGCGAACGGCAAAGCTGTAACCGTTGCTCAACTCAAGGAAGTAGAAATCCTGAGGTGGGATCTTATCGCCGTCGGCATCAATAATCTCGTCTTTGCCGAAGTCAGTACAGCCAGACACCGAAACATTGCCAAATGCCTTCGGCGCAGCGCTGCGATAAGACTCTAGGATGTTCTTAATTTTCTGACTACCAGCAGCGCCTTCGTAGTAGATGTTGATCGTCTTCTCTTCGTAGTATCCGTGTTGTAAATACAAGGAATCAAGGAACTCAGGAAAAGTCATTTCCTGCGCCTTTAAATAGGCCGCGACTTCACAGAACATCACTACCGCTGCATTGGCATCTTTATCGCGCACCTTGTCGCTCGCCAAATAGCCATAGCTCTCTTCACCACCGAAGACGAAATAAGTCGAATAATCGAGTAGCAGATCCGCACGTGTCCAAATATCACACGCGTCGTAATCAACGGCCGTGCCTTCTTCTTCCATCAACTTTGCTTTCATCTGCGCTTCGTAGCCAGCCAACTTGGCACCGATCCACTTGAACCCAGTCAATGTATTGATCGTCTTCAGGCCATGCCAATCCGCCACAGCTTCCTGCATCGGACTGGTCACAAAGGTCTTAATCAAGACCGTGTTTTCACCGCCGTCTTCAGGAATGATCTCTGCATCTTTAAGCACTGAGATACGATACTCCGCCATGATTGTGCCGATTTGGTTGCCAGTCAGTAGCACCATCTCACCGCTACGATCGCGCACGGCGACGCCCATACGGTCGGCATCTGGGTCAGTTGCCAACACCACATCCGCCCCCACTTCGTTGGCCTTCGCAATCGCCATGGCGAGCGCTTCGGCATTTTCAGGGTTGGGCGATTTAACTGTCGGGAAGCGTGGATCTTGGACCATTTGCTCAGGCACTTCGATCACTTCGACTCCGAGTTCTTTCAAAGCAGGCACCGAACTGATCGCGCCCGTGCCATGAATGGGCGAGAATACGATTCGAGGTGCCTGCTTCTCCATCACTTCAGCATCAATCACCATCTCTTTAAGCACGTCCAGGTAGGCCGCATCATCTTTGGCACCAAGCGAGATGACTGGAGCAAGGTCGACATCGAGGAATGCAGGCACCTCGGACAGTTCCACCAAATTGACCAGATCGACGATGCCTTCGGCGTGCGGGGAGACCACTTGCGCGCCATCATCGAAATATACCTTGAAGCCGTTGTCATGCGAAGGATTGTGGCTAGCTGTAATGACCGCACCACAAGCCGCCTTATTCTGCCGCACCGCGAAGCTCAGCTGTGGCGTGGAACGCGGCCCTTCAAAAATCAATGCTTGGCCACCCAGCTTGCACCATGTCGATGCCGCGAGCTCACAAAAATGACGTGAAAAATGGCGCACATCATGCGCAATCACGAAGCGTGGTAAGTCGTAGCTGCCGCTGTCTTTCAAGTATTGCTCAACATAACGAAACAGGCCGATCGTCGCACGCACGAGATTGAAATCGTTGAGTACATTCGACCCCACCGCCGCATGCTCGGGAGAGCCAATTGCGGATAGTGTGCCCGTTTCAGCGCTCGCAGGGACATTGCCGATGGTGCGACCACGTATGCCGCCCGTGCCGAACGCCAGATTCTGATAGAAGCGGTCGTTCAACTCGTCCCACTCGCCGTTTTCGACCAGCTCAACGATACTCGCTCCAGCCCAGTTAGGCAAAAAGTCGGCACTCGCCCACTTCTTTAAATTGACGACTGTGCTTTCAAGTAGAGAACCAGCGGCTCCGGCGGCTTCAATTTTTTCAATAATGCTCATAGTATTTCGATGATGATGTGAATGATTGCTATACTAAATAATTAATTACTCGATGATCAGACCTTCGACGATCGCAGGCCTATCCGCGAGCGCGGCCCATTGCGCGACAAAGTCAGCTTCATCCGCGGCAAACAAGTGGCAGATCTCAAACCAGGTGCTCGGCACGCCGGACTCATCCGTCTCGATTTCTTCGCCCGCAGCTCTCAACCAACGAACAAACATACGCAGTTGGTCCCGCTTGCAAGACTTTGGCGAGTCTACCCCTTCGGCATTCTTCACTGGGCTAAAATCATCCTCTCGAGCCGCTTCGATGATCACTGGATTTTTTGCTAGCGGCAGCGCGTCGAACACGAACATCTCAAACTTCACACCATTCGCAGCCTCCGGAGTGACGATCACACCATCCGCACCAACATACGGGATTTTCTTGTCCGCGCGGTGAAACGGCAGCTGCAAATCCGATGTGGTACTGCCCGCTCGCGCGATGAATGCACGGTCGAAAATGTGAATCGCGACACTACCGCCATTGAATCGGATCGAGCCATCAGCATTCGTCTGCTCCTGCATCGCATCGGGCATGTCGCTATATTCTACTACCAGAGCCGCATCATCTTGCATACAAAAGTGACCGACCTTTTCGAGCGCATAAGCTTTCGGCACCATCTTACTCGAAAGTTCGGACTGCCCGAGCACATGGAAACCAATAAAGGCCGGATCGATACATTGTATAATTGGATTATCCACTTGGAAATAACTCACGCAATCGACGCCCAGCTCCTCCATCTTCGCAACCGCACCACTACGCACCAATGCACGCAGCGAACCACCATGCCCATCTGGGGTCATCGCGATCTTCGATTTCTCAGCTAGCAGGATCTTGCCACTATAATCAACCGCCGGCACCAGTCCCTGCATGATGAAATGAACCGAATCTGCGTTAATTCCAAAAAAATCGGACTCTTTAAAAGCAGCCACCGTGGCGTCGTTGTTGATCTCACTGGTGAGAATGAACCAAGGAATCGTCACACCGAAACGCTCACCTGAACGTGCGATCTTCTCTGCAAACACCTGAAACAGAGTTTTCTGTGACACTGGTGTCACCGGATATGTGCCCTTCGGCCCGTCATAGCCTAGTCGCGTGCCCTGCCCCCCGGCCACTGTAAAGGCCGCCACTCGGCCTGCTGTAATCGCAGCCGAACCCGCCTCGACTGCGGCGTCCCATTGCGCTTGGTCACCTCCATTCGCAGGTAGCGCCGTGTAAGGCGCTGGCGTCAAACCATCAAGGTCGACCGAACTCGAATGCTCGCCGTTGATGTGCTCAGCCACCAACGCATCGACTTCCGCGAGGTCAATCGTCGCCGCTTGCGCAAGCAATTGAGCCTGCCCATCGCCATCCAGTTCGTCGAAATAGCGGAAGACCTGCCCTTGGCCAGCCCCTTGAAATGCTTGAATGAGAGATGCGGTTGATTCGGAATTATTCATAATTAGAGCCAAAATTGACTAAAGTGCTGCATCGAAAATGCAAACCTCTATGCACGGACTGCGTAAAATCAAAGTTAAACCCCTATGGAGCCTTATCCGCAGTGCCAATCAACGCTCCTCCGAAAAACGGAACAGCAATTCATCGGGACGTGCGTATCCAAGCCGCTCGCGCACCACACGCTCCAAAAACTCTGAGTCTTCCAGCATTCGCGCCAAATACATCTCCTTTTGTTCAAACTCTTTTCGAGCTTGTGTGAGCTTCGCCTCAATTCTGAGTTCTCGAACTCTAAAGTTCTTATACTCTCGATAAGTCTGAACCATGAGGCTGCTAAAGAATACGATCAATGCCAACAGCACTCCCATCATCATTAGCAGGATTACGCGTTCTTTTCGCTGTGAAGAATTCGGCATTAGACTCCATACAGAAGGTCATTTTCTTAATATTGGAAAGCGAAAACTCAGCTTCGCATAGAAGATTCCACCACATAACTATCAGGATTATTTTGAATTTTCGGAAATGCCCCGTCACGTCAGGCCTAATCCGCGTTTTCTATTTCTAAACCTGCTTCACAAAAAGGCAGCGTAGCACATTTGCGATGGCATCGAGGATAAAAAGAGCTTCATCCTCAGAACTGGCGAAGACAATTATGGCAATACCGCGCTGTGCGGCAAACTCCTAGGTAGTCTATTCGCGCGGCAGCCACAGCCGTTCCCGCGTCGCTGCAGGCGGACCCCACCCAGCCCCTGGGCGCTCTCCCCAGGTGTCCCTGCGCGCCGGTCCCGCGGAATCGACTACGCAGCCGCAGGCGAAGACCCCACCCAGATCACCATCTGGGTTCGACTAACTCACACGCAAGTGTGTCACCATGCGCAGCCTGGTATTCCCGCTGGGAATCGACTACGCAGCCGCAGGCGAAGACCCCACCCAGATCACCATCTGGGTTCGACTAACTCACACGCAAGTGTGTCACCATGCGCAGCCTGATATTCCCGCTGGGAATCGACTACGCAGCCGCAGGCGAAGACCCCACCCAGATCACCATCTGGGTTCGACTCACTCACACGCAAGTGTGTCACCATGCGCAGCCTGGTATTCCCGCTGGGAATCGAACCCAGATCGACTATTTAGGAAACAGTTGTTCTATCCATTGAACTACGAGAACGAAAATCAGATGCGCCGAACCTAGTCCCCTCGAACAAACGATCAAGCTCAGAGATAGATAAAGCTTAGACTTGGCAAACTGGTGAACATTCGCACAGTCAACAACAATGACACCAGAAGAAGCACTGCAAAAGTATTTCGGGATGCCCGCGTTTCGGGAACCGCAAGGCGATATTATACGCGCAGTGCTAGAGAAGAAGGATACACTCGTCGTGATGCCAACTGGCGGCGGTAAGAGTCTCTGCTTCCAACTGCCCGCGCTGCTACTCCCTGGCGTCACCTTAGTTGTCTCGCCATTGATCGCACTGATGAAAGATCAGGTCGATGCGCTGCAAGCTCGCGGTCTGCCCGCTGGCTTACTGAATAGCTCACAAACTCTGGAGCAACAACGGGAAACACTCGATGGCATCCGCAAGCGCACACTGAAACTCGTTTACGTCGCCCCGGAGCGCTTTCGTTCACAATCATTTCTCAATGCACTGTCGAAAGATGCGATCAGCCTGTTCGCGATCGACGAAGCGCACTGCCTCTCACAATGGGGGCACGACTTCCGCCCCGACTACATGCGCCTCGGCGAAGCGCGAAAAGCCATCGGCAATCCGCCCTGCATTGCATTGACCGCGACGGCGACGCCGGATGTGCAACTCGACATCAAGAAGAGCCTCGAAATGGAGGATGCCGCCGAGTTCGTAGCGGGATTTTCGCGTAACAATCTGAGCTTCAGAGTGCGTCAGGTCAATTCGGACAACGACAAGATGCAAGCGCTGCAAGCGCTGATCAAGCAACACACGACCGGCATCATCTATTGTGCAACGCGTAAATCGGTCGATGCCGTGGCCAGTAAAATCGAGCATTTAACTAGCTCTGTCATACGTTACCACGGCGGCCTCTCCGATCGCGACCGCAGTGCCGCACAGGAGAGTTTCATGACCGGCAGCGCCAATATCGTGGTCGCCACCAATGCCTTCGGCATGGGCATCGACCGCTCCGACATCCGCTTCGTCTGCCACTACGAAATGCCCGGCAGCGTCGAGGCCTACTATCAGGAAGGCGGACGCGCCGGACGCGACGGCAAGCCCTCCGTGTGTGAAATGCTTTTTTCCTATGCGGACAAGCGCGTGCAGGACTTTTTTATCGACGGCGCCAATCCCGGCAAAGCACTGATCGCCGAAATCTTTGACCTACTTTGCGCGGAAAGTGACGCGCAGCACGAAGTGCGTTTGCCCGTGGACGACCTCTGCGAGCGCGTTGGCCGTAAAGTCAACCCGATGGCAGTCAGTACCGCCATCTCGGTATTGGCTCGGCAAGGTTGGATCGAGCGATTCGACATTCCAGGCAAACGCCTAAAGGGCACACGCATCAAGCGACTCGGGCAAAGTGGCAACAGCCTACCGATTGATGGCCAAGCGCTGGCTCTTAAAGCGGCTCGCGACGAAGAGCGCCTCAAGACCGTGATCAACTTTTCGTATGCGCAAAGCTGCCGCCAAAAATGGATCCTCGACTACTTCGGCGAACGCAACGGCGCAGACTGTAAGCGCTGCGACAATTGTAGGCAGGCCAAGAATAGCGCCGCCCGCGAGCCGAGCAAAGACGAATTCACACTCGTGCAGAAGGCCCTCAGCGGGGTCGCACGCATGAGTCGTCACCTCGGCTCCGATGAGTGGGCGCCGCGCTTCGGCAAACGAAAGATCATCCAATGCCTGCTTGGCAGCCAAAGCACCGCGATCCGCGACAGTGGCCTCGACGAGTTATCCACACACGGCATCCTCAAGACTGAAGGCAGCGCCTACGTGGATGCGCTGTTCGAATGCCTTGAACGCGCCAGCCTGGTGCAGACTGTCGTTGAGGGGAACTACCCGTTGCTTCAACTAATGCCCACGGGCGCCCGTGTCATGCGTGGCACAGAACGTATCGACCTCGAACTGCCCGAACGCACCGCAGGAGCGCTTAGGCATAAAAGCGGCAACTCAACCACTCCCTCCAATCGCAAAAGCCGCGAATTGGGAGGCATACTGGATCGCCATCTTTATGGACTACTGGTCGGCCATCGTGCCAAGATGGCCGCTAAAACCGGCAAACCTGCGTTTACTGTGTTTCCTAATTCGGTACTCGTTGAACTCGCCAATCAGAAACCTCAAACCGAACAAGAAGCCCGCGATATTAAAGGAATTGGGCCCGCTAAATTGAAATCCGTACTGCCAGAGTTTTTAGAAGTCATCCGAAA
This sequence comes from uncultured Opitutales bacterium, assembly GCA_937775295.1. Classification (GTDB taxonomy): domain Bacteria; phylum Verrucomicrobiota; class Verrucomicrobiia; order Opitutales; family Coraliomargaritaceae; genus Lentimonas. The sequence goes on from CALKBZ010000022.1 coordinate 29,009, forward strand.
AAACTGCTAAGCTACTCACGAGCAAGGCCTTGCAGTCAAACCAAAACAACCACCTAGGGTGAAAATTTTACTTGCACCCGTGCCTGGAACACCTACTTTCCTTCGCTTTATGAGCACAGACACTAAGAAACTCAATCGCTCCCGCAACCCGATGGACTTAACGTTCAACGATGTAGAGCAACTCTCTCGCTTCATTACTGAAACGGGCAAGATCCTTCCTCGTAAAGACACAGGCCTTTCCGCAAAGCATCAGCGTCGCATTACGAAACTCATCAAGCAGGGTCGTAACATGCTGACTATGCAGTAAGCTGCGTCACGAATATAGGACTTTCCAATCCTTCCTCAGCAGAGGAAGGATTTTTTATATCCACAATTCCAATCAACCATGGACCACAGCAGCAAAGTCCTCGAAGCCACCGCAGCGAACTTAGCCCACTGCGCTGAATTGCTGCGCGCCGACGAAGTCGTCGGTATGCCCACTGAGACCGTCTATGGCCTCGCAGGTAATGCGCTCAATGCGAGCAGCGTGCGCAAGATTTTCGCGGTCAAAGGCCGCCCGCTAATCGACCCATTGATTGTGCACTTCAGCGACTTAGAAGCGGCTGAGGCACATATCGAAACGAACGATAGCGTACGCCAACTCGCAGCAGCTTTCTGGCCAGGGCCCCTGACCATGGTCGTGCCCAAGCAAACAAGCATCCCAGACCTGGTCACGGCTGGCTTGCCCAGCGTGGCAATCCGCGTGCCACAGCACCCAGTCTTTCGCAATATCCTAAAGCGCATCAACTTCCCACTGGCCGCCCCTAGCGCTAACCCCTTCGGCTACGTCAGCCCGACGCTCGCGAGTCACGTGGCGCATACCCTCGGCAGCCGCATTAAAGCGGTACTCGATGGTGGTCCCTGCGACTTCGGACTCGAATCAACCATCATTGATCTGCGCAATCCACAAGTACCCGTAATTCTTAGGCACGGCCCAGTGACGGAGGCGCAGATTAACCAAATCCTACAGGTCAACGTGAGTTCACACAGTGGTGTCGCAAACGACACTGCACCTCAGAGTGCCCCAGGCCTACTAACTAGGCACTACAGCCCAATAGCTCGCGTCACTCTAATCCCGCACGGCGAGACATTCACTGCCGCCGCTGCGCCCGAACCGGCGATTGCGCTCGTCTACAATCAAAAGCCCATCTGGCATACAGGTCAGGCCAATATTTTCTGGCTCTCCGAAACAGGTCAGCTCAAGGAAATCGCCCACAACCTATTTGAGTTAATCCAACGACTCGATCAGCAAGGCTACCAACAGCTATGGATCGAACAGGCAGCCGAAGAGGGACTCGGCCATGCGATCAACGATCGACTCAGCCGCGCGGCTGCCAAGCTCGACGCTGAGTGAACTGGACGGCTAAAAGCCTCAACGCCCCCTTTCGACGCAAGGCACTGGGAGCCACTTTGGCAAGACCACCATTGTCAGATCTAGCAACTGAATCGACCGTAACCGGTAGTTTGTCCCCCTCAAAAACTGGCACGATTTTGTTTCCAGAGCTTCGGTTGAAGAAGCCTGAGATCTGGGTCAGTGGTCTTCATATGCGGTAATCGCTCAAGGACATCTTGAAGGTATGCCTGTGGATCAACGCCGTGCGTTTTACAGTTCTGGACGATGGTGTAGATAATTGCAGAGCGTTGTCCCGCCTGTGGATGACCGACGAAGAGCCAATTTTTCATGCCCAGCTTAGTTGGTCGCACCGCTCGCTCAGCTGCATTATTGTCAATGGTTGCATCTGGGTAGTAAGGGTAGCGACACAGGTTGTTCCAGATATTGAGTGTATATTTGACTGCCTTGTAGGTTTTGGATTCGTGGTCGAGAGTCAGAAGGTCGATGTCTAATTGCGCTTTAATCTGCTTAAGGATGGGGCGGCTTCTTGCTATTCGTGTGACGACGACATCCCCGGCTGGGTTCCGCTTGAGTTCTCGCTCGATCTCGTAGAGTTCGCCAATGCGTAAGATATACCAGCCACTGCACCGTTCGTCATGATCGTGCCATGCTTAATGGAACTTACGCCGCGCATGCGCCATGCACCCAACAATGAGGAAGCCTTCCTTGGCACTGATCGAACTGTAAACGCTGTAAGCATCCGCTTGCAAGAGACCGCGATAACCATTGAGCATTGACTCGGCGCACTTTGCCGAGCGCTCCATGTGCCATTCATACACACAGTCGCCTTGCCGATTCGTGTAAACCCACAGGTAACCTTTACGACTTCCTTTGCAAAAGTCACTATCTAGACAAGTGATGGGGGTCTCATCTGCATTGAGATAAAGCGAACTTCGCACATCACTTTTAATCGATTCGTAAATCAACGATAACCACTGCTCGGCCACATGTTGAACCCATCCGCCCATCGTTTTACGGCTAATGTTCACTCCAGAGCGCAACTGAAAAGACTGCTCCAAGCGGTGCAGCGGCATATGTTCGAGATACTTTGCAAGCATCACATGCACCAGCAACCGGACCGCGGCCAAGCCGCCCAAGAGCACTCGTGGAGGGCGCGGCGCAGTGAGTGGAGCGCTGGAGCGATCTCCCTTACGCACATAGCGAGGAAACTCCTGCTTGATCTTAATAAATTTAGCAGGCTCCAGATCGATAATCTCAGTCACCTCTGGCCTGCCGATCTCACGAAAGTCCTCCGGCGCAGCCAGCACTTCCTCTGATATGATGCGCTCAGTGCGTTCTTCAACGTTATCAGGTAAACTGAAGCGTTTGACTCGCTCGGTGACCTCTTCCTTAGACCCCACCACCAGATCGTCGATCTGTGCATCCTCCTCCTCGCTACTCTGAGCCTAAAGGCTGACCAGTTGTGCTTCGGCCAGTCCCAGTTGGATCTCCAATTGAGCATGGTCGACCTTCTCGCCACGCCCTGTGCCAAAGAGCTCCTGGCGCAACGCTCCGATCAACTGAGTCAATCGATCCAGTTCCGCCGATCTCGCTCTTGCCGGCGAAGTAAGCGCTTGTGCTCGCGTTGCCATGCCTCCCGCTAGGCCAAAAGTGATTCAACTGTAAGATCTGCGCTAATCTAATAAACGATGCTTTAATATCATTGAAAATGGAAGCATAAAAACAAATTAATCGTAAATCTTTGGCTTCTTTTCCGAACACAAGTCCGCTGCCGCAGCTGCATCGAGAATCGAAGTGCCGCGACTATGCTCCACCCAGCAGTAATGCCCCTGCTTTAAACGGCGAGTCCCCATCCAGCCCCCAGAGCTGTTCTGGCGCACGCGCTTCATCAGCGTGCGCAAACAATTACTAAACAGATACCACGTATGAGGCTCAGGATCGTCCACTAGAGCTAACAGCCCTGCGGCTCCCTTGCGTAAATCCAACACGCCGTGAAAGAGTATGACTTTTGAGTCTTCGAATTGCATCCAAGCAGAATAACTTAATCAAAGACATTTGCATAGGTGGGGGACGAACTACCGTTTACATTTGAACGCATTTAAAGTAAAGATAGGTCGAAGAGACGCCCCTCAACTCCTTCATATTGCCTCTAAAATGATAAAATTGCGGGTCCCACGAAAACCTCGCCTCGCTTGCAATACGTAAGCGTTGCAGCACCAATCGAAGGTGAAACACAAAAAAGACCCGCCGAGTACGGCGGGTCTTATATCAATTAACTCGAAGTGGTCACCTAAGACCGAGGCGCCATTTCAGGTTCCACCGAACCAGCAAACTCTTCTCCTAATTCCACATCTTGGCGGATATAATAATCCTGATAAGCCTTATCGGAGTAGCCGGAGTAGTAGTAACTCGCGTTTGCAGTCGAGATGTCATTCAGAATCGCGCCAAACACAGGTGTGTTCGACTCCCAAAGTCGGCGGACATTCTGCACCGCAGTCTTACGCTTCACAGTATTAAACTTAATCACGTATATCACACCATCAACCAGCGGAAGCAGGTTAAGTGCGTCACTTACCGCCGCAAGCGGTGGAGAGTCGATCACGATCCGATCATAACGATCACGCAATTCAACCAGCATCGCCTCAAACTTGGCGCTATTGAGCACCTGCGTTGGATTCTTCGAGATACCCCCAGATGGCAACACATCTAGATTCGAATATACTCCAGCCATAATCACCTCATCCAGCGACACGCCTTTCTCAATGTGGTCCAACAAACCAGACTCATTCTCTAACTGTAATGATCGTGCCACATTCGGCAGGCGAAGGTCACCATCCAACAGCAAGGTTCTTTCGCCATGATTCGCAAATGTTAGGGCCAGATTCGAGCTAATGAAAGACTTCCCTTCTCCTGGAACAGTGCTGGTCGTCACGATCACTTTCGCATTCTTACTCTCATCACTAAGCTTCAGCGCAGAGTGAATCGAACGAAACGACTCAGTCACGTGGCGATCGAAATTCGAAGCCACTACCTGTGCTCTAGAACTCGAATCCAACTTTTTAATCCGTGGAACGACGCCCAGCATCGAAAGCCCAATCGCGCCTTCGATATCGAACGCGCTCTTCACACGGTCGTCTAAAAAGCTGACCACAAAAATCAAGCCTACGCCTGCCGCCAAACCACCAAAAAAACCGGCAGCTAAGTTCATCACAATATTCGGCGAGGAGTGCCGCAGTGGCGGCAAGGCCTCATCGATCACACGGGAATTTGGATTCTTCAAGTTCACCGCCGCGTTCTCTTGCGTCATTCGACTAACCAGCGCCATTAAGAAGCCCTGTTGCACATTCATCTCACGCTCTAAGGAACTATATTCGACACGCGTCTTACTCAATTGAATTAGTTCAAGCTCTTTCTCGGCAAGTCGCTGACTGGCAAGCTCGAAATTGCTCTTCGATTCAGCATACCCAGCGTCGAGCTTATCGACCGAGTTCGCAACCGCCAACGCCAACTCTGCTTCAGACTCCTGCAAGGTCTGCAACTGCTGAATCATCACAGGATGCTTTTCACGATAACGTTTGGACAACGAAGATATTTGAATTTTCGTCCCAGACATACGTTCCAATAGGTTCGAAACACGCGACTGCTCGGCAACAAAAGACAACTCCCAAAGATTCTTCCCCTCTAGGCGGTAGCTCTCGACCAAATTCCACCGAGTCTCGAGGTTATCATTCAAGTTCTTAGTATTGAGTTTAATCTCGTTCAAGCGTGCGAGTTGAGTGGACGCGATATTTTCACTACTATCCAGAGACACCGCATTGTTCTCCTCACGATACTCCGCCAACTTCAACTCAAGGTCTTCAACTCGTTCCTTCTGCTGATCCGCACGCATGCGCAAATCCTCAACCGCTTTCATCGAACCACTAACATTCAGATTCAAATTATAATTGATGAACTCATCAGCAAACAGATTGGCAACGCGTGCAGCAATTATTGGATCAGGATGCGTATATCCTACGCCGATCATAAGACTCATGCGCTGCGGCATGACCTTACGATTCATGCCTAACAGCTCTGCTGGAGAAAGTGGTCCAGTGAAGCTCAATGCATCTGCGTAAGGTGCCATGAACCGCTCACGTTCATCATCCTGCAGGCGACGCTCCACCCCTTTGATAATCGTGCCACTATTCAAAACACTAATCTGTGTATTTAAATCCTCAGCCGTTCGAATTTGATTCGGCTCCAGCTCTGCACTCGCCATCGCCGAAGGATCATCGCGCAACAGTTGGACCATCGCGACCGCAGTATACACCTTAGTTTTATTAAAGGTATACAGAATAGAGCCGGTAAAGATAATGAAAAACACAACAGTCAAATACCAGACTCGCTCGCGAAACATGAGAACATAATCCTTGAAAGAGCGTTGAGGGGGACCGCCGGCGCCATAGCCAGGGCCACCATAACTTCCATCAGAATAGCCATAACCACCCGAATTCGGGTCAGGAGCGCCTCTCACATAATCATTTTTCATAGTTATTCTTAATGCAAATTAGATAATTCTTTCAGGCACCCAAATGGTATCGCCTTCGTTTATCACTACATCTTTCACGTCTGGATCTCGCACAATCTTAGAGAAGTTAACCTCCATTTGTCTAGTACGGCCATCCTGATCCACCCGTTTAATGTTAATCGCCTTGGGATTCCCCATACGCGTCACCCCACCGACCATAGATAGCGCTTCGGTCAGAGTTAAATCACGATCTGGCGGAATGTTTACCACGCCAGGGGCTCGCACTGAACCGAGAATATGTATTACCTTAGGCGAGAAAGACACCACCAGCAACGAAACTTGCGGATCCACCAAGTAATCGCGGTTATACAAATCAGTGATCAATGACTTACCCTCTCCGACTGTCATCCCCGCAAGCTTTACCCTCCCCACCAATGCCAAGGATACGGTGCCGTCTCCTTCAATGCGGACTGACTTATTCAAATCACGCTCTTGATAGACATCGACTTCAATTACGTCCGAAACTTCAAGCACGTAATTGCTCCCAACGACCATGCCTATCGCACCGCCTGGACTGCTCGACGAGGACGAATCGGCACCACCAGCGCCAGTATCTTGCCCCGACAGGGCCACGATGCAGCACAACAAATAGAGCACTAATGAAGAGAGTAAATGTTTCATAAATTAAAAAATGCCTCCGAAGGGAGGCATTTCGACCCGAAGGACAAGGGGAATTCAAAAATTAGTAGCGAAGCGATGCTGAAAGATCAACCATGTGTGCCTCGTAGCTTTGGCCTAGTTTACTAGAATTATTTTCATTATAACTGTAGCCGGTGCTGAAGCGCCAATGTTGATTCGGGACATATGACAAACGGAAGCCCATATTGTACACATTATCTTCGCGACCTGAAGTCTCATACTCACGCAAAGTATAGCCGGATTTTGCGCTCGCTGAATAATTGCTATTAATCGTGTAGCGAGCGCTCAAATTTGCCGAAGTCTTAGTGGTCCCTTCCCCCGTACCGCCCACATCAAATCCACGATGCAGCGTAAGCGCCGTCGTTAGCTTCGGGGTGTTTGAGTAAGTGAAACTTGTATCTAGGCCCATCGTTCCCCTGGAATCGCGATTGGTGCTGGTTGGCGCGCCTGGAATACCAGTCACAAAAGTCTGTATGCTTGAATCATCAGAATCAGAGGTGCGATAACCGAGTTTAAAGAACCCGCTCAACTTTGGGAGCAAGTCGCCACGCGCACCAATATTAAAGAAATGATCCTCTTTATCATAGCTACCCACTTCCCTGCCATTTACAGTATCTCCGAGCATAGTTCCACTCACATCGGTGGTAGTATATGTATAGCCAATACTCAAATCAACTTTCGGTGTGAGCTCATAAAAAACATCAACCGGAACCTTGAACGACTCACGGTCAGCCAACCCCGGCTGATCTTGGTACTGCTTGTTAGAGTGATTCACTCCAGACCCCACACTGAATTTAGGCGACAAACGATACTCTCCACTCAAATTGGCTATAGTGCTCTCCGACTCATTTATTTGACCATCCTGATTGGCATCTTCATCCTTACCACTCGACTGATCCTCACTGAAGCTGACAAGCCCACTCACGTCCCAACGACTGGTATTATATGAACTAATTGCCTTGAAATGAAACAGCTCATTATCCAGATCAGACAACTCATCATGACGAATAATGTCATAACGCGTAATAATACTCAGGTCTAAATCAGACAGGCCACGCCCGACATCCATCTCAAATCCGGGAGAAACTTTGAATACAACATCATCCTGCTCGTCTGCTTCATCGTAAAAGACATTTGACTGCCATCGAACAGAAGACAATCCATTGAAGAAAATATCAATATCATCACCAATCGAAATAAGTGGTGCGGATTGCACAACAACAGGCGAACTGACAGAGGCTAAGATTACTACAAAAGGTAAAAACTGCTTGATTTTCATAAATAAGACAACTTCATTGGATTGGATTGGATTAAACCTTAATCACGACCTGACACACTATAAGCCAGTGACATAATTACTAATATAATTACTAATCATCTACAATGTAGAACTCGCCGGCAAAATGCAAGCTCCAAAATGAGACTTTTTGAGCTTGTCTGGATTTATAAAACGCATCATAATATATGGTATATTGCTTGGGCTTTTATTTATGATGAAACACAGAAAATTACCCAAAAACCCTGTTTATCGCGACAATCCTATTTTACTCGGATTCGTCGTGCAACGCAGAGGAGCCGACGGGCGCATACACCTCGTCGTGCGTTGGGGACGCATGCTGACAACTCTATTGGCCTTGTTCATTGCCGGTTGGGTCGCGACAGCTGGTACCCTCTTCTGCTATTTTAAATACAAAAAAGATTTTAATGAGGTCACCTTAACGGGCATGATTGGCCTCCCTTTTCGCATCGATGAACACCGCAAAGAGATGGGCGACTACCACATCAAGCGAGGCCTCGAAGAAGTCAAACAGGGCAACTACCGTGATGCACTGCGCCTTTTGCGCTTAGGCGTCGCACGCTCTCCCTCAAACTTAGAAGGCCGTAAGGTTTTGGCAGAATTCTATGAACTAGCAATCCAGCGCCCAGACGTCGCCGCGAACTTGATGGTCAAAGGCCTAGACCTAGGAGGAATCGAAGACCTCGACTATCTCAAACAGACCTTGCGCGTATTATTGCGCAACCAGATGGACGAGCAAGTTCAAGAGCTTACCAATAAATACCTCCCAGAAGAGCCTGACCCAAACGACATTAATCGTACTTTGGCTTACGGCGCCGCGAGTGCCAATTACTTACGCGGCAACTACGACCAAGCCGATGACTACATCATCGAATATAACTTGATTGAGTCATTAGAAGGCCTCCTACTTTCATCCCAAATCAGCTGGGATCGCGGCAATCAAATCGCCGCGATCACAAAGATGGAGCACTCACTGCGTCGATTCCCAAATTCAGAGCCGCTACTTATGCAGCTCAGTCGCTATCACCGCGAAGTAGGCGAGATTGATAAAGCACGCCGCTATGCAATTCTCCGCAACGTCAAAGATCCACTGAGCGCAGCTCCACGCCTAGAATTGCTCTACATTTACAATAAATCCGGAGATTTTGATCGCGAACAACGCGAAACGCAACGCATGCTGAACCAATTCCGCGACGATGAAAGTGCGCTCCAAGCGCTCGCAAACTTTGCAGCAGACACCGGTAATATCGACCTCGCCCGCCGAACTTACGAAGAAGCACTGGAGAACGAATTTGCAGTGGATTCATTCGCGCTACTTTTAATCGAATCTCACCTAGTAAGCAAAGATTACGAGGGCGCGCTCAGCTTCTGCGAAGAATTGCTCAAAGAACGTCCTGGCTGGCTGAGCCAACGATGGGCCATCTTCAACAGCCTGCGAGCCGTTGCATCTTATGGTATCAACCGCCCAGACTTAGGCGAAATCTACCTACAGCACTTTATCGACGAGAGCAACAACCCTCCACAGACTTATCTAGCAGTCGCTCGCCGTTTCACAAACATAGATAGGGCTCCGCAAGCACAAAAAATCCTTAACACAGCTATGCAACGGACGCCAGCGAATCAACAGATTCTGTCTGAACTCATCAGAGTCGAGCTGGGGCTAGGTAATACGGAAAACCTCAATCACCTGCTGACACGCCTTCTACAGATGCGTCGCCCAAAGATGGAGATAATCGTCGATGCCTATAATAAACTCGGCAGCGACCGCTTTATCTTCACTCCAAGCCGCGAGAGCTTGCTACTCCAGCTGAACGCAATCCTTCGCGAGAGTGCCGCACAAACCCTGCAGACGATCAACGTCTCCTAAACGCGGCTGACGCGAGGTCCCACCAGCATTTACGAAGCTGCGGCTGCAAAGCGAATGACTGCCACCGCGCCGCGCTAAATCTGACCTCGACAATCATCAGGGGCGCCTAGCTCGACGCCCCCGCCCTGCGGTTATACACCACACGAGCTGCGATCACGCGACGCTCGTCGACTTCATCAATTGTAATTCGCATTCCAGCAAGCGACAGGGTATCCCCACGCGCGGGGATGCGCCCCAACTCGCCAGTAATCAACCCCCCGAAAGTCGATACCTCGTCATTCTCGATCTCAATACCGAGCGCCTCCTCAAGATCATGAATCGGCGTCAGCCCAGAAATACGATAGGAGTGCGGCGCCCGTATCGCTCGAATCTGATCCTCTTCGCTATCGAATTCATCCTGAATCTCCCCCACGAGTTCTTCGAGTATACTCTCGAAGGTGACAACGCCGACGATGCCACCGAATTCATCCACAGCCAACGCCATGTGAAACTTCGCCCGCAACATGCGCTCTAAGGCAATTTCTAAGGGCGTCTCCAAATCAAAGGTCGCAACATTACGCTTCAGCTTCACTAAATCGACCGCAGTTAATGGCCCACTCAAGCGAAACATGTCTTTGATGTGAAGGATCCCGAGACAGTCATCGAGGCTCCCGCGGCACAAAGGGAAGCGCGTATGCCCCGCCTCCTTCATTACTTTCAGGTTCGCATGAAAGTCTTCTTCTAAATCACAAATGACTACCTGACTACGCGGTAACAGAACATCTTGAACAACTAACTCCTGCATCTGCAAAGCTCGGTTCACAATCTTCCGCACCACTGGCGACAGCGCGCGGCTATCCTCACCCATCGCCCGAATTTGCACATCCAAATCTAGCGGATTCAACTCATCCTCGACGTCGACACCAAGGCGGCGAAACAGGATCCGCTTCAAGCCACGAAAAAAGAGCATCCCAGGCCACGTTAAAATCTGAAAGACGCACAACACCCGATAAGAACGTTGAATCCCTTTCACCGGATCACGCATTGCCAAACCGCGCGGAAAAATCTCTGCAAACAGGAAATGCACCGACGTCGCACACACAAAAGACAGCAACACGACCAACCAGCGCTCCGGCACCTGTGCCAGCTCGAACAGGCCAAAAAAATCGCTCACCAGCGGCATGAGCAATAAGCCCACCGCAACCGTGCAAAGCGTCTTACTAAAACGAACCGCACGTCCCGTCTGATCGCTCTTCTCGATCAGGCGAGCAATGCCACGCCGGCGCATCAATTGCTCCAGCGCTTGAGCACTCCCCCCCCCGTAACGAAACTTCACCAAACTGATTTCGCACATCACCAAAAACGCATGCAATACCAACATCAGCGCTACCGCGCTCAATGAAACGAAAAAGTTGATCCACGCCCCACTCATCGGACACTTGCGATCTCACCACTTTCAAGTAACTCACGTAAGGTGCCTAGTAGCCTTTCATTCTCCTCAGCCCGCCCGATCGTAAGGCGCACAAAATCAGCCATTCCATAAGGCGCCAAAGGCCGCACGATCAAACCGCGTCGCTGCAGCGCTTCAAACACAACTGCGCTACTGCCGACCCGGCACAGCACAAAATTCGCCGCGCCACCAACCGTCTTAAAGCCAAGTGCAGTGAGCCCCTCGCAGAGCACCTGACGGCCCACTTCATTCTCGGCTCGGCACATTGCAACAAACTCCAAATCATCCAGTGCCGCGGTCGCCGCCGCCTGCGCCACCGCATTCACATTAAATGGCTGACGTACTCGATGCAGCAGCGCGATCACCTCTGGGGCACCATACGCATAGCCAACACGCAAGCCACCAAGCCCATAAATCTTCGAAAACGTCCGCAAGCACACGACCTTTCGCCCCGCATAGATCGCCGCCGACAAATCCGGCGCCTCGTCTAAATACTCCGCATAAGCCTCGTCTAAACAAAGGATCACATGCTCCGGCAAGTTCTCAGCCAACTTTAACAAATCTGCCGCCGCATTCGCCACGCCCGTCGGATTATTCGGACTCGCCACAAATAATAGGCGTGTACGCTGCGTCACTGCCGCCAGCATTGCGTCTAGGTCATGGCCGAAGTCAGCCATCGGTACTTCAATCGGCGTCGCACCAAACAACTTTGCCACCAACTTATAGACAATAAAGGCCTGCGCCCCCATCACCACTTCTAGCCCAGGACGCAAAAAAGCATGCCCCAGCAACTCAATGAGTTCATTCGAACCATTGCCGACTAAAATCGAATCCGGCGAGAGACCACGATGCTCGGCGATCTTATGCCGTAATTCTTGGCATCCTCCATCCGGATATAGGTGCGCACTCTTCAACGCCTCCATTCCAGCGGCCATTGCCTTCGGAGAAGGACCAAACGGATTCTCATTCGAGGCCAGCTTGGCAATATTTGCAGAATCGAGCCCGTGTTCACGAGCGACCGTTTCGATTAATTTTCCGGGCTCATAGACCGGTTGTGTATGCACTCCGGCATTCGCGAGTTCAGCGTATTTCATTTATGTAATTAGGTTTGAACTTGCGTTGACAAAGGCCGATTGCAACAAAAACCAGTAAACCATACTTATGAAAATTCTACTTACTGGAGCTTCAGGCCTGCTCGGAAATGCCTACGCCGAGGCCGCCATCCGCCGCGGGCATCAAGTCATCGCACTTTATAACACCACCGAGCCCATCGCGCGCGGCATCGAGCGTAGCATTCAAATTGACGCACAACAGCTAGATAAAATCACTGCCCTCGCGCTTGAAATTTGGCCTGAAACCATCGTCAATTGTGCCGCAATCTCGTCGCCTGCGGATGTCGATGCCGACGCCAAACTGGCCGAGAAGATCAACGTCGCCCTACCGCGCCACCTCTCGCAGCTATCGACTCACCTCGGCGCCCGCCTCCTACACGTCTCGACTGACATGGTATTCGATGGGCATTCCTCCGAGCCTTACCGCTCCACCGACATGCCCTGCCCGACCAATCTTTACGGGCAGACAAAGCTAATGGCCGAACGCGAAGTACTTGAGCACAACTCAGAAGACCCCGTCGTCCTACGCATTCCCATCCTGATGGGCAACAGTATCAACAGCCAACGCAGCGTGCATGAAAAACTCCTCGCCGCCGTCGCACGCGGCGAACAGCCCAAGCTCTTTTGTGACGAAATCCGCCAGCCTTGCTCCGCCTCCAATGTCGCCGAAGTACTGCTCGAACTTAGCGAGCGGCGCGACCTACACGGCATTTTCCATTGGGCAGGCGCGGAAACCATGAGCCGCTTCGAAATGGGGCAACGCATCCTTAGGCATTTTAATCTGCCACTCAATAGCGTGCAATCCGTCTGTAAAAATGATGATCCAGAGTTCGCCAACCGGCCAAGCAATCTGACCTTCAATCTACATCCGATCGTCAGTAAGCTCAAAACAAAGCCCGCTACTTTCAAAGAACAACTCGAAGAGCTCACCCACGTCGAGCCGCTGCGCTCAGCCGATCACTAGCCCCTATCAACTGTGCCGCTCATCATTCTACCCAACGCCTTTGGCGACGCCGTGACCAATATGGCCATCGACGCTTCGCTACTCTACACCCTGCCATCAGGTATTGCCGTCTTTCGTCACTACGGATGGACCGAGCCAGCCATCACCTTCGGCTACACTCAACGTATCGCGGAGGTTCGAACCACGTTCACCGAAGACCTACGCCTCTGCCGACGACTCACCGGCGGCGGCATCGTCGATCACCGCAACGACTGGACCTACGCCCTCGTACTGCAAACCGACTTACCCGCGGCGCATGCACCTGCCACCGAGCTCTACGCAACTATCCATAGCTGCATGCAGCTGGCGCTCCAAGCCCAGTCTGTCCCCGCCGAACTCGCGCCGTGTCCACGCCAATGCGACAAAACACCACCCGCGCTCGACGCCCCCGACCAGTGCTTCCTGCAACCCACTGCTAACGACGTAACCCGCCCCGACGGCACAAAAATCGCCGGCGCCGCCATGAAGCGCTCGCGCGAAGGACTACTCGTGCAAGGGTCAATCGACCGTCGCGCACTGCCCGACGAGTTCGATTACCACACCTTCGCCGAGGCATTTCAACAAGCCCTCGCCAGCCAACTCGCGATCCTCCTCGGCACCAACGAAGATCTCCGCGCCCTGTTCAACAGCCTCCGCATTCAACAAGAGCGCGAACGATTTGAAAGTGAAGCGTGGATCAATCGGCGCTAGATCGCGTACACCACTCGAGCGCAAATCAATGACTCCTAGCATCATGAGGCCACCCTCTTGCTACTACGGAACGGCACGGTCAACGGCAGCGCCCAGCGCGCCGAAGGCGGCATCATTCGAGCGCTGACGAGCAGACCACTCTCAGATTTTAAAATAAATGCTCATCACTGAGATTGATCAGGCTAAACATCAACTTGGCCTTAATACAACCGTCTTGCAGCACCCTTGCCTTAAACTTAAACAACGGTCCCAGTCGCTCGATAAACTCGACCTCCGCAAACACTTCACGCTGAGGCTTCACAATGCCCATATATTTGGCATAAGCGACCTTACTGACCACACCTAATGCGTGACCTTTCGTTTGCTCACTATCGTAGTTCTCTATTGGCGCATAGTATTTGGTAATTAAGGCACCAGCGGACTGCGTACAGAGCTCTTGCAACATTGCCCCCGGCACAACTGGAGCACCGGGAAAGTGGCCAGCCAAATATGCTTCATCGCCGCGATGCACCTTCACCCCCGTCACCGCGTGGGCAGTCAGGAGATCGATACGATCAACCATTAAATAAGGCTCACGATGGTGCAGTAGCACCTTAATTTCATCTCGATTCATCATCGTTTAATTTCAGGTAGTTTCACAAAAGGTTTAAATCGCACATTGATCGGCTCCGCATAACGCGCCCGCACATCGATCGCCGGATCGAAGCCAAACTGAGGCGACAGTCGGTCCTCCCAATGCAGGCCATCGACTTGCCTCAGTCGCCAGGCCTCATGCGCCACATCCCCGCGATACAGCGAATCGCCGTCGGTCGTATATAAATGATAGCGCTCGACCAGCCAGCGATCCAATGCATCCGCCTCGACCGATGGCCCAACTTCAGACTCCATCGAGAATGAATCGGGCGCAGCAAACGAATAACGCCCAGCTTGTACGTCTCCCGTCATTTTGCGCACTCGATACGGCAAATGAAAGACGCGCGTGGCAATCAACTGCCCTAAGCGACTGTCGGTATCCAAGGTCAAAAAAAGCACCCCAGGCCGCCCTCGATAAGTCACATACGTGCGCAGATTAAGCTCCCACAGCGAAATGAAAGGCAGCGCAGGCGTTACCGGGAAGCGAATGTGCGACATGTAAAAAGGCACGATACTCAACCATGCAGAGCCATCGAACAGATCCAGATCCAGACCGTAAGGGAGCTGATCCCTAATCGCCTCAAGATCGCAACGAAAGCTCAGGAACTGCACATGTGACCAGCGCTGTGCGATCACCCATCGATTTGATTGAATTTGATTAGAAGGCTTCATAGTTTTATGCATCAGTTCAGACCGAAATTCATTACAACTTTTATCCAAATAAAACACTAAAAATCGACAACTCGTTAACAACTGTGAATAAGTTCTCCGTTTTAACTTTTACAGTCGGCGGGAGGTTGCCAGTATTAGGGCTTCATGTCCGAAAAAGACCGCGAATTCGTCCACCTTCACGTCCACACTGATCACAGTCTGTTGGATGGTTGCTCGCGGACGGATAAGCTCTGCTCACGTGCGGCAGAGCTAGGGATGAAGGCCCTGTCGATCACCGACCACGGTGTGCTCTACGGCCTGACCAGCTTTTTTAAGCAGGCCGAGAAGCATGGGATTAAGCCTTTGCTCGGTTGTGAAGTCTATCTCATCTACGAACAAGAGCTCGCCACGGTCAACGAATTGCGCGCCAAGCAAAAGTCCCACCACATGGGCTTGCTCGCGCGTAGTTTCATTGGCTATCAGAATCTTTGCAAAATCGTTTCACGAGCGCACACCGAAGGCTTCTACCGCAATCCACGCACCGACATGAAGACCCTCGCTCAATACAGCGAAGGGCTGATCGGTTTTTCCGGCTGCTTGGCGGGGGTCATCCCGCAATTCCTACTGAAGAACGAATACGACAACGCGCGCGACGCGGCGGCCCAGTTTGTCGATATTTTTGGCAAGGATTTCTTCATCATCGAGATCATGGATCACGGCATCGAAGAGCAGCGCCGCATCATCCCTGGCTTGTTAAAGATCGCCGCAGAATTTGACTTAAAAGTCGTCGCCACCAATGACGTGCACTACGTCAATAGCACTGATTGGGAGCCACACGACTCACTGCTCTGCATTCAGACCGGCGCCAAAGTCAAGGACGAGAAGCGCATGCGCTACGACTCGCACCAGTTTTACCTCAAATCACGCGAGGAGATGGAGCTCGCCTTCAAAGAGGTGCCCGAATCGATCACGAACACCTCGGCTGTCGCCGAAATGTGCGAGGTCAAGTTGCCCTTTGGTGAAGACCATTACCCAATTTACGAACGTCCGATTGAAGTCAACTCTGGCAACGACCACGAAAACTTTGATCGTGTGCTGCATATTTATGAAGTGCAAAAAAACACCATCCTCATTCGCGATGGCCATCAACCGATCACTCTAAGTGAAGCCGAGCGCATCAAGCATAAGACCAATGGGCTCTACCTTTTTGAGCTCTGCAAAGAGGGGCTCAAGCAGCGCTATGGCACCGACTACGACGCCTGTCGCACCGACTGGGAAAATGTCTCGGCCGACGACAAGCGTTACTGCGAACAACTTGAATACGAACTCGCGATCATTACCGGCACCGGCTTCGTTGATTACTTCCTTATCGTTTGGGACTTCATCGACTGGGCGCGCGCGCAAAACATCCCAGTCGGCCCAGGTCGTGGTTCAGGTGCAGGCTGTATCGTCGCATACGTGCTAAAGATCACCGACATCGACCCGCTCAGTTTCGGTCTACTATTTGAGCGTATGCTCAATCTTGAGCGTGTGTCCCCGCCCGACTTCGACGTCGATTTCTGTATGCGCCGGCGTGACAAAGTGGTGAACTATGTACGCGAAAAATACGGCAAAGACCGCGTCGCAAATATCATTACCTTCGGCACGTTTGGTGCAAAGATGATTGTGCGCGACCTCGCACGCGTGAATGACCTCGAATACGCCGAGGCCAACAAGATCGCGAAGATGATTCCCGACGAGCTGAATATCACGCTCGACGATTCAGTAAAAAAATCTCCAGAGCTCGCCGCAGAGATCACACGCAACCCAGTCGCGAAAATTATCATCGAACAGGGTCGCGTGATCGAAGGCATGATTCGCAATACTGGCAAGCACGCTTGCGGTGTCATCATCGCCGACCAAGACATCACGAATCTGGTTCCAGTAACTCTACAGGAAGGCGACTTGACCACGCAGTATCCGAAGGGGCCCAGCGAGGACCTCGGATTATTGAAGATGGATTTCTTGGGCCTAAAAACCCTAACCGTTATTGATGATGCACAGACCAATGTGCGCAACACCCGCCAGCG
Organism: uncultured Opitutales bacterium; assembly: GCA_937775295.1. Lineage (GTDB taxonomy): Bacteria > Verrucomicrobiota > Verrucomicrobiia > Opitutales > Coraliomargaritaceae > Lentimonas. The sequence continues at coordinate 46,359 of CALKBZ010000022.1, forward strand.
ACCCGAATTCAACATCGAGACCGCTCCGCTCGATGATCAAGCGACTTTCGACCTGCTCAACAGTGGCCGCACCACCGCCGTCTTCCAGCTAGAGTCCGGCGGCATGCAGCAACTCTGTCGACAGATTGGCCTAAGTTCTTTCGAAGAAATCATCGCGTTGATCGCGCTCTATCGACCGGGGCCAATGCAGTTTATCCCTCAATTCATTGAGGGCAAGAAAGACCCGTCCACGGTGCAGATCCCGCATCCACTGCTTAAAGATTTGGTGGAGGAAACTTACGGTGTCTTAGTTTATCAGGAACAGGTTATGCAGTCCGCACAGATCATCGCCGGCTACACGCTGGGCGGCGCGGATATCCTTCGCCGCGCGATGGGCAAGAAGATTAAGTCCGTGATGGACGCGCAAAAGCAGGTGTTCATTGATGGTGCACGCAAGACCAACAAGATCGACGCTAAAACGGCCACTTCGATTTTCGCATTGCTGGAAAAATTTGCGCAATACGGCTTCAACAAATCGCACTCCGCCGCGTATGCGATGCTCAGTTATCGCACCGCCTATCTGAAAGCGAACTACCCGATCGAGTTCATGGCCGCCGTGCTCAGTTCCGAGCAAGGTAACTCCGATAAGATCTCGAACATTCTCGCAGAGTGTCATGCGATGAATGTGCCGGTGCTCAGCCCCGACATCAACGACTCCGGCAGCGACTTCACGCCAATCATCGAAGGCGACTGGGGCAGCATCCGCTTCGGCATGGCGGCAATGAAAGGTGTGGGCGAAGGCGCTTCGATCGTGATCATCAACGAACGCGACGCCAACGGCGATTACGAGGACTTCACCGACTTCATCATTCGCTCAGCCGACAAAGCCGTGAACCGACGCGTGATCGAAGCACTGGTCAAAACCGGCGGCTTCGACTCTTTCGGCGAAGACCGTGCCACCCTGCTCGACTGCCTCGACTCTGAACTAGCCGAAGCCGAGAGCACCCGCCGCGACCGCGACGCTGGGCAAAGCTCGCTGTTCGATATGATGTGCGGCGATGACGATGCAGATGACCAAAAAAAGAGCGGCCCGTCGCGTAAGACCGTGCCAGCTATGCCGATGACCGAGAAGCTACGCTACGAGAAAGAGCTGCTCGGCTTCTACATTTCGGGGCACCCCATGGATGCCTACGCCGGCCTCGACACCGTGATCGACACGTTCGCCAAGCCAGAAGACCTAGGGAATTTTGACGACCGCACGACCTACCGAATCGGTGGTATCATTAGTAATTTACAAATTAAATACACCCGCAAAGACAGTCGCCAGATGGCCGTCTTCAATCTCGCAACCGCCACGCACAGTTACGAGATGATCATGTTCCCTGACCCGTATGAGAAAAACGGCTCCCGTCTGGAAGACGGCAAACTGGCGCTGATCCACGGCCAGATCAGTCGACGCAACGGTGAGATGAGCCTCACCGCCCACGAGATATTTGATCTTGAGCAATCGATCCCACGCATCATCCAGCGCATCAACTTCATCCTGCACCCTCACGAAAAAAACGCCACGGACTTCATCGATAAATTCCGCGAGATGATTGATATTGAATACGGCTCCACCCGCGTGAATCTGAGCTTTCTGATCGACCATCAAATCGTCGAAACCGAGACCGCGCAGTCGCTCACCTTCACGATCACTGGCACCAATTATAAAGAGCTACGTCGCCACCCTGCACTGGCTGGCGTGCGCATCCAATCGATCGCCGTACAAGCGATCGACGACCGCCGACCGTGGGAGCGCGGCAAGAAGAAGTTTTAGGCTAACAGTGCGCCGTCGTGAATGGCGGGCAACTCTGCGCCATTCAACTGATCTACCACAGGCTCCTGTGCGGATTCGCTCACCGGCTCTACGATTTTTTTTTGTGAATGAAACATAAGTCTCGCACTCAGATACTGGCTCGAAATGATTTTGCACAACGTGACGAATCCTAACATCCGAATCATTTTTCAAGACATCGATGGCTGCCTCAATCCGGCAGACGGCGAGGCCTTTGGAGTCACTGAAGACTGGGAGCCATCCAGCAATCAGATCTCGATGCTGGATACGATTAACACCGCACTGGATCAGTCCTCGGTCGAACATTTCGTAATTAACACAGGCCGCCCGTGGGGCCTAGTGCGCAACCTCGCTAAACATTTCACATCGCCAAAGGCGCGCTATTTTCTGGTGGAACATGCCTGTGCGCTCTATGATCGGCAGAGGGACATTAACCTCAACTGCGAACAAATGGCGGCTGCCAACGGTTTGAATGATTTGGTTACTCGCTATCAAAATCTAGCGCATATCCAAATCCTTTTCGACTGGTATCGAGATCATGGAATGGCGCTGCTCGAAGCACACTACCAGACTCCACTCCCAGCAGTTGATAAACAAGCCAACCTGTCTTTCCGAATCCCGAGCGGAGTCGATGGCGAAGCATTATTAAAACATATCGAATCGATCGCCCGCGCCCAGCTCGCTCCAGCGCACATCGAGCCTTTACTGTTTTTACGATCAGACAACTACATCGATATCTTGCCGGGAATCCATAAACTAGACGGCATTCACTTACTAACCGCACACCTAAAAATCGACCTCGACCACGCTCTAGCAGTCGGAGATTATCTCAATGACATTCCCATATTTGAGGCTTTCCACCGAGTCCTCTGCCCCGCCAATGCGCACCCACGGATCCAAGCGCTCACTCGTGCCAAAGGTGAGTCTGGAGAAGTTTCCGAGCAGGCCTACGGCCTAGCCACTCTCAGCTTGCTGCGCGGGATACCAGCTATTTAAAAATCGCCATTGAACCCGCCCGGGTTCAATGAGTCTCTACCGACACGTCCATGGTTTCATAGCCTTGTCATTCGGCACGCGCCGGCCAAGTTATTCATACATGTCCAATCGTCAGAAGATCTTCGCCAGTCTTAAGGAAAAGCGCACGCAATCCGATTTCTGGTTTAATAGCTTATTGTATACCTGCCTTGGGGTCGCCTTTTTGCCGATCACACTTTGGATCACCGCAACCGCTAATGAGCAGAGTCGTATCTTACACGCCCTGATCGTGCTGGCCATGGCGATCTTTTTGCTCGTCCTCTATAATCGAATCAAAGTTGAAGAACCACTCACCCTCAACAAGAGCGCCCGTAACACACTCTTGGCATCCTATGTGCTCTTATCACTTTGTGTTATTTCGCGACAAGCAATCCCGCCCTCGTCTGAGCTGCTCTACCTGATCAGCTCACTAATTGCAATCCCAGCCTATTGCTTCGGCATTGCATCGGCGGTGCTCTTCATCTTCGGCCAAGGCGTGCGCCGCATTACCTATACAGCGACTGGCACGTTCTGCGCGTTCATACTACTAAGCACATTGATGACCCCGCTCGACTGGCCGCTACGCAACCTCGCGGGTGAATGGAGCGCTATGGCACTGAGTGCCGTAGGCAAGACAGTCGAACTCGGGGTGCAAGGCAGCAGCGCCACGACACCGTCCCAGCTCATACTCCTCGTCGACCAGCATCCGTTTCATGTCGCATCCGAGTGCAATGGATTCGGCGTCATTTTAACGAGCTTACTCATCTCGGTACTATTGGCAATCTACCGCAGACTCGGCCCGATCGACACTGCCCTCAATCTACTCTCAGGCATCACCCTCGGCTTTCTATTTAACACGCTACGTATTTTGATTATCGTGCTGTTAGCGCCATCAATGATGGACCACTACCACCTAATGCACGAAATCGTCGGCACCATCACCTACTGGAGCTGCTTGATACTTACTTGGATACTACTCAACGGCCCGGTGAATAATGAGCCCAGAGAAAAACCGCTCGATCCAGCAGACGCTCACAGCTAAAGTACTGGCGATTGATCGAGACCATTGTCTCCGTGACGCGTCGGCACGCCAATCAAAGTGATCAGCAAGCACGCATTTGCCATTTTCGCGTTTTCGCCTATCTTTTTTATCATGATGAAGCCATGCCTACTCGCCATCGCCCTACTCGCCCCAGCACTGTTATGGAGCGCGAACTCAAAGATCGAACTGGCACAGACTCTGGAGCAAACCATCGGAGCACTCGGCAAGCCTGTCGGCATCATTGAGCTCAGAGACAAAACCCTCCTGCTCTACCCTCAAGGCGAAGTCACCCTACGCGACGATAAGGTCTCAAATATTGACCTCATGAGTGACGAGCAATTTGCCGCCGATCAAGAACGCTTACGTCTCGAACGAGAAGACTGGCTCATTCAACAAGAGAAGCTCTTGGCTGCGCGACTCAAAGAAGGTGAAGACCTAAAAGCCTATAAAAGACAAAGCAGCACCTTCGCCGGACTGCCAGCCAACGATCGAGTCGACTACTGGCGCAGTTTTCAGATTCGTTTCCCTGAGCTAGATGTCTCGAGTGAAATCGCCCGTGCACTGGAAAGCTACGCAGTCGAACTGACCGAACTAAAGACCCAACATAAAATTGCCGAACTTGAGACCCGCGTTGCTCTCGCCGAGCAACAAGCTGCAGCCGCACGCCTTGAAACCGAAAAACTACGCAATAAAACCACAGCACTCAGTCGCTCAAACTTTGGGCTGCGCAGCTATACTACCCCGTATAATAATTACTACTACCGCCCTCCCACGATAACCATCTATCCTAACAAAAATAAAGTCACCCACTACAATTACAACAATTTAGATCGCTGGAAATGGAATGAGTATACGCTGCCCAATCAACGCTCCGAAAGCACCGCCGAACGGATCTCACTTATTCTGAATACGAATTAGTAATCAATACAACGCAGCCGGGATTGAACGCAAAAAACTCTACTTAAAACGGCTGCGAATTGTCCACACCAGCTAAGTCGGGACGATTGGTGTCTTTATTGAAGCGCATCGAGAGCAACTTCGATACACCCTTCTCTGGCATCGTGACACCGAATACCGTATCTGCGTTAGAGATCGTGCGCTTATTGTGCGTGACGATCAAAAACTGAGACTTATCAGTAAAGCCATGCAGCGTCTCACAGAAGCGGCCGATATTAGCATCGTCGAGCGCGGCATCGATCTCATCCAATACACAAAACGGGCTAGGCTTGACCATGTAGATCGCAAACAGCAATGCGACCGCAGCCATCGTACGTTGACCACCTGACAGGAGTGTCACGCTTTTTAAACGAGTTCCAGGAGGGCGCGCAATAATATCAATCCCTGACTCCAGTGGATCATCGGAATCAACTAAAATAAGATCAGACTCACCACCTCCAGAAATCTTTTCATAGGTGAAGGCAAAATTCTCACGCACTTTATCAAAGGTTTCACGGAATAACTTTTGCGACGTCTCATTGATTTCATCGATGCTTTTAACCAATGTATTCTTCGCATTCCAAAGATCTTCACTTTGATTTTTCAGAAAATCATGCCGTTCTTTCAAATCCGTATATTCACTGATCGCATCGAGATTCACTGGGCCCATATTCGAAATACGGCTCTTCAATTCAGACACTTCCTCTTCGATCAAGCTCCAATTCGTGCCATCCATCTCCGTAAGTTCTTCTTCGGTCGGATCACGGCGCTCATGCTTCGGCTGTGCGGCGAGCTTGTCGGGGTCATCTAGGTCATCCAGATTTACGCGTTTATCAAACTCCACATTGCCCTCCCACAGTTCAGCCTTCCAGTCAACGCGTTCCAGTTCGATCTGATACTCATCCTGAGCTGTACTTTCGATAAAACCAATCTGCGACCGCTCTTCGGCGAGGCGGATTTCAAGACGAGTCATCTCTTGATCAAAAGTTCGACCTTCGTTGCGACGCCCTGCAAGGCCGCCATCAATTCCAGCAATCATCGCATCCATTTCTTTAATTGCCGCTCGGTCTTCGGACAACTGCCCGGCGGCCACCTGTAAGGTCTTATCAAGTTCGAAGCCCTTTTCAGATTCCCGAGCACCGCTGCCCTTGAGTTGGCCAATCTGCTGATTAATTGTATCAATTTCCTGACTACGACGGATGATACGATTCTGCAAACTCGCGGTCTCGCGCTGCACTTCTCCGAGCACGCGATCGACAGATTCGAGGCGTTGCTTCTTTTCTGCCAATTCAAGACGGACGTCTGCCAAAGCTTCGCGCTTTTGGTCGCGAGTCTCACGGGAATGTGCAATCGCATCTTCCAAATCAGTGCCGTTCTGACGCTCCTCTAGCAAGCCTTGCTCCGCTGCAACGAGCTCCTGCTTCGAGTCTTCGAGGTCTTGCACAGAATCACTGTGATGCGCATCGAGTCGCTCAAGCTCTTCCTCACTCTTATGATGCGAGCGAGCATTGTGCTCAACTTTCTGCCCTTGGTTGCGCTCTTCCGCGACAAGCCCAGACACTTCACTGGCGAGTTCGCTCAGGCGTTGCCGCTGCTCCTCAACCGACGCTTCAGCGACAGTGCGCTGATCTTCCAAAGTCGTGGATTGCTGGCGCAAAGTGTTGAGCGCCTTACGTTCGGTGTCGATTTCGCTGCGAAGCCTACGGATATCAGATTCGCGCTCAATCACACTGGAAGACTTCTTGCCAGAAGCTCGGCCACCATGAATTAAACCACGGCAATCAATGATTTCACCATTTTGAGTCGCCACCAACAGGAAGTTAAACTCCGGGTGCGCCTTCCAAAATCGAACGAAGTTCGCAAGGCTTTCGGCAAAATAGCAATTGGTCAGCAAACGTGTGACGGCCTCGCTGAGGTTGGAATCGCGCGCAAGCACGACAGAGGCGGCTGGCACGATTCCGTCTGGCAGCTTCACGCCAGGCAGCTTACTATAGCCCGCCTCAAGGTTGACCTGCAGGCAGGCACGCCCGAGTTGATCGGCATCGAGCTTATCGATCACGGTGAGCGCTTGTTTCGGATCACCGATAAACAAGGCTTCCGCCGCCTGACCGAGTAGAGCTTGCAGAGCACTGGTGTAGGCAGGCTGCACTTTCAGCTCTTTGGAAATAATCGAAACACTGTCTTTCGCCACGAGGTCGCGGAGTTTATCGCCGAGGATCGCCTTCGCACCTTCGCCAAATCCTTCGAACTTGGCCTGCAAGTCCTCAAGCACATTGAGCTGCGCGGTCTTACGTGCAATGCCTCGATCCTGTTCCTGGATCTGTTCCTGCATCGTGCGAAACTGCTGCAGAATCGCCGTTGAGTCGATGCGAGCTTTCTCTAGTGCAACCTCGCTAAGCTGTTGCTCTTCACGACGCTTTGCCAATATTCGTTGAATGTCGGCATGCCCCTTTTCCAGAATCACGACTTCTTCTTTCAACGTTAAAAGCGCCTCGGTCAATGCGGCGTGTTTGACCTGATAAGTCTTTAAATCGACTTCGAGCGTGGTGCAGCGCGAGCGTGCCCGATTGATTCGATTCTCGGCCTGCAGCACAGCTTGCCGGCGTTGTTGCAGTTGCGCCTCCATCTCACCGAGTTGCTCTTGGGAATTAACCAATTCTGAGTTGCGATCTCGAAAGATACGATCGGAGTCATCCACTACATCGCTCTGTAACTGTTTATTCTCGGACTCGCTTCGCGCACGCGCCGCTAGTTCGTTTTGCTGCGCTTCGAGGCCTTGGACCTCTTTTTGATATTCCGCAATACGCGCTTCCAAGTCCTTGATGCGAATCGCCGAGAACTCGGCCTGATTCTCGGAATTTTCTTTCTCGGAGCGCAGATTAAACACGCGCTGCTGTAGCTCCTGCATGTTGTCGTACAGCTCGGCACGGGCGGTTTTTTGGGTCGCCAGCGCTGCCTCATCGGCGGCCATCGACTCAGTGTGCGTCTCCAGCTTTTTACGCAGTTCATTCGCGCGCACTGCGACCGCATCGATCGAGCACTTTAAGCCCGTGAAGCGATACGAACTAAAGGCCAAATCCAAGTGAGTCAGGCGGTGCTTAATACGCTGATAGCGCAACGCTTTACTAGCTTGACGCTTCAATGAGCCGATTTGACGGCTGACCTCCTCGATCACATCGGTAACACGGGCGAGATTGGCATCGACCAAGGAGAGCTTACTAAGCGCCTCTTTGCGTTGCGCTTTGTAGAGTGTAATGCCCGCAGCCTCTTCAAAAATAGTGCGACGCTCGCCGGGATTAGTTGATAAGATCTGATCGATCTGCCCCTGCAGCATGAAGGAGTAAGACACACGGCCTACCCCAGTATTCGCAAACAAGCGTTGGATATCCTTGAGGCGCGATGCCTTGCCATTGATATAATAATCACTACCGCCATCACGCGTGACGCGGCGAGCGATTTCGACCTCATTAAAAGCAGTGCCGAGTTCGGCTTCGCAATCGGTAAACGTCAGCGAAACCTCACAGGTTGGCAGGCCTTTGCGCTTATCGGTGCCCTCAAAAATAACGTCCTGCATGGACGCACCACGCAGCGCTTTCGCACTCTGCTCGCCCAGCACCCAACGAATCGCATCAACGATATTACTCTTACCACAACCATTCGGCCCCACGACGGCAGTTACCCCACGGCGCAGATCGAGACGCGTGCGATCGGCAAAACTCTTAAAGCCACTGATGACGATCTCTTTGAGATACATAAATACTAAATATGGACAGCTCGGGTGGGGTAGAAAAGTCTAGAAGACTCACCCAGAGCGGCGCTCGCAACCCTAAAAGATAACAGAGAAACAGTTGCTAGTGAAATAGGATCTAGCCATATTCACTCCAACCATCATTCATTTCCATTTTTATGCCTGAATCTATACAATGCTCCCGTGACGAATGGCCGATCAAGTCCTATAAAGACCTCAATTTTTTAAATAGTGATGACGCCCGCAATATTCGGGTGCTCTGCGAAATGACTGAGCCTGGACTACGCTTCGCAGAGGAAAAAATCAAAGACACCATCGTACTATTTGGCTCGGCCCGTATCATGCCCATCGATGTCGCACAGGCTAAACTAGACGACGTACAGGCCGCCATCGGTGACCCCGACCATCTCAACGCCGCTGAGAAGTGTGCGCTGCACCTCGCGCAAAGCGCAGTGAAAGCAGCGCCTTACTACAAGATGGCAGTCGAACTCGCCGAAGAACTCACTAAATGGTCAATGAGCCTACCAGAGAAAGATCAACGCCGATTCATCATCTGCTCTGGCGGTGGTCCGGGCATCATGGAAGCCGCGAATCGCGGCGCTCATAATGTCGGCGGCAAATCGATCGGTCTCGGCATTAGCCTTCCCTTTGAGCAAGGCGTGAACGAATACATCCCCGAGAATCTACAGTTCGAATTCCACTATTTCTTCGTGCGTAAATACTGGTTTGTATTGCTGGCCAAAGCGCTGGTCGCCTTCCCTGGTGGATTTGGCACCATGGATGAACTGTTCGAAATACTCACACTGGTGCAGACCGGCAAAGTCGCCACAGCACCTCCGATCGTGCTGTTTGGCAGTGATTTTTGGAACAGCGTGATCAACTTCGAAGCGCTGGTCGAGTGGGGCACGATCTCACCGGAAGACTTGGATCTATTTAAGGTGGTCGATACCGTCGAAGAAGCCCGCGACACCATTATCGAGCAACTGACGGCGCGATTCTTATCGTAGCTGCTGCTTTAGCGATAGACGCGCTCACTATGCAGTGAGAGCAGCTTCACGCTGACACAAAGTAAGCCATTGAGCGCGAGCCAATAGACCGGACTTTGAAAGATAAAGTCCACAAAGGCATGCCCAAATGCCGTGCTGAGCCCGACCATTAGCATCAGCGCGCATAAGGTATTGCCCGATGCTCGAAACAGTAGATGCCAGACCCAATAGCCAAAGATCATCAGTAAAAACCCACAGCCCACGATCCCATATTCACACAGAAACTGTACAATATCATTATGCGCGTAGTGATAGACCTTTCGTCCAATCCAGCCACGCTTGGGGTGGTAACGTTGATAGTAAATCTGCGGATAGCTCTTCTGGTACATCGGGAAAATATAGCGCCATGAGCCTGCGCCCCATCCGAGCCACAACTCCTCTTGCGCCATCTGCCAAGTCACCTTGGTCGTGATCACTCGCGAGTCTTGATCAGCCGCCTGAATCGTCGCTTCAATATCACCGAAGCGTGTTTCAATATCCTGAATGTCGACGTATTGAAACATCATATAGCCGCCACCGCCCAGCAAGGAGCCAATCAGCAGCGTCAGCAGAATCGAATTGCGCGCCGAGTTTGAAAACAGCCAACGCCCAGCAGCCGCGAGAAAGAAGCAAGCCATCATCACGCCGCCAAAGAGAATCCCGCCCCGCGAAAGCGCCAAACCAATCGAGGTATACAGAACTGCCACAAATACAAAGAGTAGTAAGTGCGGCCCGCCACTCTGGCCACGACGCTCTGCTTGATTGAAATGGTAGAAATAGAGCACGCCACAGGCGCAGATAATCAAGTTCAGGTAGGCCACGCCCTCATTTCGATAAAAGAACGTACCCCAGAAATTAGCGTTGGATGACTTCACCGTCCACAGCACCGCATCTGCGCCGGAGAACTTTTGCAACATCGCCACGATCGCCATCCCCACACCACTGATCACCAAAGCCCACAGCAGGAGCACCGCACTGCTGCGCCGACGCACTCCCACCCACAATCCCCAAACGACAGTAAACGCCGCCGCGAAACTCGACAGCACCCGAAACGCATTCATCGGCACATAGCTGGTATCGACCCCAGAAGGTAGCCAACTCACCGCCACCACTTCCTCAACCCACCAGCCACTGTCATCGCGCACTTGCTGCCACGCAGGGTTCAACCCCTGGATGGCAATATAGGCCAGAAAAGCCACACCCAGCCAAAAGACCGGAAACTTCAGCAGGCGTTTTACATTCTGTGCATTACCATGCTCACCGTCCGCCCCATTCCACCTCTGTGGCATTGGCACGACTGAGAATAGCCAGGTCAACAAGCCGCCCGCCAACAAAGTATGTAACGACCAGAGCTGCACACCTGCCAGCCCCCAAGCCGTAAAGGCCAACGTCAGTCCGCCAACTACAACAACCGCCCACTCACGAGGCGCAACAGATGGAGATCCCATAGCAGTGCCTTACGAAAAGCTCGGTTGGTAGGCATCGTGCAGACGCAGCAGACCCAACAGCTTGCCACCCTCTGCCACTACCGGTAACACTGAAATTTGTGAACTGCGATCTTCCATCATGCGCACCGCATCGCCCAGTGCCACATTCGGCTGCGTCGAGATCGGCGATTTCGTCATGCAATCCCCCACTTTGAAATTCAGAATGTCACCTTCCTGCGAAAGAATGCGCCGAATATCGCCATCTGTAATAATTCCAGCCAAGCCATTCGCCGCATCCACGATGCAAGCCGCACCGAATGGAAACTTCGTCATCCGAATCACCACCTCGCGCAGTGTTTCTTCAGCTTGCGCGCAGGCTACTTGATCGGCGGCGTGCATCACATCAGCCACTGTCATCAGCAGATTGCGGCCAAGCTGTCCACCTGGATGGAAGGTTGCGAATTCCTCCTTGGTGAAATCACGCGCTTTAACCAATGCGGCAGCCAGGGCATCGCCGATCGCCAAACTCACCGTCGAGCTTGACGTCGGCATTAAATTCAGCGGATCAGCCTCACGTTCGACACTGCCATCCAGCACCACATCGGCTGCTGCCGCGATCGGAGAGTCCATGTTGCCGACAATCGCAATCACCGGAGACTTAAGTTTTTTAAACATCGGCATCAAGCGCAGCACCTCCGCCGTACTGCCGCTTTTGGACAACACGATCGTCGGATCACCGGGCTGATAAACCCCCAGATCTCCATGAATGGCTTCAGCCGCATGCAAGAATACTGAAGGGATCCCGCAACTCGAAAAAGTCGCCGCCAGCTTCGTGCCGATGTGCCCAGACTTACCGATGCCACAAATTACCAACTTACTGCCGGAATCTAAGATCAAATCCAATGCACGCTCAAAGGAAGCATCCAAACGCTCTGCCGCGAGTTGAATTGCCGCCGCCTCCGCCTGCATTGATTGACGCCCTACCTCGAGTCGACTTAGACCTGAATTACTCATATCACAGAGCTAACCAGTTCCCAACAGAAGGTAAAGCACTTTGCCAAGCACATCTTGCTCGATTCAGCAGCGAGGCGAAAGTCTGTGGTGGAGACTCAAGGCATGTAGATTCTCTTCATCAATCCTTTGCGATACCATTGCTGTTACTCAAGATTGGTAAACGAGAATCGATTCATGACCTACAGTGCATCAGCAACTAACTTCTAATTCAGCCAATTCACCGCTCTTTTGAGATTCATGCCCCAGCCCTCGCGTACCACGCCAAAGCCAGCAAGCCTAGGGATAGTGCACTGCAAGCAACTGACCAACGCTGCAAAACCGAGAACCAGCGTTGCACGCAGGCCCCCAGCGCACCGAAGACCACGCCACAGACGAACCCACTGATATGCGCGGCGACATCTACATTGCCATCCCCCACGCCGAACAAGCCCAACAAAGTCAGTCCACCGAACAAAGGGACTAACCAACGCGGCAACGACAGGCGATGATCCGGGTCCAAAACGGCCGCCCAAATGCCGATACCCGTCAACAAACCCAACGCGCCAAACACTGCAGTCGACGCCCCTATCGAGTAATGCAGCTCTGGATAATAAACCAGCGCATTGAGCACATTACCGGCGATGCCACTAAGCAGCACTAGTAACCAACCAGCGGCTGCACCAAAAAAGCGACAGACAAAAAACGCAAAACCCATGCCCGAAATCAAATTGGAGACCAAGTGCACCACATCTGCGTGCAAGGTCAGCGCAGTCACCGCTCGCGACCACTGCGAACCTTGGACCATGGCCACCGAATCCACCCGTCCCACCGAGACAATGTCAGCACGCCCTTGCCACACAAAGCAGGCGATCAATACCGCAGCATACAGAGCGAACGACCGCCAGCCGAAATCAAACTCCTGATACTCAAAGCGAGCACCACGCACACGCCCGGCCTCCAAGGCCACCAATAGATCCAACTCCGCACTAATCGCTGCGTACCGATTTTTCACCACACAAATCACATAGCGCTCATCATGCAGAATCATCCAATACGCATTTCCCATCGCCAAAATCGCCAGCCCGGCATCTCCCGCTTTGACATAATCATCAAACACAGCGACTGCGACGAGACCCTCATCCGGCTCAAAGTCGACTAGATCAGTCGGCACCACACTACTTCCTATCCCTTTCAAGCTCGCCATAGAGCCATCATGCGCTAGTCTTCGACACGCAATCAATCAATTAACTCAACACGTATATGATCAAAAAAATATTCCTATTCCTTGTAATTCTGGTAGTTGCCGCTGTGGTCGCGATTTATTTCCTTGGCTCAAGCGCCTTAAATAAAAGCATTAAGACTGGAGTCGAAAAATTCGGGCCACAAGTCACTCAAACTTCCGTGCGTCTCGATGAGGTGAATCTCTCTATTCTTTCCGGCAATGGCACAATCACCGGCCTCTACGTTGGCAACCCTGATGGCTATAAGAGCCAAAATATCTTCGCCCTCGGCCAAGTCGTGGTCGATATTGATACTAGTTCCGTCTTTAGCGATAAGATCGTCATCAACAAGATCATCATCCACAAGCCTGAAATCAGCTATGAAAAGACGCTGATGAGCTCAAACATCAAAGAGCTGATGCAAAATATCGAGGCTTTCACTGGCAGTGCAGACGAGACCGCGGCCGAATCAGAACAAGCCGTTACTGCAGGAGACAGCTCCGCAAAGCAAGTCGTCATCAAGCAACTCGTCATCGAAGACGGCACCGTTTACGTAGGTCTGATGGGCGCGGGCATGACCGTGCCACTCCCACGCATCGAGATGAATGACATCGGCGAAGACGGCAACAAGAAGAGCATGCCAGAAATCATCGACCTCATCCTTACCGAAGTGCTCGAATCAATCGGCCCCGCCATTGCAGATACAGGTGACATTGTTGGCGGGCGGGGCAAGGACGCTCTCGAACAAGGCGAGGCTGCCCTCGAAAAGGCCACTAATAGCTTCAAAGGCTTATTCGGCAAATAAGCCCCGCACGGCACGCAACACTTTGACCACACAAGCGCGGCTCTACGGAGACCGCGCTTTTTTTGGTAGATCCCCGATTAGTATGAAACGGATTAAAGAGGAAGACGAGTCGCCCTCCTGTTTTTGCAGCCACACAGAATCAATGTGGCCGAATCGCCCACACTCCTATAGCGGTCAATTGCCCAATCAAGCCCTCGATCAGGGACTGGTTGCCTTTTAGGTAAACGGCCTGTCGTTTCAATCGAGACTTTCCCACAAATCGATGATGAACCAAAAAAAGCCCGTCCTATTGGACGGGCTTTTTGAAAGTGTATGATGATGAAAAGAACTATGCGTCCGTCTCTTTTTTAGCTGGTGCTTCTTCTGCTGCTGCTGCAGGCGCTTCGGCTTCAGGCGCTTCGGCTGCAGGCGCTTCGGCTTCAGTTGCTTCGGCTTCAGTAGCTTCCGCTTCAGTAGCTTCCACTTCAGTTGCAGCCGCGTCGACCTTAGTTGCTTTCTTAGCAGCCTTCTTTGCTGGCTTCTTAGAGTAGCCCTCGTCGTTACCATCGATTAGTTCGATCAATGCCATTTCAGCAGCATCGCCGACACGTTGACCGACCTTGTAGATCCGAGTGTAACCACCACTGCGTTCAGTGAACTCGCTGGCACGCTCATCAAAGAGCTTAGCAACAGCTTTTTTATCACGAACACGAGAGATCGCTAAGCGACGGTAGTGCAACTTGCGTGCAGTGTCGTTTGCGGCTTCTGCCTTTTTCGCGAAGGTGATGATCTTCTCAATGAATGGACGAAGCGCCTTGGCTTTAGTCAATGTTGTTTGAATACGACCATGTGTAATGAGTGCAACTGAGAGGTTGCCCATCATGGCGGATAGGTGAGGTCCGGAAACCCCGAGTGAATGTCTTCTTTTGCTGTGACGCATGTTCTAAATTACTTGTGCCGAATAGGCGGGATTAAAGCTCAGTGCCTTTTTCAAGGAGGCGCTCGTCGATTTTCATACCCAGAGAGAGGCCAAGCTGCTCGAGCTTGTCTTTGATCTCGTTGAGGGACTTCTTACCGAAGTTACGATATTTAAGCATTTCTTGCTCAGACTTCATAGCAAGCTCACCAACTGTGGTGATATTTGCGTTGTTCAAACAGTTAGCCGCACGGACAGAAAGTTCGATTTCGTTAACGCTCATGTTGAGCAGCTTACGCAGGCGATTCTGTTCTTCGCTGATTTCCTTGCTTTCGCTTTCGAACTCGATGTCTTCCTTCGATACTTCATCGAAGACGTCCATGTGGTGCTTAACGATTGCAGCGCTCTGCTTGAGGGCATCATCGGGAGTGATACGTCCGTCTGTTGTGATCTCAAGGATAAGCTTGTCGTAGTCCATCTCTTGTCCAACACGCGTGTTTTCGACAGAGTATTTTACGAGTTTGACAGGACTGAAGAGTGAATCGATAGCGATAACGCCGATCGGTTGATCATCCTTCTTGTTGTCATCACCTGCGCAATAACCACGGCCTACACGCACTTCGAGTTCAGCGAGGAAACGCTGTTCTTTGTCGAGTGTGCAGATCACTTGGTCTGGATTGACGACCTTGATGTTGGCGTCGAGTTGAATGTCAGCCGCAGTAACAGGGCCCTCACGGTTAACGTCAATTATGAGGCTCGCGGTTTCGCGACCTTCAGAAACGAGGAGAACCTGCTTCAAGTTGAGAACGATATCAGTAACGTCTTCGACGATACCATCAATGCTCTGAAACTCATGCTGCACACCATCGATCTTGATCGATGAGATGGCTGCACCTTCAATGGAGCTGAGAAGAACGCGACGGAGAGAATTCCCAATCGTGTGCCCGTAACCCGTTTCAAACGGCTCAGCCTGGAAAGTGGCAAAAGTGTCGGAAGCAGTTTCTTCGACTTTTACTAGCCGGTTTGGAAGTTCGAATTTTCCTAAGCGCTTTGGCATAATATGCTTTGTTTTAACTGATTACAATGAATTGCTAATGTCTGACCAGAGAGGTCATGGAAGGAGAACTGACTATCGGCTATAGAATTCAACGATGAGCTGAACGTTAATGCTGTTTTCAGTTTCTTCTGTAGACGGTAGGCGGTTGATCACCGCTTTAAGTGCGTCCGTGTTGAGTGTAAGCCACTCAGGAACGGTGCGACCTTGGCTTTCTTCCATACTGCGTGTTGCAAGCTGACGAGATGAGGTGCGCTCACGCACTTCGATTTCGTCGCCTTCCTTGACGATGAAGGAAGCGATGTCTGTCTTCTGGCCGTTCACACAAATGTGACCGTGACCAACAAGCTGACGAGCTCCAGCGCGTGACTTAGCGAAGCCAAGGCGGTAGATTACGCTGTCGAGACGTGTTTCCAAGATCTGGAGGAACACATCACCGGTAACACCACGAACGCTTTTAGCCTTTTCGAAAGTTAGGCGGAATTGTTTTTCCGTAATGCCATACATGAAACGAAGCTTTTGCTTTTCGTTTAGGCCGATCGCGTATTCGCTGTATTTACGGCGAAGGCGAGGTCCATGTTGACCTGGAGGGTGTGGCTTACGCTCGAATGCCTTGGTAGGCGCGAAGATAGCCTGACCGAAGCGGCGATTGATGCGAGTTGTTGGTCCAGTGTAACGGGACATAGTTTTATTCCTTAATAGGTTATCTGCAGACTAATTATATATATCTAGGTGGCAGTAGCACCTTAGACACGACGACGTTTAGGAGCACGGCAACCGTTATGAGGGACCGGAGTCACATCAATAATCTCGGTAACAACCATGCCTAAAGATTGAAGCGCACGAACAGCTGAGTCACGTCCCATACCTGGGCCGTTAAGCTTGACGACGACTTCCTTCATACCGTGCGACATAGCGACACGACCAGCATCTTGCGTGACAACTTGTGCCGCGTATGCAGTTGATTTACGAGAACCACGGAAGTTGCATTTGCCGGCACTAGACCAAGAAATGACATTACCGCGAGGATCGCTGAAAGTAACTTTAGTATTATTAAAAGTAGCGAGGACATTAACAATACCGACGGTAATGTTTTTGCTGCCCTTGGCACGACGGATTTTTACACCATCGAGATCACTTTTGAGAAGATCTTCAGCAGTTTCTTGTTTTTTCACAGGTGCTTCGGCCTCAGCCTCGACAGCTGCGTCAACAACTACTTTTTTTTCTTCTACGGATTTTGTTTCTTCTTCGCTCATAGGAAAGATGGTCTTGGGTTACTTACGGACTGGCTTGACCGCACCCTTGCGTGTGCGTGCATTTGTTTTGGTGCGTTGGCCACGAACCGGAAGACCGCGCATGTGGCGAACGCCACGATAGCTGCGGATGGCCGAAAGGCGCTTCAAGTTGGCAGTGCGCTCACGACGGAGATCACCTTCAACGATGTATTGTTTTTCCGCAACCAAAGATGCGAGCTGATTGAGCTCCTCTTCGCTTAGATCGCCGGCACGGCGATCAGCATCGAAACCAGACACTTCGACAATTGCCTTAGCGCGTGTTGGCCCAATGCCATAGATGTAACGAAGCGAGTACTCTAGCTTCTTGTTTGCGGGGATATCGACTCCAAGTATACGTGGCATGATAAAAGATGTTATATAACCCGCGTGATTGCGGGAAAACGGTGATAAGTAGCAGTTAAGTTTAGTTTGAAAAGTTAATTCTTCGGAATTGTTAAGATTTCCGGATCTGCCCCAGTGACGAGGACAGTGTGTTCGAAGTGGGCTGATGGCTTGCGATCGCGTGTTACAGCGGTCCAACCATCATCAAGCATCTCGATAGCAGCGCCACCAAGATTGATCATCGGCTCGATTGCGAGCGCCATACCAGGCTTGAGTAATGCACCGCTCCCGCGACGACCATAGTTAGGAATCTGCGGTGCTTCATGCATCGTAGCGCCTACCCCATGTCCTACAAACTCGCGAACGATACCGTAGTTGTGACGCATAATAAAGCGCTGCACAGCATTGGAAATATCACCCACCCGATTGCCAGCCCGTGCAAAAGTAATTGCATAGTCTAGTGCTTCGCGTGTGGCGTTAATGAGTGCTTGGTTCTCATCCACTATTGGTGGAATCAAAACCGTGCGTGCATTATCGCCAATAAATCCGCGGTAACGAACTACTACATCGATGGAAACAACGTCGCCACCTTGAATGGCGCGGCGCATGCTACCAATACCATGCACGATTTCTTCATTAACAGAAATGCAGGTATAAGCAGGGAAGACGTGTTCGCCGTTACGGTAATTGTAACAAGCGCTTTCAGCCCCCAATGCCTCGATGGCCTTGCGGCCAAGTTGATCGAGATCGTAGGTAGTCATCCCCTCACCGACTGCATCGACCAACTGCTTTAAAACAGTTGCTGCGATTTGGCAGGCTTCGCGAATCGATTGTATATCTTCGTCGGAACGAATCGTTTTCATCGGTTTGCAGTACGGGGATTATTCAAAGAACAGGAAATGGAACGGAGAGGCAACTGGAACGGATGCATCTTCGGAGGTCAGTCGATCGACTGAAGCTTAACTTAAGTTAAGGAAGAAGGATACAATCCCGAGGACAAAGAGTGCCACGGCGATAAACAAGAGCGGACGCCAAGCAGTCCAGAAATCCTGTAAGCCAGCGGAATCAACGAGTTGCTTATTACGTGCAGCAGAACGACCGCGGATCTTGCCCTTCTTGAGGAATCCATCGTAATGGCGTTGCAACAAGTAGGTTTCGATTTGGCGCATGGTATCAAGCAAGACACCGACCGTAATTAGCATTCCGGTGCCACCGAAAAATACTGCAACTGAGAACGGCACATTGTAAGTGAAGAGAAGGATATCAGGAAACAGAGCGATCACAGTCAGCGACAAAGCACCGAATAGTGTGAGGCGAGTCATGATATAATCTAAGAACTTAGCAGTTGGTTCACCCGGGCGAACGCCAGGAATATAACCACCGTTCTTCTTCAAATCGTCAGCGATCTGAACAGGCTTGAACATCATCGACACCCAGAAGTAACTGAATACGAAAATCAAGAAGCCGAATACTAGGTAGTAAGCCACCTCACCACGTCCGAGCGAATCAGCGACGTCGTTGAAGAAGCGCATCCCAGTGGCAGAGCCCAAGTAGCTAAGGATCTGAGTCGGAAACATCAGAATCGCAGAGGCGAAAATGACAGGCATAACACCTGCATAGTTAACCTTGAGCGGCAAGAACGAGCTCTGCCCGCCGTAGACCTTACGGCCAACAACACGCTTTGCATATTGAACTGGAATCTTGCGCTGCGCTTGAGTAATAGCCACGAGACCAGCTGTCACAGCAAACAGTAGAAACAACATCAACACGCCTTCTGGCACACCAAGTGCCGCACTCTCAGAACCCACCGGCGCTACGAACATCTGATAAGCAGATGCGACCGCAGCGGGGAGCCCAGAGATAATACTGATCGTAATCAACAACGAGATACCGTTGCCGATACCCTTTTCAGTAATCTGCTCGCCTAGCCAAACCATGATCATGGAACCAGCAGTTAAGAAGATCGTGCCTGTGATCAGGAACTGAACCTTACCTGCAATAACGACATCACCATATTCCGCGGGACTAAAGCCTTGGCCAATGATACTGCCCGGGCTGGTGCTGAGCGCAATCAACAGGAGCAGACCTTGAATTACGCAAATCCCTAGGGTCAAGTAACGTGTGTATTGATTGATCTTCTGACGTCCCACATCCCCTTCTTGCTGCAAACGCGCAATGACAGGAAATACAGCACCGACCAATTGCATAATGATCGAAGCACTAATGTAAGGCATGATACCGAGAGCGAAGACAGCACCATTCAGGAGCGCTCCACCGGTAAACATGTTGTAGAGACCGACGAGACCACCACTCGCTGACGCTTGATCCGCCATAAACTCGCGGATTGGGCCGACATTCATCCCAGGTAGCGGAATATTAGCCCCGACACGTGCGATGAAAAGAAGCGCCAGCGTGAAGAAAATCTTCTGGCGCAACTCTGGGATCTTTAGAGAATTTGTAAAAGCAGAAAGCATGAGTGGTTACTCCAAACGAAGCGATTAAAGGCGTCGGCGGTTAAGCCTCTACCTTCGTTTCAGCTGCAGTAGATACTGCCTCAACGATCTTGCCGCCAGCAGCCTCGATCGCGCTCTTTGCAGAGGCGGAAACCTTAGAGACTGTTACCGTATATGCTTTCGACACTTCACCGTCACCAAGCAGCTTAACGCCTTGCTTGTTGTCACGGATAAGACCGGCTGCGATCAAAGTTTCGCGAGAGACAAGGTCCCCATCGAGCTTTGCGAGCTGGCCAAGGTTGACTAGCTGGTAGCTCACCTTGAAGTTGAAGTTGTTGAAGCCACGACATGGAAGTTTACGATAGAGTGGCATTTGACCACCTTCGAAACCGATACGGATACCACCACCAGAACGAGATTTTTGACCGTTATGGCCGCGCCCTGCTGTTTTACCGTGTCCACTACCTTCACCACGCCCAAGACGCTTAGTAGGATGGGTTGCCCCTTTAATTGTAGGAATGTTTTCGAGATTCATTATAATAATCCTTATGCTTCAGCTTTATCACCAAAGCGGACGTTTTTAATTTCCTCGTTCGAACGTAGCTGCACGAGTGCTGCCATTGTCGCCTTGACCATTGCAAGGTGATTGTTCGAGCCGAGAGACTTGGAAAGAATGTTCTTGATGCCGACAGACTCAAGAACCGCGCGGCAACCGCCACCTGCGATTACGCCTGTTCCGTCCGATGCCGGGCGAAGAAGAACTTTACCACCGTCGGCTTCACCCAACACGTGGTGTGGGATTGTGTCGCCGCGGAGTTTGATAGTAATAAGGTTCTTTTTGGCTTGTTCTGTGCCTTTACGGATCGCTTCAGGAACTTCCTTAGCTTTGCCGTAACCGACTCCAACTTCGCCTTTTTGATTACCTGTGACAACGAGTGCAGAGAAGCTGAAACGGCGACCGCCCTTTACAACTTTTGCACAACGGTTGATGTGAACCACCTTTTCAACGTATTCTGGTGCTTCTTCTGGCTCTTTCTTGTGAGAGAATGATCTATTTTGTCTGCTCATATGGTAACCCTAGAATTGTAGACCACCTTCGCGGGCAGCTTCTGCAAATGATTTAACGCAACCGTGGTAGCGACGACCGGAACGGTCAAAAACGACAGACTCGATGCCTGCTGCCTTTGCCTTCTCGGCAACAGTCTTACCGAGTGCAAGTGCACTCTCAGCGTTTGCCTTAAGAGTGGAATCTTTAGTAAGCGATGTAACGTAGACCATAGTGTGGCCTTTTACATCATCGATGCATTGCGCATAGATATGCTTGTTAGAGAATGTGACAGCAAGACGAGGACGCTCGGCAGTGCCGTTGACTTTCTTGCGAATGCGCCATTTGCGCTTTTGTAACAGAGATTTTTTCTTATCGAGTTTCATGTTATGTATGCCTCAATTAAGCGGATTTCTTACCCTCCTTACGACGGACGTATTTGCCGACGATGTGGACGCCCTTGCCCTTATAAGGCTCGGCTGGGTAGTAATTAAAGATAGTCGCTGTGATTTCGCCAACCATGTGCTTATCAGCACCTTCGATTGTTAGCTTTGTATTCTCAGCGATTTTAACGGTGATACCTTCTGGGATTGTCAGGAGGCATGGGTGGGAGTAACCAAGTGCAAGGTCAAGAACGTTACCAGTAAGGACAGCACGGAAGCCGACCCCCTTGAGAACGATCTCTTTTTTGTAGCCTTCAACAACGCCAATCACCATATTATTGATGATAGAACGGACAGTGCCGAACATTGCTTTAGCATGACGACTGCTATCAGCAGGAGTCACATTGATTACGCCGTCAGACAACTCGATGTTCGTAGAACGATCGAAAGTCTTTTCGAGTTTCCCCTTAGGGCCTTCGACGCGGACCGTGTGACCGTCAATAGTCACAGATGCCTTATCAAGGACGGGGATAGGAAGTTTACCAATTCTGCTCATTATAGTAGTCTCAGTATTACCAAACTTTGCAGAGCACTTCACCGCCAACACCCAACTCACGGGCATCACGGGCGCGCACTACGCCTTTGGAAGTTGTAAGGATTGCAACACCCAGTCCGCCGAGAACACGTGGGATCTCGGTTGCACCGTAATAGAGGCGACGACCTGGCTTACTGTGACGCTCGATGCCAGTGATGGCTGGAGTCTTACCAACGAACTTCAGAGTCAGTTCGATGGTCTTAAAACCACGTGCATCTTTGCCTTCCGTAAAGTTACGGATGTAGCCTTCTTGCTTAAGGATCGCTGCAATAGCGGCGCGCATTTTGGAGTGCTGCGTGATGCAGACATCCTTGCGACCGGTACTACCGTTGCGGATGATGGTGAGGAAATCACCGATTGTATCGTGAACTGCCATAGTCTAACTAATGGGTTTTCAGTGGGTGTAGAGTGCCTTGGTGGATTACCAAGACGATTTTGTCACACCAGGAATCTTGCCTTGTGTGGCAAGTTCACGGAATGTGAGACGAGAGAGACCGAACTTACCAATGAAAGCACGTGGACGACCGGTGACAGAGCAACGGTTACGTGCACGGATCGGTGAGCTGTTCTTAGGAAGCTTAGTGAGCTTTGCTTGCGCCTTGTAGAACTCCTCATCTGGAGTTTCAGGGTTGGCAAGGATTGCTTTAAGATTTGCACGCTTAGCGGCGAACTTCTCGATGAGACGGACGCGCTTGAGGTTACGTTGGATTGCTGATTTTTTAGCCATGAGAAATTCTTCCTGTTATGCTTTAGCGGATGCAGCAGCTGCTTCTTCTTCGGCAACTTCAGTGCTTGTTTTACGAAACGGCATGCCGAAGAGAGCGAGTAGCTCGCGACCTTCAGCGTCATTTTTTGCGCTCGTGTTAATGCAAATATCCATACCAATAGTCGCTGTAGTGCCATCAGAACTAATTTCAGGGAAGATCGAGTGATCGGAAACACCTAGAGTGTAGTTGCCTTGACCATCGAGCTTTGCAGGAACGCCACGAAAGTCACGAATCGCTGGAAGCGAGATTTGAATGAGACGATTAAGGAACTCATACATGGCTCGGCCACGCAGTGTTACTTTCACGCCAATCGGCTGACCTTCACGGAGCTTGAAGTTCGAGATACTAAGCTTTGCTTTAGTGGTAACAGGACGTTGAGCAGCGATCTTACCGATCTCCTGGTTTACGTAAAGGATGTGGTTCTTATCATCAGTCGCGCTAAAGCCCGAATTGATGACGATCTTTTTGATCGAAGGAACCTGGTGCTTATTAGCGTAACCGAACTTTTTTATAAGCTCAGGGACGACTTTTTCGGCGTATTGTGTTTTAAGTGCTGGTATTTGCATCGGAGTTAAGTCGGATTTCTATCCCGACTAGGTTTTGAATGGATTGACGATGTGATTTAAGAAAAGTGCGTGAAAATGAGTAATTTACTCAGCCTGGCAAGCTTCCATTTACTTAGTCTTCGCGTCGAATTTCTCAGCCAACACTACATTCGAGTAGTGAATCGGAGTTTCGCGCTCGACAGAACCGCCTTCGGGGTTCTCTTGAGACTTTGGGAGGAATTTAGTGATAAGACTGACGCCTTCGATCACGACGGACTGGCCAGCCTTAACAGACAACACCTTACCGCGTTTGCCCTTGTGTGAGCCAGAGATGACGACAACTTCTTGTTCGCGTTTAATTGTTTTAGCCATGATTAGAGTACCTCCGGTGCTAGAGAGATGATTTTCATGTATTTGGCACGGAGCTCACGAGCAACCGGTCCGAAAATACGTGTGCCTTTGGGGTTACCATCGGGCGTAAGAATAACAACTGCGTTGTTATCAAAGCGAAGGTAGCTACCATCGCCGCGGCGAATTGGAGCTCTTGTGCGCACTACTACAGCACGAACAACTTCACCCTTTTTAACGGACGAGTCTGTGGATGCGACCTTGATGTTGCAGACGATTACGTCTCCAACGTCAGCTGTGCGCTTGTTTTGACCTAGACGACGGATCATTTCCGCTTCCTTGGCACCTGTGTTATCCGCGATAAAAACGCGGCTGTTCATCTGAATCATATCTAAATCTCCGTTATACGGTTAAAAGTAATAAACTTAGAGCTTATGCTTCGTCGCCTACCTTCGGTGCTCTTTCGAGAACCTTAGTTACGCGCCAGCGTTTGAGCTTACTAAGAGGACGAGTTTCCATGATCTCAACCTTGTCACCAAGGAAGCAGTCATTTGTTTCGTCGTGTACGTGAACCACTGTCTTACGCTTAATTTCCTTACGGTAAAGCGGGTGTGGGATCTTGTAGAGGTAAGTGACTTTGATTGTCTTGTCACCGGAACGGCTAGTAACGGTGCCAATCAGGGACTTACGGGAATTGCGTATTGCTTCCATAATAATAGTCGTCTGTTGAGATTAAGCAGAGGCCGCAGCCAACTTTTTCTCTTTAAGAATAGTTTCGAGGCGTGCGATTTCGCGGCGCAGCTCAGTGAATTCGTGCGGGCGTTCGACCTGACCAGTCTGCTTGCGCAGGCGGAGGTGGACGTGTGCGTCGTGCGTGTCGCGTAGCTTCTTTTCGATTTCTACTTCGGACATTTCGCGGATATCTTTTGTGGTGCTCATATTAAATGATTCCTTTGGTAATGTTGGTTACGCTTAGTATTCTTCGCGAGTCACGAAGCGGCAGTGGAACGGAAGCTTGGTGTCAGCCAGGCGGAGTGCTTCTTGAGCAGCAGTCTGCGTGCAGCCTGCGATTTCGAAAAGCATAGTACCGGGACGGATCACAGCGACCCACTTTTCAACAGAGCCCTTGCCTTTACCCATACGAGTTTCAGCTGGCTTTTTTGTTACCGGTTTATGTGGAAAAACGCGGATCCATACTTTACCCTTACGCTTGAGGCTACGTGTCATTGCGACACGAGCAGCTTCAATTTGTTGGGAAGTCATGCGACCACGAGTGAGGGATTGGATACCGAATTCGCCGAAAGCGAGCGCGTTACACGACTGGGCTGTTCCGTAGATGCGGCCAGTGTGAACTTTGCGGTATTTTGTGCGTGATGGAAGATATGCCATGGTTCGCTCAGTTTAAATGATTAAATATGTCGTTAATGACGTGAAAATTAAGCTTCGCCTTCCTCAGGAAGACAGATCCAGCATTTCACGCCAATGAGACCATAGACCGTGCTTGCTTCACTGAAGCCATAGTTGATATTGGCGCGAAGTGTCTGAAGAGGCACCTTACCTTGGTGTTGACGCTCGGTACGAGCGATATCAGCACCACCGAGACGACCACCACACTGAATACGGATACCTTCCGCGCCCATTGCCATTGTAGTCTGCACAGCGCGCTTCATCGCACGGCGAAAAGCGATCCGACGCTCAAGTTGAAGGGCAACGTTCTCAGCAACTAGTTGAGCGGAGAGGTCTGGGCGCTTCACTTCTTGGATGTCGAGCATGATCTCCTTCTTGACGACCTTATTGAGGCCATCTTTCAGTTTGTCGAGCTCTGCACCTTTACGGCCGATGACAACACCAGGACGCGCAGTGAATATCTTCACACGAATACGGCCAGAGGCACGCTCAATGAAGATACGAGGCACAGATGCATAGCGCAAATTGCTCGTTAGAAATTTACGAATTTCGTAGTCTTCTTTAATGAAGCCTGGAAATTCTTGCTTAGACGCATACCAGCGTGAATCCCAGTCGCGGGTTACTGCAAGGCGGAAGCCGGTTGGATGAACTTTCTGTCCCATAATAAAATCGGTGTCGTGTTAACTTAAGCCTCGTCTGTAAGGACGATACGGATGTTGCTTGTGGCTTTTTTGTAAGGATGCGCGGAACCGCGAGCTGCGGGGCGAAAACGCTTAAACGTAGGACCTTGCTCAACAACTGCAGACTCAATAGTGAGTGCATCCGATGACAGGTTGTTATTGTTTTCCGCGTTGGCGATAGCCGACTGAAGCGTTTTGCTGACGAGACGAGCTGACTTGCGCGGAATAAAGCGCAAGATTTCGACTGCTTCGGCAGCATTACGGCCTTGGATGGCACGGGTGATATCGCGCACCTTGCGGGGCGACATACGGGCGTATTTGG
The DNA here is from genome assembly GCA_937775295.1 of uncultured Opitutales bacterium. Lineage (GTDB taxonomy): Bacteria > Verrucomicrobiota > Verrucomicrobiia > Opitutales > Coraliomargaritaceae > Lentimonas. The sequence continues at coordinate 72,495 of CALKBZ010000022.1, forward strand.
TATAGGCTTGGACCTGCATGAGATTCAGCTGTTTTGAAGTGTTTTTACGCGGGCAATGTCTCCCGCTTGAATGGTGGAGTCGTCGACCAGCTCAAGAATAAGTGCTGCGGAGCGGTCGCTTCTAGATTCGATAATAATCAATTCGCCGATCGGTAATGCACCGCGGGATACGCGGCATACCATTCCGAGGCGCATACCTTGCTCAAGTCCGCCGTCAAGAATGACGAGGTCTGTGGCAAGAGCAGGAACCACCGTCGAGACGGTAGCTGCGTTCGGGCTGTAGATCGACTCTTTGACGAAAGCGGGAACTTCCGCACGCACAGCGCTACCGGCAACCAGCGCTCCGAAAAGGAACAGGCTAGCAAGCTTTGAGTAGCGTTGTGCGGACAAAAGGTGCATTACGTAATAAGAGGTTTACTTATTTACTGGCGGCCTGGTGGCCCTTGAACGTGCGAGTTGGCGAGAACTCCCCGAGCTTGTGGCCAACCATATTCTCAGTCACATAAACGGGCAGAAAGCTGCGACCATTGTGGACGTTGAGGTTGAGACCGACGAAGTCAGGAGTGATCGTTGAACGACGAGACCAAGTTTGGATCGGCTTGCGATCGTTGTTGGCCTGAGCCACAGTTACCTTTTTGGCAAGATGCGGATCGACAAAGAAACCTTTTTTAATTGAACGAGACATAGCTAAGAGAGTTTACTTTTTTTTCTTGAGCTGACGACCGTTACGGCGAACGAGAATCTGCGAATTAGTTGGATTGGACTTCTTACGTGTCGGGAATCCCTTCGAGAGCTGGCCCCAAGGAGACTGTGGGTGACCACCACCAGAGGTGCGGCCTTCACCACCACCCATAGGGTGATCGACAGGATTCATCGCAACACCACGAACGCGAGGGCGACGTCCGAGCCAGCGATTACGACCAGCCTTACCGAGGCTCTGTCCGCTGTGCTCATGATTGCCGACTTCACCGATCGTTGCACGGCAACGAGAGTTGAGAAAACGAATTTCACCGGAAGGCATCTTCACCGTCGCACGTTCGCCATCAATCGAAACAAGCTGAGCGGATTGACCAGCAGAGCGGGCGATTTGAGCGCCACGGCCTGGGTGCAATTCGATTGCGTGAATCTTCGTTGCTGGCGGGATCACTGCGAGAGGCATACTGAAACCGGGTGAGAACTCGATACGTACGCTGGAGTTGATGAGCTTATCGCCAGCCTTGACACCGCGAGGTGCGAGGATGTAGCGCTTTTCACCATCCGCATAAGCGAGTAGAGCAATGTTAGCCGTACGATTCGGATCATACTCGATTGCCTGCACGTTGGCTGGGATGTCCAGCTTATCGCGACGGAAGTCGATGATACGGTAAGCGCGCTTGTGACCACCACCACGACGACGAGAAGTGATACGACCGTAGCAATTACGGCCCTTCTTCTTGTGGTTGTAAGTCGTGAGCTGACGCTCAGGCTTTTTCTTGGAGACGTCGGCCTTGTTTCGGATTAGGAAACGAGTGCCTGGAGTCAAAGGTCTGGATTTTACGAGTGCCATGATATTTAGGTCTCTATCGTCTTAGACGAGGTCGATCTTATCTCCTTCCTTAAGGCTAACAATGGCCTTTTTTAGGCCACCTTTGGTACCAGGACGACCACCACGAGAGCGATCTGCCTTTGGTTTAGGCTTTCTGTTAAGAATGTTTACTTTGGTTACTGACACGTTGAACACCTTCTCCACTGCACGAGCGACTTCCTTGCGATTAGCGCGAGGGTTCACTTCGAAAGTGTATTGGTTCAAGTTAGCGGCAAGGTTTGCAGCCTTCTCAGTAACGCGGAATTCGCGTAGAATAGTATTTGCAATAATCATTACTTACTTCCGTTTGCACGAGCGATGATAGTTTCGATGCCCTTAGCGCTCACAATAATGTGGCGGTAGCGGACAACATCGAGAGTGCTGAGGTTACCTGCTTCAGCGAGGGAAAGTCCGTCGATGTTGCGAGCAGCCAGTGCAGCATTAGTTTCAAAAGCATCGTCGATAATCAAAACCTTACCGCGCTTAGGAAGCACAGCGGTGAGAACCTTGTCGAAAAGCTTAGTCTTAGGCTCTTTTACTTCAAAAGCCTCGATTACAGAAATACCACCGTCTGTTGCGCGATTGAACAACGCACGCCTGAAAGCAAGTGCTTTCATCTTGGTGTTAATTTTTTGCGAGTAGTCGCGTGGCTTTGGTCCGTGCGCAACACCACCATGGCGTTGATGCGGAACGCGGCGTGAACCCTGACGAGCCGTACCACTTCCCTTTTGACGGAAAAGCTTCTTACCAGAACCGCTAACCTCAGCGCGCGTCTTGGTGCTCGCATTGCCTTGGCGAAGATTCGCTTGGTGAGCGATGACTACCTGACGAAGAGCAGCGATGCCCTTATCGTCGGTGAATGCGGGGAACGCTGAGAATTCCTTCTCTTCGCTTTTAGTCCCGTCAGCTGTGTATACATTGAGTTTCATCTTAGTATGTCCCTTCGATTACGCCTTATTGGCTTTTGTTTTAATCGCAGTGCGGACGGTGACAAGGCCACCACGTGAGCCAGGAATGCTGCCCTTAACAAGGATCAGATTCTTTTCGGCAATCACTTTAACAATTACAAGGTTTTGAACAGTGCGCGAAACATCACCCATGTGCCCTGGCATTTTCTTACCCTTGATAACGTGGCCGGGCCACTGACACATACCATAAGAACCACCACGACGGTGGAACATGGAACCGTGGGATGCAGGACCACCAGCAAAACCGTAGCGCTTCACAACACCTTGGAAGCCGCGCCCCTTAGTTGTCGCTATGACGTCAATTTTCTGGCCAGCTTCAAAGTGCTCAACTGTCAGCACATCGCCGAGGTTGATTTCAGTATCACCGGTAGTGCGGAACTCACTGAGCTCTGCAACCGGCTCAACACCTGCTTTTTTGAAGTGTCCAAGAGCAGCCTTAGTCAGGCGGTGCTCTTTTTGCTGACGGAAGCCAATTTGAATGGCGTCATATCCGTCCTTCTCAGTCGACTTGACCTGTGTGACCGGGCAAGGACCTGCTTCGATGACAGTAACAGGAATCAAACGATTTGCATCGTCAAATACCTGCGTCATACCTATCTTTTTACCAAGTAGGGCTATGTTCATAATACTAATAGGCAGGTGGAGCGGAGTGCTCCGTTTGCGAGACCTGCGTTAGTGGTTAAAATAAAATGTGATTTATCGCTTCAGATGGGAAGCGAGCGACGGAAAAAAGAGTTAAATCACAGCCCCGTCAACCCCCTATTTAGAAAAAATGCATTATTTTTTTATACGCGGTACTTTCAACACTCAAAAGCGCGCTGGCCCTCTATATACATCCCGCTATATTGAAGCAGATCCACACTAAGTGACATGACATGATCAGTCCTAGCAGTTTCAAACGACCATAATCTGTGCGAAATAAAACTCAGCAGTTTAAACCACCCGTTTCGCTAAAGCACACGAAGCACATGAAGGGACATACGTACGAGTTGCCCCCTCCGAAGATCCGCCAGAGATCGCACTGGAGCGGAGCCTCAAGCTTAGACTCAGAATCCATCGCCAATCTCCACCCTCATACCGCAGTCTCCCATTACGGTTGCGAAGCCTTCCACAGCTACTCATAAAGCCGCGCAAAGCCACAACCTTTTAACCAGAATTGCACGCCCCTCGACCGAATGGACCGCGCACGCAGGTAACATTTAAACATACAACCGATGCCAGTTGAATCCACACTTCCAATCGTAGCGCGAACCCCTCAGCCTTAAAAATTCGAATCATTATTCCGAAATTTTGAAGCCAGCCAAGCTGACCACACAAAAAACCCGCGCTCTTGCGAGCACGGGCTTTTGAAAATAAGATCTGGCGCCAAAGGCACCTGCGCGAATTAACTAAACGTTAATCGAGATATCAACACCAGCGGGGAGGTTGAGCTTCTTTAGCTCGTCCACTGTGGCTGCTGTAGGCTCGATGATGTCGATCAAGCGCTTGTGCGTACGGACTTCGAATTGGTCCATGGACTTTTTATTAACGTGCGGAGAACGATTCACCGTGAGCATTCCGATGTGAGTCGGAAGTGGCACGGGGCCGGTAACGCGCGCGCCTGAGCGCTTTGCGGTTTCAACGATGTCTGTTGCAGACTGGTCGATGACGCGATAATCGAAGCCTTTAAGGCGGATACGGATACGTGGTGTGCTCATATATTTAGTTTGGTTAAGGTGTTACTTATGTGATGCTTAAAAAACGACGGAGGATTAAGAATAAGATTAGAATTAAGATTAAGATTATAATCCAAAATGCCTACGGCTAGTATCTCCCACGAGTGGATGTTTCTAGAATTTGATTTACTACGTTCGACGGCACTTCATCAAAGCGCTCGGGTTCCATGCTAAAGGAAGCACGGCCTTTGCTCAATGATCGCATGATCGTCGAATAGCCGAACATTTCCACGAGGGGAACGAGGGCCGAAATTGATATGAACGAGGGCTTCGCATTGATCTTTTGTATCTGCCCGCGGCGGCGATTCAAGTCGCCCATGATGTCGCCCTGATAATCTTCCGGGGTTTCGACTTCCACATGCATGAGCGGTTCCAACAAGATTGGACCCGCGACAAGCATCGCTTCACGGAAAGCAAAAATGCCCGCCATTTTAAATGCGATTTCTGAGGAATCGACTTCATGGAAAGAACCGTCGAAAAGTGTTACTTTGATATCCACCACTGGATAGCCCGCGACGGTGCCATTGCACGTCGCCTCTTTAATGCCATCCATTGCTGGTTTGATAAATTCTTTAGGAATGACGCCTCCGACCGTTTTATCGATCACTTCAATACCTGCGCCACGCTCTAGCGGTTCGACCTTAATACGGACATGCCCATACTGCCCCTTACCTCCGGATTGGCGGACGAACTTGCCGTCGCCTTCCGCCGGAGTGGTTATCGTTTCGCGATAAGCAATCTGTGGACGACCAGCTTCGGCCCCCACTTTGAATTCCCGAAATAGGCGGTCTCTAATAATTTCTAGGTGCAACTCCCCCATTCCAGCGATCAATGTCTGACCGGTTTCTTCGTCGGTACTAACAACGAAGGTCGGATCTTCTTCAGCTAGGCGTTGAAGACCGAGCGCCATCTTCTCTTGATCGGCAGTAGTTTTCGGCTCGATACACATCGAGATCACTGGCTCTGGGAATGTCGGTGGCTCAATGCGCACATCATAGCCCTTGGCGCAAAGTGTATCACCGGTCACGACATCACGCGCACCAACCAACGCGCAAATGTCGCCGGAGTATGCCGTGTCGATGTCTTCGCGGGCATCCGCCTTCATAATGAGGAGACGGGAAATACGTTCGACTTTACCTGTGCGCGAATTGTGTAGCACAGAGCCTTTAGAAATTGAGCCAGAGTAAACGCGGAAAAACACCAACTTACCGACGTAGCCGTCATTCATCAGCTTAAACGCAAGGCCTGTCAGCTTTGCATTGTCGTCTGGTTTGATCTCAACGGGACGCCCCTTCGAGTCTTCGCCCACCATCGGCGGCACATCCAGTGGCGACGGTAAGAAGTTAACGACTGACTCAAGCACAGATTGAACACCCTTGTTCTTGAATGCACTACCTGGCATGACGCCACAGAAATCGAGCGAAATCGTGGCAGTACGGATCGCCCTGCGAATATCATCGGCAGTCAGCTCCTGACCTTCGAGATATTTATCGGCGAGGCCTTCATCAAAGTCAGCTAGTACTTCAATCAGCTTTTCGCGGTACTCCTCAGCCTGGTCGATATAGTCGGCCGGGATGTCGGTCACCTCGACTGTCATACCAGACCCATCAGCTGGATCATACAGTGTCGCCTGCATGGAGGCGAGGTCGATGAGTCCCTTAAAGCCCTCTTCAGCTCCAATTGGAATGAAGATCGGATGTGCATTGGCGCCCAAGCGTTCACGCATGGTCTCAATTGCAGTGAAATAGTCCGCTCCGGTGCGATCCATCTTATTTACGAATGCAATGCGCGGCACATTGTATTTCGTCATTTGTCGCCAGACCGTTTCGGACTGCGGCTGGACGCCGGCAACGGCGCAAAATACGCCGACTGCCCCGTCTAACACGCGAAGTGAACGCTCCACTTCGGCGGTAAAATCGACGTGCCCAGGGGTGTCGATAATATTAATCTGGTTCTGAATACCGGCGTAAGAGCCGTGCTGATTCGTCCAATTACATGAAATTGCAGCAGAGGTAATTGTAATACCTCGCTCACGCTCTTGATCCATCCAATCCGTGACCGCGCTCCCCTCATGAACTTCGCCCATTTTATGGACGACGCCCGTATAGAAGAGGATACGCTCGGTCGTGGTAGTTTTGCCCGCGTCAATATGTGCAACTATACCGATATTACGCGTATGCTCCAAGGGGAACATACGTTTCGACGAGTTTACACTGGCTGACATAGTAGCGGACATTGAAATGGACTGGAAAAGAACAGGGGGCGAAGCAGGAACCGAAACTACCAGCGCAGGTGAGCAAACGCGCGGTTTGCTTGAGCCATACGGTGTGTTTCTTCCTTCTTCTTAACGATCGCGCCGGTATTGTTGTAGGCATCGACGATCTCGTCAGCAAGTGCTTCATTCATAGGAACGCCTTTGCGCTTACGAGCAGCTCCGACCATCCAACGGAAAGCGAGGCTCTGCTGGCGATCAAATGATACTTCGACCGGCACTTGGTATGTAGCACCACCTACGCGGCGGCTCTTCACTTCAAGCTTAGGGCGAACATTCTCAAGGGCACCCATAATCAAATCAACTGGATCACCCTTGCCTACTTTTTCGCTTACACGCTCGAAAGCAGTGTAGACGATGCGTTGAGCAACAGTGCGCTTACCGCGCTCCATGATCATGTTAACCAGAGTGGTAACCACTTCGCTATTATAGCGTGGGTCTGGAATTAAAGGGCGTTTAACGGCTTGTCTACGACGTGACATAATAAAATACGTTTAATGATTAATCCGTTAATTAGCGACCTTAGGGCGCTTAACACCGTATTTAGAACGGCTACGGCGGCGTTTTTCAACACCAACACAGTCAAGTGTGCCACGCACGATGTGGTAACGAACACCAGGAAGATCCTTCACACGACCACCGCGAACGAGGACGATGCTGTGCTCCTGAAGATTATGACCTTCATCAGGAATATAAGCGATGACTTCGATTCCATTAGTAAGACGAACCTTTGCCACCTTACGGATAGCGGAATTCGGCTTTTTAGGTGTACGTGTCATGACCTGGACACAGACGCCGCGGCGGAATGGATTAGCGCGAAGTGCAGGTGACTTCGTCTTCTCCTTCTGCACAATACGCGGATTGCGGACGAGTTGATTAATTGTAGGCATTGAAAATTTGAATCGCTGGATTTTGAGAAAGACGGCGAAAGTAGCGCTTTGAAAAAGCTGTGCAAGAATTATTCTTGATTTTTTTCACGATCCGACTGGCGATATTTTTAGATTGTTTAATTGAGAGATAAAAAGAGGCGAGCAGTGTTTGATCTGCCCGCCTCTGTAAAGGATTGAAACGGATTAGCTAGCCTCTTCGCTTTTAGCGACTTCGGCCGGTGCTTCAGCAGCTTCGGTGTTTTCAGCTGCGGCTTCAGGGGCCACTTCGACTTCTGGAGTCGGCTCTGGAGCTGGGATGGCAACGCCTTCCACTAGCTTTGCAGCTTCTTCTGGAGTCAACTGCACCGGCTCTGCACCGAGCGTGTCGATGCGGAGGTTACGGTAAACAGGCAAGCCTGTTCCAGCCGGAATGAGGTGCCCCATAATGACGTTTTCCTTGAAGCCCTTGAGATTATCAACCTTGCCCAGTGTAGAAGCGTCGGTGAGAACACGTGTGGTTTCTTGGAAGGACGCGGCAGAGATAAAGGACTCTGTCTCAAGAGACGCCTTGGTAATACCGAGGAGCACTGGCTCACCTTCAGCAGGCATGCCACCAGCATCTTCGATATGATCATTGGCGCTCATGAACATGAAGCGGTCAACTTGCTCACCCCAGAAGAAATCAGAGTCACCTGGATCAGTGATTCGGACCTTCTTGAGCATTTGCGAGATGATCACCTCAATGTGCTTATCATTAATGGAAACACCTTGGAGGCGGTAAACCTTCTGAATCTCAGCGATCAGGTAATCCTGAACAGCCGATGGTCCGAGAATGTCGAGCACTTCGTGCGGATCGGCACCACCTTCAGTGAGGTGCTGACCACGATGGACCAAATCACCGACCTGAACAGTTAGGTGCTTACCGTGCGGAATGAGATGCGCTTCTTCTTGATCTGTTTCAGGATCAGTGACGAGGAGCTTCTTTTTGCCGCGAACAGTGCCATCCAGCGAAACGATACCGTCGATCTTAGCCATTTCTGCGGCTTCCTTCGGACGGCGTGCTTCAAAGAGCTCAGCAACACGCGGCAGACCACCAGTAATATCCTGCGTTTTGGACGCCTGACGTGGTGTCTTCGCAAGCATGGTGCCCGGTGCGATCTCGTCGTCTTCATTGACGGAGAGCTGCGCTCCAGTCGGAATCGCATAGGTAGCGATCACCTTGCCAGCGTCGTCAAGAATCTCGACTTGCGGGTTAAGGTCTTCCTTGTGCTCGATCACGACAGTCGCGATACGGCCAGTGGACTCGTCGAGCTCGCGCTTCACGGTGACCCCAGGGATCATTTCGTGGTAGCCGATACGACCAGCCTTCTCGGAGAGAATCGGAATATTGTGCGGATCCCACATGGCGAGGATGTCGCCCTTATTGATCGAACCACCATCAGCAACGGTCAGAACCGAACCAACGATGATCTTGTAGATTTCGATTTCGCGATCGTCTTCATCAAGAATCTGGACAGAGCCAGTCTTGTTGAGAACGATATTTGCGCCATCAGCAGTCTGCACGATACGGAGGCCACGGTATTGAACCTTACCACCGACGCGGATCTTAATTTCAGGATTCTTAAGCACACCACTCGCGATACCGCCGATGTGGAATGTTCGCATTGTTAGTTGCGTGCCCGGCTCACCAATCGACTGAGCGGCGATGATACCAACTGCAGAACCACGTTCAACCATGGCGTTTGTCGCCGGATTAATACCGTATTCGAGTGCAGTGATGCCGACCTTCTTACGAGTGGTGAGTGAAGAAAGAACCTTCACGCGCTCGATGCCCAGATCTTCGATCTGCTTAGCAGCTGCCTCGGTAATGAGCTCACCGTTCTTGACGAGGATCTCATCAGGACTCAGTGGGTTCTTAATATCGTTCGATGAGCAACGCCCTTCGATACGATCATACAGGCTGACAATTTCGTCGTCACCTTCGTAGATCGCATGCTTCCAGACACCGTCACGGTTGCCATCATCATATTCTTCGATGATGCAGTCCATCGCCACGTCACAGAGCTTACGAGTGAGGTAACCAGCATCCGCGGTTTTAAGAGCGGTATCG
>CALKBZ010000023.1 GCA_937775295.1 uncultured Opitutales bacterium
TTTCGATGTTTTCGATAGTTCCGAGCGCAAGCTCTTCGGCGAAGGCGTAGTAGGCGCGATCTTCTTCCTGGTTCTCGAAGAACTGGCAGATGTCGTCCGCCAGGATTTCCGGCTTGTTAGACTCCCATTGGTAGAGGAACTGCACGGTGCTCATGCGGTTTTCACGGCGTTGTGAGCGGCGGGTTACTGGTTCGTTGTCTTCCATTTGTGTGTAAATTGAGCCATTTCGAGGGCTGCTTGGGCAAATTCTTTGCCACGGTTGATGGTTGTTCCGGCACGAGCCTCAGCTTGTGCGAGGTGGTTGACGACTAGGATGCCGTTAATGACGGGTACTTTTTGAGCGATACTGACATTGAGTAAGGCAGTGGCGGTACTGTCACCGATGATTTCGTGGTGATTGGTGTCACCAGCGATGACGACGCCGATCACGATGATGGCGTCGAATTGAGAATGTTGCGCGACTGTCGAGGCTGCAAAGGGGAGTTCGGCGGCTCCAGGGACACGCTCGATCAACGGGGCTTCGGCACCTGCTGCGGTGAGTGTGGCACTGGCATGCTGAACGAGCGAGTCGACCAGTGCTTCATTATAGCGCGAGGCAATGATTGCAAAGCGCAGGCCGCTGCCGTCAATTTGTTGGATACTTGGAATGTCGAGACTCATTAGGAAAGATGAATAAGAACGCCGAACCTTGAACATTCAACGTCGAATTACTTATACCTCTGGTCTGGAGTTGTGCGACCTTTAAAAAATCCACAATTCGATGTTGGACGTTCAACCTTCGATGTTTTTAGTTTCTTCCTATGTTCACATTGCTCAAAGAATCCGGTTCGGCCCGTCGTGGTGTCCTCAAAACACTTCATGGCGATATTCAGACTCCGATTTTCATGCCGGTCGGTACTCAGGCGACAGTGAAAGGGATGACGCCTGCGCAGATTGAAGAGGTCGGGTCGCAGATTATTTTGGGCAATACCTATCACCTAAATATACGTCCAGGCTCTGATCTGGTAAAAGAAATGGGTGGGCTGCACAAATTCATGAACTGGAAGGGCCCGATCTTGACTGATAGCGGAGGCTTTCAAGTATTCAGTCTATCCAAACTGCGTAAAATCACGGAAGAGGGCATTGAGTTTCGCTCGCACCTAGATGGGCGTAAGTTGTTCCTCGGCCCGAAGAATTGCTTCGAGATCCAGAAGGACCTCGATACCGACATTGCGATGGTGCTCGACGAGTGCCCGCCGTATCCATGTGCGCGGGAGGAATGCGAAGCCGCTGTAGCTCGGACGATCCGCTGGGCGGGTGAATTTTTAGAGCATGCTACGAAAGATGGCTTTCTCGAGTCGGGGCACCATGTCTTCGGTATTATTCAGGGCTCTATTTATGATGACTTGCGGCAACATTGTGGTCGTGAATTGGCAAAGATGGATTTCCCTGGCTATGCGATTGGCGGCGTCAGCGTCGGAGAGCCAGAAGAGGAGATGATTCGGCAAGTTGCGGCGACTGCACCGGTGATGCCGAAAGAAAAGCCGCGCTATGTGATGGGCGTGGGTACGCCTCCACAGTTGTTGAAGATGGTCGGCCTTGGCATGGATATGTTCGACTGTGTGATGCCGACCCGTCTCGCGCGGCATGCCTCGGTGTTTACTCCGGATGGGGTGTTGAATTTGAAGAATGAACGCTTTAAGCACGATCCGAAGCCAATTATGGAGGCGGATAACTATACCTGTAAGAATTTCAGCCGCGCTTACTTGCGCCACCTAGTGATGGCGAAAGAGCTGTTGGCGCACACGCTGCTGTCGATCCATAATACGCACTTTTTCTTGAATCTGATGGAGCAGGCTCGTGCTCACATTGAGGCCGATGATTATGCTGAGTGGAGCGCGGCATGGATCGATCGCTACAATGCGGGCGGAAAGTAGGGTGGTGAGTTGTCCTAGTAAGCTGGAAGCTCACTTTGCACTTCCCATACAATGGGCGCGACCACTGCGGCTAGAAACAAGACTAAGATCAGCATGCGCCAACCGCTGATGTCTCGGTGGGCGACGGTGTGATTGCCTGATTCATCCCATACGGTTTGCCCCTGATTCAGTAATCGCTTGTAGGCGTAGATGTGGGTGATCAGTGCCACCAGTGGGATGCCGATGCCTTGCCCCTTGATGACTACGCCTACGCTGCGCATGATGCCTTGGCTGAAGCTGAGTTTGCTGCCGTCTTCATTGCGCAGCTGTATATTGAGGAGGAATTTACCCGGAGTGGTGCCCCAACTCATCAACAAGAGCGGTTCTACTGGGATGTATGCCAGCAGTAAGATAATGCCGAATACGGTGTCATTCATCCGATTGAGTGCGGCATCGTTGATGATGCTGAAGATGACGCCGACGATTAAGCTGAAGATGAGGAAGTCGACTAGGCGCGCCCAGTAGCGTATCCATGGGCGAAGCTGTTCGCCAGATGCTGCGAAGTCATCGGGGGTACCTTTGGTTCGTAGGGTGGGGGGCAGAAGCTCTGATGGGCTCGGGGCTAGTTCTGCGGGGAGGAGCCCTGCAATTTCTGAAGCAGGTTGCCAGTCTGCTTGGCCTTCGGTCCAGACGAGTGTGTTTCGTGGAAGGCGTCCCGATTGGATGAGTTGTATCAGCTCGTCCTCGGAGACCGGGCCTTTGGATTGGTCAGATTCAGCGTAGTTCCATTGTTTCATCTCAGCTACGTTACGATGGGAGCTCGGAATCCCCAGTCTTTTTTTAGCCAATGGTTCGTTTTTGAGGACTGCGCCTCCTGAGGTAAACTCAGTCGCAATAGTTTTTGTAGGGAGCGGGTTTATCCCGCGATTGCGTTGATTACACTAAGCTGCCCGGTAGCATGAGGTCGGTTTCGCGCTGGAGCCAGTGGCAGAGGTTACGGCTGATCTGTGCGCACACTTCGAGCTGTTCGGGTGCTGCGCTGTCGGGCGTGGGTGGGTTGATCAATTGCTTAGCTGATTCGCGTAGAGTCGCTGGAAGCTCAGGCCACCACGCTTCGCGCACCGGATAGCCTTCGTCTTTAAGTAGGATGTAGATGGCTTTTAGAAACACAATAGCTGGGAGTGCGCGTTGGGCGAAGGCGTCTAGGGTGCGTTCGGTAATATGGTAGAGCGCTGCGGGGTCGGCCATATGCGGGCCATTTTGAGCAATGAGCGCACAGAAATCGGAGGCGTGTTGTAGTTTGCGATACGATTGGCCGATAGCGCTATGGCGGTGCACGAGTTGGTAGTCTTTAACGAAACGAGCCGTGCCCTGCTTTGAGGTTTCAAGTTGTATGTCGGCGGTATCGAATAGATCCGGTTCGGTACTCTGCGAGCGGTTCCTCGAGAGTCGCTTGAGGCAAAGGAAAGTGCCGCTCTCAGCGGTAAGAATGTCGATTTTATGAAAGGACTCGCCACTGGCAGCGATACGCAGTACCAGCGCGCGTTCGTTTACCGCGGGTGCGCTCATGCACTGGCGCTGGCTTCTGCCGGATTGTTGATAAGCACTGCCTGGCCGCTCGAGCGATCCGGCACCAATGCGCCGCCAGAGATGATTAGCTTCATGCCGTCGGTGATCGTCATCTCCAAGCGTGTGATGTCTTTTTCGGGTAGCATCAGCAGGAAGCCACTGGTTGGATTGGGCGTGGTGGGCACGAAGACGTTGACGATATGTTCGCCGGTGACGTCTTGTGTTTCGCCTTTAGCGGTACTGGTGAGGAAGCCGAGCGCGTAGCAATGCTTGCGCGGATATTCAATAAGGACGACTTTCTGGAAGACAGCCTTCTTTTGCAGGCTGAAGGTCTGCACTATTTGTTGGACGGATCGGTAGACCGTGCTGACGAAGGGTAGTCGATCCAGCAGAAGTTCCATGCTGTTGAGGAGGATGCGGCCGATAAAGATGCGCGAGCCGTAGCCGAGTAAGGTGATGAGCAGTAACACGACCAGCACGGAAATGAACTCAAGGCCGACCTGCACGATGGGCATCGATTTAAACTCGGGATCAAGGAACCAGAAGAAGTATTTACTGGCAGGTGTGCCGATCTTATCGAGCAGGACGCGGATGGCAATCATCGTCACGCCGAGTGGCAGAATGACGACGATGCCAGTGATGAATGCATTTCTTAGAGAGCGTAACATATTGAAAATAGACTTGTCTGTCAATTGAAAGGGGAAATTCAGAGAGTGGCGAGCCTTCATGCCATTGGCTGCATGGTTTAACTTGCGATGCTTGAATTACGCTTTCTATTGGAAGCGATGAAGAACCTACACCACGAGTATGACGGTTTGATTTTTGATCTAGACGGCACCTTAGCCGATACCATGCCGACGCATTTTTTCGCATGGTCGCAGTCGATGGCGGAACATGGATTAGTGCTATCCGAGGAGCGTTTTTACGCGCTCGGCGGCGTGCCTGCGTCGGAGATTATTGAGCTGCTCGCGAAAGAGCAGCACAAGGTTGTTGATGCGATCGCGGTCGCAGAGGCGAAAGAAGCCTTGTTTATGGGTTTGTTGGGCGTGGTGCAACCAGTGCTCCCGGTGCGGGCGATTGCCGAGTTTCACCGCGAGTATCTGCCGATGGCGATTGCTACGGGCAGCCCCAAGTGGGTGGCGGAGCGGATCCTCCAGTCACTGGGGATCCGTGACTGGTTTGGCGCGGTGGTCGGTTCGGAGTGTGTGGCCAATTCAAAGCCAGCGCCAGATGCCTACCTGCGCGCGGCAGAGTTAATCGGCGTCGATCCGCAGCGTTGCCATGCGTTTGAAGATACCGCGCTAGGCATTCAAGCCGCGCAGAATGCAGGCATGGTGGTGATGGACATTCATACGCTGCTGCTTCGGTCGTAAAACCAGTTTAGTCGTAAACCAAGAGACTCTCTTTTATTAAGTGGGTGTGAATGCTTACTGCGAATTGCGGCGAAGCATTACAACGGCTAGTGCGCAGTAACCAGACAGCAGCGCGTATGTGCGGGGCTCGGGAACTGTCATGACAGCTAATGAGGCAAGTTCAAATCCGTTGCCTGACTGGAAGCCGAAAGTTGCATCGGTGTTGGCAGCAAGCGTTGTGCCAGGAGCGAATATGAAAGAGTTTGAACCAATGATGGTAGTGATTCCTGCAATGGTTAAGAAGGCTTCGTCGGCTCCAAACTCGGTGAGTTCGATTGAAACGAAATCGACGTTTTGATTGAAGCTGAATGTCATGAACTCCGCTCCATCTGTGGATTGATTGTCAAACTGGTTCGTAATATCGTCTGATGGCATTGCATTGATGCCAAACCCGCCAGCGGGGGTCGAGTTAAACGTTCCTGAACTCGCAGTGGCTGTTAGGGTGAGCCCCCCTGAGGTAGTTGATCCAGATTCTAAATCATCGAAATTCGCTTGGGCCTGTCCTGCGCTTGTATTATTGCCGAATGTAAAGGTCTGTGCGGATAATGAAATGTTGGAGGCCGCGATTAAAATGAGAGCGAAGAGAGGTGTATGTAGTTTCATGATGCAATTTAACATGAGTTAGTTATTCATCTAATAAGCGTTAGTTATGTTAATTGTCAAGCTTGAGGGAGTATTGGGAATTAAATATTCTCCTACAGCTGACGATCCCCATGGTTTCGCTCACTTCTAGTGCAAATTTTTTGGTGCTCTTGGATGAAATTTACCCGAGGGCAGGAAGAGCCTATAATCGACCCCATAACACTTCTTAGGAAACGGGATCTATCGTTGCAGCTGCAAGGTCAAAGCAGCAGCAATCCTGTATATTTCGCAGCGCTAGCTTGAATCACTCAAGCAAAGGCTGGGATTGTAGGGGCACAAAAAACGGGTCGCTTGCGCGACCCGTAAGGTGAAGAGAATGACTTTTTAAAAAGCTAGATCAACCCGAGCACCATTTTGCCTTCTTCGGTGATCATGTCTTGGTTCCAGGGTGGATCCCATACGATTTCGACTTGGGCTTCGCTGACCCCGGCGACTGATTCGAGGCGCATCTTGGCGTCTTCCGCGATCGCCGGACCCATTCCGCAACCGGGGGCGGTAAGCGTCATGTCCATGGAGATTTTATGGCCGCCTTCTTCGCGTGCGTTAGTTTCAAGCGAATAAACGAGTCCGAGGTCGACGATGTTAACGGGAATCTCTGGGTCGAATACGGATTTGAGGGCTTCCCACAGAGTGTCATTTTCCGGTGGTGTGCCATCGTGACTATCCGCAGCGGCGTG
The DNA here is from genome assembly GCA_937775295.1 of uncultured Opitutales bacterium. Taxonomy (GTDB): domain Bacteria; phylum Verrucomicrobiota; class Verrucomicrobiia; order Opitutales; family Coraliomargaritaceae; genus Lentimonas. The sequence continues at coordinate 6,196 of CALKBZ010000023.1, forward strand.
GTCTTTGGTCGTTTGTGTGACTTCTTCGCCTAGGCAGTCGGCATCGACACCTTTAATACGGAACATGCCGTTGTGCGTCATGACGGTGAAATTGCCGCCGAGGCGGTGCGTGATGGTGACAGTCTCGCCTTCGGGCAAGCTCATCGGCGTGCCTTGGGGAATGAGTGTGACTTCAACTTCGCGAGTGAGTGTGCGTTGGTCGTCCATAAGTGAAATAGCGTATAGCGTATAGCGGATAGTGAATGGATAATGGCGAATCAATTCAAGATTCGAGATTCGCCATTATTCATTCGCAATTGGTTAGTGAATCTTCGATTCGAATTTGTTGCGGATCAGTTCGCGGAGGTTGTCGGCGAGCTCATCGCTACCGACTTTCTCGATCACTTCCTCGAAGAAGCCGAAAACCATGAGCTTCATCGCGTCGCGCTTGGTAATGCCACGCTGCATCATATAGAAAAGCTCTTCGGAATCGACGTTACCAGTGGTAGCACCGTGTGAGCACTTCACATCGTTGGCTAGAATCTCTAGGCCGGGAAGTGCATTGGCCTCGGCGGTTGGGTCGAGCAGCAAGTTACGGTTGGTCTGATAAGCGTCGGTCTGCTGCGCGCCTTCGGCGACTTTGATCAAGCCGGAAAAGATGGTGCGTGCATTGTCGAGCAGTGCATTCTTATACAGCAGGTCGGATACGGCATTGCCGGCGTTGTGCGTCTGGAAAGTGCGTTGATCGAATTCTTGCGAATTTTCGGCTACGGTCAGCGAATACATTTTCACATCCGCGCCAGGACCCTCGATACGTGTTTGATTTTCAAAACGCGCACGTTCAGCGCCGATGTTGACCGCGACGTTATTTACCAATGTGTCGCGCTCGGCGACTGTAGTGTCGAGTTGGAAGGAGACGGTTTTTTGATTCCAATCCTGCACGACCTTGCGAAAGACCTTGGCGCCGCTGGCTGCGTGGATGTTCGAAACCGAGACGTTCAAGGCTTGGTTCGCTGCTGTTTCGGAGAAGAAGATGTCGACCACCGAAGCATTCGAATTAGCCTCTGCAATAATTAATGTATGTGGGAACACGGCTGCCATCTTGCCGCTAGTCCAATAATAATTGACGAACGGCTTCTCAATTTCGACGCCCTTGGGGACGAAGAGGATCGAGCCTGCCTTGACTAGCTCTGCATGTAGGCCGAAGTATTTCTCTGAACCCAACTCTGTGGATTCTTGAAGGAAGTATTTTTCCATCAACTCGGGGTGCTGTGCAATGGCGTCGAGCACGGGCAGGTAGATGACGCCCTGTGCGGCGAGTTTTTCGCTGATGCCTTCGAACTGCGCTTGCGCATCGTCGGCGAAGACGAGTTGACCGGCGCGATCACTTACCAGGTTTGAGCGCTCGACGAGCTCAGTAAGCGTGTCGGCGGTGGGAGCCGCTGCGGGCGCAAAGCCGTCGATGCTGAGCCTGCCGACTGAAGCAAAGCGCCAGCGCTCATCGCGTGCGGTGGGCGCAGGTAGTATCTCAAATTGAGCTTTGCCGCTGTCGCGGCGGGCACTGAGCCATGCGGGTTCGTTGGTGGTGTTTGTTGGTTGTTCCAAGACTGTAGTCATTTTGTATTCAAAGTTGAATGTTCGATGTCCAGCATTCGTGATCCTCGGTCTAACGACCGAGGACACGATGCTAGCCGACGCTGCCTTCCATTTCCATGTCGATGAGGCGTTTGAGTTCGACGGAGTATTCCATTGGGAAGGCTTTCATCAATTCATTGACGAATCCATTCACCGCGAGGCTCATGGCTTCGCCTTCGTTGAGGCCGCGTTGCATCATATAGAAAATTTGCTCGGCGCTCACTTTGGAGACGCTGGCTTCGTGTTGTACGGTATTGTTCTCACCACGTGTGGTGATGGCAGGATAGGTGTCGGTGCGGCTGTTGGTGTTGATCAGCAATGCGTCACACTCGGTATTGTTCTTACAATTCTTGAGGTGCTTTGGCATGTGCACTTGGCCGCGGTAGGTGGAGCGTCCTTTGCCGATCGAAATCGACTTGGAGATGATGTTACTCGTGGTGTTATCCGCGAGGTGCATCATTTTAGCGCCGGTGTCTTGGTGCTGTCCGTCATTCGCAAGTGCGATGGACAGCACTTCGCCGCGGGCGCCTTTGCCCTTCAGGACCACGCCTGGATACTTCATTGTGAGACGTGAGCCGATATTGCAGTCGATCCACTTCACTTCGGCACCTTCGTCGGCCATGCCGCGCTTGGTGACGAGGTTGAAGACGTTGGACGACCAGTTCTGTACGGTGATGTATTGAATCTTGGCACCCTTGAGTGCGACAAGTTCAACCACCGCGCTATGTAGCGTAGCGGTCTCAAACTTAGGCGCAGTGCAGCCTTCCATGTAAGTGATCTCAGCGCCTTCGTCGGCGATGATGAGCGTGCGCTCGAATTGGCCAAAGTTTTCCGCGTTGATACGGAAGTAAGCTTGGAGGGGCTGCTTGAGCTTTACACCCTTTGGCACGTAGATGAAGCTACCGCCGGAGAAAGTCGCGCTGTTAAGTGCAGAGAACTTGTTGTCCGAAGTCGGGATGACCTTGCCGAAGTAAGGTTTGAAGATCTCTGGATATTTCATCAGGCCTTCAGTCGATCCGACGAAGATGACGCCTTCTTTTTCAAGGTCTTCCTTCATGCGGGAGTAAGACGCTTCCGAGTCGAACTGTGCTTCCACGCCAGCAAGGAACTTGCGCTCTTGCTCGGGGATGCCGAGGCGCTCGAACGTTTCCTTCACATCATCGGGCACATCGTCCCAAGAGCGTGCAGGCACTTGACCTTTTGAAAGGTAGTAGCGGATTTTGTCGAAGTGGATGTTCTCCAAATCTTTGTCGGCCCACTTGGTTGGCATCGGCTTCTTCTCAAAGATTTCGAGTGCTTTGAGGCGGAAGTCGAGGATCCAAGGATCTTCGTTTTTCACATTGGAGATGTATCTAATGGTATCTTCAGTGAGACCGGTGCCGGCGTCATACGCGTAATCTTCGGGATACTTGAAGTTTCCTTTTTCGGTATCGACGTTGATTGCTTCGTTTTGAATTTCTGTATCTGTATTAGGCATATAAATTAATGGTTAATGGCGGAGGACTCACGCTTACGCAGTTGCGGTTACGAATGCTTCTTTGACCCAGTCGTAGCCTTTGGATTCGAGCTCTTTAGCGAGCTCGGCGTCGCCACTGTGAACGATACGACCGTCGAACATGACGTGAACAACGTCTGGCACGATGTAGTCGAGTAGGCGTTGGTAGTGTGTGATGATGAGGAAGGCACGGTCTTCGGAGCGCATCATGTTTACACCTTCGGAAACAATGCGAAGCGCGTCGATGTCGAGGCCAGAGTCGGTCTCATCCATGACGCAATATTTAGGATTAAGCATCGACATTTGCAGGATTTCGCAGCGTTTTTTCTCGCCACCCGAGAAGCCTTCGTTAAGAGAACGTGCTGTAAACTTACGATCCATTTGGAGTGCATCCATTTTGGCGTAGAGCTCTTTGTAATACTCCACCGCGTTGATGTCTTCACCTTCAGGGAGACGTGCTTGGCGAGAGGCTCGGATGAAGTTGGCTATGGAAACACCAGGAATTTCGAGCGGGTATTGAAATGCGAGGAACAGGCCAGCTTTGGCGATTACGTCGGGTGCTTCGCCGAGGATGTTGACGCCGTCGAGGAGGATCTCACCGCTTTCGACAGTGTAGTCTTCATGGCCAGCCATGACTTTGGCGAGCGTGCTCTTGCCAGTGCCATTCGGGCCCATCAGTGCGTGCACTTCGCCCTTAGGAACAGTGAGGTTGAATTCTTTAAGGATGGCCTGGCCATCGATTGAGACATTGAGATTTTTGATTTCGAGCGTATTCATGGTATTTGGATTATAAAATTGGTTAAAAAGTTAGTCGTGGCACTCGCCGCATTTACCGTGGTAGGCGATTTCGATATGCTGCGCTGAAAAGCCATTCGGTAGGGTGGCCATTAGGTCGGAGATCAATTGGTCGGGTAGGTTGATGTCGACAATTTCACCGCTTTCTCGGCAATAAAAGTGGGCGTGCTGCGTGAGGTTGGGGCAGTAGCGGGTCGGTTCGCGCTCAAAGTTAACTTGGCGGATAAGGCTGGTGTCAGTTAGCGTCTCGAGGCAATTATAGACGGTGGCCAATGAGATCGAGGGCATACCTTCACGAGCGCGGGCAAATATTTCGTCTGCGGTAGGGTGGTCGCGTTTCTCCAGCAGCAATGCGAAAATGTGCTCGCGCTGCTTGGTCGAGCGCTGTCCGCTGCGCTCTAGGGCATCGTCGAGAAGCTCTTTATATTGTGGTGACAGTTGCATGAGTGGTCGGAAATCGTGTTTTATTTTGAATAATTCTAAGTCTCATTAATAATGAGACTTAGTAGCAATAGAGCCATTAAATATAGGAATGCAAGGCTAATTAGAATAATTCTAAATAAGGCCATGGATAATCCTGGTTAATGCTAGGTTTGCGTTTCTGGTGGCTTCCGTCGTGACGGGCTGTTGCAAAACCCTCCCAAATTGACCTGTAAAGGCTCGAACGAGGTATATTTCGCAGAATAATTTACGGCAGACGGGGCTCTGATCAGTGCAATGCCCCCCCCCGGTATCTCTGTGTGAGAATTACGTGGTGCAGGTCATTTGGCACAAAGCCATCAGGATGCAGATTTTCACACGGAGTCACGGAGCTTGGGATACGTGCTAACGAATCAATTTATGCCGAAACGTTATAAACATTTATTTGAGCAAGTCGTCTCGCTGGAGAATCTGTTTGCGGCGGCGCGTAAGGCGATGCGCGGTAAGCGGGGCAAGTTGCCCGCAACGGCGGGAAGGGCTATTCTCTGGCGTATATAGAAAGCGGCTTGTGTGGGCGGCTTGGATCTCTCAACTTTTGGGCATGGCACGTTATCGATCATTCTTATTTGCAGGGGCGACAGTCGGGGAGGGGTTCCTTGTTTTAGATGCGCGGGAAAGTCATCACTCTGGTGCGGGTGTTTCGTGCGCAAGCTCGGCGCGACGATCGAGGTGCTCGACGGCAAGGGCACGCGCTACCTCGGCACAATTGAGATCGCAAATGGCAAGGCAGTGCGTGTGGCGGTGGCGTCTGTCGAAGCAATGCCTGCGCCGCAGCCGCGTGTGACGCTGCTGCAATCGATCCCCAAGGGCAAAGCGATGGACCTGATTCTGCGAATGGCGACGGAGATCGGTGCGTCGGTGATTCAGCCTCTATTTACCGATCAAGGGGAGCACGGACAGCCGAAGATGGACAAGTGGCAGGTTACCATGATTGAGGCCTGCAAGCAATGTGGCTTGAGCTATGTGCCCGAGTTGTCAGAGCCGTGTAGTCTAGGCGATTGGTTGCAGGGGATTCCGATCGCCGATGGGGCGCTACGCATCGTGGCAAGTCTAGAGGAGGGTAGCCGTCCGTTGCTCGAAACGTTGAATGCGGCTGGCTCGTTAGACGAAGTGATCGTCGCAGTCGGGCCTGCGGGGGATTTCTCCGCGGCGGAGTATGCTCAACTGCGCGACTCTGGTTTTAAGGCCGTGCGCTTGGGAGCCAATGTGCTGCGCACCGAAACCGCGGCGGCATATATCCTGAGCGTGGTTGATCAGGCGACTCGATCGTAGTGCACTTTTAGGTCAGTTCGAATGCGAGTAGGGTGATGTCGTCCTGCTGATCGGGTTGCCCGGTGAATTCGGCGACAGTTGCGTAGAGGAGATCGAGCGTTTCTTGAAGCGGTTTGTCGGCATGCTCTAGCAGGCAGGCTTCTAGGCCTTGGCGTGAGAATTCTTCGCCCTCCGCGTTGCTGGCTTCGAGTATGCCGTCGGTATAGGTATAGAATCGGTCGCCTTGCTGAAGTTCAACGTCAACGCGATCGGATGCGGCGCCACCGATTAGGCCCATGACCATGCCGGGTGGTAGTTCGATGGATTCGATGCTGTGCTGCGCCGCACGGTAGACGAGATTGAGCGGGTGGCCACAGTTGGACAAATGCAGAAATCGGCTACCATCTTTTTTCCTGCGATCAAAGTGACCCGCCATGCCGGTGACGAATCCAGAATTCAGATGGCCAGTGATCTCGCGGTTGACGTTATTGAGGAAGTTTGTGGGATCGTCCTGATATACCTCACCTTGATAGGTGGTGAGATATTTGAGAAGCACGGTGTAGAAGGCGGCAGTCGCCCCATGGCCACACACATCACCTAAGTAGAATAGTAGGCAATTATTGGGGTTTCTTGGGAAGCTCAAAATGTCTCCGCCGACTGAAGTCATCGGCTTCCATACATAGGCGATGTTGATATTCTTTATCTTTGGCACGCGTCCAGGGATCATCACGCTCTGCACCTTGTGGGCGCTCTCGTAGTCGGAGCGCATGATTGTGTTTTGTTCGCGTAGTCGTTGCTCGCTCTTCTCTAGTTTTTCTTGCGCGATTTTCTCCGCGGTGATGTCGCGCGAGATGCCAAGTATGCCTGCAAGTTTTTCAGAATTAAGGTGAAGGGGGGATTTGCTGGAGGTGACCCAAGTCGTGCTGCCGTCGGGCCACGTCTCTTTTTCGACAATGTTGATCATTGGTTTGCCTGTTTCGATGATCTTTTGTTCGTCATCAAAGGCTTGTTGTGCGTGTTCGATGGAGAACAAGTCGAAGTCGGTCATGCCTTCGAGCTCATGGCGATCAGAGTAGCCGTGCATCTTCGCGAGTGCTTGGCTGACTGCGATGAATCGGCTTTGCTTGTCCTTGATATAAATACGGTCGGCCGTTTGCTCCATCAGGCTTTCAAATAGGCGCTTTTTAGATGCATTGAGGATCATGCTGTTCTTGTCTAGCTCTGTGTCGGTAATTTGCTTCATATGCTAAGGAATATAACTTACTGCTATTCGCCGGCTTGGCAATATTTCCCTAAGGTTATCTGCGTATGATTTATTGGCTGTACTTGTTTGCTATTAGTTGAACTCCAGCTGACCTTTTACTTCTGTTTGAGGCCATTTACTAAACTATTATGCGAGCAGTGATCCAACGCGTCTCCCGAGCATCTGTTATGGTAAACGATGCTACGATAGGCGCAATTAATGCGGGGGTTTTAATCTTTCTCGGAGTGGGCGAGGCGGATAGCGCTGAGGATGTTAAATGGCTGGTCGGTCGGATTGCCAAGCTACGCATTTTTGAAGACGAAACGGGGCGGATGAACCGTTCTTTGGTCGACGTTGGTGGTGAGGCGCTGGTGATTAGTCAGTTCACGCTTTTTGGTCGTCTAAACAAAGGGAATCGCCCGTCCTTCAATCGGGCTGCTTCGGCCTATTTGGCGGTGCCACTATATGAACAATTTGTGCGCGAGTTCTCGACTACATTGGGAAAAGAGGTGCCGACCGGTTGCTTTGGCGAGCCTATGCAGGTCGAGGCGCACAATGATGGGCCAGTGACTCTGGTCATTGATACAAAGGAGCGTGATTTCTAATGCAGCGTGTGCTCAATAAGGCTTTCTTTGACCGACCGACGCTTGATGTCGCTCGCGACCTAATCGGTAAGCAACTGTGCCGCCGGCTGGAGTCTGGTAAAATCATTCGCGCGCGAATTTGTGGGACGGAGGCCTACGATGGTTTCGAGGATCGTGCCTCGCATGCGAGCAAGGGCGCGACGACGCGCAATGTGGTGATGTTCGGTCCACCTGGGCGGGCCTACATCTACCTCTGCTATGGGGTGCATTGGCTGTTCAATATCACCACCCGCGAAAAGGGCTACCCTGCGGCAGTACTGATTCGAGCTGTCGAGGGTGTTGCAGGGCCAGGGCGTTTGACTAAGCACTTTCAGATTTCCAGTTCGTTTAACGATCAACTGCTGACGCGGGTCGGCGGACTCTGGGTGGAAGATGTCGACGGCGAAGTCAGCCCAACCAGAATCGTTGCGACCCCACGTGTTGGAGTCAATTATGCTGGAGCTGAATGGGCGGCGATGCCGTGGCGCTTCGTCTGGGAGAAGCAGGAGTGATTCGATTACAACTACTCCACTGTCACTGACTTTGCCAGATTACGCGGCTTGTCGACATCGCATCCACGCTCTAGCGCTACGTGATAGCTGAGCAGCTGAATCGGAATGCTCATCAGGATCGGTTTGATGATCTCATGGCCCTCGGGGACTAGGATGATGTCATCTACCAAGCCTTCGGGGATGTCGCAATCCGCAGTCGCGATACAGATGACCTTACCTTTGCGTGCTTTGACTTCTTGCACGTTGGCGAGGCTCTTGCTGAAGATTTCGCCACTGGTGGCGAGGAACACGCTGGGGCACTCTTCGCAAATCAGAGCGATCGGCCCGTGCTTCATCTCGGCGGCCGGGTAACCTTCGGCGTGGATGTAGGAAATCTCTTTGAGCTTTAGTGCGCCTTCAAGGGCGATCGGGAACATGAGCTGTCGACCGAGGAAGAGGCAGTCTTCATACTTTGCGTATTTCTTGGCGATGGCCGCGATCTTGTCATTCTGCTTAAGGATCTCTTCGACTTGGGCGGGCACTTGCTTGAGTGCTTTGACGATTTCGACACCGTCGCCATAGCTGAGGTCGCGAAGGCGACCAAGGTAAAGTGCAAGCATTGCGCAAATCATGATCTGCGAGGTGAATGCTTTGGTCGAAGCGACGCCAATTTCTGGGCCAGCGTGTTGATAGATGCCACCGTCGCTCTCGCGAGCAATGGTTGAGCCGACGCTGTTGTTGATCGCTAGTGTGCGGTAGCCTTTACGCTTCGCTTCGCGGAGTGCGCCGAGTGTATCGATCGTTTCGCCTGATTGGCTGATCGCGATGACAAGTGTGTTTTTATCCAACGGCGCGTTGCGGTAGCGAAACTCGGAGGCGTATTCGACTTCGACCGGGATGCGAGCATAGCGTTCGATTAGATATTCAGCGACAAGGCAAGAGTGCCATGCCGTGCCACAAGCGAGAAAGAGAATACGGTCGATTTGGCGTAGTTCCTGTGGATTCAGGTTCAAGCCACCAAACACGGCGGTGCTGCCGTCATCAGAGAAACGTCCGCGCATGCCGTTTTCCAAGGAGGTCGGCTGCTCGAAGATTTCCTTCTGCATAAAATGGTCGTAATCGCCGAGTTCGGACTCGGAGGTGTCCCAATCGACTTGATGGATCACTGCTTCAACCGATTTACTGCTGACGGTGGTGATCGAGAAATCGTCGTCGCAGAGATGCACGACTTCGTTGTCGTCAAGATAAACGACGTTCTGCGTGCAGTGAGTGATCGCGTTGACATCGCTGGCGAGGAGGTTTTCACCTTTGCCTAAGCCGAGGATCAGCGGCGAACCCTTGCGTGCGCCGATTAGCTCGTCGGGGAAGTCTGTGCAGATGGCTGCGATGCCATAGGTGCCTTCGACGTGACTGAGGCTCTTGCGAACTGATTCTAGAAAGCGGTTTTTTCTGGCGACCTCGGGCTGTTTCGCATAGTGATAGGCAATCAGATTGCAGAGTGCTTCGGAGTCAGTCTCAGATATAAACGTGTAGCCTTTCTCAATTAGGAATTTCTTCATGCCAACGTAATTTTCAATCACGCCGTTATGCACCAGCGCGATCTTGCCATCACTACTGCTGTGTGGGTGCGCGTTGGCTTCGGTGACGGCGCCATGTGTGGCCCAGCGAGTGTGGCTGATCCCGAGGGTGCCGCCGAGATCATCGCCCAGAGCGGTCTCAAGTTCGACGACTCGGCCAATACGCTTGGTCTGTTTGATGCCGCCATCTGTCCAAATCGCGACGCCAGAAGAGTCGTAGCCCCTGTATTCCAGACGCTTCAGTCCATCTAGCATCACACTTCCCGCTCGATCGCGGCCGATATATCCAACAATTCCACACATAAAGCTTCAACTCAGCGCTCAGATACGCTAATAATCAAGACAATTGATTATCACTGTTCACCCAAGCAATATATATGAAGAAGCGAAAGATTATCTGCATTATCATGGGAGGCGGTCGCGGTTCGCGCCTAAGTCCTTTAACGAAAGAGCGTTGCAAGCCGGCAGTGCCGCTTGCTGGCAAGTATCGACTCGTTGATATTCCAATTAGCAATTGCCTCAATGCGGGGATGAATCAGATTTACGTTTTGACGCAATTTAATACCGCGTCGCTGCATCGCCACATTCAAGAGTCGTATAAATTTGATTCCTTTGGTGGTGGCTGTGTGGACATTTTATCCGCGGAGCAAACTGATACGAGTGACGGTTGGTATCAAGGCACCGCCGATGCAGTGCGCCAGAACATGAATCACTTCGGCGGCACGGGGGAGGATGATCTGTATGTGATTCTTTCGGGTGATCAACTGTACCGCATGGACTTAGTCGATGTCGTGCGTGAGCATGATGCGTCGGGTGCTGCCGTGACGATCACAGCGAAACCGCTCGGTCTGGATGAGGCTGAGGGCTTGGGCTTAATGCGGGTCAATGAAAATCTTGAAATCACTGAGTTTGTTGAGAAGCCAACTGACCTAGAGCTGATTCAAGGCCTCGCAGTCGGTGAGAGCGTACGTAACAAGATGAATGATCCAGGCACTAAGGAATACTGCCTCGCATCAATGGGTATTTACGTGTTCAACGCGAAGACATTGGTCGAAGCGCTGTCGACCGATTCGACAGACTTTGGTAAGGAAATTATTCCCGGGTTGCTCGGTAAGGAGAAGATGTGCAGTTACGTCTTTGATGAGTACTGGGAAGATATCGGCACTGTGAGGGCATTTTTTGACACTAACCTGAGTCTTACCGACGAAGTCCCACCGTTTAATTTCTTTGATGAAGAGGCGAAGATTTACACACGTGCTCGGCTCTTGCCCGCCTCAAAGCTAAATTCTTGTACGTTGAATCGAGTGGTGGTGGCGGATGGCTGTATCGTGACAAATGGTTACTTGGATCGTTGTTCATTGGGAGTGCGCTCGGTGGTGCATCGCGGTGCGAATTTGAAAGATGTTGTGATGTTGGGGGCTGATTGTTATGAGACGGTTGATGATCTGAGGGAGAATGTCGCCTTGGGCCGTCCAGCAATGGGGGTCGGCCCTAATAGTGTGGTGAGGCATGCGATCTTGGATAAGAATGTCCGTATTGGTAGCAATGTGGTGCTGGATCCTACTGGTCTGCCTGATCATTTCGGAGAAGGTATCGATATCGCGATTCGAGATGGGGTGCTGGTTGTTTGTAAGAATGTCGTCGTGCCAGATGGCTTCGTTTTAAAAAGTTAGTTTATAGCCATCGGTTACATTTCTATTACTAAGCCGCGATTCGTCAGAATCGCGGCTTTTGCATTGCTATTTATAATTTTTTTTTGCATACTTCTAACTAGTAAAAGCGAACATTTATGTGTTAACCCCAAGCATGTTTTATAATGAAAAATCTACTTATTTGCACGGATGGTTCAAATTATTCTCAAGAGTGCTGTCGGCATGCCTCATGGTTTGCCAAGCAGATGGGAGCTAAAGTCGAAGTCCTGTATGTGACGGATCTGCGGCAGTTTGAGATCCCTGCTGTTGCCGATCTCAGTGGCAGTCTAGGGATTCAGCCATACGAGGGAATGATCGCCCAGCTTCAGGAGGTCGAAGCGCGGAAGGCGAAGTTTGTCGAAGAGTCTGCAATGGCGATTTTTGAGGCTGAAGGGGTGCTGAAGTGCACCACGTTTCATCATGAGACGGGAATCCTAGTCGATGCGATTAAGGGCTACGCCGAGCGTGCGGACATGATTCTGCTTGGTAAGCGAGGGGAGAATGCCAATTTTGCGACCGAGCATTTAGGTTCGATGTTAGAGCGTGTCGTGCGTGCTTCGACTAAGCCATGCCTAGTGACTTCGCGGGAGTTTAAGCCGATTCATCATGTTGCAATTGCTTACGACGGGGGAGTCAGTTGCCAGCGGGCGTTGCAATTTATGGCGCAGTCCGAACTGTTTCGTGCCTTTGATATACACGTAGTGACCGTCGCTGAAGTTAATAAAGAGGATCAAGCTGCAGCACAACTCGCCGAAGCTGAGCGGATGATGAATGTGTCTGGGCTCTCTCCCGCCTGCCAAGTCCTGAGTGGTGAGGCGGCGCCGGCGATCGCAGACTACGTGAAAAGTGCCAACATCGATCTGCTGGTTGCAGGTGCTTATGGGCACGGTCGTATTCGTAAATTACTGATTGGTAGCACCACCACTGAATTATTGCGCGGTTGCCGTGTACCAGTGCTCTGCTTCCGCTAAGCCTCAGTTGCTTGCTTACGCCGTATGATACGAATGATTGCGGCACCGGCGATGATCATGAAGATCGAGTAAAACTGCCCGCGGCTAAGCCCCATAATCAAGGCCGCGTCAGGCTCTCGGAAGAGTTCCCCAAAGATGCGGACGATGCCGTAGCCAATCAGGAATTCGCCGCCGAGCTGCCCAGCGGGCGGGCGGGTGCGCCAGAAGCGCCATTGAGCGTAGGCGCAGAGTAGTGCCCCTTCGAGGACTGCGGCATATAGCTGCGATGGGTGCCGCGGCTCGGGGGTGAAAATATGCAGCGCTGCATTATAGGCCATCGGACTATCGGGAAAGACCACTGCCCAGCGCATTTCAGTCACGCGCCCCCAAAGTTCGCCATTAATAAAGTTGGCGATTCGGCCGAAGCATAGGCCTAGCGGCGCAAGAGTGGCGATGACATCGCCGAGCTTGAAAAAGCTGTAATGATATTTTTTGGCAAACCAAGCGAGTGCGAGCACTACGCCGAGAAAGCCGCCATGGCTGGCCATGCCCCCTTGGTTTACCTTTAGGACTAACAATGGATTCTGCAAAAACGACTCCAAATCGTACAATAGCATGTAGCCGAGGCGACCGCCGAGGATTACTCCGAGTATCACTGCAGTCATTAAGGTGGCGCGGGCGTCTGCATTAATAGCGAACTTACCGTGGGCGTTATACGCGCGGAGTAGTCCCCACGCCGCTAGAAATCCCAGCAGATAGGCGAGCCCGTAATAGCGGATGCCATCGAGCCCGAGTGGATTCTCAGGGAAACGTATAAGAAAGGGGCTGAGGTCGTGCACCCAGAAGCTGCTAGTCGTGGCCATAGTTACATTGATATAGATGCTGCGCCGTGGAGGGCAAGCACTGCGACTTTCTCAGTCTCATTATTTTCTGGCTTTGACTTTTCCCTGTGTGCTTGGATCTTCAAATAACTTATGATCAAGCAATTCCGCGTGGCTCTCGCTATTCTGTTAGGAGCCCTACTAGCTAATGCACCCTTATCCGCGCAATCTGATAACTTGCGCGTCTCTGTTGCTAACCTGAGCCAGGATGTGAATCTGCTCGCGCAGCAGCTCAAATCACTCCGCCTTGAAATGGAGGATATGCGCCGAGAGAACGCCAAGCTGCGTGCGCAAGTCGCGGCAGCTACTTCGAATCGTGACACGCAGTCGCGAATTTCAAGTCTTTCGGGAGCGATTGAATCGCTCCGTCAAGAATATCGCCAAGCTGATGAGTCGCAGAAAAAACAAATCATCGGTGAGGTGTCTCGCCAGATAGATGCACTGGGTAGAGAGACCCAATCAGCGATCAATTCAGTGGCAAATGCTGTGCGCAGCACGCCTAATGTTGTGGCGCCAGTTCATTTCTCAGAAGACTATCCTCAGACGGGTAAGCCTTATGTCGTGCGTAGCGGCGATACGCTTAGCGCGATCGCTCGGCAGCATGGCTCGACTGTAAAGCATATTCAGAATGCCAACAAGATTGTGGATCCGGCCAAGGATTTACGTGTTGGCGAAACGATTTTCATCCCCATCGCTCAATAATTATGGCAAGTACTAAAAGTAGACTCGGCCGCGGCCTCGGCGGCCTCATTTCTGGCACCACTGGCACCTCCGCTAAGCAGGCGGCACCGAAGAAAGCCGCTGGGCCAGCAGGGAAAGCGACTGGCAAGCGGGTGGCACCTCCAGTGGTAGCATCAGCTGCGGTAGCTTCGTTGGGCTATCGTGAGATTCCAATTGAGAATCTCGTGGCTAATCCTTATCAGCCACGCCGCGAGATCGACCCGAAGCATGTCGAAGAGCTCGCCAGGAGTATTCAATCAGAAGGTCTGCTCCAGCCAATCGTGGTGCGCATGCGAGGGAAGCAGTTCGAGCTCATTGCCGGCGAGCGCCGTCTGCGCGCGTTTGAGTATTTAAAGAAAAAAACGGTGCCAGCGCGTGTAATCGAAGCTAGCGATGCGTCGTCGGCGACTCTGGCATTGATTGAGAACTTGCAACGCGAGAATCTCAATCCGATTGATGAGGCCTTGGGTTATGCGAGTCTTGTGCGTGATTTTGATTTGACCCAAGAAGCGGTGGCCGAGCGTGTCGGCAAGGGCCGTGCGTCGATTGCCAATGCGCTACGTTTGCTTTCTTTAGGCACTGAGATTCAGGGCTTTTTGAGTCGTCGCCTTATTTCGACCGGGCATGCCAAGGTGCTGCTGGGGTTGCAAAGTGAGGAGCATCGTAAATTACTCGCGCGGCGTATTATTGAAACCGGTATGAGCGTTCGCGAGGCAGAGCAGCAAGTGCGCCGTTTAAAGCAGAGCACCGGTAGTTCTAAGCAGGCGAAGGTCAAATCGGCTGAGGCCGAAGTGACCGTCATCCGTGACTTGGAGAAGCGGATCGGCGAGCATTTTAATACCCGTTGCATGCTCAAGCACGGGGCGAAAAAAGGTAAGTTGACTATCGAATATTTCGGTAACGAAGACCTCGACCGCATTCTCGAGAAGCTGGGTATTGAGGGCTAGTGGAGTGCTATTTTGATCGAATCCGAGTGGCCCCAGTTGATTCCAGCACCTCTAGGTCCGGTTTAGGCAGTGCCGCTCTTTGATTGCTGCGGTGACGAAGCCAGAATTTAGCGCGATGCATGCTGCGGGCATGTGGAAGTGCTCGGCTATCCATGTGTTGTTTAGGCAACTGGATGGTAAGGATCGTCTCTCGGAGACGCTTTAAAGAGGGGTGTTTCTTTAGTTTTATGGCGCAGTCTCGGTGGTCGATTGAGCCGTTTCGACCTGCTGAGAGCGCAGGTTGTGAATCAAGGCAGTTGAAGCTATTGCTAAAAGCAGTAGCACAATGCCGCCTAAAATGCCAAGTGGAGTGAGCTGTTTCATTTACGTTGAGATGGATGGTAGGGTCTAGCGAGTGATACTCAATACTGATTTCTGTGCCTTATTATGAAAGACGGTTGCGGTAATCTTCGTAGCCGAATGTGCGCACGATTTGGAGCCCTGATGCTTCGCTATATAAGCTGATGGCTGGAAGGGGCACGCCGTTAAAGGTCGAATTTTTGACCATGGTGTAATGGGACATGTCTAGAAACGTGATACGCTGGCCGATTTGTAGCGGTTCGGAGAAGGAGTAGTCGCCGATCACGTCGCCGGCTAGGCAGGACATGCCGCCGAGGCGGTAGGTGTATGGTTGCTTGCCCGCTTGATCGGCATCGAGTATGTTCGGGCGGTAGGGCATTTCTAGCACGTCTGGCATGTGGCAAGTGGCCGAGGTGTCGAGGATGGCGATCTGCAGGTCGCCAGCTTCGATGAGGTCAAGTACGGTGGTCACGAGCACGCCGGTGTGGAGCGCCACGGCTTCGCCTGGCTCTAGGTAGACGTCGACGCTGTAGCGCTCGCGGAAGCGTTGAACTATGCGGCACAGGCGATCAATGTCGTAGCCGGGCCGAGTGATATGGTGTCCGCCGCCGAAATTGAGCCATTTGAGTCCAGGGATGAGGTCGCCGAATTTTGCTTCAAAGGCGTTAGCGGCATGTTCGAGCGCATCGGCGTCTTGCTCGCAGAGGGCGTGAAAGTGTAGCCCGTCGATGTGTTTAAGTGGGTTGTCGGGGAGTTTTGAGAGCGCGCGATCGAGTGCTGTGCGTGTGGTGCCGAGTCGGGATGCTGGCGAGCAGGGGTCGTAGAGCTCTGTCTCGACTGCGGAACATTCGGGGTTGATGCGTAGGCCAAGCTCTGGGCGATTGTCCTTGGGGAGTTGAGCAATGCCTCTGGCGAGTTGCTGGGCAGAGTTGAATATGAGGCTGTGTGCAAAGCGACTGAGCTGTTGCAGCTCTGCGTTCTTGTAGGCAGTGGAATAGACATGCACTTCCTTGCCGAATAGCTCGTCGGCAAGCAATGCCTCGTGCAGGCCGCTGGATGTCGTACCGCTGAGGTAGCGATTGATGAGTGGGAAGGTGCTATGGCACGCGAAGCCCTTTAGTGCGAGTAGGATCTTTGCTCCGGAACGCTCAGCCACAGATTGTAGTAGTTGGCAGTTCGCTTCAAGTTGGTCCAGATGAATAATATAGCTAGGCGAGGGGGCTTGCTCGAGCGGAATTGAGCGGAGCGCGGCGAGGCGTTCGGTAGTCAAGGGAGGTGTCGGATCTTGTGACATATGTAGTTTGTATTCTAGGAATACAGATTGAGGCTTTTTGCGAGCTGTTTTTACGACTCGACTTCGTACGCTGGCGGTGTGTTTTTAGATATGAAAAAAATGCCGAAACTTTAGGTTGCTTTTCCCGCCTCCTATTTTATTGTGCGCGGCTTTCTAATAGTAAAAGCCTCTATACTGGGGGCGCATTTCATCTCATTTTATAGACAATGAAACAGTTCAAACTCAACATCATCAACCGCCAAAACACGGGCCGTGGCGTCGCGCGCCGCCTCCGTGCTGAAGGTAACATTCCTGCCTGCGTATATAGCAAAGGCAACTCTCGCTCAATTTCGTTGTCCGCAGTCGAGTTTCGTGATCTGAAGCGCACGATCGGCGGCGGTGCTGCTCTGATCGAACTGGTTGATGAGAAGGGTGAGCTCGCTCTCACCAGTATTCAAGAGGTCCAGCGCGATACGTTGAAGAACTGCATCAATCATATCGACTTTCTTGAAGTTGCACGTGGTGAGAGCTTTGTGGCTCACGTGCCAGTTCACCTTATCGGTGAAGCGGACTCGCTTGGCGTCAAAAACGAAGGTGGTATGATTGATCACAAGTCGCACGAAGTTGAAATTCGTTGCCGTCCATCCAAGCTTCCTGACCATATTGAAGTGGACGTGAAGGATCTTGAGGTTGGCGGCGCTATTCATATCAGTGACCTTCCTGTGGTTGACGGTGTTGAATACCTCGGCAATCCGATTCAAGTGATCGTGTCTTGTCAGCCTCCAACAGTTGCTATTGAGGAGACTGCAGCAGTCGAAGCAGTGGCTGCTGACGAAGTGCCTGCTTCCAAAGTCAAGGACGACGGCGCTGCTGAAGGCGACGGCGCTAAATAATCTTTTCGAGAGAAACGTTTTCGATTCTCTCTTTGTTCTTTCCAAAATGTCCATAGCGGTCATTGCCGGCCTCGGAAATCCGGGCTCTAAATACCGCAACACCCGGCACAATGTCGGCTTTGCTCTGGTTGAGAAACTAGCAGCGAAGCTGGGTGCTGAGTGGAAGACGGAAGCCCGTTTTGAGGCGGAAATCGCGACTGTGTCCTATGAAGAGCGTAAGCTCTTATTGGTGAAGCCTCTATGCTTCATGAATGCTAGCGGACGGTCACTAGGTGCGATTTTACGCTATCGAAAGCTCCCGGCCTCATCGCTTGTCGCCGTTTACGACGACATCACTCTCGAGCTCGGCAGGCCTAAGCTCAGTTTGGGTGGTAGCGCGGGTGGTCACAATGGGATTGCCGATTTGCTCGCGCAGATTGGGCCAAGCTTTCTTCGCTATCGTATCGGAATCGGTGCGAAACCACACAAAGAGATGGACCTCGCAGATTACGTCCTGAGTAAATTTTCAAAGGACGAACAAAAACTTTTGGCTGATCAGAACCCTACCTATCTTGAGCATTTACAGCTCATCATTGACAAGGAGCCTGAGCACGCCATGAACTTCATTAACCAACGCACGGCACTATAGCATGAGCGCAATAACTACAAACAACTACAAAACTACTTTCATCCTCGACCTCCGCGAATCAGAAGACGATTGCGCTAAGCTCTTGGCTGATTTGACTGGAATTCTCGCTTCACTTGGTGGAACGGTCACTGACAGTGAAGACCTCGGTCTGCGTGAATTCGCGCGTGCTGCTGATCGTCGCTTCACTCAAGGCCATAGCCTCGAAGTCTACTTCGAAGGTCCAGGCACAGTGCCTGCTCAACTCCAAGAGAAACTTCGTCTCGACAAGCGCATCAACCGCATTTTCGTTCAGTCGGTCTAGTCCGATTGCTTGGTAGTACTCTCTCACCCTTACAACTGAAACGCCATGGCCTCATTTAATAAAGTCATCTTGATGGGAAATCTGACCCGCGACCCTGAGTTGCGTGTGACGGCTGGCGGTATTTCAATCTGTAAAATTGGTCTCGCTGTGAATCGTGTCTATTCCACCAAGGATGGCGAGCGTCGCGAGGAAGTCACTTACGTCGACATTGACGCTTTTGGTAAGCAGGCCGAAGTGATCAACAAATACATGCGCAAAGGTCGTCCTCTTTTTGTGGAAGGCCGGCTGAAATTTGATCAATGGGAGTCCGAGGGTCAAAAGCGCAGCAAGCTTGGCATCATCTTGGACAAATTTGAGTTCATCGGTGGTCGCGAAGATAGCGACGGTGGTCAATCCAGTGGTTACGATAAGAGTTCGCCTCCAGTGCGAACAGCTCCAGCGACCGAAGCTTCGGCTCCGGCTGCTGCATCCACAACAAACTTCTCCAATGATAACGACACGCTTGATGAGGACGTGCCGTTTTAAACATCCTTTCTCCTCTTTATATCACAGTTTAAATTATACGTATCATGGCTAACTCTGAAGTTCTCCTCCTCCAACCCATCAAAGGCCTCGGCGCCGAGGGTGACACCGTAACAGTGCGTGCAGGTTATGCGCGCAACTTTTTGCTTCCACGCAAGCAAGCTTTGCCTATCACTCAGGCAAACAAGAAGCATGTGGAATCGCTGCTTAAAGCACGCGAAGCACGTGAGCAGAAGGAGTTCGAATCGGCACGCGCACTTGGCGAGCAGATCGAGAAGACCAGCATCGCAATCGCAGTGAAGACTGGCGAAGGCGGCAAGATGTTCGGTGCTGTGACTGCCAATGATTTGATCGAGCGCCTCAAGGAAGAGGGCATCGAGCTTGTAAAGAAGCAACTCGGTTTGGCTCAGCCAATCAAGGAGCTCGGGTCACACTCAGCTGGCATCAAGCTACACGCTGATGTTGAAGTTGAGCTGAAGTTCGAAGTGGTTTCTGAGAATCCGATCGAAGAAGCGGCGACTGAAGACGCTTCTGACGAAGACGAAGATTAAGCCACTCAGTGCGGTCGATTAGCCACTAGTTCGTCTCATGCCGCCTGAATCAACGAATTCTTCTTACGGTCGCAACAAAAGCGACCGTAAGTTTCGTGATAGCCGCAAGTCGCAAGAACCATCTGATGGAATTCGTGTGCAACCGCACAATGTGGAGGCCGAAGAAGGCCTGCTGGCTGCCTGCTTGATTGGCGGCGGTCGCGAAATTCTGACCGAATGTATTGAAGCGAAGCTGACACCGGACTATTTCTTCAAGACATCTCACCAAGAGCTCTTTCGAGCACTGCTCTCTTTGTATGAGACCGGTGACCCGATCGACGAGATTCTCCTGTTGGATTATCTTCGTAAGAACGGCATGGAAGAAGAGGTCGGCGGTATCGCCGCGATCTATGCGATCCAAAATCGTATCGAGACCCCGGCTCACGCACGCTTCTTCACACGAATTGTTCACGAGAAGTATCTGCTGCGTCGCTTGATCCGTACCTCTCGCGAGACGATCGAGGCTTGTTATGAGCAGCAGGAAGATATGTCCACCTTCATCGAAAAGATCGAGCAGGACATTTTTGATATCAGCAGTGGCCGCGTCACCGAAGGTGCGACGCCGATTCGTGAGGCAGTGGATGGGGCAGTTTCTAACATTCAAGCACTGTTGAGTGGTAAGGGTGATATTAGTGGTGTGCTATCTGGCTTTCGCGATTTGGATGGTATGACGTATGGTTTCCATCCTGGTCAAATGATTGTGTTGGCGGCTCGTCCTTCGGTAGGTAAGACCTCATTGGCGATGAATTTTGCCGAGCACGCGATGTTGCCTGCGGAAGGCCGTAAGCCCTCTGGGGTGCTGGTCTTTAGTTTGGAAATGACCTCTGAAGATTTGGCGATGCGTCTGATTTGCTGTCGCTCACGCGTCGACATGAAGCGTATTCGCGATCGTGTTGCCTCGAAGGGCGACATGGAGGACATTGTAACCACAGCGAAAGAGCTGAAGAGCTCACCATTGTGGATCGATGATAATGCCAGCTCAACTATTTTAGATATCCGTGCGAAAGCGCGCCGACTTCACACAAAGAGCCCACTAGGCTTAGTGGTGGTCGACTACTTGCAACTAATTCGAGGCTCTGACCCGCGCATGCCGCGTGAGCAGCAGATCGCGGATATTTCCCGTGGCATGAAGGGTATGGCGAAGGAGTTGGCCATTCCGGTCGTGGTGCTCAGTCAGCTGAACCGTGAGTCAGAGAAGGAAAACCGTGATCCACGTATCTCTGACCTCCGTGAATCTGGATCCATCGAGCAGGATGCCGATGTGGTCTTGCTCTTGCATCGCCCGAAGAAGCGTGACGACGATGACGAGGGGGTGCAGGATGGTGGCCTGCCCTCTGCTGAAGAGCACATCAAATTAATTATCGCGAAGCAACGTAATGGTCCGATCGGAGAGATTGATTTAACCTTCGTTCGTCGCTACACCCGCTACGAAAATTTTCATCGCTAGTCCTTCGACCATATTTTGAGATACCTACCTATGTTATTTATTAAGACTTTTTTTTGTGCCGCGATTTACTGCACCGCCTTTTTTAGTTTTACATCCCTTTCTGCTCAGGAATACCCGAAGGTTGATGAAGTGCGAGTCGAGTTCGATGGATTTAAGTCTGTGAGTGAGGAGTTTGTGTTCAGCCATATCCAGTTGCGCAGGGGCATGAATTATAACACGGCATTGGTTGATCAGTCGATTCGCACCCTATATGGCACTGGCCATTTCGAGTTCGTCGAAGTGAATGTCGAGGATTCAGACAATGGTTCTCTGAATGTGATCTTCGAGGTGATTCCCAAGTACACGATCGAGCGTATTACTTATTCTGGGAATCAGAAATATAAGGAAGCTCGCTTGTCCTCGCAAGGAGAACTGGAGGCGGGCGTGCCGCTGGATGAATATCAAGTCAGCGAAGCTGCTGACAAGATTGAGGCTTACTATGTGAAAAAGGGCTACCCCGATGTGACCGTGGATTATCGTATTCAACGCGATGAAGATACTGGCTCTGCGGTTGTGCTGTTTGATATCGATGAAGGTTCGAATGTTAAAATCAAAGGCCTTCTGATCGAGGGGAATTCCGTCATCAAGGATAAGGAATTGGCTAAGGTACTTGAGACGCAGCAGACCGATTGGCTGTCCTGGCTCACTGGATCTGGCCGTTTTGATGAAGTTCAGTTTAAGGAAGACCTAGAACTGTTGCGCGCCTATTATCGCAACCAAGGTTATTTGGATGTTGTTATCGATGCGGACGATGTCGTGCTCGACTTTAAGGCTGATGAGCAGCTCTACATCACCATTGCTGTGACGGAAGGTGAGTTATACACGGTCGGAAGAATATCGGTCGACAATGCCACGATTTTTACCACAAGTGAGTTGCTTGGAGCGGTAAAGACTGCGACCAACGATCCGTTTTCTCCTGAAAAAGTTGATGTAGCGGCGTCGGCTGTTCGTGAGTATTACACATCACGAGGTTATTTGGATGCGGGCGTGCGTGCCGAGCGCGTGCCGAACATGAATACAGGTGCGATTGACGTGGTCTTTCGTGTCCGCGAGAGCGAGAAGTTCTATGTCGAATCAATTAAGGTGGAAGGTAATACAATCACCAAGACTCGTGTTATCATTCGTGAGTTAGCCTTGCGCCCTGGCGATGTCTTTGACTTGAAGCGCATGGAAACCAGTGAGAACCGTTTGCGCAATACTCGCTACTTTGGTGATGTGCGCATGAATCCTGAGGTGACTAATGTCCCCGGGCGTCGTGATCTGAGTATCACAGTCAGCGAAGGTCGCACGGGTAACTTCACTTTCGGTGCTGGCTTCGGTTCGGTTGAGAGCGCGGTGGTTTATTTCGAGCTGACGCAGGGGAATTTTGATTTGTTCAACTATCGCTCTGGATTCCGTGGAGATGGTCAGAAATTCCGCTTTCGTGCGTCCTTAGGCACTACGAGTAATGAGGTCTTGATTGCTTTCGAAGAGCCTTGGTTGTTCGAGCAGCGTTTGGCCTTTGGAGTCGAGCTGTTCCGTACTGAGTCTGACTATAATAGCAGCGATTATAATGAGCTGCGCACTGGCTTTGAACTTTACTTGCGCCGTCGTCTTTTCGAGTTGGTGGAAGCACGTATGTCTTATCGCTTAGAAATGGTTGAGATTTTCGATGTGAATTTTAGGACTAGTAGTCCAAGTCAGCTCGACCGTCCGGACGGTTCACGTCCAAACGACGGTGTCGCTGATGTCTATCAAGCTGCCAATGGTGGGGCAGATGTCGTGTCGAAGTTCGGCTTATCGCTACTTCGCGATACTCGAAATTCACTGATGTTCACGCGTAGTGGTAATCGCACCTCGCTCTCTTCTGAGCTGGCTGGGATTGGTGGTGATGTGAACTATCTCAAGCTAGAGGCGCGCACGGCACAATTCATCCCAACCTTTGACCAGTACGATCAAACGCTCTCGATTATCGGCCGTATTGGCACCGCTTCGCCGTATGGGAATAGCGATGATGTACCGTTCTATGACCGTTTCTACCTAGGTGGTCCTGACAGTTTACGTGGTTTTGAGCACCGTGACGTTGGCCCTCGTGATTCAGATGACGGAGAACAAGCCGTCGGCGGAAACTCTTATGGGATGCTTTCTTTTGAATATGGTTTTCGACTTGCGGAACCTTTAGGGCTAGTTGCTTTCTATGATATGGGTTTTGTTAATGAGTCCGAATATGATTTTAGTCCTTCAGGTTATGCTTCAAATTGGGGTGTCGGTGCGCGTATCATTTTGATGGGGTCTCCGCTGAAGCTCGATCTCGGTATTCCACTCACAGTTCCTGATAACGCAGAAGACAACGGCGCACAGTTTAACTTTTCTTTTGGCACACGCTTCTAGTGCTGCTTGCATTATCACATTAAAACCCTCAGCTATATAACTATGAAAAAAATAACTATTCTATTCTTCGCGTCTATCTTCTGTGCAGCCGGCCTCTTCGCTCAGAAGACTCCAGTCGTCGCTACGGTCAACGTGCAGCGTATCTTGAATGATTACATCGCTTTCCAAGACGCGGTCGAGAAGGTCAAAAGCTCTGTGGGTCCGGTTGAGGAGGAGATGCAGAAAATGCAGGCTAATATCGAATCGATCGTGACAACAGGTCGCGAGGCTGAAGCAAAGATAAAGAACCCGGCACTGGGTGACGAGGCAAAGGCTGAAGCACAAGCAGAGATCGCGGGTCTTCAAGCTCAGCTCCAAGCCGCTCAGGTCGAGTTGCAGCAGTTCCGCCAACAGGCACAGCAACTCGCTCAGCAAGGGCAAAAAGAAGAGCTTGCGCCACTGCAGCAGAAGGCTGTGGAAGCAGTGAAGCAGGTCGCTATCGACAAGGGCATCGACTTGGTGATGCCGATCAATACAGTAGTCTTTGCCTCGGAAGATCTGGAGATCTCCGACGCGGTCATCGCAGTCTTGAACGCTAGCGAATAAGTTCGTTGAAAATTTAAATCTTCAAAAACCCTGTTCTCGCTAAGGACAGGGTTTTTTGTTTTCTCTTTAATATGTCATTTGCATACAGCACTCAACGTATCTTGGAAATCGTCGGTGACGACGTTGAATTTTCTGGTGAATATCTAGGTGAAATCACTGGAATCGCTTCACTCGCGGAAGCGATGGCAGGCGACTTGTCCTTTTTGGGTAACTCCAAGTATCGTGATGCTGTCGCATCCTCGGCTGCGTCGGTACTGCTCCTGCCGCGTGATTATGCGCAAACACCGAAGTCGGGGCAGCTACACATCAAGCTGGACAATCCATCGCATGCGCTCGCGCTGTTGTGTCGCGACATTGAAAAAAGCTTACAGCCACTTCCTGCGCCCGGCGTGCATCCGACTGCTTTTATTGATGTCGATGCCATTGTCTCGCCAGCCGCATCCATTGGTCCGTTTTGCTGTATCGGCAAAGGCGCAGTCGTTGGTGCTGCAGTGCTCGAAGCGCATGTCTGCGTCGGTAGATATGCCAAAGTGGGGGATGAGTCGCATCTGTTCTCGCAGGTGGTTATCGGGGATTACTGTGTCATAGGAGAGCGTAATCGGCTCCACCCCGGCTGTGTCATTGGCGCCGATGGCTATGGCTACGAATTCATCGACGGCGCGCATCAGCGTATTCCTCAGATTGGAAATGTCGTGACGGAGGCGGATGTTGATGTTGGTGCGAATACCGCGATTGATCGCGCGCGCTTTGGTTCCACGATCATCGGTGCTGGTACTAAGCTCGATAATCAGGTACAAATCGCGCACAATGTGCGTATCGGTAAGCACTGTCTGGTGGTTGCTCAGGTGGCCATCGCTGGTAGCACCGTGTTGGGCGATGGCGTCATACTCGCTGGGCAAGCTGGAGTTGCCGGGCATTTATCAATTGGCTCCGGTGCGGTGGTTGCCGGCGGTACGGGCGTGTCGCGCTCACTTGCGCCCAAAGAGAAGGTGCGTGGTCCCACTGCTGAACCGATTATGCTCTATAATCGGGTTGCTGTTTTACAGCGCCGCCTCCCTGATCTTTTCAAAAGATTCGATAAATTAGAAAAAAGAGTCGAATCTCTGCCCGAACGTGCCACAAGTGAATAATTGATATGAAAGAAAGCTCACTGAAAATCTTCTGCGGGAATTCCAACCCGAAACTAGCCAAGGATATTTGCGATTATTTGAACGTGCCTCTCGGCGATGCTACGGTAATGAGTTTCCCCGATGGGGAGAGCTTCGTTCAAATTAATGAGAACATCCGTGGTGCGGATATTTTCATTATCCAGTCCACTTGTAATCCGGCTAATCAGTATCTGATGGAGCTCTTCATCATGATTGATGCAGCCCGCCGTGCGTCGGCGCGTAGCATCACAGCGGTTATTCCTTTTTACGGATATGCCCGTCAGGATCGTAAAGATCAACCACGTGTGCCGATTACTTCCAAATTGGTTGCTAACCTGCTAGTCTCCGCTGGGGCGACCCGTGTCTTGACGGTCGATTTGCACGCTCAGCAGATTCAGGGTTTCTTTGATATTCCTGTCGATCACCTTTACGCATCGCCGGTTCTGTTCGAGTATTTGAAGGATATTGATACCAGCAACTTGACGCTCTTCTCTCCAGACGTAGGAGGGATGAAGATGGCGTCTGCGTATGCGGGTATGCTCGATGTGCCACTTGGCTTTATCGCGAAACGTCGAACTTCGGCTGAGACAGTTGAAGCGGTTTCAATGGTGGGGGATGTGGACGGGCGCGACATTCTTTTGGTCGATGATATGACTGAGACTGCGGGCACTTTGTGTGCGGCTGCCGAGTTGCTCAAAAAGAACGGCGCCAAGAGCGTGATGGCCGCGGTCAGTCACGGTGTACTCAATGATCTGGGCTATGAGCGTATTGCTAATGGTTTATTGGATCGGTTAATTACGACGGATACGACTCCAGTGGAACAGCGTGATGGTGTGCCGATCACAGTCCTCAGTGTTGCGACATTGCTTGGTGAAGCTATCAAGCGTATTCACGATAACGCTAGTGTGACTGGCCTCTTTAAAATTAAAGGATTTTAGCTCCTCTGAGTTGCAGCACTCGCATGTGAGGGGCTGCATGTATACTGGCTCCATTTGGAGCATCCACTTTGACTATTGAGCTATGAATGATTCTGAAGCAGCACCGCAAGTTTCTCCTGTCGAGGGAGACGTTGGCTTTGTCGAGTATCAGGATTTTGTTTCTAACGAGCCGTTTCACTTCGAATCGGGGGGGACCATTCCTGGGCTGACTTTGCGTTATGAGACTTACGGGCATCTCAACGCGGCTAAGGATAATGCTATTCTCATCTGCCATGCGCTCAGTGGAAATCATCATTGTGCAGGTGTGCACAGTATTGATGAGCGTAAATCGGGCTGGTGGAATTTCGCCGTCGGCCCCGGTAAGCCGATTGATACCTCGCGCTATTTTGTCATTTGTTCCAATTCACTGGGTGGCTGTTCTGGCTCGTCTGGGCCGTATTCAATCAACCCAGAAACGGGCGAGCGGTATCGATTAGATTTTCCCAAATTGACCGTGCACGATATGGTCAAAGCGCAGGGCCTGTTACTCGATTCGTTGGGTGTGGATCGCTTACATGCTGTCGTTGGTGGTAGTATGGGCGGTATGCAAACACTGCAGTGGGCGATTGATTTTCCGCACCGAGTGGGGCGTTATATTGCCATGGCTTGTTGTGCGCGGCACAACGCGCAGGCCATCGCCTTTAACGATACCGGTCGTCAGGCCATTATACGTGATCCGATTTGGGATAATGGTAATTACGACCCAGACCAACCGCCTGGGCATGGCCTTTCGGTGGCTCGGATGATGGCGCACATTACGTATCTCTCTGATGCTGGGATGGAAGCAAAGTTTGGTCGCAAGCGGCGCACTGAGAAGGCTGGCAAGGAGCATTTCGACGTCGAATTTGAAGTCGAGAGCTACTTGCGTTATCAAGGCCAGAGATTTGTTGGGCGCTTTGATGCCAATACCTACCTATATTTGACCAAGGCACTGGATCGCTTTGATCTACACGGGCCAGTTTCCTTGGATGATACGCTTTCGACTGTCACAGCGCCTGGGCTGGTGGTTGGATTTACATCTGATTGGCTCTATCCGCCGCAAGGTAATCGTGAGGTTGCGGAAGCACTGCTACGTCTAGGTAAGGATGCGACCTATGCAGAGCTGTCGATGGACTTTGGCCACGATTCGTTCCTCGTGCGTTCGCCAGAACTGTACGATTTGATCCGAACCTTTCTGGATCGGTAATTTACGCTATGAATCACAGCAAACAGAGACGACAAGTTGATTTTCAAATCATCGCCCGCTGGGTGGATGAGGGGGATCGTGTGTTGGATCTCGGCTGTGGTCGAGGGGTCTTATTGGAGTATTTGAAGCGGAATAAGTCAGTCTATGGCGTTGGCGTAGATATCAGCTTTGAGCGCATCCTGAGCTGTGTGAAGCGTGGCGTGCCAGCTTATCATGGTGATGTGCAGACACTGTTGGCGACCTTTGGTGACAAGGCATTTGATCGCGTGATTTTCAGTCGATCAGTTGAGCTGTTGGATGACCCAGACGCCATCTTGGCGGAAGGGTTGCGCGTCGGTAAGCGAGTGACGGTGGGCTTTGTGAATCATGGGTTTTGGCTGAATCGGCTTAACTTTTTACTGAAAGGGCAGCGCACCGTCAATGAGGTGTATCCGCGGCAGTGGTATGAGACACTGCGCTCAAATCCATTTTCAGTGAGTGAGTTTGATGCTTTCTGCACCGCTCGAGCAATCAACATCGAGAATCGCGTGTATCTCGGCGGGGATTGGAGTGATGAATGCAAGTTCCTACCAAATCTATTTGCGGGGTATGCGATTTATGATCTTTCGATTTAGTTGAAAGGGGCGGCGTCTGTTAAGATGTTAATGAGGCAAGCGACTCAAATTTGACCCTCATCATGCATAGGATCGATGAGTTTTAAGCGAATCGATCGGATCGAGACTTGCCATGGCATAGACGGCTTGTTTTTTTCTGCCCTTGTCCAACGACACAACCTGTGCCCGGGTGGTGGAATGGTAGACACTGGGGACTTAAAATCCCTTGCCAGTAATGGCGTGCGGGTTCGAGTCCCGCCCCGGGCATTCTCTGGTGGACAGCGCTTTATGCGTTATGTCTGCTGCGCTTCTAGAGCGCTTTTTTTGAAGGTGCACTAGTAGTGTACTAGTTTTTCTGCTTAAAGTACAAAATATGACTGCGCTAATTACTTAGCGGACCCTCCGGAAATAGCCTCAGCTTTTCGTGCTGCTGATCGCTCAGCCACAGCGTCACGAGCCGATCGTAATGAATTCGCATTGGGGAAAGGTCACTGGTGTCGCGTCTTTTCGGTCGCCTCTGTTCTGAACGGCACAGCTTGGGCGGATTTTGCTGCAATCGCATGCCCTACGCGAAGAGGGGCGCTCTTGCCATTACGCACTAGAATTAACGCCGTCCGAGCTTGGTGCTTTAGCACAAAAAAGCCTGTAAATAATTGATATTCACAGGCTTTCATGAAAGTGGTAGACCGTCCGAGACTTGAACTCGGAACCAATTGATTAAAAGTCAACTGCTCTACCGATTGAGCTAACGATCCGCTTTAAAAGCGCAGGATCGAATGCATCTAGCAGTGGCTTGTCAAGTATAGGAAAGTTTTTTTTTAATTGAACGGATTTAGTGGGAACAAATCTAAGCTCTTAACGATCTACCCTAAATGGACCCCACTATGAGAATAAAAAATGAAGCAGCAAACCAAGACGATCTTTTGATCGAGCGTATTAAAAATGGCGATCATGCTGCGTATAACGATATGGTCGCACGCTACTGGGATCGTATCTTTGCTCGTGTACATTATTTATTGAAGAATCAGCAGGATGCGGAAGAAGTCACACAAGACGCATTTATTCGTGCGCACCGCGGGTTAGAGAAGTTTCGTGGTGATGCCTCCTTTTCGACCTGGCTTTATCAAATTGCCACCAATTTAGCCCACAATCGTTACTGGTATTGGTTTCGTCGCAAGCGGGACTATTCCGTCTCACTGGATCAACCGCTCAGTGCAAATGGCGATCTCACACTGGAAAGTGTGATGCCAAGCGAGGGTGAGACGCCTTCAGAGGCTGCAGTCACTCAAGAATTTGTTCAGCGTGTGTCAGAGTGCATGAATGGGCTCGGTGAGAAGCATCGCGAAGTGCTGACTTTACGTAATGTACAAAATCTAAGCTACGCGGAGATCTCCCAGACCCTTGAGATTAGTGTCGGCACGGTAAAAAGTCGTATTGCACGTGCTCGGGAGAGCTTGCGTGATTTAATGGGCAGTGATTTCTT
This sequence comes from uncultured Opitutales bacterium, assembly GCA_937775295.1. Classification (GTDB taxonomy): domain Bacteria; phylum Verrucomicrobiota; class Verrucomicrobiia; order Opitutales; family Coraliomargaritaceae; genus Lentimonas. The sequence continues at coordinate 35,328 of CALKBZ010000023.1, forward strand.
ATGAAAGAATCAAAATTCACAGAGCTGGTAAATTTGTATTTTGACCGAGAGATCTCTTCGGTCGAGATTGAATTGCTGCGCGAGGAGCTCGCGGTTTGTCCTGCTCGAAAGACTGAGCTCGAGTCGCGTTATCAGTTACATCGAGCGATGTGTGTCGCGGTGGCTCCGGAAGCTTTAAAAGTTGCCGAATTTCGCGTTTTGGCGGCAAAGAAGACCGCTCGGGCCAGTCGTTTAATGGCGTGGCTTCTTGGCTGCGGCATCGCTGCCTCTGTGGGTGCGGCCTTCGTTTTATTGAACCCTGTGATTAGAGAAGCATCGAGTGTGGCATCGGCAGAAGAGCAGACCGAGATCCTGCAGACCGATATGAAACGCTTTGCCGCGACTCAAGGCACTGCTGAATCACGCCGTGGGAGTCTCGCCTCGCAGTTGCGCCTAATCGGGCTCACGCCTGCACTTGCACCTCTTGAGCCGCAGCTCAGTACGGTCGACGTCGAGGCGCTACTTCAACGTGAAGCACGCCGGCAGCATCAGATTGATCGCATCAATCAGTATCAGGCTTATTCGGTGCTGCCAGAGCAGCGGCTGTTTGAGCCATTGCCGCAATCCGATTGGGAATCGCAGCCACAGCAGCAATGGCCTGCTGGGTTTCAAAGCTCTTTGGCTGGCTTCTAGTCAGTGCGCTTTATTCTCTTTTTTGGAGGGAAACGCTCCGTCGTTTCCATTGTGCGGGGCAGGTGCATGGAAACGACGGAGCGTTTCCCTCCAGATTAGCGACATGCCTACGACAGTGCTTGTTTGAGCCATTGCCGCAATCCGATTGGGAATCGCAGCCACAGCAGCAATGGCCTGCTGGGTTTCAAAGCTCTCTAGCTGGCTTCTAGTCAGCGCGCTTTATTCTCCTTTTTGGAGGGAAACGCTCGGTCGTTTCCATTGTGCGGGGCAGGTGCATGGAAACGACGGAGCGTTTCCCTCCAGATTAGCGACATGCCTACGACAGCGGCTGTTTGAGCCATTGCCGCAATCCGATTGGGAATTGCAGCCACAGCAGCAATGGCCTGCTGGGTTTCAAAGCTCTCTAGCTGGCTTCTAGTCAGCGCGCTTTATTCTCCTTTTTGGAGGGAAACGCTCGGTCGTTTCCATTGTGCGGGGCAGGTGCATGGAAACGACGGAGCGTTTCCCTCCAGATTAGCGACATGCCTACGACAGCGGCTGTTTGAGCCATTGCCGCAATCCGATTGGGAATCGCAGCCACAGCAGCAATGGCCTGCTGGGTTTCAAAGCTCTCTAGCTGGCTTCTAGTCAGCGCGCTTTATTCTCCTTTTTGGAGGGAAACGCTCGGTCGTTTCCATTGTGCGGGGCAGGTGCATGGAAACGACGGAGCGTTTCCCTCCAGATTAGCGACATGCCTACGACAGCGGCTGTTTGAGCCATTGCCGCAATCCGATTGGGAATTGCAGCCACAGCAGCAATGGCCTGCTGGGTTTCAAAGCTCTCTAGCTGGCTTCTAGTCAGCGCGCTTTATTCTCCTTTTTGGAGGGAAACGCTCGGTCGTTTCCATTGTGCGGGGCAGGTGCATGGAAACGACGGAGCGTTTCCCTCCAGATTAGCGACATGCCTACGACAGTGCTTGTTTGACGAGCGCTTCGACACTCGCATTCGCGGGCAGTAGACTGGACGCCTTGCGCACGAATTTATCGGCATCGACGGGCTTGTAGCCTAGAATAATAAGACTGCTGACTGCATCTTGATAGGCGCCCGGGTTGGCGCTTGTAGTCGCACCAGTTGGATCGCTCAGAGTGGTGCCTGCGCTGAGGCTGACCTTGTCTTTTAGCTCAATCACTAGCCGCTCAGCTGTTTTCTTGCCAATACCAGGGCATTTTGAAAGTAGGCCAATGTCGGCACTGGCAATCGCCCCGCGCAGCAGTTCGACCGACATGCGGCTGAGAATGGCGATGCCGATCTTGGGGCCGATGCCCGAAACCTTCTCTACCAGCAGGCGAAAGAAGTCGCGGTCTTCGCGCGTGGCGAAGCCATACAGCGAGGCGCTGTCTTCGCGATAGACCGAGTGGATGAATAGGCTGCACTCTTTGCCGATTCCAGGCACCTTCTCCGCCGTGGTGATCGGAATTTGAATATCGTAGCCGACGCCGCCTGCTTCGATGACGACGAGCAGGGGAGTGGTTTCGAGGACAATACCTTTTATGCGGGCGATCAAATTAGGTGTGAGTTGAGGTTAATCGACTAGGCCAAGGACGTCTTCCATGTTATAGACGCCAGGGGCTTTACCGACGGCCCAGTGTGCTGCGCGCACGGATCCTTGGGCGAATATTTTGCGATCCGTTGCACGGTGCGTGAGCTCGATACGCTCACCGGCGCCGCAGAAATAGACAGTGTGCTCGCCGACGATGTCGCCACCGCGGATGGCGTGCACGCCGATCTCTTTGCGCGGGCGTGCGCCGACGAGCCCTTCACGGCCATGCACGACCTGTTCGTCGTTGAGCGCATAGGAATCCTTGAGGATTTCGATTAGTCGCTCCGCAGTGCCGCTGGGCGCATCTTTTTTATGATGGTGGTGCATTTCGAGCACTTCAGGCTCGTATTGCTCGCCGAGGATGTCGGCGGCCTTGCGGGTCAAATAGTTGAGTGTGTTGACGCCGACAGAATAGTTACCTGCCCAGATCACTGGAATCTTGCCTGCCACTGCGTCGAGAATGGCTGATTTCTCTTCGGCGGTGTGGCCAGTGGTGCCAATCACGAGCGGGATGTTGTTGGCGACCGCCAGTTCAGCGATGCCAAGAGTAATCTCATGAAAGCTGAAGTCGATAATCGCATCGCAGTTGGCGACGTTTGCGCTGGCATCGTCACCTGCGTCACAAGCCGAGGCGATCACCGCGTTGTGCGCTTCGGCAATTTCGGAAATGGCGAGGCCCATACGTCCGCGTGAGCCGTTGAGTAAAATATTGAGAAGCATGGCAAGTGGGTATTTATTAAACGATTAGACGAGCGAGAGGTCTGCAAATAGCATATCGAGCACTTGGCGCGTACCATCGGTCAGGCCGCTCAGAGGGAGGCGAACTTCATCGGATTGAATGATGCCGGCTTGCTTGAGGGCATACTTGATTGGCACCGGGCTTGGCTCGAGGAAGATGGCCTTGAAAAAGGGATAATACTTCAAGTAAGTTGCTCGAGCGGTCGCGTAGTCGTTGTTATGCGCGGCCTGCACCATCTGCACGAGCGGAGAAACCACAAGGTTCGACGCCACGCTGATCACACCAGTTGCGCCAGCGGACATAAAGGGTAGGATCAAGCCGTCGTCGCCACTCATCACTGCGTAGTCGGGGCCGAGCGCGCGGACGTATTCGACGACTTTCTCGCATGAGCCTTCGGCGGCTTTCATGCAGCAGACGTGTGGATGCGCCTCGTAAAGGCGTGCGGCGACGTCGACTGAGATTTCAATGCCGCAGCGTGAGGGGATTGAGTACAGCACAATAGGCTTCTCAGTGGACTCGGCAATCTTGCTAAAATGCTGGAATAGACCCTCCTGGCTTGGCTTGTTGTAGTACGGCGCAACGATCAGGAAGCCGTCCGCACCCGCTGCTTCGGCTTGGCGGGTCAAGTTGATTGCTTCGTCTGTCGAGTTTGAGCCAGTGCCTGCGATCACTGGCACCTTGCCGCCTACGGCTGCCACTGTGGCACGCACCACTTCGATATGCTCCTGGTGGGTGAGTGTGGGCGATTCCCCGGTGGTGCCGACCGAGACGAGACCGTCGATATTGCCGTCAAGCTGATGCGCGACCAGCGCATCGAGATCTTCAAATGAGACGGCACCCTCGCGCATCGGTGTGGCTAAGGCAGTGAAAACGCCTGAAAATTGATTTGAGTTCATGATCTGTTTGAAAAGGATTGGCTTCGGTCGTAGGACCGCACTTCTATCTTAGCACGTCGATATCATGACGCTTATTCAATAGAATTTTTTAGATTCCTCTCAAACGAACTATAATCCACGATGTCAGCTCTTCAAACAATTCACGGCCGTCTCTCTCACGCCGTTGTAAACGGGGCCAGCGTTGTGCAGATTAAATCCGATAAACCAGCATTTCTTCGCCTAAGCAGGCGCGTGGGACCCGTCGAGCTGGACCCGATCACGCCAGATGCGGTGAGAGGATTTATTGAGCAGTCGGTGCCCGCAGGGTTTCACGATATCTGGGTAAAAAATCGACAAGTGGACTATTCGTATAATGCCCCTGATATCAGTCATTTCAGTGTGAACGGTTTCTTTCAGCCTGGTTCAGCCAGTATGGTGATGCGCCACATGAGCGATCACCCGGCCACGTTCTCGGATATGAACATTGATCGCGGGACCCTCCACTAAGTGTCACACGCGGTGCATTGTCTCATACTTGGTAAGGTTTGGCCTGAGCCCAGCTCAACTGCTGCGGGGCGGAGGACTGTAGATATTATTCGCTCACTGCAGGCGGCAGGCTATCGAGTCAGCTTTGCTTCGGGCGCGCGTCCGACAGAGCACAGTCTTGACCTTGAGTCGCTGGGCGTCGAAACGCACACGGTGCAGCCGAATGATTCTAGCGTTGATACATGGCTCGCGGAGCTGGCTCCCGATGTCGTCATCTTTGATCGGTTCATGATCGAAGAGCAATTCGGCTGGCGGGTGGAAAAAAACTGTCCGCTGGCGCTGCGAGTGTTGGACACCAGTGATCTGCATTCTCTTCGTGAGGCGCGCCAAGCGCAGCTCAAAAGCGGCGGTGCGCTAGATTTGTATAACGACATCGCACTGCGCGAGATCGCGGCGATTCATCGCTCAGATCTCACGCTGATGATCTCGGAGTATGAAATGGAAGTGCTGCGCACACAGTTTGATATCCCAGAAGCGCAAATTGTGTATTGGCCGTTCGGGCTAGACCTCAGCGAATCGAAGTTCCCCGCTTTCGAAGCGCGGCAACACTTCATCATGATCGGCAGCTTCATGCACGCCCCCAATGTCGATGCCGCGCGCTGGTGTAAACAAGCGATCTGGCCGCTCATTCGTCAGGCGTTGCCCGAGGCTGAGCTGCATTGCTACGGCTCGTACAGCGATAAATATAAGGGCGAACTCCATGCACCGAAGGTAGGGTTCTTGTTTAAAGGTCGCGCTGAGGATGCACTCGCGGCGATGGCGAACTATCGAGTCAATTGTGCGCCGCTCCGCTATGGTGCCGGGCTCAAGGGTAAACTCTTTGATGGCTTTCAAACCGGCACGCCTACAGTGACGACGCCGATTGGCGCTGAAGGTGTGACTGGGACGATGGTTTGGGGCTGTGCGATCTCCGCCGATCCGCAACAGTTTGCCGATGCCGCGATTGAGGTTTATACAGATGCGGCACGATGGTCGCAGGTGCAGGCGCACGGTCAGCACATCGCAAAGGCGCGTTTCGACGCGGCAGAATGGTTGCCACGCCTCCCCCAGTTGTTGGAGGCCGCGATCACGCAGCTCGCCGAGCACCGTAAACAACACTTTATCGGGCGCATGCTACGGCATCACCACCATCGCAGCACCGAGTTCATGAGCCGCTGGATCGAAGCAAAGAATCGGTAAAGTTCCCGGTTTTCAGCTTCTGAACTGATAATTCAGGAAGGCTTTCGAAGCTCCTGTCAGCACACTGGAATCGAACTTCTAACGAGCCGCCATCTCGATAAATTGCTGATGTGATCAGTGTTTTGTAATGTTTCATTTCTTTCGTCGAATCTTAGAGGATGAGAGATGACGTGAGCTTGCGAAATGTATTGTCTCACTCCGACTTGTTGTGAGTTTGGAAACGATTTTCAATTGCCTGAGCAAGAAAATTGACCACCACACCTGTGATGGGTCCTGTAACAGCCAAGATGTTCAGAAATACAGGCATTTTTGCACCTAGTAATTCGAGGATTGGTGCAGTTGAAATCGAAGCAACTAACCCTAAGAGCATAGCTATAACCAATTGAGTGTTGTCTCGTTTTCGCCTGTAAAAATACGACATCGTTGCGTATAAAAACCCCGCAGAAAAACCATAACTTGCACCAAGACTTAATATCCCAAGGAGTGCGTGAGGCTGATCCAGCACAAGCAAAAAGCTTAAGGCTGACCACCCAATTCCCCAAATGAAAAATTCGATAAGTGCTCTAATCATAGGAACCTACGGCCTCATAACGTCGAGTGTATGAATGTATGAGCGCCAGCGAAATCTATTGCCCACTCCCGTCTGGTTCGACCTGTTTAGTTTCATCTTTTTGATCTACCTTGGATGACTGATCCCAGGCTGAAAGACCATTCACGAGTAGAGCTATTATCGAGATTCCAATTGCAATATAGCTTCGGATATTTGTGTGCTTCGCTTCTGATTCAAATTTCTTTAATTCGATCAGTTTCTCCAATGTTTCTTTTCTTTTGGGGAGTATGGCTATCAGCTTCACATTGGAGATCTCATCCTCTCGGAGCTCTGCAAAATCTATCAGTAATGACTTCAACTTCTTTAAGCTGTAGTTTGGGAGGTTGGGATCGTTGAATGTCTTCGAGATCCTACTGTGAGCTTCGTCTGTTGCTGTCATTTTTTTCGTCGAACGTAAAGGTGTATCACGGAGAGGAGCGCAGCGACTCGGAGTTGATACCACCGTCTGGTTGGACTCCTATTTTAGACGCTCTGAAGTGCCGACCATGATGTATAATTTAGTTTTTTATGAACTTCGAAGGTGTATTTCATTACTTTGATTTCATCGCCATGCTTTATCTTGAATTCAATATTCTCTATCAATTGCTCTTCGAGTTGTAAGGGATAAAAGAACACTGCGGCTCCTCGCCCGGCGAACGAGGGTTCCTCTATCTGTTCGATTATGTTACCATTAATATCTGTTACGCTAACAACTATCGAGTCTAGTATTATATTCGCTCTACATTCCTTAGATTTTCTGGTGTCGACATAGATTTGATGATAATCGTTCAAACCTTCTCGATGATGATGACGGCGAAGATGGCTCAATTCGACATAAAGGCCGTCCTCGTCGTATAGAGCAGAATAAAACTGCCACTTCGCAGTTTTCTGACCTGAAACTCTTACTTTATATGCTGTCTTACCCGTGTTTTGGGTCGCATAGTTATAATAGGTGCAACCTTGAAAAAGTAGCGCGATAAAGATGAATGGTAAGAATTTCATTTTTGTCCAGCGTAGAGGCTACTCAGCCCTGTAGCGCAGAGCGCGAAAGGGCTTGAGTATGCTGACTGGATATCCCCGAGGACTGATCCGAAGTGTTCGGCTGGTCTAGGTGCTTCAGGTTACTTTCCATTCGTTTCATTTGAAGTGTTCAGAGTAGTTAGAATCTGGATTCCTTCAATTCAATTATTTCCAGAGCCAGCAGAGCTGGAGCCCGCTTATTTTGCTGCGCCATCTCCGGCAGCCCTCCGTCGCTTATTTTACGCTAATTACTGAGATTTGATTTTCTGAACACGTCGTACTGAATAAGCGATAATTAGTGTAAATAAGCGGGATTAAAAATCTGGGTTCTTTCTTCTGGATATCGTCGAGATGTGGTGCGGAGTGAGAGAGGGACGAGCGAACGGAGTTGACCACTATCGACTGGTTGGTTCCTGGGCCGAATAGTGAAAGTGGTGTATCATATCCACCGGAATGTCTGCACTGTAAATCACTGCAAAGTTCATTCGGTCTTTGGCGTAATAGTGGTTGTTGGTCTCTGTGAGTATCCAGTGAGAAAGTAGATATCTGATCATTCCCGATAGATCGTTTCGATCTGTGTTCTCTTCAAACCAACTCAGAGGGACTCTGGTCTCGATGTAGCAAGGTCGTCCTGTGCTCTTATATTTTTCTAGATGCTTTGGGCCAAGGATTTCTGCAGTCCGTCTAATGAACTCAGAGCCTTCTTTATATGCTAGTTTTCTTTTCTCCGAATCTGATTTGGAGCACATTGTGAAGACTCCACTTCCGTTCCAGTCTCCATAGCCTGACAATTTCTGCCCTAGTGCCTCTACTGCTTCATCAACCTTATCTTTAAGTTGGAAGAAATCCTTCATCCATTCAGTTGCCTCACTTACTCTTAATTTTTTGATTCCCTCTGTTCTATAGGATGACTCATCGATTACTCTGCAGGCATGATAAGTCGAGATTGAGGATATCGTCTGTCGTAGCTCAGATTCTAATTTTTATACGTGGTTTCGAATGCTTCCGATACAAGTTCGTGATCTTCGATTTTCCTTGGGATATGCGTGGGGTCATCGTGCTGACCAATTAGGGCAGAAGGATCTGGGAAATACTTCAAAAAGTAGCTCCACAGACTCTTAGGTGTTTCGAAGTTCAAATTCATTTATTTAGCCAACGTCGAGATGTGACGCGTAGTGAGGCACGAACGGAGTTGTCCACTATCGACTGGTTGGGTTATTTAAAATCGTCTAGATGCTCAATCGCTCCACCGAGGACTGCTTCGAATATTCGGCGATTCGATTCACTTGCTTGCGCTTTTACCTTCTGGTTTTCAGTAAGCATCTCAGCCTCAAGGATGGCCTTTCGGGATTCTGCTTCGGCACGCAGTCTCTTCAGGTTTTCTTCAGTTCGCTTTTCCTCTGCCCTAGTTACAGCAGCAAGCCTTACCGCTTCGGCCTCAGCAGAAGCAGCTATTAATTTTTCCTTAGCGTTCAATTTTCTTATTTCAGCTTCAGTCCTACGGGTTTCAGCTTCGACTTTATTTGCTTCGGCATTCGCCGACCACGCGTCGATTTGGTTTTGTATAGACTCTAGGCTTCCTCCAGGGAACGAAAAAAAGGGGTCAAACGTAGAAAATAGAATCCTTTAAGTGCTCTGCCTGATGATGTTCGTTATGCGAGAGGGGTGCCCCATGCTTAGACGTTGTGCGATCCAAGTGTTACTTGCAGTCGTCTCCTTGCGTAATGTAATTGCAATTTTGACTTTCCACTCTGCGCCTTTCGGGCTGCACGGGATCTCGGATTCATTGATTTTTTGACGTTTGAGCTCTTGCGTGACCAACGCTTCCCATTGAGCCGTCTTTAGTTCTTTTAGGTCATTGCCGTCCCAGACTATATTCGGGTGTTTCTCATTTAGATCTTCTGCTAAAGCTTTCTTTGCTTGCTTGGAGCCGATATACCAGCCTCGGCAATAGCGCTTTGTGAGAGCTTCACGTTGTTTTGGATCTTGCGCCTCGCAAAGTTCCAGGTGGGTCGCATAGCGACGCATGCCTGCCAAGCTGTTCGGTAGTTCAAGCATTTCTAGGAAACCTTCTCTGCATAGGCCATCTTGAGGAGTGCGTTTAAAGTATTTGGGATAGCTGGATAAGATATAGTCTTTGAGATCTGCGATATTGCAGATGCCTGCCCGCACTGGGTTGAGGTGGATGTAGTCAACGAGGCCAAGTAGAGAGCGACCTTCGCCAATGATTATAGACTTATATCTACCTTGGAACACGTGCCCTCGCTCGTTGCGCAGCCGATTGAAACGGGTAGCAAAGGTGCTTTGTAGCCATTTCATCCCATCTACAAGGTTCGGTTCGGGAGTCTCCACTGCGAGGTGGTAGTGGTTACTCATAATCACATAGGCATGCAGCTTCCACCCGCATCGCTCGACGGCTTCGAAGATTGTGCGCTCAAACGCCTTCCCTGTGTTTTCCGAGAGGAACAGTTCTTTGCGGTAATTGCCGCGACTAATGATGTGATAGACGGCTCCAGGGAACTCGATGCGCTGTTTGCGTGGCATGATGGCAGAGTGTCAAGCACAGCGAGGGGAGCAATGTTAAATTCTATCTTCTACGTTTGACCCCTTTTTTATCTCCCTTTTTTATCTCTTCGGTTGCGATACGTGCGAATGTGATGTCAAAACCTATCGAATAAATGAGCCGTGTTGGATTTGCGACAGTAGTTGGTTCACCATGCGCAGGTGCAATTCAATGTCTTTAGCTGTGGAATTTATAAAATAGCGCTCAGGCAAGAGATTGAAGTGAGCTTCGATTTCATCTTTGGCGACTCCTTCGATTGCCAATTCGGGTATCTGTTTGTGTAACATAGAATCCTATGCTAGCCAGTTTCATGCCATTTCTTAGGTGCAGCATCGACTACGGCTAGAAAATGGGACAGGCTAAACCATCTATGGGCGAAAAATGGGGTCAAACGCAAATCCGAGCGAAGCGACAACCCTCATATAAAGATTCGAATGTCATTTGTTATAGCCTGCAGGGTCCTCGGCTGCGGCGAGCGGTTTGATCTCTTCCGCTTCCAATCGAGTGAGTTTACCATTTTTGGAGACAATGGCGTATTGACCTAAGCGACGCTTGCGTTCCAAGGCCTTCGCAACCGAATAGCGAAGGCTCTTTAGGACTGCTTGGTTATCTGTTTTGCTTTCACTCATCATACCTATGACCTCTTAATTAGAGCATCATATTGTTCCTGTTTATGGATAATACGACCTTCTTTTGTTTGGTGGAAGATTAGGCTCGGAACGTCGCGATCATTTAGTAGGCAGCGTGTTCGGTCTACAGCATCACTGAAATCGCCTAAAAGGTTCTGAAGGCTTTTGGAGAAGCGTCGCTCAATGTCAGCCGACGGGATTGAATGACCGCCAGCGAGGACGCGTTCTTGAACACGTTCGTGAGAATATTCTACGCTGGGCAGGGCAAGATACATTAGCTCTACGCGCCAATTAGATGCTTTTAACTTTTTGATCAACGCTAGGTAGCTGCGGCCGGAGAGGGTGGTCTCGAATCCGAAGTCTTTGCCGCTCTTTATGGCTACTTGAATCTCATTTAGATAGATTCGACTGGCGTAAAAGGTTTCAGCTTCGGGATTGATTGGATTCAATCCTGCGGCGATGGCATCGGCGTTAATGAAATGCTGGCAATCCACGGATGGCAGGAAATCGAGGGCAAAGGTGGTCTTACCTGCGCCGTTCGGGCCTGCGATGATCCAGCATGTTGGCATTTTGAGTGGTGAGTTGTGAGGAGTGAATTACTGACTTAACCCACGTAGTTCCGAGCGTTCTGGAACATCTTCAGCCATGGGCCGGCTTCGCCGGTGAACTGATCATCTGGCTTGTAGCTCATCTGCACGGAGCGGAAGAGGCGCTCGGGGTGCGGCATCATGATGGTGGCGCGGCCGTCGGCTGTGGTGAAGCCTGTCGCGCCGGCGGGGGAGCCGTTCGGGTTGGCTGGATACGTTTCGGTCGGTTCGCCGTTGAAGTCGATGTATCTCGCTGTGATCTGATCACCGGTGAGGCACTTCTCGAAGTCGCCTGTGGCGGAGAAGTCGGCGCGGCCTTCGCCGTGGGCGACGGGGATCGGTAGCAGGCTGCCTTCCATTCCCTTGAAGAAGATGCTTGGGCTTTCCATGACTTCGACGTTGGCGTAGCGCGCTTCGAATTGCTCGGAGCGGTTCCGGATAAACTGTGGCCAGTGCTCTGCGCCTGGGATGATGTCCTTGAGTTGGGAGATCATTTGGCAACCGTTGCAGACGCCGAGTGTGAAGCTGTCAGGGCGCTCGAAGAATGTTTGGAACATGTCCTTAACCTCCGAATTGTAGAGAATGCTTCTTGCCCAGCCGGAACCTGCACCAAGCACGTCGCCGTAAGAGAAGCCGCCGCAAGCGACGAGCCCAGCGAAGTCTGCGAGGTCGACTGTGCCGCCGAGGAGATCGGTCATGTGGACGTCGATGCTCTGGAAACCGGCGCGGTCGAAGGCGAAAGCCATCTCGTTCTGCCCGTTAATGCCTTGCTCTCTGAAAATGGCGACTTTGGGTCGATTTCCAGAGTGCAAGGAGTGAGAGTGAGGAGTGGTAGTTTTTAGTGGCTCATCTGATGCACTGTGACTCTGTGTTACACCACTTTCACTATCACTTTCACTCCTAAGGTCACTCGGGAGGACGAAAGGTGCGTCGGGGTCGAATGTCGGCTTAATTAAGATACCACCGTTTGTGTCATCTAGAAGACTGTCATACTCCTCCTGTGCGCACTTTGGGTTGTCGCGCTTGGTTTGCATGTGGTAGCTGAGCTCGCTCCATGCTCGGTTGAGCGTGGTGATGGACTCGCTGTAGATGCTTTCGCCGTTGAGGGTGATGTTGAGGTTCTGATTGGAACTTGTGTTGCCTACTAGGTGGCTAATGTCGCTGACGCCGTGCTTGGAAAGGACGGTCATGACTTCGGCTAGCTTGGTCTTGTCGATTTCGATGACGGCGCCTAGTTCTTCGGAGAATAATGCGGCTAGGGCTGCGTGCTTGGGCTCTGAGGTGGCAACGACGGAGCGTTGCCCTCCATTTTCTGATGACGTTGCGGACGACGCGGAGGTCATCCCTCCCGCGAGTTTGTCCAATACTACGTTCATGCCTTTGCGGCCGGCGATGGACATTTCGGCGAGTGTTGCTAGTAAGCCGCCGTCGCCCTTGTCGTGGTAGGAGAGGATGAGGTCCTTGGCTAGGAGTTCTTGAACGGCGTTGAAGAAGCCTACGAATTTTGCTGGATCGTCTAGGTCAGGCGTTGCGTTGCCGATCTGATTGTAAACCTGTGCGAGGGTGCTGCCGCCCATGCGGTTCTGCCCCTGCCCTAAATCTAGCAAGAGTAGGGCGCTGTCGGTTGACTTCAGATCGGGTGTGGCGGTCTTGCGCACGTCGACGACGCTGGAAAACGCTGTGACCATGAGGCTGAGCGGGGAGACTTGCTTCTGTTCTTTACCCCCACTGTCTTTCCAGCTGGTGCGCATGGACATGGAGTCTTTACCGACGGGGATGCAAATGCCGAGTGCGGGGCAGAGTTCCATGCCGACGGCTTTGACGGTGTCGTAAAGGTTGGCGTCTTCGCCGGCTTCGCCTGCGGCGACCATCCAATTGGCGGAGAGCTTGATGTTGCCGATCTTGCCGACGTAGGCAGAGGCAATGTTGGTCAAACACTCACCGATCGAGATGCGGCCGGATGCGGCGGCGTTGATGATCGCAATCGGTGTGCGTTCGCCGAGGGCCATGGCTTCGCCAGTGGTGCTATCCATGCTGGTGGCGGTCACGGCGACGTCGGCGACGGGTGTTTGCCACGGGCCGACCATTTGATCGCGGGCGACCATGCCGGTGATGCTGCGGTCGGCGATGGTGATGAGGAAGTTCTTACTGGCGACGGCTGGGAAGCGGAGCACGCGGTCGACGGCGTCGGCGAGTTCGATCGCGGAGGTGTCGAGCTCGGCGTGGTCTTCGACCAGGCGGGTGCAGTCTTTGAGCATCTTCGGTGTTTTGCCGAGGAGGACGCCCATTTCCATGTCGATCGGGTTGTTTTCGAAGTGAGAGTCTTCGAGCACGAGTTGTCCGTCGTCGGTGGCTTCGCCAACGATGGCGACGGGGCAACGCTCACGTGTGCAGAGGGCTGTAAAGTCGGCGATGCGGTCGGGCATGACGGCCATGACGTAGCGCTCTTGGGATTCGTTGCACCAGATCTCCATGGGGCTCATGGAGGAGTCTTCGTTGTGAATGTTGCGCAGGTGGAAGCGTCCACCGGTGGCTTCGACGAGTTCGGGTAGGCCGTTGGAAAGTCCGCCAGCGCCGATGTCGTGAATGGAGAGCATTGGATTGTCCGCGCCGAGGGCGATGCAGCCGTCGATCACTTGTTGGCAGCGGCGTTCCATCTCTGGGTTGCCGCGCTGGACGGAGTCAAAGTCGAGGGCTTCAGATTGAGAGCCTGCACCGATGGAGGAGGCTGCGCCGCCGCCGAGGCCGATCTTCATGGCTGGGCCGCCGAGCTGTAGAATGAGTGCGGTCGGTGGGATTGGCTTTTTGTCGACGTGTTCGCGCTTCATGTTGCCCATGCCGCCGGCGACCATGATTGGTTTGTGATAGCCGCGGTGTTGGCCGTTGTGCTCGAGCTGGAGGGTGCGGAACATGCCGCAGAGTTGTGGGCGGCCGAACTCATTGCCAAAGGCTGCGCCACCGATCGGGCCTTCGAGCATGATGTCGAGCGGGGAGGCCATGCGCTTCGGATGCTCGGCGATGGATTTTTCCCATGGCTGGGTGTAGCCGGGCACTTCGAGATTGGATACCATGAAGGCAGAGATGCCGGCCTTGGGGCGACCGCCGATGCCGGTGGCACCTTCGTCGCGGATTTCACCACCGACGCCGGTTGCTGCGCCTGGGAATGGGGAGATCGCGGTGGGGTGATTGTGCGTCTCTACTTTGCACAGAATGTCGAGCTGGCTCGGTGTCTTACGGTAAGTCTTAGTCGCGCCCTTTTGGTCGACTTCCCACCAGTCTGCGGGGGAGCCAGGTATGACGCCGCAGTTATCGGAGTAGGCGGAGAGTGTGCCTTCGGGGTTCAGCTTGTGGGTGTTACGGATCATGGAGAAGAGCGACAGTTCGCTCTTTTCGCCGTCGACGATCCAGTCGGCGTTGAAAATTTTGTGGCGGCAGTGCTCGGAGTTGACCTGCGAGAACATGACGAGCTCGGCATCGGTCGGGTCGCGCGATAGCTTTTGGTAGGCTTTGACCAAGTAGTCGATCTCGGGGGGCGACATGGCGAGGCCCCAGTCGATGTTGGCCTTGTCAAACGCGGCTGGGCCTTCGGCCATGAGGGGCACGGTGCGTAGCTCGGAGGGCTCGAAGTGGCGGAAGAAATCGGATACGTCGTCGGTCGCGTAAACGGCTTCGGTCATACGGTCGTGCAGCGCGAGCACGGCGAGGCCGAGGTCTTCGATGCCGAGCACGATGCCGTCCTTGGAAGTGAGGCGAAAGTGGATGCCACGCTCGACGCGGGCGATGCCTTGGATGGCGCAATTCTGGAAAATGTCGGTCGCCTTGGAGGACCAGGGCGAGATGGTGCCCTTACGCGGGGTCACGAAGAAGCCGCCTTCGCGCTCGAAATGGTGGTTGGCAGCGAGCAGGGCAAAGGCGCGCTCGGTGGTCTGATCGTCGAGGACGTTGGCCGACTCGATGAAATAGACTTCGACGGCGTCGATGTGGGTGATCTCGGAGGCCTTCGCCAGCGACGACGCCACGGCTACGTTGGCTTCGTTGAGGGCGTTTTGAAGCGCGGTGAGACGAAAGTCGGAAAATGCGGGACGGCCCTGAAGAATGATCGGTTGCATAGCTGTAAAAGTGGGAAAAGGAGTAAGTTGGCGATGGATTTGAAAGGGAACAACTCGAAAAGACGGGAAAGGGAATTTTGAACGTAGGTCAGAGGTTTTGAGGTAGCGCAGCACCGTCTCGGTGCGCATCCACGTCATGCTGGCTGCGAGGGAAATGGCTGCGGTGCGGGACGCACCTGCGCTAACTCGGTAAATTGAGCGTTCGGAAAGGAGGCAATGGCCCTTGTGATTCGCTTTTTGTCGGGGTGAACCGCTCTGGTGTGTGGCGCTCGGGACGTCCGCCACTACCAAAAATAAAGCGACAAGAGTGTCGCTTCTACGGTGTTAGTTTTTAGCTTCTGTGGCATGAAACCAAAATCACCTGTTCGTTGGGGCATTTTAGCTTGTGGGGAAATCGCACATGAATTTGCGGCGGCGCTGAAGAATTGCCCGGATAGTGTGCTGCACGCGGTATCAAGTCGTGATGTGAAGCGGGCGCAGGCTTTTGCGGATGAGTATGAAGCACCGCGTGTATACGGCAGCTATGAGGCGATGTTGGCCGATGCGGAAGTGGAGGCTGTCTATATTGCGACACTGCATCCGTTTCATTTGGAGTGGATCGCTCGCTGCGTGCGGGCCGGTAAGCATGTGCTGTGTGAAAAACCGCTGACGATGAATCTTCGCCAAGCCAAGCAGGCCAAGAAGCTCGCGGACGACAATCGCTGCTTGTTGCGGGAGGCGTTCATGTATCGGCACCATCCACAGACGGAGCGCGTGGTGGAGTTAGTAAGCTCTGGTGTGATCGGCAAGGTGCGGATGATTGAGGCGAATTTTTGCTATAATTCGGGTGAACAGCCTGAGTCGCGGTTACAATCTAAAGCGCTCGGCGGCGGTGCGATTTTGGACATCGGTTGCTACACGATGTCGTTTGCCCGCTTGATCGCGGGGCGTGCGAACGGTCGCTTATTTGCGGAGCCGCTCGAGCTGAAGGCGGTGGGGTATTTAGATCCGAAGACCAAGACGGATATGTGGACCACGGCAGTGATGCGATTTGAAGGTGATATTTTGGCGCAGACGACCTGTGCGTTAAAAATGAATCGCGAAAACGTGGCAGTGATTTTGGGCGATAAGGGCCGTATCACAGTGGAGATGCCGTGGCACTGCCCTGGCACGATTCGGATTGAGTTGGACGAGAAAGGCTCAGTGCAAGAAATTGCGATGCCGAAGCTGCGGCCCTTGTTTGCATATGAGATCGATTCGTTTACCAACGAAATGCGCGGCCGTCCGATCGCTGCGGACGCGGTGGCGATGCGTTTTGACGATACACTTGGCAATATGAAGGCACTCGATTGGTGGCGCGCGGAAATCGGTCTCGGCTACGAGGCAGATGCGGTGCGGTAGTCTATTGAGGTTTATTGGTCGTCGCGAATGGGTTTATCTTAGGATCGGGGTGCTCCTTGGTCTACCCTCGCGGTAGGCACACAATCGCGGGGTAAACCCGCTCGTTATAAATCAGGCGCTGCGATCCCCGTACCCAAGGGCGTAATAACAAGCACGGCCCCTACAGATCGTATCTAAACTTTCTGCGTCGGTACTGGAATAATTTCGCTAGTTGTGATTTCGTATGGCCATGCTGAGCGTTTTACAGAATTTGCCCCCGTTTACAAATACATTAGCAGCGAACCACCTGGAGCTGACTCGTCAGGCTCCACGGGTCTTGCAGGTCAGTATCGGCAAGTTGTGTAACCTGACCTGTGTACATTGCCATGTGAATGCGGGACCGCGCCGTAAGGAGATCATGACGCGTGCGACGGTCGATCAGATTCTTGATTGGCTTCAGGGCACGGACATCGAAGTGGTCGACCTAACTGGAGGCACGCCTGAGATGATTCCAGATTTTCGCTACATGGTTGAGCAGATTCGTGCGATGGGGAAACGGGTGATGGATCGCTGTAATTTGACAATTTTAAATGAGCCCGGCTATGAGTGGGTGGCCGACTTCCATGCCGAGCATGGGGTGGAGATTGTGGCGTCGATGCCGTGCTACTGTCCGAAGAATGTAAACGAGCAGCGCGGGGATGGCGTATTTGATTCGAGTATTAAGGCACTGCAGACTTTGAATGCACTCGGTTACGGAATTGAGCCGCACCTAAAACTCGATCTGGTTTATAACCCGAACGGCGCTAGCCTGCCGCCGGAGCAATCCGAGTTGGAAACCGACTATAAGCGCGAGCTCAAGGCGCATTTCGATATCGTTTTTGGGAAACTCTATGCGATCACCAATATGCCGATTGCACGATTCACGTCGTATTTGAAGCGCGAGGGCGTACATGCGGATTACATGCAATTGTTGCTGGATAATTTTAATCCTGGCTCCGTTCAAGGCCTGATGTGTCGCGATACAATCAACGTCGATTGGGAGGGCCGCGTGTATGACTGCGACTTTAATCAACAGTTGGGGTTGGTGCATGGCGAGAAAGCTGCGCCGTTGATGGTGTTGGAGGTCGCTTTTGCCGCGTGGCAAAAGCTGCCGATCCTGACTGCGAGTCACTGCTATGGATGCACCGCAGGGCAGGGCTCTAGCTGTGGCGGTGCGACGGTGTAGTGTTTCTTGTAGAGCTTCCGATTGCGGAATGCCTAATTCGCCTAGCCCTGTCTGCTTTTACGCCGCGCTGCGCTGCTTAAGGAGGCTATCTCAACCTTGCAGCGCAGCGATTTTTTCTATTCGATCGCGCTAGAGTCGGAGAGCCGTCGTCCCGATGTCCGCGCGTTTCCTAGGACAGTGTTTATGCTAATAAAGAGGATATCTCGAACAATAACTGGAATAGAATTCAAGTTATCGCGTCACATTGATGCAGTGATTAGGATGCATCGCCTCAATCGCCTTAATCGTTTGGTTTGCAGCAGCCTGTTGCTCTGTGCGTTGTCATTGCAGGCCGCGCCCAATTACACTGAGTATGCGCGTTTGCTTGAGGCCTACGTTGCAGATGATGGGGTGCGTTATGCGGTGTGGGCTCAGAATCAAGCAGATGTCGTCGCGCTGGATCAGGTGCTTGAATCGTTCGATGTAACCCAACTCGATGGTCTTTCCAAGGATGCTCAAAAGGCGTTCTATATTAACTTATATAATGCTGGGATGCTGCAGGCGGTGGTAGATCACTATCCGTTGAAGTCCGTTAAAGAGATCGGGTTTTTACCGTTTAGTATTTTTAAGAAGGAATACATTTCGCTCGGTGGCACTGAAGTGAGTCTCGATCACATTGAAAAAGGGATTCTATTGAAGCAGTATTTTGATCCGCGCATTCACTTTGCGGTGAATTGTGCGAGTGAGAGTTGCCCGCCGTTGAGAGCGGAGCCTTTTGTCGGAAAGCGCTTGAATGCTCAACTGGATGAGCAGACGCGTCTGTTCGCAGGTAGTGACCGTGCGGCCCGAGTGAATGCGAAAAAAGGGGCGATTGGCTATTCGGAATTGTTCAAATGGTATGCGGATGATTTTGATGTAAAAAGTCCCGCGACATTTTTAAATCGTTATCGAACCTCGAAGCTGTCAGAAGATACGGAGGTTGTTTGGATTGACTACGACTGGTCGCTGAACGCCACGAAAAAATAATCATGCCGAACATTATTGCTCGTTACACAAACTGGTTACACACGCAATGGCCCGCAGGCGGTGTCGAAAAAGGGCCGAGCGTCAATGACGATGGCAGTACGAATCTAACAGGTGTGCGTGTGGTCGGTGATCTGACGGGTGTGCCATTGTTGAAGTTTTCGGCCGATACCGGTGCGAAGGCGGTGGCGGGGATTCTCGCAGAATCCGATTTTAAACCAGGTGCTGGCAACAGCACTGCGGTCTATGACTTGGTAATTGTGGGGGCGGGGGTGTCTGGTATCTCTGCGGCCATCGAAGCCCAAAAGGCGGGCTTGAACTTCGTCATTTACGAGGCCGATGAGAGTTTTTCCACGATTCATAATTTTCCGCGTAAAAAACCGATTTTCACTTATCCGACCGAAATGAAGAATGCGGGAGAGCTACACTTCGAGGCGGATGTCAAAGAGGCACTACTTATAGAATTGAAGGCGCAACAGGCTGAGCATGGTATCGAGACGACGCGGGCGAAGGTGCAGCATATTAGCCGTAGGGGAGGTGTGCTAGCGGTCGAGTTTGCTAAGGGCGAGCCGGCGAAAGCGCAGCGGGTTATCGTGGCGATCGGCCGCACCGGGAATTTTCGGAAGCTAAATGTACCGGGCGAAGGCATGGATAAAGTGTCGAATCGTTTGATTGATGCAGGCGAGCATGCGGGGCAAAAGGTGATGGTGGTGGGCGGTGGTGATTCAGCACTCGAAGCCGCGGTCGCATTGTCGGAGGCGGGTGCGACGGTCGCAGTGAGTTATCGGAAGGATAGCTTTTTACGTGCAAAGCCTGATAATGTGGAGCAGATCCAGGCACTCGCGGATGAGGGGAAGTTGACTCTCTACATGGGCACGAATCTGCAGGAGATCAATGAGGACAATGTGGTGGTCTGTGGCGGCGATGATCAGGACTGCACGGTTGAGAACGACATCGTCTTTACCTTGATCGGCCGCGAGCCGCCGTTGGATTTCTTTCGTAAATCGAAGATTCAGGTGACCGGCGATTGGACGCCGAAAGCGATGCTCGGGCTGGCGGCCTTTATGTTGCTGATGGTGTTTCTGTATCACCTGATAGCCTACAAGCCATTACTCGGGATCGAAGGCACCAACCTCTGGCAGGTCTTTGCCAGCAAGCAGTGGTTCCCTTTCAACATTCCAGCGTTTGGTGCGCAGAACAGCCTGCTCTATACATTCCTCAATGCTGCACGAAATGATCCAGGGTTCACCTTTGCGCTGATCTACACCACCGTGATTTTGGTCTTTGGTGTGCGTCGGATACGGCGCCGCAAGACGCCTTACGTGACGGTGCAAACGTCGACTCTGATCGTGATCCAAGTCGTTCCGCTCTTTATTCTGCCCTATTTGCTTTTCCCATACCTGTATCAGCATGGTGTTTTTACCAACGGCGGTTTCGGCGAATGGTTTGGCATGACCTTCCTTTCCGACGGGCAGGGTGGAGATCCGAATCAGTTTTGGCGCTCCTTCGGTTTCATTTTAGCATGGCCGCTCTTTATCTATAACATCTTCACCGAAGCGCCGATTTGGGGATGGATCATTTTTGGCTTCGTTCAGACCTTCGTCGCCATTCCGCTGATCGTGTGGCGCTGGGGAAAGGGTGCCTACTGTGGGTGGATTTGCTCCTGCGGCGCGATGGCCGAAACGCTGGGCGATCAGCATCGGCATAAGATGCCGCACGGACCAAAATGGAATCGACTCAATATGATTGGACAGTGGGTGCTGGCGATCGCCTTTGTGTTACTGGCGCTTCGGATCATTGGTTGGGTGACGCCATGGGTAGGCTTTGATAAAGGCATTGCAGGATTTATCGATAAGAATGAACTGCTGAGCTATAAAGTGCTGATCGATCTCTGGCTCGCGGGCGCGATTGGCTATGGGCTATATTTTCATCTGTCTGGTCGTGTATGGTGCCGCTTTGCCTGCCCGCTGGCGGCGTTGATGCATATCTATGCGCGCTTTTCGCAGTTTCGAATCTTTGCGGAAAAGAAGAAATGTATTTCCTGCAACGTGTGCACCACGGTTTGTCATCAAGGGATCGATGTGATGAGTTTTGCCAACAAGGGTCTGCCGATGGAAGATCCCGAGTGTGTGCGTTGCTCGGCCTGTGTGCAGTCGTGCCCAACCGGCGTGCTAAGCTTTGGGCGCTTCGATAGCAAGGGCGATATGATTTACGATAAGCTGCAAGCGTCTCCGGTGCGTATGCAGGAGCATGCGTTTTCGCCGGTTGATAAATTACTGGCAGAGGCTGGGCGTTGAGTGTTAAGTCAGTCAGTGTTTTATATGGAGATGTTTTTTAGTAAATGATGACGGCACGAAGATGGTCATGGTTGGGGATGCTCGTCATTGCGGCGCTTGCGATGTGTGCGTATGAGCAAGTTGTGTCGGCCTTTGATACGCCGAGTTGGCTGCGCGTAGGATTGTTTGCTGTGACTGGTATGGCTGGCACGTTGAGCGTTTTTTTATTTCCGAAGTTTAAGGGGAGGCTCAGTTGCGTATTGGCAATCTGGATACCGGCCATTGTGCTACGTGTGCTGTTGTTGCCGACGGCAGTGTCGGATGATGTGAGTCGCTATTTGTTTGAGGGGGGATTGATTCGGGCTGACGTGAGCCCGTATGCGCAAACTGCGGATGCGCCGGAATTGGAGTCGTATCGCGATGCGCATTGGCAGGCGATGAATCATAAGGATCAGCCGACCGCTTATCCGCCGCTCGCAGAGTTGGCGTTCGCGGCGATTGGGGCTGTTTCATATCAACCTGCTGCGTATAAGATCGTGTTCATCTTAGCGGATTTGTTGACGCTGGGAGCGGTGCTGCAATTGTTGCGTAGGCGTGGCACGAGCTTGGCCTATTCTGGATTGTATGCGCTCAACCCAATCGTGCTGATCGCGTATGCGGGGGAGGCGCATTTCGATTCGCTGATGGTGGCGGCCTTGGTCTGGGCGGTCTGTGCCGCAGAGGTCGGTCGCACTAAATTGGCAGTGACGTTGGTGTCAGTCGCTACCGGGATTAAATGTATTACGTTGCCGTTGATTCCGTTTTTTGTGGGGAATCGTTTGGTAGTTGGCGGATTGATTTCTGTGGGGGTGTTGTTGCTGCCTGCGCTGTATTTCTACGATTCATTGGGGACGATGTTGAATGCACTATTCGTATTCGGGAATACGCGTAGTTTTAACGGATTGTTGTATGATTGCTTGTTGTTGGGGGTAGGATTCCCGCGTGCGGTTTGCAGTGGTACGGTGGTGGTATTATTTGCTGCGGTCATTCTATGGCGTTGGTTGTGGCGTGAGCGCGCGCCATTGGACAGCCACATGCGCTGGATTTTAGGCGCATTGATCGTGCTCTCTCCGACGGTGCATTTTTGGTATTTGGCATGGATACTGCCGTTTGTCTGTTTGCGGCCGTCACTGCCATGGGTGACGTTTTCGTTGACTGGCGGAGTGTATTTCTGCGTGTGGACGAACTCAAGCTGGGGCTTTGAATGGTGGCAGCAGTGGTTGTTTTGGGGGCCGTTTGTGTTGGCGTGTGCGTATGAATTGTGGAGCACGAAGGGGCGGATTGTTTGGCCTTTTAATCATAGGGGTGACGGGCGAAGGGGCTTCGCTCGCGAAGGCCACTTAGCGTCTGAGCGGTCTTCGCAAGCAAAGCCCTTGCAAACTGTGGCTATAGTCATTCCAACGCTGAATGCGGCGGCGGAGTTGCCTGCGGCATTGGCGAGTGTTGAGCGGCAGTCGGTTGCAGTGTCTGAGGTGGTGATCGTAGATGCGGGCTCGACTGACGAGACTGTTGAGGTCGCGGAGCGTTCGGGACTGGCCGTGCATGTGCTGGCGAGAGCGCGCGGTCGTGGAGTGCAGATCGCGGCAGGAATCGAGGCAGTGCAAGCGGATTGGGTCGTCGTATTGCATGCGGATGCGGTACTAGCTGCGACTGCGATTGAGTCGGTGTTGTCGGCGGTATTGCGGAATGCGGATATGGTGGGCGGTGCGTTGGGACAGCGTTTTGCGGATGGGAATCCAGAGCTGTTGCCAATTGAAGTGCTCAATGATTTGCGTGGTGTGTTTTTGCGCACGGCGTTTGGGGATCAGGTGCAGTTCTTCCACCGCGAGACCGCGTTACGCTACGAATTGATGCCAAAACAGCCGTTGATGGAGGATGTCGAATCGAGCTGGCGCACGCGCGAGTGCGGCGGTTTTATTTTCTTAAGTCAGCCTTGCTTGGTGAGTCATCAGAAATGGGACCCGAAGCAGTGGTTGACGCGCTTTCGGCTGGTAATGCGCATTGTTTCTAAATATCGCTTTGCACGGCTCCGTGGGCGTCATCATGCAGAGGCATTGAGCGAGGAACTTTATGCGGAATATTACTCGGTCCGTAAATAAAGCCAGTCAGTTGCATCTCAAGTTGTCAGTCATTCGTTTTCTTATTCGTTATAGTTATTATGTCTAAACCTTCTAATACCCGATCATCTGTTGAAAAACGCTACGCCGCTACGCCGATGCGGCGAAGGCTCCCGAAGCTGCGTTGTGTTGCCCGGTGGAGTATGATCGTAAATACTTGGAGGTGATTCCGGACGAAGTGATTGAGAAGGACTACGGCTGTGGGGACCCATCGAAGTGGGTGCATGCCGGGGAGACTGTTTTGGACTTAGGCTCAGGTACCGGGAAGATTTGTTTCATCGCCTCACAGGTGGTGGGTGCGGAAGGTAAAGTGATTGGCGTCGATATGACTGACGACATGTTGGAGGTTGCGAATCGCAATGCGCCGATTGTGGCGGGTCGAATTGGCTATGATAATGTCGAGTTTCGCAAGGGTCGCATTCAGGACCTGGCCTTGGACTTGAATTTATTGGGGCAGGCGTTGGAGGCTCATCCGGTTGCCAGTGCGACCGATTTTCTACAGTTGGACGAAATTGCGGAGGAATTACGGATCAAGCAGCCTTTGGTTATGACGGAGTCGATTGATGTCGTCGTGTCGAATTGTGTGTTGAACTTAGTCGAGCCGGAACAGAAGCCGAAACTGTTTCGCGAGATTTTCCGTGTGTTGAAAATGGGCGGCCGCGCGGTGATTTCTGATATCGTGAGTGACGAGCCGGTACCGGCGGCGATGCGTGAAGATGCACACTTGTGGAGTGGCTGTATCTCCGGCGCGTTGACAGAGCAGGGCTTTTTGAAGGCGTTCGAAGATGCCGGGTTTTATGGGATCGAGTTGGTGAAGTTTGAGACGCAACCGTGGCAAACCGTGGAGGGGATTGAATTTCGATCCGTCACCGTTCAAGCCTACAAGGGCAAGCAGGGGCCATGCTTCGAGCATAATCAGGCAGTGGTGTATCAAGGCCCCTTTAAGTCGGTGTTGGATGACGATGGGCATCGATTCGATCGTGGAGTCCGTGCTGCGGTCTGCGACAAGACTTTTAATCTACTGCAGAGCGGTCCATATGCTGGACACTTTACCCCTATCCAGCCATTGGAGCCGATGTCAGCAGCGCAGGCGCAGCCTTTTGTTTGCGTGCCGGGCGCACGACGTCACCCTAAGGAGACAAAGGGGCAGGATTATGATGCGACCACCGAAGCGGGCAATTGTATTGAAGGCGGCGAGTGCTGCTGAGCAATACGGATTTAACCGATTAGTGCTCCATGATTTTGGCCGAGAGGCGACCATCGGCGATGGCGCGCTGTAGTTCGGTGACCTCGTCGATATCGTAAAGCATTTCAAGTAGTTTAACGCGCAGCCCAAGGCTGGCAGCTTTTTGTACAGAGGCGTCGAGCGTGTTGCGCGAACTCCAGGGGATATCTTGGAACAGTTCGGGTTGTGGGGCATTGAGCCCGATCAGGTAGTAGCCGCCGTCTTCAGTGGGGCCGAAGACGACATCGCAGTCCTCTTGCAATGCCGCTGTGGCTTGTTCGAAATGCAGCTGATCGAGCTTCGGGCAATCGCCGCCGATACAAAACACCGATTTGGCACCGCGTTCGAAGGCCTGTTCGACGGAATGCTCCAGCCGCACACCGAGTTCGCCGACGGCTTGAGCATAGAATTCGTGTTCATGGCCGAGCCATTGGCGCATCTCGAAATCAGCATCGTTCGGCGTGTAGTGTACTTCGATGCGGTCGTGGTGCGGTAGCTCCGCCCACTGGCGCTCGACTAGTGCGCGATAGGCTTTAAGTGCACGTTCGGGGCCAGTGCTATGCGCGAGGCGTGTTTTGACGTAGCCTCTACGAGGTGCTTTGAGAAATAGCAGGATCGCAGCGCTATTTGTATGATTTGAGGGTTGGGGCACGGCTCAGTTAGTTTTAATATTGAAGTCTGTGGCGAGGGGAAATTTTTCTTGTGTGGTGGTCGATATGATATACCTAAATCTATTATGAGGATTTGTTGTATTGGAGCAGGATACGTTGGTGGCCCGACGATGGCTATGATTGCCCATAAGTGCAAGGACATCACGGTCACAGTTGTTGATATTAATCAGGCGCGAATCGATGCGTGGAACTCCGAGGAGCTGCCGATCTTCGAGCCTGGTCTGGATGACATCGTTAAAGGCTGCCGTGGTAAAACACTCTTTTTCTCGACCGATGTCGATACCGCGATCCGTGACGCGGACATCATTTTCATGAGTGTCAATACGCCGACCAAGACTTACGGCGTCGGTGCTGGACGTGCGGCGGATCTGCGCTTCATCGAGAAGTGTGCGCGTAAGATTGCTGAAGTCGCGGAGAGCGACAAGATAGTGGTCGAGAAATCCACTCTGCCAGTACGTACTGCTGAGTCGATTAAGCGTATCCTCGAGTCCAATTCCAAGGGGCGGAAATTCCAAATCCTGTCTAATCCTGAATTTCTAGCTGAGGGCACCGCGGTCGCTGACCTTGAGAATCCAGACCGGGTGTTGATCGGTGGTGATCAGACACCAGATGGGTTAGCCGCGATACAAACTTTGGTCGATGTGTATGCGCAATGGGTGCCAACTGAGAAGATTTTGACCACCAATGTCTGGTCGTCTGAGCTATCGAAGCTCACCGCCAATGCTTTCCTGGCCCAGCGTATCTCATCGATCAACGCGATCTCAGCACTTTGCGAAGCGACTGGTGCCAATGTCGACGAAGTCGCGCACGCGATCGGTACCGATAGCCGTATCGGCCCGAAATTTCTCAAGTCCTCGGTCGGGTTTGGTGGCTCTTGCTTTCAGAAAGATATCCTTAATTTGGCCTACCTTTGCGATTATTTTGGCATTCCTGAGGCTGCGAGCTATTGGAATAGTGTGATCGAGATGAACGACTTTCAAAAGCATCGGTTTGCGCGTCGTATCATTTCCACAATGTTTAACACCGTCTCGGACAAGAAAATTGCTGTGCTGGGTTTCGCTTTTAAGAAGGATACCAACGACACCCGTGAGTCCGCAGCCATCTACATCTGTAAGGATCTGCTCGAGGAACAGGCAAATGTCAGCATCTACGATCCGAAGGTGACGGAAGCTCAAATTCGTCGCGATTTGGGTCTTACCGATGAGGATTGTTCTGTGACTGTTTGTGCAGATGCCTACGAAGCGACAAAAGATGCGCATGCCGTGTTACTTCTAACCGAGTGGGATGAGTTCAACGCGCTTGATTTCAAAAAGATCTATAATCAGATGAACCTTCCGGCCTTCCTGTTCGATGGTCGTAACTTACTCGACCTAGGAGCGCTTCGCCAAATCGGCTTTGAGGCGTCCGGAATCGGTCGTGGAGAGGCTTAAACCCTAGCTGCAATAATTTATTTTCAATAGACGTGGGTGAGTGATCTGCATTCTCGTCTTTTTGTACACATGTAAATTACCAGTTGCCTCAGGGGAAGGAGTCTCTTTCACTCCGACCTTACTAATTTTATTCAACTACTAAAGTATTATCATGATAGTCAAACCGCGCATCCGAGGATATGTTTGTATTACCGCACACCCGAAAGGTTGTGAGGCTAAAGTGCGTGAGGAAACCGAAGTCGCCAAAGCAGTGAAAAGAAGTGATGGGCCAAAGCGGGTTCTGGTGCTCGGCTCCTCGACTGGTTATGGCCTCTCCTCCCGTATAGCTACCGCGTTTGGTTATGATGCGGCTACATTTGGCATCTTTTTTGAGCGCCCATCGACTAATGGCAAGCCAGCCAGTGCTGGGTGGTATAACTCTGTGGCATTTGAAAAAGTCGCTCACGAGGCGGGTCTTTATGCCAAAAGCATCAACGGCGACGCATTTTCTAATGAAGTCAAAGCGCAAGCAATTACACAGATCAAAGAAGACCTCGGTCAAATCGATCTAGTCGTGTATAGCCTCGCTTCCCCGCGCCGCACCGATCCTGAGACCGGCGAAGTTTACAAGTCAGTGCTCAAACCAATCGGCGACCAAGCATTCACCAACCGCACGATGGACACAGATCGTGACGAGGTCAAAGACGTCACCATTGAGCCAGCGACTGAAGAAGAGATTCAACACACCATCAATGTGATGGGTGGTCAGGACTGGGAGCTTTGGATGAAGGCGCTTGATGATGCTGGGGTACTGGCACCTGGAGCAAAGAGTGTCGCTTATTCCTACATCGGCCCCGAAGCCACATGGCCCGTTTACACCAACGGCACCATCGGTCAGGCCAAGAAAGACGTCGAGCGCGCTGCGGCAGCCATCACCGAGACTTACGATTGTGCGGCCTATGTCGCAGTCAACAAAGCCGTCGTCACTCAGGCCAGCTCCGCAATTCCTGTCGTGCCACTTTATATTTCCATCATCATCAAGCTGATGAAAGAGAAGGGTACGCACGAAGATTGCATCGAGCAAATGGTACGCCTGTTCGATGATCGCCTCTATGGTAAGGATTTACAGCTCGATAATCTCGGTCGTATCCGTGTCGACGATTGGGAGATGCAACCCGACATTCAAGCGAAAGTCATTGAAATTTGGCCATCTATTACCTCCGAAACGCTCGATGTGCTCGGCGATTATACTGGCTACCAGCGCAACTTCCTGACCTTGTTTGGTTTCGGACTCCAGGGCGTTGATTACGACGAAGATGTCGAAGTCGATCTGCCACTGCCAAGCAGCTTGTAAAACTGCTGGCATAAAGCGAGTCGCTGCATAGCGGGCAGCTTTATTGCGCGATTTATTTCTTCAAAACCGCCACTGCAGCCTTGCTGCGTGGCGGTTTTTTGTGCCTAGAAATTTGGTGGAAGAGACGAGCTCTGCCTCGTTTGCAGTGCCTTTGCGCGAGTTTATCAAGACCATACCTCTAGGCGGCCTTATTGGTTGCGGTTGGTGCTGAAGTCTTGAAGTAACGCCAGGCACTGCGAATGCTCTTGATGCTATTTGTAGCGAGTGGGTATACCCTGCGATTGATGGCCCCGATGCCTAAACTGCTACTGCTGCATTCTTGTCTCACCAAGCTTCCTCTGTGTCCGCGACGACCTCATCGTCGTCCAGGTTGAAACGAATGAGCATCGGGCGGCAGCAGACTTCGCAGTCGTAGTCCCATTCCGTCGGCGTCTCTGATGGTGCTGGCGCTGTGACTGAGAATATTTCAAAGCAACTCGGGCAGGTTACGTCGCAGAATTGTGAGGCTCTCATGTTATAGTTGCACCAGCTGCGGTACACTGCTGAAAAGTAGTTTCATTTCGATCACTGCTTCCTCAATACCGACGATTTTTGCGAGTGCCTTACGATAGGCTTCGAGTTGTGGACGATGATGCTCGCTAGCTTGTTCCAGCGTATTGCCTGGGTGGATACGGTCGCTTTTGAAGTCGATGATCTCAGCGTGGCTGATTGTGCCGTCTTCCGCTTTATAAATGACAACACGGTCGAAGATTCCATTAGTGAATTGATCGGCTTCGACATAGCTGAATGCCCGCTCGCGCCAGACGACGGTTGCTGTTTTCGGCTTGGTAAAGAGTGCGCGGATTTCAGGATTCGTGAAACAGTTGTTGAGGGCGTTTTTCACTTCTAGAGGGCAATGCTCCGTCATTGCCAAATGTGGAAACGACGGAGCGTTTCCCTCCACAGGTTGTTCGAAGAGATCTAGGGTGAGGTTCGTGTCATCGTTCGCTTGGGGCTTTGGTTCGAATGCTTCTACCCATTCAATTTGCTCGAAGGCGTCGTGCACCGCAGTACCGAAGGTGCTGGCGTGCTCATCTAGGTCGAAGCATTTGGCGGCGGCGAGTATACGTGCCTTACCAGCAGATGGGCGTGCCAGCTGCAGCCGCGGATGTGCGGGATCGAAGGCGGGCGCGGTTGGTGGTTGGCTCTTGGGTGTTGGTTGCGCGGATGCTTTAAACGACTCGTGCCAGTTCTGATCGCCGGTGCTCCAGAGCACGGGGTAGTCGGCCTTGGGGAAGAGCTCGGTGACTGTGGACTCGATGCCTAGGCGTTCTTTGAGATAATTTACAGTCGTGCCCTGATGTGCGCCGTTGAGGTCGCTAATCATATAGAGCCCGCGTTTGGCGCGGGTCATCGCGACGTAGAGCGTGCAGAGATTGCCGAACCCGCGTTGACTGATACTTTGCTCTAAAAGTTGGTTGAGCATCGGATCGGCCTGCATCAGATCTTTCTTGATCGGCTCCATGATCCAATCCGCTTTGCCTTGCGGATCAAGTAGGGGATTGATGCGTGTTTCGCTGCGCGCGCTTTTGTCTTCGTTGACGAGAATCACTACATCGTATTCGAGACCTTTGGATTTGTGGATCGTCTCGATGATCACGGCATCGCCGGCGTGGCACTCGCCACTGTGGCACTTTCTGAGAAAATGAATCAGACCATCGATGTCGCGGCGCTCCTCGTTGTCGAAGGCACGTGCTTTATCAATCAGGCGATTGAGGCGTTCGCGGTGACGTGTGTCGCCTGCGGGTAGGTGAGCGGTGATTTGCTCGGCCGCCCAGCGCACGGCACTTTCATTACTATCTGAGAGTAGCCGTGAGCGTAGTTCCTCGGCGGCACTGGTGAGTGCTGGGCCGTCGGTCGAGACGTCGATCAGAGTGAGGAAGCCGCGTGCGTGGCTATCGCCAGGGTGTGCAGCTAGATTGAGTAATGCCAGGAGCGCAGCGCCTGCTGCGTTGTCGACTGCGGGTTTGATGGCGGATCCGGTATGGATTGGTAGTGAGCAGTTCTCGCGTAGGTAGTCGGCGACTTCGTTGGCATCAGCATTTTTACGCACTAACACGCCAACACTCATGCCGCGTTCGATTGGCTTGAGGTCTTGAAGTAGTTTGAGGATCAGTTCGTTGCGTGTGGGGCTGTCGTTTTTCTGCGCTTCAATCCAGCAACTGAAGCCACTCAAGCCTTTGGTGGCAGGGGATGCTTCGTGTGTTTTCCATGCACGTGCCCAGCGCATGGCGGCATCGGTAGAGAAGGTTTCGGCTATCAGGGCGTGGTCTTCAAAAACCTCGTTGACCGCGTCGAGGATGGGCGGAGCGGAGCGCCAAGACATCGAGAGCGGTTGTTTAACGATACGATTTGCGCCGCCGACGTTGTAATTCGCTTGAATATCGTGAAACAGGCGGTCGTCGCTGTTGCGCCATAGGTAGAGGCATTGCTTGGTATCGCCGACGTAGAAAAAGGAGCGCTCACCGGAGTCGTCTTGCACGATTTCGTCGATGAGGTTGGCGACGACTTCCCACTGCGGGCGGCTAGTATCTTGGAATTCATCAAACAGCCAGTGGTCAAATTGACCGTCGAGGCGGAAGTCCATCAGTTGCCGCGTCATCGGATCGTCTCCGCCCATCGGCGAGCCTGCGGAGTCAGGTGCGAGGAGGTGGGTCAGATCGGCGAAGGCGAGGCGGCCAGGGCGGCGCACGATACGGTCGTAGTTGTCGTGATAGGCCTGTAGAATACGATGCACGCCTTGGGTGTTTTCGAGCGCCCGCTTCAGGTGGTGCCAGATGATGGCACGTAAGCAGTCGGCGAGGGCATTGCAGAGTGCGCTGCTAAGTGGTAGCTCTTTACGTACTTTGATAGTCGCTTGTCCTGCGAGGATGTCGGGCGCGGCTGCCAGTGCATTGTTGAGTAATGTGTTGAGTTTTTCATTGCCGCCGTAATTGCGAATCGCGGTGGCCGCCGAGTTGAAATCGTTGATCTGTGCTTTGCCGAGATCGTCGGGGAGGGCGGCGAGTAGATTGTTGGCCAGCTGCTCCCAGTCGGGTGCGACACTGGTCTGCCACGGGCAACCTTGTGGCCAGATCGTGATGGCTTGTCCCCAGCGATCGGCATCGGGGGTGTCAAGGTACAGTGCGTACAGCTGCTCGATGAACTCGGAGACGACTTTTTCAATGCTGCGTGCCTCTTGTCCGTAAGTGGCTTGTTTAAAGGCGTGCCAAAATTCGTTGAGCTCGTTGGTCAGTTCGCCCGGGCGGTGCACGATGCTGTCGCGCACTTCGTTGCGCATGCGTGGCTCACTGCTCTCGTCGAGTAGCTTGAGGCTGCCGGAGAGGCCGAGCTCGAGTGCGAAGCTAGAAACGACACGGAAGAAAAAGCTATCGAGGGTCTGCAGGTTGAGCTTGTGCATGCTGCGAATGAGCAAGTGCAGTAGGTGGTGGTAGCGCGCGCAGTCGGCGGTGATCTGTAGTTCCTTGGAGAGCGCAGCGGCTTTGCTAGGCTGTTCGGCCGCATCGCAGAGCTTCTCGATGATCTTATGGAAAGAATTCACCTGCGGCGGTGCGTGTGAATGTCAGCGCGATGATGCGTTCGGGTTGCTCAAAGGCATGTAGCAAGTAAATGAAGCGATTCGTTAGGGTGTAAGTTTTGCCTGAGCCAGCAGAGGCCGAGATCGCTATATTTTGCAGTGTGTTCAAGGTGACAGATGCTAGGAGAATGGGCAGACTTGTCCATCTACATTATTTCAATTGTCGGGCTCACGATGTTCCGACCTGCGGTGCTCTACATCTTAATCATACTCGAGTTGTTGTCGATTGGAGGCTTGTAGGCATGGTCGGGGATTAAGAGTCAGATTAAAATTACGATGTGGACACGCAGGTCAGCTCTTCCAAATGGTACATTTTTATATTTTTGAAATAGTCTTCACGCGGAGGCCCTAGGCTTAGATTGGTTGACCCAACAGTGCTGCTCCGATTAGTAACACGACCATGCAGAATCAGAATGATCGGGCAGATGGTGGGGGAGTGGATGTGGCGCACTATGTCCCGATTGTATTGGCGTCTGCCAATGCGCTGCCGACTGAGGAGTCCATCGAAGGGTTGTTAGCTCAGGCGGCGACTGCGGAGGCACGTGGCTACTTCCTCGCGGATGAGGATGAGAAGCTACGCGAAACGTATAGTGTATATTTAGCTGTGCGCTCGAGTCTGCTGGAGTGTGTGCATGCATTGAGTGGTGGCCAGCTCTCGACGAAGGGGACTTCGAATCTTCCAGAGTTTTTGGTGGCCTATGCTGCGGCGTGTCTGCTCGTGCGATCGGCTAATTTTATCGTCGAACTTGCAACTGTGAACCCGATTGGTCGCAAGAAGCTGGATGAGCCCGAGCCGCGTTATGGCTTAGCGGCGAATAACTTTACTCGGATTTATGAAAGCCTCACTTCGCCTAAGCGCTGGTGGGGGTTCTTCGAGGCGGTGCGTTACTTCCAAGCGCATCGTGATGAGATTATAGCATATCAAAAAGATCCGGTCTTGGCGCCGATCGTTGAGCTTTTACTCGCTGAGGAGGCTTTTGCAGTCGCGCGGCGCAGAGATTTTTTAAAGAGCCGTCTAGCATATCGGATCCATTCGTTTTTACGTCGGAATCACTCGGGCTATAAGAAAACAATGTTTCATATGTTTCGGCTCAGTGGTAGCGCCATCGCGGAATTGAAACAGCCTTTTGTGAAGCCGAGTAGACAGGGCAAACGCGTGACGCTTGAAGTGCGCGAGCGGTTGGAAGCCTTCTTGCAGCCCGGTGATATTTTGGTGACACGGCATGATGATGCCTTGAGCAATTTATTTCTGCCTGGGTATTGGCCGCATGCGGCGTTTTATGTCGGTAGCAATGAAGCGCGCGCAGCTTTGGGGGTGCGCAGTGAGTGTGACGTCGATGGGGCGGTGCGGTTTCTCGAGGCAAAGAAAGATGGGGTGAAGTTGCGGCCACCGGAGGATACGCTGCGCGTCGATGCGTTTACCGTGCTGCGATCCACGTTGGCGGATGAACATCGCGCAGAGGCGGTATCACGTTGCTTAACACATGCAGGTAAACTCTATGATTTCATTTTCGACTTTGGTGCGGCGGACCGGCTGGCCTGCACGGAGTTAGTCTATCGCTCCTATCATAGCGTCGGCGAGGTGGCCTTTGAATTGCAACCACATGCGGGCCGGCATTGTTTGTCGGCGGAGGATCTTTTAAATCAGGCGGTTGGTCGTGGTTGGTTTGAGCCTGTGCTGGTGTTTGGTGTGCGTGGTGACGATTGGGTGGAAGGTGCGGAGGCGCGGACGATTCTGCAGCAGAGTTACGCGGCTAAGTTCTAAGATCGAGGCCCTTCTAAATATTAGGTGCTCTCTAAGTAGCTTGTGATGCTGACGCTCGGTTCGGAGCCAGTTAGTAGGTAGACGTGTTGGTCCGATAGCCAGCCGCCAGTTTCAAGTTCGTGGACTCGTCTGATATTGGTGACTTCAGTAAACAATTTTTCGGTTTCTGCTGTTCGATTACCAATAAATAAATGAACGATTTTGCCGTCTTCACGATGGAAACAGACCAGTGTGACCGGAGTGCCTTGCCATACGAGTTCTTTGCAGCCTATGGGGGTCTGTGCTTTTAGTAATTCTGGGAGGTCGGTAAAGCTCGGGGCAATGCGTTCCTTGAGCCAACCCTCGATGGAGTCTAAGGATGATGTTTTGTAATCGAGTAGGAATTTCCCATTAGCGACGTAAGTGGCAGCGGCATCGCGGAAATCATCCGAATTTTTCAACTGCGTGTTGCCTTTCATACTGAGGAAGGTGAATGCGCTAAAAAAGCAGACGATTAGTGTTGCGGCGATTGCTAACAATTTAAAGCGAGGGTGTAGTATGTTAGCAGTTTTTGGCTTTGCCTGTTCTAGAATCGAGTCCTTGAGCCATGTCGGTGGCTCGACGGATGCAATCGCATCTTTGATGTGTTGATCGTGATGATTTGGTTGGATTTCATTTGCATGTTCTGTGTGATTTTTTTTCATGAGAGCGAAGGTGCAGTTTGTTTTAGAAAGGTGGAGCGGTGGGAGAGTTTGTCGTAGAGAATCTCTTTTCCTCTGTGTAGTCGTGACATGACCGTGCCGATTGGAATTAGAAGGATCTCAGATATTTGCCGGTAGGAATAGTCTTCCAAATAAAAGAGTGTGAGCGGTAGCCGTAGACTGTCATTCAGCGCCATCAATGCTTCGAGTGTAGTAGCGTGGTCTAGGTTATTGGATTGTTGGGTCTCATCCGCGATTGTTTCGGTCGCTATTTCGAAACTAATGTCAGCATTGAATTTGTTTCGTTTATTACGGTCTAAGAATTCTCGATAGAGGGTAGAGAATAGCCAACTTTTGATTTTATTTTTATCACGAATTTTCTTCCAGTTTTTAGCGAGTTTCAAGTAAGTCTGTTGAGTGTAATCAGCGGCATCGGCTTCATTTTTAGCGAGGCTTAATGCGAAATAATACAATTTTTTGTAGTGCGCATTCACGTGGGTTTCAAAGTCGATGTCCATTCTAAGATGCTGGGTGGAGAGGTGTTGGAGGGAGTGCTATACTCGAGTTTTAAGGTGTTTTGGTATGCTACGATTATTCAGTTATGGGTAAGACGCGCGGCTCGGGACATTATTCATAAAAAAGTTCATTTTTTATGAATAAGTGTCAAGTCGGAGCGTCATAGGTCTGATTCGTGTGAATCGCAATTAACCTAAATAAAATAGTATTATGAAAAATAAAGTCATCACCCTCGGATTCGTATCTCTCGGTTTACTCTCTCAAACATACGCAGCGTTTGATGTGCGTGTTTCAGTTACTAATAATGCGCAGTCTGATGGGCTGTATTTTACTCCTGTCTGGTCCGCCTTTCATAATGGATCATTCGATTTGTTTGATTCCGGCAGCCTAGCTTCGGCTGGACTTGCTGAACTCGCGGAGACGGGTAGTCAGGTAACTTTGAATGCGGATTTTGGATCCGCGGATGGTCGTATTGCGATTGGTCTGACGTCCGCAAGTGGTATTGGACCTGGGCTATTTGATCCAGGTCGCACCGCAAGTTTTGATATTACATTGGATGAAGCAAATAACCGCTACTTCAGTTTCGCGTCGATGCTGCTGCCATCGAATGATGCATTCATTGGGAATGGTGATCCTCTGTCGAACGAGTTGTTCGATGCGATGGGGAGTTTTAATGGGCCGATCACGATTACGCTTTTCGGTAGCGATGTTCATGACGCAGGAAGTGAATTAAATAACACACTAGATGCAGCATTTTCAATGATCGGTGGCATCAGCACGGAGACGAATGTGGGCATCGCGTCTCACCTCGGCTTAGATAACTTTATTGGGACCACACTGGACAATAATGTTACCTTGGGCCAAGCGTTTAATGGAATGACGCCAATCGCTACGATTACCGTGTCTGCAGTTCCTGAGCCAAGCACTTATGCCGCAATTACAGGTATATTATCTATTTGTGCCGTTGGATTCATGCGCCGCCGTAATTGCTAAAGTTCGCGAGGAGAGAAGGAGGTAGAGAATCAGCATTTTTCTGAGTTTAGTTCTTCCTCCTTCTTTCTCATTTCTTTGATCAACGTCCTCTTCGGAGGGCGTTTTTTGTAGATATTATTTTGGAGAGGTATACAAAAAAACGCCACTCTCGAAAGAGTGGCGTTGGTGGAAAGTTCGTTGCAATCGGTCGGAGCCGAGGGCGTCGACTTATTTGAAGGCAGCTTCGGCTTCCGCAACTGTCTTGGAGACACGGGAAACGATCTGGTAAGGGTCGCCTTGTGAGTTTGGACGACGGTCTTCGAGGTAGCCCTTGTATGCATCGTCAACGACGAAGCCGTGTGGCACGCGGATCGAAGCACCACGGTCAGCAACACCCCAAGAGAACTTGTCGATCGACTGTGTTTCGTGGAGACCTGTGAGACGCATGTGATTGTCAGGACCGTAAGCAGCGATGTGCTCGTCCTTGTATTCTTCGAACTTGTCCATGAGCTTGAGGAAGTAGTCCTTACCACCGGTGTCGCGCATGTAGTCTGTGGAGAAGTTGCAGTGCATGCCGGAACCGTTCCAGTCGCCGGAGTAAGGCTTGCAGTGGTATTCGACATCGACGCCGTACTTTTCGCAGAGGCGCTGGAGGATGTAGCGAGCCACCCAGATTTGGTCACAGGCTTTGTGTGCACCCTTGCCGAATACCTGGAATTCCCACTGGCCCTTTGCCACTTCAGCATTGATGCCTTCGTGATTGATGCCTGCGTCGAGGCAGATGTCGAGGTGCTCTTCAACGATCGCACGAGCGAGTTCGCCGACAGAAGAGTAGCCTGCGCCACAGTAGTAATCACCTTGTGGTGCTGGGAAACCTTCACTCGGCCAGCCGAGTGCGCGGCCGTCTTGGAGGAGGAAGTATTCTTGCTCAAGACCGACCCAGAGGCCTTTGTCTTCGGCGATGGTCGCACGAGCATTGGATGGGTGTGGAGTGCCATCTGGATTCATGACTTCACACATGACGAGGAAGGCGTTCTTACGAGTGCTGTCAGGGTAGCATGCCACAGGCTTTAGGATGCAGTCAGAGCTGCTGCCTTCGGCTTGTTTAGTGGAGCTGCCGTCGAAGCCCCAAAGAGGGCAGTCGTCGAGCGACCATGTGCTGAGATCACCGTCTTTGACGCATGTCTTGCCACGAATGTTTGCGACGGGTGTATAACCGTCGAGCCAGAGATATTCTAGTTTGATTTTAGCCATAATAATTTGTGAATGAGTTATCGTTGAATTGTCTGATTAAGCAGGTTTTAAAATGAGTGAGCAGATCGACTTTATGTCAAGAGACACGCAAAATGAGCAAAATACGTGCCAGACAAGGCTTCGCAAGTTTTTTTGGTGATGATTTAATAAATCGGAGCTGAATCCCGACGAGTTCTTGCCAAATCCAAGGCGGAAGGCTCAAATCGATTACTTATTTATGCATGAGGCTAAAAATACTGCGAGGGCAGTCGTTCATATCGGTTATGATGGCCGTGTGCACAAGACGTTTAAGGGGCCGCAGGCACGTGAGCGCTATGAGAACGAAGTACGCGTGTTGGACTTTCTGCAAAAGCACGGCTGCGCCTTTGTGCCGCGAATCATAGAGAAACAAGATGATGGGCTGTATTTGGTGACGAGTAATTGCGGTAAGCTCGTCGATCATGTGAGTGACGGAAAGAAGAAGCTGATTTTTGCGGAGCTGGAGCAATACGGCGTACGTCATGATGATGCGGAAGTACGTAATATCACCTATAATACGCAGCTTGGCCGGTTTTGTGTGATTGATTTCGAGTTTGCGACCATACTGGAGCCGGGCTACCCGCCTTCGCCGAAGATGCAGTCGAATCCAAATCGTGATGAGTGGAAAGCATAGTATGGCAGAAGAGCTAGCAGATTCGGCAGAGACAGTGCGGTGGTTTGGCCAGACAGATGTTGGGCGTTTTCGCAAGGACAACCAAGATTCGTTTCTTTTGTTGGCGATGGATGGCGAAGGTGTGAAGCGCCTTGGTAAATACGGCGAAGCGGATCTCAAGACGAATGATTTTATTTTTGCTGTCAGCGACGGCATGGGGGGGGCCAAGGCGGGTGATTTTGCCA
>CALKBZ010000024.1:0-32500 GCA_937775295.1 uncultured Opitutales bacterium
CACCTGCAGCAGACAGAAACTGCAGCAAAGCTAAAGGGTCGATAAGCAAGGCGCTAGAGTACATAAACTAATGCATAGCATGATAGATGCCAATGCTAATTCATCTACCAAAAAAACAGCCACTGCGGCTCAAGACTGGGTAAAGTCGCGTCAAATCGATTGTATCTATGTCGCCCTAGAATCTCCATGGGAGGATGGTTATGTCGGAAGTTTCCACAGCCACTTTCGCAATGATTGCCTCAATCACAAATGGTTTATCAATGAACTAGACGCAAAGGTCGCCATCGGAGACTGGCGTGAACACGATTATGAAAGCCGCCCTCACAGCGGCATCGATTATTATCATTCGAGCGGCTTCTTTTTTTGAATTCCGCAATGTAACCGTCGTCGTGTCATATTTTGATCCTCTCAGCGAAGAGGGACATGCAACCAACAAGCTGCGCAGCCGTATCCGCGTTCGCGGGGAACACGTCTTCGGACGGATGACCCAAATGGCCATGGACCCGCTGCGAACGATCGGGCTCGTGCGAGCCCATCGACACAACGCGCTGAGTCACTTTGTTTACAATATGGACCGCACTGCACTCTTGCGCCGATGGATCTCGAAGTGAGCGAAAACGCCCAGGAAAAACGGACAAACGAACCCATAAATCTAAAAATCAGTCACTCCAACCATTCGTAAACCGGATCAAACCGAACCAGCATCAATTAATTATGAAAAATACAAAACAACCTAACCTGAGCCGGCAAACTGGTCTTTTCAGAGGTGCTCTTAAGACTATTGCTTCACTTTCCTAAGGCTTGCGGTAACAGTTGCCGCCCGCCTGAGCGTCTTAGGATCGGAGGATTCACCCATCGCACCTAGTATTCGAGCGGATGACTCCGCCTGCATCAAGGATAGAATTTTGACGACAATCTCGTCCTCCAAGCCCTCAAAAATCTTAACAGTCGCTTCGGCTGAAACTTCTGCATAGATCGACGCAAGTCGCTGTAGGTTAACAAGCTCTTGAGCCGCAATTAAAATATAATCCGCCTCAACAGATGCGTAATTCGCTTCTATTTCGTCGCGCAATCCTTCCAAATCGATTCGCACTTTGATCAACTCTATGCGTTCCGTCTCAACTTGCGAACCAAGCAATCCTAAGGTCTTCTCCTCACGAACCAAGTCTGCCTGCCGTGCGTCTAGCTTGAGCTTAAGATCCTCGAGCTGATTGGCCTGAAAGCGCCACTCCCGAAAGGATTTTGAATCCCCTTCCGCCAAAACGACCGTAGCCTTCTCCACCTCCTTTGGCTTAGGAGGAACCCAAGAGTCCTTGCGCAGATAAATCAAACCGATTGAACTGCCCAGGCTAATGATGAATGCCAGTACAATGAGATACCAATATTTGAGAATAGTTTTCATACAGGATTAAAGAAGCGCAGATCGTTTGCGCGCGTTAATAAATTCATCGACAGACCGCTCTTGGGCGCGGCACATATCCACCCGATGCTGCTCTTTAGATTTCTCCTTCAAGCGCAGAAGTGCCTCTTCATCCAGGCGAGCTGCCATAAAAGCCTGATAACAATGGGCTTCCCGATCAATGGCGTTGGCATCGGCCTGCTTCGCTAGCGTCAACTGCTCTCGGCAGTAGCTGACTGACGCCTGCCGGCTAAGTAATTCGTCAACTCGTATACTTTCGCCCCGAGCCGGCATAGACCGCACCTCTGCATCACGAAGCTGCCCCTCCTTGGACCCCTGGAATGCGCGCGCGGTACGACACTGTGCAGCTGCCTGCCCAAGCGCAATGCCTGCCTGCTTCTTACGGAAACTCCGCAACCCCAGCGCAGATTCTAAGCTAAATTTAAATTTCTTCATGCTACGATCTGCTTTAGTTTCGCATAACTCTCAGCACGATCACACTGCTCGTACTGTTTTTGTTGAATAAGGTCCATGATATGGCCGCGCTTCTCAATCGCCTCATTAACCCGCTCATTCCCCTGCTTCGCATACGCCCCAATGTTGATCAGATCCTCGTTGTCACGGTAAAGCGCAAGAAGCTGCCTAGCTTTGGCCACCAGCTCGAGCTCTTCATCGGTTGAGATAACTGTATTCAAACGACTAATACTTTCGAGGACATCAATTGCAGGGAAAATATTAGAGGTAGCTATCTTCCGAGACAGCACTATGTGCCCGTCGAGAATACCGCGCACAGCATCGGTGATTGGCTCATTCATATCATCCCCCTCCACGAGCACGGTGTAGAGCGCAGTTATAGTACCGTTCGCCGAGTTCCCGGTGCGCTCTAACAATCGAGGCAACATGGAGAAAACGGAGGGCGGGTAACCACGACTCGCAGGTGGCTCCATCACAGAAAGTCCGATCTCTCTTTGTGCCATCGCAAAACGTGTCACAGAATCCATCAGGAAGAGCACGTTGCGCCCTTCATCGCGATAAGTTTCGGCCAGCGATGTCGCTAGAAACGCCGCGCGCAGTCTCAGCATTGCAGGCTGATCCGAGGTAGACACTACAATCACAGTTCGCTTGAGCGCTTCCTCATCAAGTGCACTTTCGACAAACTCCCGAACCTCACGACCACGCTCTCCGATCAATGCAACCACATTAATATCCGACTCGCTCCCGCGGGCCAGCATGCCGAGGAGCGTCGACTTACCTACCCCACTACCCGCAAAAATCCCCAGGCGCTGCCCTCTGCCCACAGGAACAAACAGGTCAATCGCCCTCACTCCCGTCGTAAAGCAATCGGATATTGGCATGCGCTCAAGTGGCGATGGAGCGGCGCCGTTAATACTGCTGCCAGGCGTAGTCGAGAGAGGCCCTTTGCCGTCAATCGGATTCCCCATCGCATCAATGATCCGGCCCACAGCAGCTTCGGGGTTCGGCAGTGCGAGTTGATGATTGGCTGCACTGACACGAGACCCAGGCGCAATCTGATTCAAGTCACCGAGTGGCATCAGCAGCATTTTATTATCCCTGAAGCCCACAACTTCGGCCAAAACAGCCCCGCCGTCACGAGTTTCGATCTCGCACATGTCGCCAATCGCCAAATTCGGGCCAATCGCTTCGATCACAAGACCACAGACTTGGTGCACGTGCCCATAATGGCTTACCAGCGAAGCATCCGCCAAGCGGTTGCGCATCTGGTCAATCCGCCCCTGAAGAGTGCTTTCAATCATTTGAGCTCCTTTCGAAGATGGGATAGTTTTGAATCAAGCCGCGCGTCCACTCGGCCAAACCGATTGGAAACAACATATTCACCTTCCTTCAGCTCCGCATCAATCACCGTGTGCATCTCTGATGGATTCGACCACGCGCCACCTGCAAGTGCTTCAAGCTTAGCGTGATCGGCTGCACTGATACGGAGTTCGGCTGCACCCGCTGCCGGGCCGAGCTCGGCCAAAACATTTTGGATACTTTCTTCGACTGCCTCAGCCGATGGGCTCCACTTGGAAACCACGCGACGCACACCCTCAACAATTAGCTCAGGCAAGGCCGCCTCCATGCTACTGCTGAGCCTAGCCTCAGCTTCGGCTAGCGACTTAAACAATTCAAATTGAAGTGCTTGGGCGGCTTGGATTTCCTGCTGTAGTTCCTGCCGAGCCTGCTGCACCCCCTGCTCATAGGCCTCCGTTTGAATCGCTTGTGTATCAACACTTGCAGAGGGAACCGACACAGACTCGGGAACTGGTTCTGCGATGGCATGACCAGCCACTCGGACGGATCTTAGGTGTTGCTGAAAATTGACTACATTAGACATATTCTTCCTCCCCATCATCCAGTATCACTTCACCGTCTGCCTCAAGAGTGCGAACAGTATCTAAAATCTCGTCTTGCGCAGCATCAACCTCAGCCATTCGGAGCGGCCCTTGCATTTCGAGTTCTTCTTTGAGGGCCTCCGCGCCACGCTTGGATAGGCTCGAATAAATCTTCTCCAACAGCTCTGGAGTCGCTGACTTCATGGCTACAACGAGTAAAGATGTATCCAACTCACGCATGATGCGCTGCATCGCGTCGCCCGAGACACCGACGAGATCCTTGAAAGAGAACATCTCCCTAGAGATTGCCTTACCCAAATTTTCGTCGGCCGAATCAACCGCAGAGAGCCACTCCTTACTGCGGTC
This sequence comes from uncultured Opitutales bacterium, assembly GCA_937775295.1. Classification (GTDB taxonomy): domain Bacteria; phylum Verrucomicrobiota; class Verrucomicrobiia; order Opitutales; family Coraliomargaritaceae; genus Lentimonas. The sequence continues at coordinate 4,120 of CALKBZ010000024.1, forward strand.
GGCATCGGCGGCTTTTAATATTGCCGCACTTAGTGAGACTCCCCCAAGAGAGATTCGGCTCTCGACTGCCTCCGGGGGAATCGAGCGGATCACATTCTCAGCAACCTTGGGCAAAAGATCAGCAGCCGTCGCCTTAAGCTGACTCATTCGGACAAACACACTCGCAGCCTGTTGCTGTTCCATGAGCGCTAGAATCTCCGCCGTCTGCCATGAATCAATCGTCGATAAAACATAGGCAATGACCTGATCTCCTTCACCCGAAAGCGCTTTCCAAATTTGCGAAGCTTGCATGCCCTTAAAACTGCCCCGCACCCCCTCAACCGCTTTCGAGGGACCGATTTTAGACGTAATTTTCTCTGCCTCCTCCACCCCTAGTGCATTCTCAAAGAAAGTCATCGCGATCTTCTTGCCGCCACGAAGAGCAGTCAAATCTTCAACAAGGAAGCTTGAGAATTCCTGCACCACCATTTGCTGCAGCGATTCATCAACCACTTCAAATTCTGATACCTCCTGAACAATCGCTTCACGCTGCTTACTGTCCAAAGCCTTCACAATCGATGCCCCAGACTCAGGGCCGATCACCAGCAAAAAAACCGCAAGGCGCTTGATCTTTGGTAAGCTCTTATATTCTTTGATATCCATAAGTTTTTAGCTCTCATCCTTTTCTTGCAGCCAAGTCTTAATTGAAGCGGCCGTATTATCGGGGCGTTGGCTAATCAACTGGTTTAACACGTCTGGGGTAATTTCTGCACTACTGCGACCATCGCTTTGGATGCTGGCAGCCATCTGCTGCATTTGATCAAAGGGTGAAGGTTGATCCTTGGTTTTACGGTACATTACGAGAAAGATGATAAAGAGAAGTAATGCCAAAACTGAGCCAACAATCTCACTGCCAAACTGCAGTAGCTGCGTCGAGTCAAAGCCTTCACTCCCCTCAGCGCCGGCCTCTACAGTGGCTGCGACACCGCCAAAGAAAGACATCTCCTGCACTTCCACCGCTCCACTGTTCGAATCATTGAGGTCAATACCCAGAGCCTTCGCCACAATATCACGCAGCTGATTGATTTCTTCAGCGGTTCTAGGGACCGCCTGCGCAACCTCGCCATCCGCCGGAATTTCAATTTTCGCAGCAACGAACACCGAAGCCGTCAGCCTACGAATTGTACCCGCACCCCGGGAGGTGCTGGTCACCGTGCGATCTACCGCATATTGTTGGTCGCGCATTCGACGGTCTTCCTCGTTTTTTTCGCCGAGAAGCGGAGCACCACCTACTTCCGCCGCACCCACGGGGCCGGCTGCATTCGGCTTCGACAAGGACGAGCTCTCCTCTTCGGTCACCGAAGAAATCAACGCAGATGATTCATCATTAAAGACTTCTTCACTTCTCGTTAACTCCTCGGAATCGATCTCGGCATGCACACGAACCGTTGCATTGCCAGCACCCAGGGCACGCTCCAACATCGATTCCACCTTTTCAGAGAAATAACTTTCGACTGATTGACGGTAACGTAAAATAGCCGTAGAAGCCGCGACCATTGTGCCTTCACCCTCATCGCTGGAAAGAACTTTGCCGTTATTATCGACCACCGTGACTTTCGACTTCAGCAGCCCCTCCACCGAGTTGGCGACCAAGGCTTGAATCGAATTAACCGCCTGTTGCGACAAACTTGAACCGCCGACATCGACAAAAACAGAGGCCGTCGTATCCGAACGGCGCTGAGAAACTAGTAGCCGATTTTCCGGCATCACGACCATGACCCGCGCAGATTGAACGGCGCCCAACTGAGCGATCGTCCGAGAAAGCTCACCCTGAATCGCGCGAATGAAGTTCGTCCGCTGAACGAAGTCACTGGCTCCGAAGGTATTCTTGTCAAAAATCTCAAAACCGACCGAGTCATTGGCAGCCACGCCACTGCCAGCAATATCCATCCGCGCCTTGTAAACCTCTTTTTGCGGGACGAAAACAGCTGATCCTCCGTAACGAATCTCATAAGGGATCGAAGCGCCTTCGAGGTGCTGAACGATCGAAGAGGCTTCTTTGCTATCCAAGCCGCCATATAGCAGACGCATCTCTGGACGATTTGCCCAAATCGAGATACCAACTGAACCAGCAATCAGAATGACAGTTGCCAGGAAAAAAGATGCTTTTTGATTGGCCTCTAAGGCAGACCAAAAATTTGAAAAATCAGACAGTAATGACTTCATGGTATGAGGGTAACTAAAAAGAAACGGATTAGAACGATTTCGAGTAGATTCTAGAAGATCAAAATGAACTAAACTTGCATGCGCATTAACTCTTGATAAGCTTCCATAATTTTATTCCGCATTTCCACCATTAAGGAAAAAGCAACGCTCGATTCCTGACTAGCAATCATTGTTTGGTGAAGATTGTTCGACTCCCCTGATAGAAATGCGCGACGGCTTTCCGTTGCAGCCTTTTGCTTGGAGTCGACTGCGTCAATAAGACCGCCGACAACCCCTTTGGATGCCTCCGACTTTCCTCCACGCGCGACTTGATCTGCTAGAGAGCCACTAAATCCGCCACCTGTTTCAGTCGCTCTACTAGGCAGGTCGGCATTGTTAAATTTACCCTGTGGCATTAAAATCTGCTGCTGCAGATTTCCAATAAAACCTTGGTCTATTCCTACATTCATAATTCTCTGATCGGTTAAGTGTTTGTAGTCTAAATCTATTGACCAATACGCAGCGCGCCTTCAGCCATTTGTCGGGAAATCTTGGAGGCACTTAAGTTGGCCTGATACGCACGAGATGCCGAAATCATATTGACCATCTCTACCGACACTTGGACATTAGGCATACGCACCATGCCTGCTCCATCAGCATGAGGGTGCGAGGGGTTATATACGGTCGGCCCAGGAGTGTTGTCAGTAAATACGCCCTGAACCTCGACGCCTTGCTGATTGACACCCTGTAAAACGGACGCGAAGGAAATACCCCGCCGCTTGTAAGGCTCGCCATCTGGACCCTGAGTGGTCTGGGCATTTGCAATATTTTGAGCAATGATCTCAAGACGCTGCTTATTCGCATCAAGAGCACTGGCAGTTTGGGAAAGTCCGGGTATGATATCCATAGTAATAGAATACGGGCTTAGCTAATACGACCTGTAATTGCGGCTTTGAGCTGTCTTAGCGATCCGCTCGCGAACTGCCCAAGAGCCTCGTAGCGAAGGGCATTTTCATTGAGGAGCATCAGCTCCTGATCCACACTCACATTGTTGCCAGTATGATCGCTACGAAGTGTCGGGCTTTGATCCTCCGAAAAGTCTATTTTTGAAGAATCAATAGACCTAAGGTCGCCATCAGCAACGCTGCTCTTTAATGACTTTTCGAAAGATGATGAGAGTTCCATCCGACGGTAGCCCGGAGTCTCTGCGTTCGCCAAATTACTGGCTAACACCTTGTGCCGTTCCGCAGCAACATCCAGCAACGATTTCGTGGCCTGATAACCAGCAGATTGAAACATATCTTCTAACATGGGTCGATGTATAGCACCAGCTATGCCAATAAAAAAACTTTATCATTTAAAAATGGCTACCTACTTCATATACAATGATTTAAAAAAACTATAAATTATTTTAACTTAAAACCAGCACATAAGAGAAAGCTCGAAGTAAGAAAAATTTGCCGACTATATACCTAAGTTAAACCGGACAAACGCATTGAACTAGCGCAACAGGTTCGGAATATAACCAACCGATGCAGGCTATGCGTGCCTGTAGAATTAGCCCGTCTTAGCGAATGATTCAGAGTCATCAATAATACAACTATACTGGCGCGCATCATATTTGGCGAAAGCATGCTCTGCCATTTTCGCGCAGAGGTCTCCAGCAGTGATCAAAGGCTTATTCAGGCAGGCCGTTTACGCAGCGTGTGATGCCCGCCCTCATCACTTCGCCTCCAAAATGGAGTAAATATCCAAGCTTATTTCCGGTCAGGCGTAGGTCGGTTTGAGCTTGTTTCTTGTTTGCGGGGGAGACTTTTTCAACAGACTTGAGTTCTGCAATGACTTTGTCCTCGATGATTAAATCGGCTCTAAAGCCTTCATCAAAATGAATGTCTTTATAGTTGAGGGAAACAGGCATTTGGCGTTCTACTCGGAGCCCGATTTGCATTAACTCATAGGCAAGTGCCGCCTCGTAGACAGATCCTAGCAGACCTAGGCCAAGCCCACGGGGAACTTCAATTGCAGCCTCGATCAACTTTATTCCTATTGTATTTTCATCCACCATTTTAACCTCTGCGCCCCTGCGCCGCTGCGCCGCTGCGCGATACTAATACGTATGCTTGTTCATCTTTCATTTTTACAAGGCACAGAGATCGCTGGAAACTCATCGCGATTACTATACTGTTTTTTTTGAAAATCACAAATCATGATGCGCGGCAGTATATACAGTAGAGTAGAGAGCGACAGGCGGCCGCGTAAACGCGCCCATCATGCCACTTTCCCTGATCCTCCCGAACATGCGAATTTCTCGTCTCCGGCTCTCATGCCAGCATTCGTCACAGACGAAGTAAGCCGAGCTTTTGTAGGTATTGGTAATCACTCATTCCTCTGCGAAGATTATATATACGCTGGCTACGGCAACTCAAGCGCGTGGTCATTCGATTTCGCGTGAAGCAACTAGGTCACAAAACGCTTTTTCGAAGATAGCCATATTCGAAGCAGGCTCCCCAGCCGCGCAGAAAGGCATTAAGACCCTTAACCCACCATTGGACTGGGCTTAAAGCATTTACTGGGGCCTACTGCCCCCTAATACTCTCCCTCGCTTTTTGCCGCGATTTCTCTCAAGGCATCACATTTAAGTAGTTCCAGTCGCGCCCCTTGAGGTCCCGATCGAAACGGAATGTAAAGCTAAGAAAGTCTAAACTTTCGCTACGGTGCAGATGCACCAACGAGGTTTTCTCCCGATTGATACTCAAGCCTAGCCAATCCCCCAGAGTTCCGCTTATTCATCCTCCCATTCGCAGACCTGATAACGGCGAAGAACCACGAAGTCATTCGCATAACCAACAAGACGGGCAGCGGCCCAGTGACTTTCTCCGCTTGCACGATGCAACCTCTTGTTGGACTAGTCCAGATACACATATGCCAACCGAGGAGAGATTCCCCACCCCAACTCTGCGGCGTACCCCTATCACTCGTTACTGAAGATTGCTGCTTTCCTTTATCATCGCATTCGATGAGAAAGGAAAACAGCAACCAGCCCCTGATCGAACCAAGAACGCTCCGATCAGCTAACCACATCCCTACGAAAACTATGAGCTTCTCGCGTGGGGTCGCATCGAAGCTACCTTCTAGTTCAGCGTCGTAGACGGAGATTCGCCCCGCCTTGATTGCTAGAACTGATTGAAGAACCTTCCAATAGCATTATCCTCTCGTAGTTTCCCATACCGCATTAACCGTATCGCAGGGTCATTGTCATTGAGTGAGACTGCAGGGCACCCAAGGCACTCGAACCGAAGCTGTGCCCTAGCAGGGGCAGCGCCATCACCCGCCTAGGCACCTAAAAACTTAACACCGCGCGGCATGCGCTCTCAGACTGAGCCTAGATTCAACGCTCATCTCCCAGCTCTTCAATGAACGACTCCAGCGCCAACCGACTCAAATCTTCTAAATCGTCTGCACTGGGATAGTTATCGTCGCCAGCCAACTCACGCCCAACTTCAACCAAATGTTGCCGAATTTCTGGCATGGATTCGAGACTATGACGAATCACCTGCTGTATTTCGGAACCATCGAAAGCCTCAGAACCTAGCTCCAAATCACTGGCGGACTCTGCGTTGATCGACTTAGGTTTCTTTTTTGATCCCAGCTTAGAAGGCCCCTGCAGCGGCTGCGACATTTTGTGCGGATCAATATTCATCGATTCTTTAAATCTTTGTAATTAAAATAAATAAGATACGACTCATAAGTCACTTAACGCCCAAATGCAAGCGGTAAGGTGTTCACCACTTCGTGGATGACGAACTCGGAAAAGAGGAAAGGGCCACGCAGCGAAGCATAACTATCATTGAATGGATAGCGATTGCCCACATTTTCCTGAGCATAGCGACGGGCAGAAATGATCACCCCCTCATCAGTGGAGCGAAACAACTCATTCACCTCCCAGAGTACTGGTTGCTTCTCGAGCTGAAAAAGCCGAGCATGCACCCCAATAGTAAAGGGGCGGTACATCACAAACTCATCAACATTGAGCTGAAAAACGCCGTCAAGGCCCCGAGCCTTTAAATAGTGCACCAAGGCAATTGGAATCGACTCCTGGAGCAGAATTTGCCTGCGCCCGATGACATCATACAATTCCGATTCTTCAATTTGAACGACCTCGAAACGCCCGGCGCGCCTGAGCTGGCTGGATAAGATACGGTTAAAACGCGCCCGCCCCTGAAAGTCATCGTAGTCCAACTGCACCGGGAGGAGCGCCACTCGCCTTAGCTCCGCCGGCAGCCGATCAGCACTGTAAATGTTACCAATCGAGAAACCTCTGCCGATGGGCGCATCTTGCACCATCCGCTCAAGGCGGTGACTCGTGCAGCCCGAGAACAAACTACTCAATAACAATAGTAAAAGAACGCGCCCCAATAGACTCAACTTGCTGGCTAGAGAAATCATCTGGAAGTGGCACTGAGGTGTTCAAGGATTGTCTCCACGCACTCCGAAGGTTGCGCATTGGACAATAGTAATTGATCAAAGGTACCTTCAAGTAAATCACTAAAATGTACGGGGTCCAAGCCCTGCAATGAAAGTATTGCTTGCAGGTTATTCGATTTAAGATCGATCGACTCGCAAACCCCGCGAACTTTACTTTGCTCATTATAGGCAAAGGCGATCAATACTGTCTTGGGCTTATTCGAGCAAGCTGCCAACCAACTTTCTAAGTCAGAAACTTCAGTCAGCTCATCAACTTCGATGCCCCGACGACATAGACCCGCCAAGACCGCATTGGTTGCCGCATTCGGGCTACCGAAGATTGCCACCGGCGGCTCCTTGAAATGTTCCGACAGATCAGTTTCATCCTCCGGAGCTGCATAGGTGTCCTGCTCCTCCCCTATCAGAGGAAAGAGTAAGATCATTTCGGTACCCTTACCGACTTGGGTACGCACCCCATAATCAAAGTGGTTCTCCCGCGCAAACTGGCTAAGACAATAGAGCCCCAATCCCGACCCCGAAGAATCAGTGCCATTCTTGGTCGAGAAGTAAGCACCAAATATGCTCCCAACAATCTCGGGGGGCATACCGAAACCATCATCCTGAAAAACAAACTCTACACCTTCCCCAACGCGATCACATTCGCTTGAAACTAGGTAGGATGCATCATATTTCGCAAGGTCTACCTTGCGCATCTTAAGCGTCACCCTCCCGCTGATACCAATCACATCGCGCGCATTCACAGCGAAATTGACAAGAATTCGCCGCATAGACACCGAATCCACACGGATCGGAAATTCTTCATCCGGAATCTGCAAGTCAAGGATCGCATCCTGCGGCAATAGGATCTTGATCAGATCGATCTGTTCTGCCACCAGAACCGAAAAATCCTGATAATCAGGCTTCCCGAGACTCTCGTTGTTCAACGAAATGATACGCCCACTGAGCTCTCTAGCCTGATCAGTCGTGGCCTTAATCAAACTCGCTACTTTGTAAAGATCGTCCGTCTCATCTAGATCCATTAACAGCATTTCCGAGAGCGAAACGAGCCCGGCAAGTATATTATTGAAGTCATGAGATAGGCTACCCGAGATTTGAGCGAGACTATCCTTCCATGCAGAGTGCAGCAGTCGCTGTTGGCCGACCTGCTCGTGAGTAAGATCCAGCCACAGCCCTTCAAAGCCAACCAACGAACCGTCAATACCGCGTACAGGTATCCGCAGCTCCATCAAATAAAGAACTTGATCACCGTTTGGAATCAGAAGCCTAAAACGACAGGAAGTCGGCAGACTTACTTCGCTGCAACGATCCATGTTGGCCTTGACCTCAGCACGATCACTCGGATGGACCCAGTCGATCCACTCAGCACCAGCTTGTAATTCGCGTACTGCCGCACTGCCTAAAAGCTCCTCTAAAGGCGGTTTGATCAGCACAAAGCGGCAGTGCGAATCCTGGTTAAAATGAGAACCGGGAAGATGGCGCACGAAATACTGAAAACGCGACGACTGCTGCTGCACTCGCAAAAACAATCCGCGCAAGATTTCCTGCAAGTTATTTTGATCAAAAGAGAGTGAATCTTCAGCTAGCGTTGCTTCACCTCCAGTGCACATCACTGGTACAAGTGTCACGCTATAAAAGTCTTTGCCGAACTCCAACAAATAAATAGACCAGCCCATACCAAGACTCTCCCGCTCAATATCCCACGGCAGGAACGTCCGGTTTTCTTCAACCATATGTAATATATCGCTGGGGAGCATTTTAGCCCAAGCTGGCTCGGTCTGAATAAGCAGCTCTCTCAAATTAGCGGATGGTTTTGCCGAACTGATTGCACCATCGAGCAAGCCAGGAAGTTGCGCTTTCGCTTCCTTCGAAAAGGAGACCACCTGCCAATCGAGACCAATCACAAACTGGAGTGGTTCCATGGAAAAACTCCGCGCACTCGCCGTCTTCCTGCGTTTAGTCGATTGCAAACTGGTGCCAACTAATTTGCGCGAGGAAGCGCCCTCCGCCAACCGCAACTCCGCGTCGCAAGCGACAAAAGTGAACTCCAAAGGCTCTGCAGGCATTGAGGAAATAGAGCGCCAAACAAGCTTGCTGGCAGGATCTAATCGTTTCAGCATTCCCTATCACTACGCTTATTGCACAATAAAATCAAGCTTATTGCACATAAAAATACAAATTGGTGCATTACAAGAACCTTTTAAGATTCGAATCGCAGCAATTTAACTCACATAAGCGCGGTTCACTCGACTCGGCACTGGCTTCAGCTTGAGATCATTCGGCGCAGGCGATGACGCCGATAAGTAGGCCTTTTCAACAGCGCGGTCCATCTTCAGGATCAACATCAACTTGTTCTGCAGATGCTCGACCTTCGTTTTAACTGAGTCGGTCAAGCGCACGCGATTTTCGCCATAATCTCTGAGCACTTGGTTCATCGCTACAATTTTATCTAACAAATGCTTCTTTTCATCCACCGTTGCCGCCAAGGAGTGCCCACTTTTTAAATTGGCTTGCTCGCGCTTCAGCAACCCTCCTATTTTTTCTGCAAGCTGCTCGTATTTAGCAAGTAACTCTTCAACTGTCTGTTCTATTTCGGCATCCATAAGGCATCTTTCTTTTTTATCATTTAAGCATCACCTGCAACGCGCTGCGCGATGCCGTCATACCACTTGAGCAATCCAAGTTGCCAAGCAGCACTGTCAGCAAGAAATTCAAGTTCCGCGCCCAGTGCATCGACCCCAGAATTTTCACGCATCAAATCAATCTCTTGAACCACAAATTCAAACGACTCCACCGCTCGCTGATGGCGATTCAACTCGCGAAAACAGCTGGCCATCTGCAGGACTATAGGCAACTGCCATTGAGGTGCCTGATCCATCACAACTAAGGCTTGGTACAGCTGAAGCGCCGGCTCATACTCACCAGCATTCAAAATAATAATTGGCCAGAAAGTTACCCGACATACGCCGCCACTCAACCCACTCTGAGGTCATATTCTGTTGCGGCACCCCCCCCATCTCAAGCAGGCCCGTTAGAGTCTGGCGGCCCTGATCCATTTGCTTCATGCTTATTTGGGCACGCGCCTTCTCATAGTGTAACTCAGGATTAAAGCTGCTGTTTGGATACTCTGCAATGAAACCATCGATGGCACGCAAGCCCTTGCCTCGCTCGCCGACATACACAAGTGATTTCGCCCGATAAAAGCGTAGCGTTTCGCGATCCTCGGCCCCGAGCTCAAGCAAGTCAATCCGGTTAAAAAGATCGATTGCTTGAGCCCACTGCCCCAAAGCAAAGCGCGTGCGTGCGATCTCAAATTGAGCCATCCGCGCGAGCTTTAGGTATGCATCCATACCCTCCCTCTCCGGCCATAATAATCGCATTCAACACACGATAAAAGGCCGCAATCGCTGGCTCGAACTGCCCCATCTCGCGATGAATCATACCCGTCTGAAAAATAACCTCTTCCCTTCGCGGGTCACTCGGATAACTATCCGCATAGAGCTCTAGCAGGCCAATCGTGCGCAGTGGCATATCCAGCTGATAGTAAATTCGCGCAATATAAATCAGAGCCTTCTTCTCCACCTCTGGGCGCGCACTTCCACAAAGTTGAGCACTTTAACGAAAGCCGCAATGGCCGCCTGATAGTCCATCCCATGATAGACTCGCAAGGCTGACTCGAGGAGCCGTTCGTCAGCAGCGGGAAGCACTTCCGTCTCTGTAGGATCTGCTGCATTATTATTGGCGTGCTCCGGCCCCAGGAACTGCGCCACCTGCTGGCCGATCCGATCAGCCGGACGTTCCGCCGCTTTTTCAGCTTTCGCTTGCGCGACATAATCTAGCGCTAAAGGCGTCCGATCAAGCTGCATGGTAGCTGGCGGGAGGGTGCCCATGCGCTCGAAGAACCCGAGACTCGAATCCTCCTCGGCCTCAAACTTGGCAAACGCGAGGTGCGCAGGTCCGATCAAAGTGAGAAAACCTAGTAAACAGCGGAGCCTACAAAATGATTTTAGCAAGGGTCTAAGCATAGGGCAATAAAAGTAATGAAAAGGACCCAACAGGGCGATCAAACAACTAGACTCAAGGGATGACCTGATACCGAGCGGAACTTTTTGGCAGATTTCGAGTGGGAGCCGTAAAAAAATCAAACTGGTTCACCGGAGTCAAAATATTATATCCGCCCATCCCATTAGTCGTCTCGATGGTAGGAAAAAACATCAGGAGCCTCGAAAATTCAACGTCTCCTCGGTTATAGCGCCTAAAAAGCTGGGCCTCATCAGTCTCCACGGATCGCTGCACACGATTCGCCTCGACTACCGTGGTCCGAGCGCCACCGCCAGCTGGTATCGGATCGCGCTCGCCGTTCGGCGCCGATTCCAACGAATCCCGTTGCGCCAGCTCTACCGGACCCCTGACATCCACGGCTTGAGCACCCATTTCTGCAATAACTTCTGCGGCAACTTTTGCGTCTACCTCAGGGGCGCGCTTCATCCGTTCAATAAAATCTGCATAGCTCGGAGAATTTGAAACCATTGGCTTGGAGCTTGTCACAAAAGTCTCTTCGAGCTCCTGAGCCTGATAATTCACTCGAGCGGCATCGCCGACCTTCAAGTAGGATCTGGCGGTCGCAGAACGTTCCGCGACCTGGCTTATCCTGTGCGTATCGACATTATGCGATTTGCTGAATGGCCGAGCCTGCGCACCGATCCACCCGCCGCACAGAAGCAGGACGAATACAATGCGGCACAATTTACCCTTTAAAAACATATTTGTAACCTAGCACTTATTCTGCCACTTTGCAATATAAGTCACCCAAGCCGAGTTTTAAAGACCTTCACCGACAAGCTTAAGGTCTAAAACCATTCATCCATAGTGCAATCGGCATGAAGACTGCTCAGTTGACTCAATCGACAAAAACTTAAAGTTTAGGCAAATTCGACCGTATTACTGATTATACCAATCCCATGCAACGGCTCACCACCAACCAAATCAACGACTTCAACAATCCGCTCGCCTTCGCACGCGAGCGAGAAGCTCGTGTCGGCCAAACCCAATCCGAAACACGCGAAACGCAGAATTTCACAACCAAGGACAGAGAAGCCTCGTTTCGGCTCGTCACTGGAGCCATCAAACGCCTCGACACGCTCAAGAGCAACTTGGAGACCATGCTCGACCTCAGCCGCTCCGCCGAACGCACCCGTGGCGTCTCGTTTAAGCGCGATACGATCTACGGCAAGCTGCGCAGCCTCAGCGCCGGCTTCGACCAAGTCGTCGACTCGGTGCGTTTCGACGGCAACCCGGTCTTCAGCGGCAACACGCTGACCCTGGGCATGGGCGCCGGCAGCCGCCCGCTCAGCCTGGAAACCTCCAAACTGCTCACCTACGGCGAGGACGCCTTGAACCTTTCGACCAGCAGCGAAACGGCCGAGGTCACGGTGTTCGAGACGGTCGATGACGTCATTCTCAATCAAAACAGCAGCTTCACCGGCATCACACTCAGCGGCGCCTCTTACATCGAGGGCAGTAACAGCGCCCTCGAGCTCGACAACACCAACTACAAGGTGAAAATCTTTTTCACCGGTAACGAGTCAGCAGTCGAACTACGCGATCGCACCGGTGCCTTGATTGAACGCCAAGAAGGCATCAATCTCTCCGGGGAGGGCCGGGAATTCGTCGATTTCACTGTCGGCGTGCAACTGCAGATCGACAAACAACCCATCCTCGGGGCGCTTGACGAGCTCGACTTTACCACCGACGACCCCATTGAGATCACCTCCTCGATCCTTTACCGACGACTCGACAGCCACACCCTGAGAAATGACGACAGCCAGACGGATACCCCCGATGCTGCGTCTCTTCTATTTGAGGCCTCACTCGGCAGTGCCGCAGTCGGCCAGCTAAGCGTATCCGAGCCCAAGCTGACGCCCTCAACCAGCGACTCCAACGCACTGGAAAGCGGCTTCTATAACATGAACATCGAATATCGGGGCGAAAATTCCTACATCCGCCTGACCGATGCACTGGGCCGCATTCGCGGCTTTAAGTTCGGCGTCGATCTCACCACCGAGTCCACTAGCATTGACTTTGACGGTGGACTGAGCGTCACCGTAGCGAATAGCGGCTGGAGCGACAACGGCAGCTTGCAGGTGCCGATCAAGTACAATCGGCGCCCGCCCGCCATCGAAGCATTCGATTTTCGCCAATACACGCAACAAATCGAAGCTGCCATGGCGGTGATTGACGACGAGCTTGCGCAAATGGCACAAACCGCTGCCCAAATCCAAGAGCTCAACGCGCAACGCAACCCAGCGCTGCAGGCAAACGGCATGACTGCCGCCAGCTTGAGCGCCAGCTCCAGCTTGAACATTCTATCTGGTGGTAAAAGCGGCCCACTCCTCATCAACGCCAACACCAGCAAGAGTCTCGCCATTGCCGCCGATCAGATCTTTGCCACCACCACCGCCTTCGGCACACAAGCCAACCAAACGCCTGAGCAGCTGGCCTCCCTACAAATGGCTTCCGCAGTCAACATCCTGAGCTAGGCCTGTGGCATCCTCGGCGGCCGCCTAGCGAGACCAAGTTAACCCTCCCCCCCCGCGACGATCTCAGATGAACAACCCCTACCAAGCACAGGAGCAAGTGGCGAATCAAGACGCCGCCATTCAACGGCTACTGGAGCTCTACAGTATTGCGATTGAGGCCAATGCCAGCGGCGAGCAAGAAACCCTCGCCCACAGCTTGGCCCTGCTTAAAAAGACGCTCAACCCGAATGCCAACCCTGCCTTGGCTCGCGAGCTCGCAGCGCTTTACACCGCAGCCGAAAAGGCCGCCCAAAACAAGCAACCGCAACGGGCGGCCGAGATCCTTGAAACATTACGCGGCTTTTGGATCGCACGGACGCGAATCGAAAAAAAACTTTTTTTTTAATAAATTCTCAAAATTATTTCTAGCACTGCCGTAGGTATTAGTATCAACCAAGAAATGGCCTGATAATCTCGAATCAAAACAATAACCGACCAGAACAGTAATATGATGACAAATATATCACTCAACTCGGGCATTCGTTCCAACCTCCTTCAGCTGCAGCGCTCTTCCACGTCGTTCCAAACCACGACCGAACGCTTGGCTTCCGGCAAAAAAGTCAACTCGGCAATCGACAACCCAAGCAATTTCTTTGCCGCCGTCGGTCTCTCCGACCGCGCAGAGGCACTGAACTCGCGCCTCGACGGCATTGGACAGGCCGTCCAAACCGTCAAGGCAGCCGACAACGGTATCAGCACCATCCGCAGCTTCGTCAGCGCGATGAAGGGTGCGGTAAACAATGCCCTCGGCAACACCGACGAGAATGCGCGTGCAGACTTGGGCCGTCAATTCAATGAACTGCTGGTTCAAGTCGCTCAAACCGCCAAAGACTCGAGTTACCGAGGGGGCAACCTCCTACAAGGCAACGAGACCAACACTGTTCAGTTCGGCGAATCCTTCGATTCGTCCAAACTTGATGTCCTCGGCTTCGATTTAGGTGGTCCCACCTCGGAAGTCGATGCGGACGGTGAGATCTCCGCAGCAGCTCAGTCCGCGGTAGTCGAACGGGCATCGACCGCTGGAGTAAGTGCCATTGGCTACGCTGACAGTACTATCGGCACTCCCAGTTCGGCGTTTTTTGGCGGAGAAGCCTTTACTGCAATTGGTGCCGGTGTAAGAGAAATCGTTGGCACCGCTTCCGCCGCGGCCGGGACTCAAGCTACTGCGGTCGCATTATACATGGCCAATCAAACTGGCGACGCCGCTATTGGCATCCAGGGCGCGGGTACCAATCAGGTAGGTTCGATCGACTGGGGCGGCGCGAGCTACAAGGATGATCTCGCGGCAGTGATCCAACAGATCGAAGCCTTCGACTCTGAATTGAAGACGCAAGCCAGTAGCCTGTCGCAGAACTTGGCTTCGATCACTATTCGTGAAGAGTTCAGCAATAACGTGATCAACACCTTGAATGAAGGTGCCGACAAGTTGACACTGGCTGACTTGAATGAAGAAGGCGCGAATCTGCTCGCCCTGCAAACGTCGACTCAGCTCGCGACACAGTCGATCTCGCTCGCTTCGCAACAATCTCAGGGAGTGCTACAGCTCCTCGGATAAAACGCTCGGCATGGGCGCCGGCAGCCGCCCGCTCAGCCTGGAAACCTCCAAACTGTTTACCTACGGCGAGGACGCCTTGAACCTTTCGACCAGCAGCGAAACGGCCGAGGTCACGGTGTTCGAGACGGTCGATGACGTCATCCTCAATCAAAACAGCAGCTTCACCGGCATCACACTCAGCGGCGCCTCTTACGTCGAGGGCAGTAACAGCGCCCTGGAGCTCGACAACGGCAGCTTACAAGTACCGATCAAGTACAATCGTCGCCCAGCCGTCATCGACGAGTTCGACTTTCGCCAATACACGCAGCAAATCGAAGCTGCCATGCTGGTGCTTGACGATGAGCTTGCGCAAATAACACAAACCGCTGCCCAGATCCAAGAGCTCAACGCGCAACGAAACCCAGCGCTGCAGGCAAACGGCATGACCGGCGCCAGCTTGAGCGCCAGCTCCAGCCTCAACATCCTATCCGGCGGCAACAGTGGCCCACTCCTCATCAACGCTGGCATAGGAAAGAGTCTCGCCATTGCCGCCGATCAGATCTTTGCCACCACCACCGCCTTCGGCACACAAGCCAACCAAACGCCTGAGCAGCTGGCCTCCCTACAAATGGCTTCCGCAGTCAACATCCTGAGCTAGGCCTGTGGCATCCTCGGCGGCCGCCTAGCGAGACCAAGTTAACCCTCCCCGCCTCGACGATCTCAGATGAACAACCCCTACCAAGCACAGGAGCAATTGGCGAATCAAGACGCCGCCATTCAACGGCTACTGGAGCTCTACAGTATTGCGATTGAGGCCAATGCCAGCGGCGAGCAAGAAACCCTCGCGCACAGCTTGGCCCTGCTTAAAAAGACGCTCAACCCGAATGCCAACCCTGCCTTGGCTGGCGAGCTCGCAGCGCTTTACACCGCAGCCGAAAAGGCCGCCCAAAACAAGCAGCCCGCACGGGCGGCCGAGATCCTTGAAACATTACGCGGCTTTTGGATCGCACGGACGCGAATCGAAAAAAAACTTTTTTTTTCAATAAATGCTTAAAGTTATTTCTAGCACTGCCGTAGATATTAGTATCAGCCAAGAAATGGCCTGATAATCTCGAATCAAAACAATAACCTACTAGAAAAGTAATATTATGACAGATGTATCACTCAACTCGGGCATACGTTCCAACCTCCTCCAGCTGCAGCGCTCTTCCGCGGCTTTCCAAACCACGACCGAACGCTTGGCTTCCGGCAAAAAAGTCAACTCGGCAATCGACAACCCAAGCAATTTCTTTGCCGCGGTCAATCTTACCGACCGTGCAGAGGGCCTGAGCTCGCGCCTCGACGGCATTGGACAGGCCGTCCAAACTGTCAAGGCAGCTGACAACGGTATCAGCACCATCCGCAGCTTCGTCAGCGCGATGAAGGGTGTGGTAAACAACGCCCTCGGCAACACCGACGCGAGTGCGCGTGCAGAACTGGGCCGTCAATTCAATGAACTGCTGGTTCAAGTGGGCCAAACCGCGAAAGATTCCAGCTACCAAGGCGTCAACCTCCTAAAAGGCGGCGATACCCAAACGGTTCAGTTCGGCGAAAAATTCGATGCGTCCACACTGGACCTTGAAGGCTTTAACGTAGAGGGCCCCGCTACACTCTCCGCTGCGGCAGGCGATGAAGGTAATATTGCAGATATAGCTAACGCCGACGCGAGTGCAAACTTTGGATTCCTAATGACCACCCAAGACGGCGACGAGTTCGGCATCAACGGTGCCTTGACTAACGCTACCAACACCGCCGCAGTAGACGGCTCCACAGACTGGCGCGCTTCGACGTACGAGGCTGATCTCAGTTCAGTCTTACAACAGCTTGAAGGCTTCGATAATGAATTGAAATCGCAAGCCAGTAACCTGTCACAGAACTTGGCTTCGATCACCATCCGTGAAGAGTTCAGCAATAACATGATCAATACCTTGAATGAAGGTGCCGACAAGATGACACTGGCTGACTTGAATGAAGAAGGCGCGAATCTGCTCGCGCTGCAAACATCGACTCAGCTCGCGACACAGTCGCTCTCCCTAGCTTCGCAGCAATCGCAGGGAGTCCTTCAGCTAATCGGATAAACCGCTCGGGATGGCCTACAAGCCATCCCGCTCCATACACTCAAAACTTCAAGGAGCAGACGAAAGTCTGCTCCTTTTTTGTGCGCTAAAGCACACCGTTGAGCTGACTATTATGAGCTGCTGGATATGCATCAACCGGCACCTCAAGCCAGTTGCGACGAGACCATTACCAACACACCTAGCATAGAGCCGGCGGGGTGTAGGCAAAATTCTCCAACCACACTGCCCTTTCGCTTGCGCATGCTCGACCACTCGACGCTAAAAAAAAAACAGATTATATCTATATAATATAAAGTTACTTAGGTGACTTTTTTTATTTTGGCATCAGCAGTGCTATGATAATTAGACAACTCTTGCGAAGGCTAGCTGCCTTGCTAAACATCTATCATACAGTTCATCATGTCAGACATATCGCTGCACACAAGTATTCGTGCCAACCAACTAGCGCTGCAAAACACTTTACCGCGCGCCACACAGCCATGCTGCTTAGCCTCGCAGCAGGCTTAGGCCGTTCACTCGCGACTCAGCCAAGACTGATACATCGACCTCGATTCAAACCCGCGGCACTATGAACGACGCATCTCCGCCAAAAAAACCCACGCTCCGGCTACTGCACCACATGGCATGCTCAGGAGGCACACTGATCAGTCGCCGCCTAGGCAGCATGCAAGGCGTCTGCCTGTTGAGCGAGATTCCCCACGACACCGCACACCCGAAAGCCAAATCCTACCAGCTCTCGCCACTCAAACAGGCGGTTGAATGGCACGGCTTGCTGGACGCAGCAGACTTGGAAATCTTTCGCAAAGCCCCCCCCAGCTTCCAGCAGATCATGTGGTTGATCGAGGAGCGCGCCAGCGCCCATGGGCTGCAACTGCTGGTGCGTGACTGGTCACATATGGATTGGATTGGCAAGCCCTCTTACCAACCCGTCGATGAATCGCGACTAGCCGACTGGCTTCAGGACTACATCGTGCACCGCCACTGCACCGTACGCCACCCGATCGACCAATACCTGAGCCTGTTCAAACTCGGCGCGATGCCCGACTGCGACGGCACGATCGACGCATACCTCGAAGGCATGCTTAAATTCAGTGAATGGTGCCATGAAATCGGCTTTACCCGCTATGAGGACCTGACGCACGAACCCGACACCCACCTCAAGCATATCTGCGAGCAGCTCGCGCTTGATTTTGCCCCTAGCCCTATCGACCGCCGGTCCTCCTTTAAACACGTGACCAGCGATCTCGACCTCAGCCGCGGCGGCGCCGCGGCCATCCGACACGCCAAGCGCCGCGCCGCGCCCGACGAGCTGATCGATCAATTCCGCTCACGCGAAACATATAGCCAAATCAAACAATTGCTCGGTTACGAAACGGATTAACCGCGCTTCACTCTGCCCAGTTCCCAGCTCACCAACCACTTCAGCGTATGCCCCTCTGTGACTCACCCAAAAAAGACTGCACCACAGCGACCCGCCGCTTGCATCAGCACATAGAATTACACGAATTGCGGCCGATCGTGGATGAAATGGTCAACGACGGTGACACCCGCCAAGCCATTGAGCGAGTCAAAGCGTGGATCATCAGCAATCCGCTCGATGAGGACGCTTTCATCCTGCTCAGCGAGCTCTACGAGCAGGCCGGCGAAACGAACGCGACGGTGGTGGCTCTGCAGCGCGCTCTGCAACTCAAAGAACTGTCGGCCAGCTATCAACCCTCACCGAGCCTGCTTCGCTTCCAGGAGATCGAGTCCGCCGCGGTGAATGATTCGACCAACCCGCTCTTTCCAGTCTTTGACATTCAAACCAATCGCGAGGGCGACACACGCGGCGCTTTTTTAAAACAACACGCGCAACGCAAGGCAGCCCATGAGTAAAGCACCACACACCCTCTTTGAGGCGGCTCGCAAAATGCACCAAACAGGGCAAACCGAAGCCGCTGCACTGCACTACGCGGATTTACTCCAACTGGAGCCGGACTACCCGCACGCAGGCTACCTCTGCGCGGTCGCGCTGGTCAGCTTAAATCGGGCGGATGAGGCGCTGCCCTATATTCAGGCACACCTCAAGCAGCGCGTGAACCACGCACCCGGTTGGATCATCCTTGGCGGCTGCTACGCACACCAAGATACAATCCCCGAGGCCGCCGCAGCATACCAGGAAGCCCTGCGTTTCGAGCCGAAAAACTTCGATGCCGCCCTCGGTTTAGGGCAACTGCTGATCAAACAAGAAAGCTGGAAGGCGTTGAGCCAGTTTGCCGATCCAATCCTGCAACTCAACCCAAGCAGCCTGCCTGCCCTCGGCTTGAAGGTACGGGCGCTGACTGGCTTGGAGGATTACAAGGCCGGCTTGGCTGCTTGTGTTGACTTTTTGGCCCGCAATGAATTTGCGGCGGAATGCTACAAATGGGCGCAACAATGCTTTCATCAGGTGCCGCATCCTAGCGAGGCACTGCTCGAGCAAATGAAAGCGCCCGAGCATATCGAGTGCTGGATCTTACACTATGACGCCTGCCTGCGGGCAAAGCGGCTGGAAGCTGCGTTGGAGACCTTAAACCGTATCCGCGAGGCCGACCCCGACTACAAGCACTTGAGCCGCGCATTTATCGCCGACTCGCTGCAAAACGCCGAATTCTACGCTGAAGCCGAGCCTCATCACTGGGAGCTCTTGGCCAAAAATCCGCAGGATGACCAGCGCCTAATCCGCCTCATTCAAAATACGCTCGCCTTTGCCAAGTGCGGCCACTCGGAAAAATATGCCGATGCGCGCGAACTGGCAACGATCCTCTTCGCCCGCGCCGGCGATTCGATCGAGTGCTGCGCAGTGATGAACGACATTTACATGCATGCCTCCCGCCCGGAGTTGGCGCTGCCCTATCAAGAGCGCATCCTCGCCGAACAACCCGAGCATCCGCTGGCCTGTCCCTATCTATTCGTACTCAATTACGACGAGCGCCGGCCCGCGGATGAGATTTTTCAAGTCCACCGCGATTGGGGGCGCCGCCACCAAGCCAAGTTCGATGCGAGTCATACCTTTGCAGCGCGCGATCGCAACCCCAAGCGTAAACTACGCGTCGGCTACCTCTCCCCTGACTTGGCATGCCACCCGGTCGGCTTTTTCGCCATCGACATCTTTAAAGCGCATGACCCGAAAACCGTCGAAGTGTTTCTCTACTCGAACCGGCATGAGGAAACCGGCGACGACAAACTGTCGCAAAAATTTCGCGCGCAGGTCGGCGAGGATCACTGGCGTTGGACGCGAGGCCTTTCGACCAAAAAGCTACGGGACTTAATCCGCGACGATGCCATCGACATCCTCATCGAGATGGCCGGACATACCGCGTACAATCGTCTCGATGCACTCGCCTCGCGCGCTGCGCCGGTTCAAGTGAGCTGGCTCGGATACCCGAACACCACCGGGCTGGAAACGGTCGACTATCGGCTCTCCGATGCGATCACCGAACCGGAGGGCGCTGCTGATACGCGCAGCACCGAAACCATCTACCGGATGCCGAACGGCTTCCACGTGTTCAGTCTGCCTGCAGAGCTGCCCGAGCCTATGGAACCGCCTTGCCTCAAGCGCGGTTATGTCACCTTTGGCAGTTATAATAACATGAATAAGCTCGGCTCGAAGAGTGTCGAACTCTGGGCCAAACTGCTGAAACGGGTACCCCACTCAAGGATTGTGCTGAAACACAAAACCCTCGCCTTTCTGGACAATCGGGAAACCCTCCGCTCCCTGTTTGCAATGCATGGCATACAAGCGCATCGCGTGATTCTCAAAACCACGACCCCGGGCATGGTGGAGCACTATCATAGCTACGGAGAGATGGACATCGCACTCGACCCAATCGCCTACAATGGCACCACCACCAGCTGCGACGCGCTCGCGATGGGCGTGCCGATCCTGACACTCCCCGGCCAAACCCATGCCTCGCGCGTGACCGCCAGCCTATTGCATCGGGTCGGGCTGGATCGCTGGGCGGCGCAATCCGAGGAAGCATTTTTACAAACCGGCTCGCTAGCCGCTCAAAATCCAACGATGCTGCAACAGCTCCGGCAGGAATTGCCCCATCGCTTCCGCCAATCTCCCCTAGGCGATGGGCCAGGCATGGCGCGCGACTTGGAACATGCCTACCGTGAAATGTGGCAAACATTTTGTGATGAGACCGCTAGTGCCAAATTCGCAAGCACCGCTAAAAGCGATTAACTAAATAACACACCAACAACCACCGAAAATTATGAATGCCGAAGAAGCCGCTAAAAACCTAGCCCCACAAGTGATTAAAACCTACCAAGAGGCCGTGGCACTGGCCCAAGCCGAGGGCGACCAGCAGAACATGCCGAAGGCTGTTGAACTGATGGAACAAGCCGCAGAAGCCGGCCACCCGATGGCGCAATGCAATATGGGCTACTTTTACACCGTCAGCGAGTCGGTCGAAGTGAATCATACCACCGCAGCCGCATGGTATCAACAGTCGGCTGATCAAGGCGTGCCGCAGGCGATGTTTAACCTCGCTCGACTGTATCGCGTTGGCAGCGGCGTCGAGGAGAGCGCTGAAAAGTCGCTGGCGCTGCTGCGCGAAGCGGCAACGCTCGGCCACCCGGAATCACTGCACAACTTGGGCATCTTTCACTTCGCAGGCGAAATGGGCGTGGCACAGGATTACCAAGCCGCCGCGGTGTTTTTTGAAAACGCCGCACAAGCCAAACACGCGCCCTCGCTCTACAGCCTCGGCCTGTGCTACAGCCTCGGGTACGGCGTCGAGCAAGACGAAGTAAAGGCGGTCACGCTCTACGAAGATGCCGCGCGTATCGGCGACACCAATGCGGCCTTCAACCTCGGCCTTTACCACTATTATGGCAACGGTGGTCTCGAAGTGAACCCACAGCGAGCGAAAGAACTGTTCGGTGCGGCCGCAGCACATGGGCATGCCAAAGCGCGCGCTGCATTTACATCGATCGAAAACAACGAGTCCCTAGAAGAATCGACTGAAGTGACTGAATAAACGGCTCACCGCGCAAAGCCCTACAGGTGCCCCAATAAAGGGCGTTTGCATGACGCCTGTCGCCATGCCACCCCGTGCTGTATGAAACACGGAGTGGCACGACTCGCGCCGTGCAAGACAGTCTAATAGTAGGCCGAAAACTCTTCTCGCTGCTCTTCTTTGAAGCGCGCGAGCTTGTTACGCAGCGTGCGGATACTGACCGCCATCCATTCGGCCGCCTGAGTGCGGTTGCCCTCGGAGCGTTGCAAACATTTGAGAATCAATTGACGCTCCGCCGCCGCTAGGCTCAAGTCCTCGCTGTCTTCGATAATAGTCGCCGCATCACTTTGGGCCGTATTCTGAACATGAAGTACCTGTTGCTGCTTATCTTCGACGTGATCGACAAAGGAGGGGTTGAGCCCTAAATCACCGTCGAATTCACCGATCTGTTGTAGATAATAGTTTTGAATATCTAGGGGCAATGCAGAGACGCCGACCTGCGTGCCGCTCAAAGTCATAATCACCGCACGCTCAATCACGTTTTGCAGTTCGCGAACATTGCCGGGCCAGTTGTAAGACATCAGTGTTTTCTTACAGTTAGAGTCCAGTGACTCCAGTTTTCGGCCGTGCTTGCGGGCAAATTTTTTCAGAAAAGTCTCCGCGATCAAGAGCACATCATTGCCACGCTCACCCAGCGACGGTGATTCCAGCGGAAACACATTAAGCCGGTAGTAGAGATCCTCGCGAAAAATACCATCTTTGACTGCTTGAACCAGCCTTCGATTGGTAGTCGCCACAATGCGAACATCGACTTTGATGGTTTTGGTCCCACCGACTCGCTCAAACTCACGCTCCTGCAGTACGCGTAACAATTTAGCCTGCAGCGGCAGCGAAATCTCACTGACCTCATCCAGCAGCAGCGTACCCCCATCAGCTAATTCAAAACGGCCCATGCGGCTCTGTAATGCTCCCGTGAATGCACCTTTCTCATGGCCAAAGAACTCGCTTTCTATTAAACTTTCAGATATCGCCGCGCAGTTGACCTTAATAAAGGGTTTGTTGCTCCTCTGACTCGAGTTGTGAATCGCCAACGAAATCAACTCCTTACCAGTACCGGTCTCCCCGCTGACCAAAACCGTAGCATCTGTTTGGGCAACATTTTGAATCAGCTCCTGCAGCTTCTGCATCGGTTCCGACTCGCCAACAAGGTTACGGCTCCCAGTCGAGCTCGTCTCGGAAGTCAGCTCCTGATTGACTTGGATTAGGCGTTGAAACTTATTTACCTTTCCCAAAATAATGTCGATCTCATCGTGAGAGAAGGGTTTCAATAAGTAATCAAATGCACCCAGCTTCATGCATTTTACTGCCGATTCAATTGTACCTTGCCCCGTGATCATCACCACTACAGGTGGATGCTCCATGCGCTGAATCTCATCTAATAAATCAGTCCCCAAACCATCTGGCAGATTGACATCGCAAAACATTAAATCGAAGAC
This sequence comes from uncultured Opitutales bacterium, assembly GCA_937775295.1. Classification (GTDB taxonomy): domain Bacteria; phylum Verrucomicrobiota; class Verrucomicrobiia; order Opitutales; family Coraliomargaritaceae; genus Lentimonas. The sequence continues at coordinate 27,496 of CALKBZ010000024.1, forward strand.
CGTATCACCACCAAATAAAACGCGCCGCGCAGCATGCAGCGACTCCGTAGTCTTCACCCTCCAGCGCTTACGTGTTAAAAACTCCTGCAGTGTCTTACGGATGATAAGCTTATCATCCAAAATTAATACGCTTTTAGCTGACATAAATTCCTTAGGTGATATTGTGGAATTCCAGAAAGGAATGGGGGACTGGCTTGAGCAATGACCCCGATGAGCCTTTGCTCATTCCTAATTAACATAATTCATGCTAGGATAGAGTACCCTAGCTTGAGAATTCAATGCTAAATTCCTGTTGCCATAAGAATAAATTCACTAACGGCCAACCCAACATCGCGTCCACCGGCAGTTCATTCAAAAGCATATCGCGAACATCACGACAAAGTAGTTGAGCTGGACCAGCGTCCGACCTCAACATCGAATCATAAAGCCCCCTCCACTCAGTCTCAAACATATCAAAAAAAGGCACGGGAAAACTAACCTTACGCTGTTTTAATATACGCTCTGGAACACAGCCCGTAAAAGCATCACGCAAAAGCCTTTTCGATTGGATCAGACCTTCCCGCTCTAAGTCGTAAACAGATTTCTGGCGGACGTCTTCGACTCGAAGGCCCGATTGCAATTTCATCTTGTAGGCATCGGGCAGGCGAAATAACCATTCGGCCAAGGTGTGATCGGTAAAAGGCACACGCCCCTCAACAGAAGCTGCCATAGTCGAACTATCCAAGCGACTGAGCAGGCCTTCTAAATTCACCCGCGCATGCACTTTTAGATAAGCTGAGAGGGTTGAATCATCGGCATAATTGGTAAACATTTTTTGATAATACAGATCCACTGGATCTTCACTACCAAACTGGCAGACCCCCGCATTCAAAAGGGACTTCAGTCGGGCTTTGGGGATCCAGGAATTCATCCTGAAAAAGTGTTCCTGCCTCGACCCACATAGATCTGCCCCGTAGGCAGCCTTAAAACATTTTTCGTCCATCTCTCCAATACCGCGAGACATACGGTCCCAATCAAACGCGGTAAAAGTCGGCAATAGATAGCCACCAAAGACTTCATCCGCCCCTTCACCAGATAAGGCGACTTTATACTGATTACTGAAGGAATCAGCTAAGCGATAAATCGGCACCTCATTGGGCGTGCTCAGCGGGAGTCCCTTCTCGCCAATCAACCAAGACCAATCACTCAAATAGTCTGCTCGGCTCAGACAAACCTCTTCATTCTGCAGTCCATGATAGTGCGCGTTTTCCCGAATCGACGCCCACTCATTAAAGCCCTCTTGATCGTACCCAACACTAAAAGTGCCAAGGCGACTTCCGGCCTGCTTCGAAGCCAGATGACTGAGGATACTACTGTCGATGCCACCACTTAAAAAACCACCTAAGGGCACGTCACTGAGCATTTGACGTTGCACCGCAGCATCCAATAGTCGGCGAGTTTCGTCGCTGGCCTCTTCGAACGAAATATCCCCAGCCGTCAATGACGATTGGCTGGAAGGAAGCTCCCAATAAGTACTTAACTCAGGCACACCACCTTGCTCCCAGTTCCAATATAAATCGGTGCCGGGCTCGATTAAATTCACGCCGGCAACCAGCGTACGTGCACCCAAGCTTGTTCGAATGGTCCGCATATAGTGCGAGACGGTAGCGTAATCGATTTTTCGTTTTATATCACTGAAGGCAAATAAGGCCTTCATCGACGAAGCAAAGCGCAGTTGTCCTGAGCCGAAGTGGTAGTACAGAGGCTTCACCCCGAGCCGATCGCGCACCAACCAGCAGGCATGCGCGCGAGGATCGTAAAAAGCAAATGCGAACATGCCGTCGAGTCGTCCGAGGCATGCGCGCCCCCAGCGTAAATAAGCCTGCATCAGAAGCTCGGTGTCGCAGCAGGTCTCAAAGTGAACGCCGGCACCCGAGAGCTCGTGGCGTAGCGCCTTGTAGTTATAGAGTTCCCCATTAAATACTAGGGTCACGCCTGTGCAGCGATCCACCCAAGGTTGCTGGCCGGACTCCGGATCCAAAATAGCCAATCGCCGGTGCCCAAAACAGACCCCCTCCGACTGGAAAAAGCCAGACCCATCCGGACCACGCCGTTGCATCCATTCAGCGCCACGTTCGACTTCCTTGCTAACTTTCAATGAGATCGAACAAGACCCACAAATACCAATTATTCCACACACAATCTTAATAAAAAAAAACGTCCGTTTTCAACAGACTAATCGCCCCTCGAGACTGGATTTTTCAAGCCTTGAATCAAGTTGTCATTCAGCTCAATAATCGCCAGGACTCCAGAGCAGGTTGGCTGCGCCAGTATTGTAAATGTCCGCTTCTTCACAAACAACCCCAAGCTAAGCAAGCTGGTGCGCAAGTCTTCTTCAAGCGCACAAGTGTCCGACGACCAATCCGCGCAGAACACGTCCCATACCTTTTGGTTGAACTTAAGTGCCTCATCAATGCCGCTCTGGTAGCCCAATTTCTCATCTGCTCCAATACATGCACGTAATTTGCCCACAGCCATTTCGAGAATCGAAATTTCGATTTGTCTGCCGGACCCAGCCGCGTTCATTTGCGTTTGCCGGTAAAGTTTAGTCAGATTATTCCGCATAGGAAATTAACTCGGATTCGTAGGTGATGACTGCCTGAAGAGCTTTTAAGGCTGGGTAATACTGAGCATTTGCAAGTTTGGTAGCCGCCGGCTCTAAAAGTTCCCTGAGACTCGGGGCTGCCTCCAAAATAATCTCCAAAAGAGCATTAAAGGATTCTAGCAAAGCTGTATGCGAAGCTGCATCAAAATAAAGCGTTTGAGCGATCAGGTAAAGCTTCTGGCAGGGTGACTTCGCATCTTGCTGAAGAAGAATATCCTTCTCTCGAAGCATCGGCACCTCGTTCATCAACTCGATCACAGTACCAGTTCCAGCGTTTCGAATGAGCGCACCGTTCAAAAAGACACGCTCATTTGGTTTTAATTTTAGTTTTAATCCCATGCGAATGCCCCCTTAACGAAGTAGTTGAAGCGCTAAACTGCGGGTTTCATCCATCCCGGTAATTCCGGATAAAGCAATGCTCGAGCGCAACGCGATGGACTGCGACAAAGCAGCTTCCGCGGCTAAATCAGCCCTCTCAATATCACTGCTGACCTCTAGTAGATTCGACGCCATCGCAACTCCTTGCTCTTCCTGCCGCTCAACAGCCAAAATGTCAGCTTGTAAGAATACTTTGCGCCCTTGTAGTTGAGCTCGGGAAGATTCCAGCAACTCTCTCATCGCAAGAATTTCGTCGTCAGTTGCATTGGCGATATCTGCTATTATTGGATTCGATCCTGAGTCACTCGGAAGTGGATCCCCCGCGAGCGGCAAATCAAGGCCTCCAGCACCGAGATGTATGGGCTGATAACTCAAACGTATACGGAAATTATTCTCGCCTGCTGCAACGTCAATATCCCCTGACGAATTAAAACGCTCGGGACTGTCCAAAAGCTTCCGTGCATTCAAATCCTCTGGCATGCTGTAATCATCAGTTAATCGATGATGTGTATTAAACTGTTCCAGGCTCGCTCTTCGAGTATTTGAGCCTGGGGGTGACTCCAACGCACTTGACAGCGACACGCCCATTTCAATTAATTGTGCCTCGCTGGCATCCATCGAATACACCGCAACACGTGCACTCAAACCAGCGCTAAACATATTCTCTGAAAGTTTCTGCAGTCGCTGCGCAGAATCTTTCAGCTCCATCGCATTGCTCCATCGGATGGGGTCATCAGATGGCTGCGGTGAGCGCTTCCCCGAACCTAATCGGGCTGTCACATGATTCATTCGCGCAGTGGTCAATTGATGAGTGTTCAATACTGAACGTAGCCCTGAAGAGGTGATTTCCATAAATGCAACATAGCAATTATAATGCCAAATATTAAACAATAACTTAAATCAATAACTTACAATAAGATATACCACAACATCACCAACGTGCCCGATCTAGAAGAAAAAATTTCCGCCTTTGTGCGCTGCTTAAAGCACACCCGACCCAAGCAGGCCACTTACTAGGCTGGGCAAACTATCAATGTTTCGGAGAGTGGAGGCTTTAGCATATTGGGCGCCCACGCGATTCGAAGAAAACAACATTTCCCAGCCTTCCATCAACTCCCAATCCCCATATTTGATCGGCGGAGAAGACTCAAAGCCGGCAGAAAAACCAGCATAGCGAGCCATTACATCAGCTAGCCCAATCCCCGCCGCATAAAACTTAGCCCCGTCAGCTTTTTCCGGTTCATGATGAAAGAGAACTGCTTCGACCACATCGGGAGAAAGATTATTCAGCTCCAAATAGAGTGCGCCCAAATCCGCATGCGTAAAGCCAAACTCTTGTCGCTCCCGCTCGAGGTGCTTTCGGGGCGTCACTTCATCAAAATCAAGCGATGCCTTGAACTCATCTGGAAAAGAATACAGCATCACCAGCTTGCCTGCATCTCCAAGAAGACCAGAAATATAGTATTGATCATCGTCTTTCACTCCATTGGTCATCGTCAACACCTCAGAAGTCATAATGGCCGTCGCAATAGAATGTCGCCAATAATCTGTTAAGAATCCTACCAGTCCGCCATCCGAGAAAGCTTCCATCTCCTCCAAGACACTCATGGAAATCGCCATCTGCCGAATTTGCCGAAGGCCCAAGAAAAATATCGCTTCTTCAATGCTGGTCACTCTCACCGCGAGACCAGAAAAAACTGAGTTTGCCAAGCACAGCAACCGCGCAGTTAGCGAGACATCTTTGGCGATCACTTTAGCGATGTCCGAAACTGTGCTCGTATTTTTTAAAGTGAGCTTGGTCAAGGCATCGTTGACACTCTTTAGAGAGCCAATGACTTGGCATGATCGCACCTTTTTTTCGATCGCGCTTATTCCTGCCAAGTGCTCTCTGCAATATGCCTTTGCTGAAAAAATATTATTCATTCCGTATTTTATTCTAACACGACTTTACTGCAACGATACCAGTAGGTTTTGAATACCTTG
>CALKBZ010000024.1:42500-69505 GCA_937775295.1 uncultured Opitutales bacterium
TCCTCCGCCTGGCGCGAATAGATCCCACAGCCCAGATGCTGCACATATTTGCGCAGACGCTTCGCCAAATCCACCGCAGTCACATCGCAACAAACTAGATAAATCCCCTCTTCGACTTGCAGCTTGCCAACCTGCTCGCCTAACTCCGCCAACAAGTCATCCGCCGCACGACGCCCATCGACCAACACTGACGCTTGCCCCACCAAGCCCTCGCGCTGCTGGTAAAACTCCATCAACTTCTGCACAAATCCATGCACCACGAAGCGCGGATAGCCGGACTTCATTGCATTCATGACCCGCGGATCATGCTCTTCGTAGCCGCGCACATCCTCCATCGTAGGTAGACTACTAATGACTGCATGCGGGCTGACCGGAAACGGCTCACCCAAAGAAAAATGACGAAGGGAATTCATAGTGTACACAAACTGAAAAGGCATAATTCCGATTTGGCGAGCTTCGAGACAGTGCCACCAGTATTTGTAACCCCGAAAATATCAGCCACGTCGTTCAGCAAACAGCTAGTAGCCGCAGCCGGGAGCTTCTTATTCGCCCGACGCTTGCAAATCTGAAAGCTCCGCGCCAGAGCACTTACTGCCTACCCCGATCAAACACTGCGCACGGAGCCGAATCGCACGCCACACGGCCTGACTAGTCAGGCTGGTGCCGCCTTTAGGAGGCTGGAAACGCGGAATCCGATGTTATTGTTCTCGTTCGTCGGATGGTTGTTCCGGTTCGAGGACTGCAGGTTGTTATAGTTGCTGTTGAACGCCCCACCCCGAAGACCGCGGTTATTTATGTCCTGATGCCTCAAATCAATGTCTCGAATAAATCCTGCCGCAGGCCATCGCTCTGCGCGTGCGAGTCTCCAAATCCGCCAGTCCCATCCGCCCCGGTCGCACTGCCCATGCCTGCTGTTTAAACCGCCGCACATTGGCATCACGCATCCACACACGCCCGTCGGGATACATAACAAAACTGACAAAATTCACTCCGCACTCCGTCGCCCTGAAACGATACTTATCCGTATGCATCCGCAAGGGCAGCGACTGCAGAGTCTCCTCAACTGCCCACCCTTGCGCTATTAGCGCAGCCCAATCATCGCCAAACAGCAATAAATTATCCACACAGCAATTGAGGCAATAATCTGAAAAGAGGCCGATTGCCTCAAATTAAGGACACAGCACACAACAAGAGAAAAAACCATCAATATACTGATCGCAAACGATGTATTCCATCGCCGAATTAAAGACCCCAACCGACGGCACCATCAAATAGACGGCATTTAGTAAATACCACGACATTAGCAGCATGCCGATCCTCCTTCACATGGAAACCGTCGTAAGCAACAAACTGGAAAGTCGCATCACTCTCGATAAAGCCACACTTAATACTAGTGTGCAGTCTAAATTATTTGAGGTGCCGGAATCACGACTCAAAAAGTAAGAGATCCTTTACAGCATCGGCACAACACGGCAATTTCGCGGTCTACACTCTAAAGACTCTATCCATGCAGCCCACACGTAGACAATTCACCAAAAAAGCACTCCTTGCCGCGGCAGGCTGCACCGCACTCGCTCAGCAGCTATTCGCACAAGCGAGCAGCACCGGCTACACGGTACGAAAAGGCGACACCCTCGGGCACATTGCCCAACGCCACGGAGTCAGTACCGCAGAACTGCGCCGTGCTAATAGGCTTTCCGGCGACCTGATCGGCGTCGGGCAAAAGTTAAACATCCCCGGCCAAGGCGCCGCAACAACAGCCATCGCTTCAGCTCGCAATCCCTACCTCGTCCAATCGGGCGACACCCTCGGAGGCATCGCGCGTGCCCACGGCATCAGCGTCGGTGAGCTAAAACGCGCCAACAATCTTTCCAGCGACGTGATCCGTATCGGACAAACGCTGCACACACCAGCGATCGTCAACACCACAGATCTCTTAACGCACGTCCGCGCGGCCACCGCCAAGATTGCGGTGCGTCGCGACAACTGGCAGCGCATCGTCGTCCACCATAGCGCGATCAAATACGGCAATGCCAAAAAATACGACGCCGCCCATCGCCGGCGCGGCATGCAAAACGGCCTTGCCTACCATTTTTTAATCGGCAACGGCATCGACTCCGGCGACGGCGAGATCGAAATCGGCTCGCGCTGGACCAAGCAATTACTCGGCGGCCACCTCAAGAGTTATCAGCTCAACCTCAGCGCGATTGGCATTTGCCTAGTCGGCAATTTTGAACAGACTCAGCCGAGCAAAAAGCAACTAGCCGCCTTCACCCAACTAATGGAATGGCTACAAGGCGATGTACTCAAAAAGAAAATTCAATTCGCCGGCCACCGTGAACTCAAGGGCGAGCAAACCATCTGCCCAGGCAAAAAATTTCCACTAGCAGCGATGCACGCACGTTACGACTAGCGGACATTACCAGGCAGACCATAAGTCGTCTAACTCCTCGCCACTGGTAAATTCGCGATCTTACCCAAGTTCCAACTCTGCCTCGATAACATTCCTAGTAATACGCTCCCAGAGCGTCTTGGAAGACCTCGTGAAGACGTTTTTTTTCGCGATTCTCCAATACCAGTACATAGCCGCCATATCGGTAGCCACCATAATCAGGATCATAGCTACACTTAAAAGGCTTACCCGCCCAATGTACCTCTTAAGACGCAGGTATATTCAGCTAAAATTCATGGCGCTTAAGCACGACATACTCGCCTTTCCTTAGATAGCCTTGCCCGATCATCACCAGCAAACTCTGCACCTGCGTAAATGTGCGGTCTTTTCGTCGCTATCGATAATCACCCGCGGCTCAAGCTGCACCACATGGTCATTAATATCTCGATAGTCATTAAAGTCATCATCTCACTGTTAATGAAGACCGAGGTCAAACGTATCAACCGTCACTACAGCGCGCTCGACATCGAAGCCGCCCGCCCGCAGACACAAGGCGAGTCGTTCATTCCACAGTTTCAAAAAACAAAGAGCGCGGCCGAACAGCCGCGCTTTTTGCGTCGAATCGCTCTGCAGTAAAATACGCTCCACTTTTAAATTGATGCGAACGCGACTAAGCTCAAATTACCGATGATGCGACGATCCCCCAGTGCAAGACCACGAAAAGCCACTGGCCGCGCATCCACAAACAGCTCGACCTCACTGATCGCCACCGAACTAGCACCGGCACTGGAAAGAGCACTCTCCAAGTGCCAACGTCTTCGCGAAGAGCTCAGCACGAAGCAGGCACAGCTACGCAAATTCGAAGAACAGGACCACGCCAGCTTCAAGCGATGGCTCGTCGTGAAGCACGGCAGATTACTATCCCAAATACGTGGCCTAGAAGAAGAGCTACGCGAACACACATTCATACTCAAAATACTAAGCAAATGCGCCATGGTCTGCCCGGGACAAACCAGAGCAGTGCATGCTGAACTCCTCGACCATAAAAAAAGAGGCATTCTGTTTACCTTTGTGCTATCGATTCCCAAAGAAACCAACGCCTCCTCTGCCGAAAATTCAGCCACACAAAACAGCCGCTCACCTCAAAGCGACTTTGAAGACTGCAGTTCTCTCCCGCAAAAACACGAAAAAGCCCCGAAGCTTAAAACCTGTTATCGAAACTTGGCCAAACGCCTCCACCCGGACCATTCGACCCTCGAAGAATCACTCCGAGCGCAGCGTTGGCATGAGATACAAACTGCCTACGCCTGCGACGACCTCGAGACACTGCAACACATCGAAGCAGTCTGCGACATCGACCAAACGGGTCTCAGTACCCAGGTCGGCCTAGCTCGCCTAAACGATCTCGCTGAATACCACCGAGCCCACCTACGCCCGATCCGACGGGCACTCAAGACTGCAGAAACTCATATCGCCTACCGCTTTCACAGATACGGCCCGGCCAGCTTACGGTATGACATGAAACAAAAGCTAAAGCAGACGATTTCAAACCTACGCACCGAGATCGAACGATTGAAGCAAGCCGCAGACGCACTGCTTTAGAGCCTAAAATAGGAACATCACCGTCCACACCCGCTCCGAACAGAAACGCTCAAGCTGAAGCTCCCAGAGCCTGCTCAGCAAAAAACGGCAGCCTAATCTAACCAGCGGATGTCCACCATCAAGTCTTGAGCAATCGCTTCCAGATTCGCCTGAATCGCATCGCGCTGCACTTCAGGACCACAAGCCAAGCGTGCCCGCGCTTCAAATAGCAACCCCCCGGACTCTGGAGCACTGACCGTCTTGGTGCTGAGTTCTTCCACATTCGCACCCGCCGCGGCCAGCGCTTTAAAGACGTCCCGCACAATGCCCTGATGGTCACTACCGACGACTTCTAGATCAAAATGTCCCTGCGCCTCTGGTTCAGTCAACTCACCCAGTGCAATCATCACATTCAGATCGGAGATCGTGCGCAAAGCCGCCTCCAGCTCTTGTTGGTTGTTCGCCGAGACGCTCACTTCCAGCAGGCCGACAAAACGCCCCGCTAGATGGGCCATCCGACAATGCTCCCAGTTGCCACCATGTGCCGCAACTACCTCCGCCAGCTGCTCGACCAATCCGGCGCGGTCCTTACCACTAATCGTCAAAACTAATACAGTTTCCATCACTCAGATGCTACACATCGAGCGAGGAACTGCAAGCGCAAGCACAAGTGCTTCGCGCTTGAGTATGAAAGTGAGAAAGTAAAAAGTGTGAATGTCGAGCAGTCACCTTTTACACCCCTCCCCTTAAACCTGACACCTCCAGCTCTCAGCCCTAGCCACACGTCTCCAGCCTCAGGCCTCAAGTTTCATCCCTCTTTAGTAATGGCCGAACTCGACTTCGACTGCTCTTAATCTCCAGCCCAACAGCTCAACCACTGCACTTTATCCCGCAGGATTAAGAATGAAAGCGTATTAACCCTTCCCACCTTGTTCCTTCACTTGCCCAAAGGGCACCCAGTTCAGTCACCCCTACGGGGCCAGCTCGGCAGACCTCTCTGACCATTTTCGCGCTACTCGCGCTTCGTCCCACCTTTACACCTTCACACTTTTATACATTCATACTCTTCTTCATGAAAAACGAATACACACTTCTCGACAGTGGCCACGGCCGAAAACTCGAACGCTTTGGTAAGATCACACTCGATCGCCCTTGCGCGCAAGCAGTATGGAATCCATCCAAACCACAGCTTTGGAAGTCGGCCGATGCGTCATTCACTCGCAAAGAAGGCCTCGAGTGGAGTGGCCGCGACAAACTGCCCGACGCCTGGCAAGTCACCGTCAACGATGTCACACTAAAGCTCTCCACCACCGACTTCGGTCACCTCGGCGTCTTCCCCGAAACACGCGACATGTGGAACTGGATTACTCAGACCCTGGTCGCCGAAGCACCCAAGCGCAAAGAACCACTCAAATTCCTCAATCTCTTCGCCTACTCCGGTGGCGCGACCCTTGCCGCAGCGAAAGGTGGCGCACATTGCTGCCACGTCGATGCCTCTAAAGGCATGGTGCAATGGGCTCGCGAAAACGCCAAACTGAACAGACTCACCGACCACCCGATCCGCTGGATCGTCGACGACGTCAATAAGTTCCTCACTCGTGAAATCAAACGCGGCAATCGCTACGATGGCATACTTCTCGACCCACCCTCCTTCGGGCGCGGCAAAGGCGGTGAGCTCTACAAAATCGAGCACGCGCTACTCGACACGCTAAAGCTAGTTAAAAGCGTGCTCACCGATCGCCCCTGCTTCGTATATTTGACCAGCCACACACCTGGCTTCACACCGATTGTATTGGATAATCTACTACAACAATTACTCCCCGGCGGCAAAACACAGTGCGGCGAAATGCTGCTCACCGGCGAGGCCGAGGTCCTCCCCGTGCCGAGTGGCACATGGTCACGCTGGACGGCGAAGTAAGGCACACTAATAAAACGGCGACTGCACCCAAGGGTTTATCGCCCGCTAATGATGCGACGCCCCTCCAGAGCCACTCGGGATGTGAATACTCTCGACCATGTCCTGCACTTCCTGCGGAGGCGCGGGCGTGAACGCACTCACTAAAAATGCGACAGCGAAATTGATCAACATTCCGACGAAACCAATCCCCTCCGGTGTAATTCCGAATAAGTATTGATCCGGCGTGCCATCGAGAAACTGGAAGTAAATAATATAACCGATCGTAAACGAAATACCGCAGAGCATCCCAGCAATCGCGCCTTCGCGATTCATGCGCTTTGAAAAGATGCCCATAAGTAGTGTTGGGAAGAAGGAAGAGGCCGCTAGACCGAAAGCGAATGCCACGGTCTTCGCGATAAACGCTGACGGCGGGTTAATGCCAAAGTAAGCCGCCACCACTAGCGCCACAAAGGACGCGAAGCGCGCGTACCGGACTTCTTCCCGATCGCTCAGATCTGGATTGATAATCTTCTTCATCAAGTCGTGCGAGATCGAAGTCGAAAGCACTAGCAGCAAACCTGCCGCGGTCGAGAGTGCCGCGGCAATGCAACCCGCCATCAGCAACGCAATCACCCACATCGGCAACCCTGCCATGTGCGGGTTCGCCATCACCATGATATCATTACCAAACCACAACTCGTTCGGGTTAGAATTATCCCCTTTATTAGCGAGCAGGCGTTGACCGAGCGCGCCGACACGCTGTTCCACTGGCGCGTCATAGGCCGGATACGCTGGCGCCTTACCTTGAAAAACACTATTGGAGCCGATCTCGGATTTTGCTGGCCCAAAATATTGAATCACACCGTCGTTGTTTTTATCGACCCATGCCATCTGACCTGTCGCCTCGAAATCTTTAAACCATGCAGGCGCTTCCGTGTAGCTGGTCTGGTGCAGGTTGCTGATTAAATTCACGCGAGAGAACGCACCAATTGCGGGTGCCGTGAGATAGATCACGGCAATGAACAGCAGCGTCCAGCAAGCCGACTTACGCACGGCGCCGACATTCTTAACCGTGAAGAAGCGTACGATCACGTGCGGTAAACCCGCCGTGCCACACATCAGCGCAGCTGTGATGCAAAACATGTTTATCTTCGAGAGCTTACCAGCGGTATATTCCTGAAAGCCTAGTTCGAGATTGATATTATTGAGCTTCTCAAAAAACGGAATAACTTCAATATCCGCAGTATAGTTACCTATCAATCCAAGCTGTGGAATCACATTCCCCGTCAACGCCATCGCAATAAAGATCGCAGGAATCGTATAGGCAAAAGCCATCACACAGTATTGAGCGACCTGCGTATAGGTAATACCTTTCATGCCGCCCAGACCAGCATAGAAGAACACGATTGACGCACCAATCAGCACACCCGCTGGAATCCCAATCCCAAATAGCTGGGAAAAGACCACACCCACCCCACGCATCTGGCCCATGATGTAGGTCATGCAAATGAAGATCGCGCAAATCACCGCCACACCGCGCGCCAGCTTTGAATAATAGCGGTCGCCAATAAAGTCAGGAACCGTCGCCTTGTTGAACTTGCGCAAATACGGCACCATTAAGACCGTCAGCAGCACGAAGCCGCCGGTCCAACCCATCAAGAAGCGCGACGCATCGTAGCCGCTCAACGCGACCGTGCCAGCCATCGAGATGAACGTCGCGGCCGACATCCAGTCCGCCGCAGTCGCCATGCCGTTCGCCAAGGGCGAAACGCCGCCGCCAGCAGTGTAGTATTCTTTGGTCGAGCCCGCTCGGGACTTCACCGCAATCACTATATAAATAGCGAATGAAATACCAATAAAAATGAAATTCAGGTGATCTTGTGTCATCGTAATAGTCTAGTTACTTGCCTTCAGTATAGCCGTGCTTGGCATCGAGACGGTTCATCAAGAACGCGTACACCAACAGCAATAGGACGAAGCAGATGATCGCTCCTTGCTGCGCCATCCAAAACCCGAACGGCGCATTGCCGATCTGAGGTGCATTGGCATCGAGCCATTCACGAAAGATGATACCACAGCCGAAACTGACGGAGAACCAAACGGCCAACAGGCCAAAGACAAGTTTGAGACAGGCCCGACGATGGGCATGAGCATGATCGATTTTCATAGCTAGGGGGTAAGTAGATTAGTAAAACTGCTCGAATTTGTAACCTATTTTTACAACTAAAAGCAAGCAGGGATGTCGGAAAGGTGCCCGCCACAAAGCACCTAATCAGAAACGGCGGCGGAGCGCCGTTGCTACATACTAGCAAACACGGCTCTGCGGGAAATGTAGTCGCGTCGCTTTATTATGCCCTTGGGTGCTGCCGACGCGTCCACCGTATCACAAGCCCACACCCCTAATGGATCACGATACAAACCCTCATTACCCCAAACGTCCCCCGAGGATACAGCTCTTCCAACACGTTCGACCCTTTTATTTTATTACATTCAACACCGCCAAACGCGCAGCACTATTAAACAACTCAGAGTTACACGCTGCATTTATAAAATTTTGCGGGCGAGCACATACTGAGCACAGCGTCTCTGTAGGCCGCTACGTAATCATGCCTGATCACATCCATCTGTTTGTTTCAATGCCCGAGCATGAACTCACATTACAACGTTGGATGCAGGCACTAAAATCTGTACTCGGAAAAACTCTGCTAAAACAAGGTAACCCAAAACCGCATTGGCAAACAGGCTTCTTCGATCATGTTCTTGGTAATGCAGACAGTTATGGCGAGAAATGGCAATATGTGCAGCTCAATCCTCTTAGAGCTAAGCTTTCGTCAACCATTGAAGAATGGCCTCACCAAGGTGAGATTGTGCGCCTAAGTTTCTAATTCGATTGATATCGGGCCGGCCAAGAAACGGCGACAGAGCGCCGTGGCTACAAACGAGATGTAGTCGCGTCCCTCTGCCGACGCGCTGCACTACAAACGAGATGTAGCCGCGTCGCTCTGCCGACGCACTGCACTACAAACGAGATGTAACCGAGTCGCTCTGCCGACGCGCTGTACTACAAACGAAATGTAACCGCGTCGCTCTGCCGACGCACTGCACTACAAACGAGATGTAACCGAGTCGCTCTGCCGACGCACTGCACTAAAAACGAGATGTAGTCGCGTCGCTCTGCCGACGCACTGCACTACAAACGAGATGTAGTCGCGTCCCTCTGCCGACGCACTGTACTACAAACGAAATGTAGTCGCGTCGCTCTGCCGACGCACTGCATTACGACCGAACCTCACCCCAGCGCCACCTCGTAGGCCCAAATATCTTCGCGCTTCTGACGGCGGCGGATCACATGTGGCACCTTCGCCTCATCAAGCATGATTTCGGCGGCTTCGGGATACGAATTGTAGTGCTTGGTCGACATCGCCGCACAATACGCACCCGCGCCATCGATCACACACAGATCGCCGATCTGGCAGAGCGGCAATGCACGTGTCGCCAACAACTCAGGATCTCCCGGTGCGGGCGTCAGAATATCGCCAGACTCGCAACAATGCCCAGCGATCACATAGTCACGCGTTTCGCCTGCGACCTCGGGCTGTAGGATGTAGATCGGATGCTGCGCACCATAAATCGACGGACGTAAAATCTCTGTCATCCCGGTATCGAGTTTTAAAAAATCATAGCCATCCGCACCGGTGCTGACCACGTCCTGCACGGTGGACAACACCGCACAGGTGTTTGCCAGCAAATATGTGCCTGGCTCAATTTCCAAACGGATCTCGCGACCGGTGGCCTGTGCAAATTCGCGGAACATTTCCGCCACGGGTGCCCCGCACTCCTGCAGATCTGTGCCAACTTCACTCTCCATGCGCGCCACCTTGTAGCCGCCACCAAGATTGAGCGCCACCACGTCAGGGAACTGGCGCACCAGATCCAGACTCATAGCAGAAATCTTTTGCCACACCGCGGGATCACTGCCCGAGCCGATGTGCGTATGAATACGAATCACCTTCAAACCATACTGTACCACAATCGCCTGCACCTGATCCATCCATTCATACCAGATGCCGAAACTCGAAGCAGGGCCACCGACATTGGTGCGGTTGTTACCGCCAGAGCCAGAGCCAGGATTAAAACGCAACCCGATCGTCTTCCCAGGGCAGGCTTGACCAAAACGCTCCAACTGACTCAAGGAGCAGGCGTTGATCTCAATCCCCAGCTCGTAGAGTTCTGCAAAATCAGCTGGCAACTCCTGAGTGCTCAGACTGATATTTGCTGCCGGCACGCCGGCGGCAATGGCACGACGCACCTCATGCCCCGAGCTAGCGTCAATTTGTAGGCCCGCCTCATTGAGAATTTTAAGAATCGCGGCATTTGGCGATGCCTTCATCGCATAGCGCGCGGTCAGACCAAAGGCATTCGGAAATGCCAGCACCGCGGCGGCATTCGCCTTTAAAGTGGTCATGTCATACACATACACCGGCGTGCCGAAGTCGTCCGCGATCGTGCGTGCGGTAGTGTAATCAAGAAATCTGGGCTTAGATAGGTTGGCCATGCCGAAGAAACAAAGACGGTTCCCGAGCGCTGGCAAGCGTGATGTCTCGAATCCCGCGCCGCGCCTTTCGTATTTGCCTGCCACTTTTATCGCTTCCCCCTTGCACTCGAAACAGTTCAGGATTGTTGTTTTAAAGCATGTTGATTCTCCTATCGCCCGCAAAGTCCCTCGACTACCAAGCCCCGCTACTCACTAACACAGCGACTCAGCCGCGCCTAGCCGCGCATTCTGCGGAGTTGATCAACCAGCTGAAAGCCCTCAGCCCCGAAGCGGTCGGTACGCTCATGCACATTAGCCCCAAACTCGCAGAGCTGAATCATGCACGCTATCAGGACTACCAGCCGAGCTTCACCGCAGCAAATAGCCGACAAGCGATCCTGGCATTTACCGGCGACGTCTATCAGGGCATGGCACTTGCCGAGTGGTCAGCCGATGATTTCGCTGCCGCTCAACAACAAATTCGCATTCTATCCGGACTCTACGGCGTGCTGCGGCCGCTGGATCGCATGCAGCCCTATCGCCTAGAGATGGGTACGAAGTTCGAAAATACCCGCGGCAATAATCTCTACCAATTCTGGGGTTCGACCATCACCGAACTCCTCAACAAAGATCTCAAGGCGTCTACTTGCGACCTCGTCGTCAACCTCGCCTCGAACGAATATTTCTCCTCCGTTAAGCTCGACAAGCTCAATGGCCAGTTGATCACTCCCGTCTTTAAAGATGCAAAGAACGGCACTTTCAAAATTATTTCCTTTTACGCAAAAAAAGCCCGCGGCATGATGGCCGACTACATCGTCCGCAACCGAGTGCAGACCATCGAAGGGCTGAAGGTATTTAATTCCAACGGCTATCAATTCGACGCTGAGGCTTCGGAAGGCAACACGATCGTGTTCCTGCGTGCGGAACAAAAGTAAGGAGCGTGGGCGACCCGCCCACAGCACATCTCGCAACGAGGGCGAGTCGCCCTCCCTCCTTTCGAAAACAAGGTGCCACTTCCACTTAATAAATCGTAACACCATTCCGACACAAATGGCAGAACCACAGCAACTGCCCTCGAACGAACACGGAGGTCCGCCCTCCCTAACTAGCGACCTCTTCCCAGCGAACCGCCCCCCACTCCGAACATCCGGATTTCGCAGTTGCCCGGGTTATTCGAGCCACTAGGCTTCGCGATCAAATGGAAAACGACGCAGCCGAACCGACCGAGCCTTCAATCGAAGCCGAAACCCAGCAACCACCCGTGCTGCCAAGCACTGAGGTCAAAGCCGACCACACCATCGGTATGCTGTGTCACTTACTGAGCTTGACTCTACTACTCGGCGTGCCACTCGGCAACATTCTCGTCCCTCTCACCGTCTGGCTCATCAAGCGCGATGAGGACCAATTCGTCGATCTCTGCGGCAAGGAGTCACTCAACTTTCAGATCTCGATGACGATCTACATGGTGATCGCCGGCTTCTTAATTTTACTCTTCGTCGGCCTATTTATGATCCCCATCCTGATGATCCTAAACATCGTCTATACCATCATCGCCGCGATTAAAGCGAGTCAAGGCACCAGCTACACTTACCCATTGACTATCCGTTTTATTAAATAAACTGGATCGCATTCAGCGTAGTCGCCTTCTAAGCAACCAGCGTGAAGGTTCAAACGGCGCCCATCGAGCCAAGGTAGCGTTTTATTCTCGTCAGACGATGAGGGGGCTTTGATCCATCGCACTACTCTTGGCCATAGCACGCCCGCACGCCCGCGACCACTGCGTCCGCATACTGCAATAGAATATCATCCTTTGCGAGCGCTCGGCCCGCAGCCCGATTCGCCAACGCTGACTGTAGCCGACCATAAGCACCGAAACTGTTCGCGACATAAGGCTCCAACAGCACCGTCGGACACTCGGCCATGCGCAGTAGCAATAAATTACGCGCAAATAAATAGGGCTGCTGCGAACTCAATAAAATCGCATTGTTCCCCTGATACCTCGCCGCCGGCAACTCGGTCGCCTCGGCCAATGCCGTCGCCAACGCACCACCGAGCAACCGCTCTGTGGTACCACTGCCATTCGTCAACTTCACCACCAACTGCTCCAGCTGGTTCTCGGCCTGCAGTTCGTCATCGCTCAAACAGCCAAAAATTAGCGCATGGACATTATTTACATCCACCAGTCGGAACTTCCCGCTGCCGCTCTCGCTTGCCTCACGTTCACTCTCATTCTCAGTAGGCCACGCCGCCGCATTGATATGCAAAGAAATCAGCGCATCCGGCTGAATCTCTCGATTCACTAATCGTGCTCGTTCCATCAAGTCTACCTTCACAATTGATAAATGAACCGCCCGCGCTTGGATCGCACGACCATATGCCCAGAGCGCAGATAGCGAGGGCTCTTTAGGCAACGATACCTGCTCTGCAGCCAATTCCAAATAATCCACTGGGCTCTTTGGATTAACCCGCACAGCCGCCTCCCGCAGCAGTGTGACTCTGGCGCCGAGCGTTATCAATTTCGCCCGAGCAAGCTGCGCCACGACAAGGACCAACTCCCCCTCGCGCACATAGAAATCATCTTCTGCGATTCGGAACTGTCGACCTTCGGCAGCGGCCCACTGCCCGCCGAGATGGCCCGGGTCTAACGCGATATGCAATCCAGCTAAAGGCAAGTCACCATCACCACGCTGCAACGCAATTTCCTCTGCCGTACGCCAATAGCGCGACTCCGACAGTTGTGCCAATGCATCCACATCCACCTCCGACTGCCAGTTCGCGTACGGCGCATAACGCGTGGTCAGCGCAGAAGCCAGCTCAGGGGCTTGCGCAGCTGACAGCGACACTACCAATCCGGCACAAAATAAATAACCCACGACAAACCGCAATAACATGCTGTCAGAAAGAACAAATCTGCCCCGACAGACAACCCAGCATTCATAAAATCTGATTCGTGGCGTCGTTGCTTGCAACGGCCTCAACGTGGCCGACTCGCGCACACTTCTTTGGCCGTTGCAAGCAACGACACCACACACACAAACACACAAACGAGACCGCACTATACAGTCAGTCGATCCATCATTGCCTTAAAATCTGCCGGCAGCGGAGAAACAAACTCCATCTCTTCGTCACGCTCGGGATGTCGCACATGCAACTCAGTCGAATGCAGCATGATACGTGGCACATCGATCCCTCTTAAACGACTGGGCTTGTAGCCATAAGTCGTATCGCCCAACAGTGGATGGTTCATGCTACTCATATGCACGCGAATCTGGTGCGTGCGACCAGTGTGAATCACACAACTTACCAGCGCAACCTGACCGCCAAAACTATGCTCTACTGACCAATCAGTCTTGGCCTCTTTACCCATTGCCATAATCGCCATCCGCGTACGCACCACGCTATGTCGGCCAATCGGGCCATCGCAGATACCAGCCGTTTGGCGCGGCGTGCCTAGTACCAGCGCCGTGTAGCGTTTATACGTTTCACGCGCACTGAAAGATGCCACTAACTTATGATGCGCGCGGTCAGTCTTAGCTGCCACAATCAGACCAGTGGTCTCCTTGTCTAATCGATGCACAATCCCTGGCCGATCTGGCGCGCCGATACTACTCAAGTTGCCATTGGTATGATGTAATAACGCATGCACCAAAGTATCCTCACCCGTGCCAGTGCCAGGATGTGTCACCATCCCCGAAGGCTTATTGACCACTACGATCGATTCATCTTCGTAAACAATACTGAGTGGAATATCCATCGGCTTCGGCCCCTCGCCCAGTACCACTTCTTCAAGCACTGCGCGCAACACGCCCGGACGGTTCACCTTAAAGCGCTTGTCAATGACCGCGCCATCAAAGGTTACTAGCTCCGCATCAAAAGCCTTCTGCAATCGGACACGACTGATGTCGTCAAACTCTGCGGAAAAAATCTTATCCGCACGTCCGGACTTCACACCCTTAGGCACAGTAAATTCAATGATACGATCGGGCATTTCGAACAATGATCCCACTGCCACCCAGTTTGCGAGCCTACATTCGCTCCTTAAAAAGGAATCACACTAGAAACACCTTCGCTGATCCGCGACTCCGACAAATAAACCTAAAGTGCCACTCTAGCCGAACCCGACCCAACCAACAGATATCAAGCCGAGGCACCCGAAAATCCACGCGCGATCTCACAATCTTTAGCAATCTGCGCCTTTAGCGCATCCACCGATGCAAACTTTTGCTCGGGCCGAATAAAGCGCAACCACTCGACCTCGATCGAGTCACCACAATCCAGCGTCGTATCCCTCAGCGCATGCACCTCCAGCGCCGGCAATTGATCTGCCTCAGCCACCGTCGGTTTGACGCCATAATTCGCCACTGCAAATGCCCATGGCTGATCTGCCGCTCCGCGGAAGCGCACATGGTAAACACCAAAGCACGGCCGACACTCTGGATCCCATGGCAGGTTCAAAGTCGGAAAGCCAATCTGGCGGCCCAATCTTGCGCCACCCACGACCTGCCCATTCGAAGGATAATTATAGCCGAACAAATCATTCACCGATTCGATCTGTCCAGATACGAGATCCTGCCGAATACGCGTGCTGCTAATCGGCTCTCCGTTGTGCTTAATACGCTCCACACTAAACACGCCGAGCCCAAGCTCATTACCCGACTCGATCAAAGTCGCGATACTACCACCACGCCTCTTGCCGAATCGAAAATTCTCGCCGACGTAGATTGACTTCAAAGCGGGCAAGGCCGCTTTCAAATTCCCTAAAAAGTCTTCCGCTGAAATTGACGCGAACGCACGATCAAAGTGCTTTCGAATCACCACATCCACACCGACTGCATGTAGCATTGAGGTCTTTGCCTCGATTGGCATCATCAGCAGCGTCGGCGCATCTGGACGAAATAATCGACTCGGATGCGGATCAAATGTCAGCACCCCACTCACTCCTCCGGATCGCTGCGCCGAAAAAACCGCCGATTCGATCACCGCCTTATGGCCGAGATGTACCCCATCAAATACACCAATGGCTAAGTGTAACTGGCCAGTCAGGCCAGCTAGTTCCTCAAAGCGTTCGACGTGGGCGGGAAATTGCATCATTAGAAAAAATTAAGAATATAGGCGCTTAGCGCAAGCGCTCAAATAGCGACTTCCTGGTGGAGGGAAACGCTCCGTCGTTTCCAACGGCGAAAGAAAACCGCCGCGCGCGTGGCAATGACAGAGCATCGACCTCCATCTTTAAAACACGCATAAACATACCTCAAGTCTCAATATTACGCACCTAAGAGTCACTACATCGCGACACTCGGCACTGCTTGATTCACTGGAATCAGTTTAGTGCGTAACTCAGAGGGAGCCATATTTTCGATTTCCTCTAATGTATTCGCATCTTCAATACGAAACTTACCAACCTGCGTGCGACGCAACGCACATAAGTGACCACCACAACCGAGGCGTTCACCCAGATCATGCGCTAGTGTGCGGATGTAGGTGCCCTTACTGCTACCGACAATAATCGAAACTTCAGGAAGGTTAAAATCTAGGATATCATAGCGGCTGACATGAATAACACGCGCCTCGCGCTCGATTGTCTTACCCTGGCGAGCCAACTTGTAGAGCTTCTGCCCATTGACCTTCTTCGCCGAAAACATCGGCGGCGTCTGGTATTGATCGCCCATGAAGGTCGCCATCTCTTTTTCGACATCCGCTTGCGTCAACTCAGGCACAGTCTTCGTCTCAACGATCTCGCCATCGGCATCCTGCGAATCAGTCGCCTCACCGAGCTTCACCGTGCCAGTGTATTCCTTATCCATGCTCATCAGAAACTGTGAGACTTTGGTCGCCTTACCAACGAGGATCAGCAACAAGCCAGTCGCCATAGGGTCAAGTGTGCCAGCATGGCCAATCTTCTTAATACGAAACACGCGGCGCATACGCGCGACAATATCGTGGGAAGTCATCCCCTGTGGCTTATCAACCAGCAATACGCCGATCGGATCATCATTCGTTTGTTGAGACATAATAAAAACTTACTCCTAATTAAAAATCTTACTCTTACTCTAATTCACCGTCCTAATCTTAATCCTAATCTTACTCTTACTCTAATTCACCGTCATAGTCCTAATCCTAATCTTACTCTTAATCACCTCCCAGAACTGTAGATTAGGATTAAGATTATGATTAAGACCGGCAGTGATTAAGACCCGAGATTACTCTGGCTGGCCGAGCGCTTCGAGATGCTGGCCCAATGCTTCCATCAATTGCGGATAGAATGCTTTGATCGAACTATTCTCGACATTCAGCCCAGCGGCACATGCATGTCCCCCGCCGTTAAAAAGTTTTGCGACTTGATCGACTCGATAGAATGGGTTCTTCGCACGCAGGCTGCCTTTCAGCGACCCATTGCGATCCTCGATTAAGACACCAATATCGACGCCGACGATTGAGCGCGCATAATCGACCAAGCCTTCGGAATCGTCGATGGTCGCGCCAGTTTCTTCATAGACGCCATTCTCGATCAATCCCACACAGACACGGTTATCAAATTCCATGCTGAGCGAGTTCAAAAAGTTCTGTAGCAGTTTGATCTTCTCAAAAGTCTCGCAATCATAGAGTTCGTGCGCTGCGACGGATGGCTGCGCGCCACATTCGCAGAGTCGACGTGCGATCTCGAATGTTTCGGGCGTGGTCGAAGGGAAACGAAATTGCCCGGTATCAGTCGCGATCCCCACATACAAGGCCTGCGCGGTGACTGCATCGATCTCGTAACCGAGGTCCATGTAAACGCCTGCAAGGATCTCCGCAGTGGCACATGCCGTGGCGATGATTAGATTCTCCTGCGCATACGCCTTGTTTGAAATGTGGTGGTCTACATTTAGAGCGACTTCCGGGAAGAGTTCGATCAAGCGCTCGCCGATACGCTTTTTGTCGGCGCAATCGACCGTCACCGCGACATGCCCGTCGGGCTGAAAATCTGCTGCGAGCATTAAGGGCGTATCACCGACAAATGCCTGAAGTGTCGCAGGCACTTCGTCGCGATTGAGGCCTACCGCATCGATGCCTAAGCTTTTCAAGACACGAACCAAGGCAACGATAGAACCGATGCAATCACCGTCGGGACGCATGTGCCCACACACGGCAACCTTCTTGCCTTTAAGTTGTTCAATGCTCGCCGCGAACAGCGGACTCTCGTTCGGGTAAAATTCAGCCTTTGTCATTTTCGTTATCTAATTGGTCTAATAGGTCTAAGATACCTGCACCCCGCTCCATCGACGGATCATACATATAATCAAAACGAGGAAAATACTTGAGCGTCACACGTGACATCACGCGTTGGCGTAGCTCTTTACCAATACGCTTAAAGAATGCCTGAGCCTGCTTGATTTCCTGCTCTTCACCCATCACGGCATAGAAGATTTTACACTGACGCAGATCAGGCGATGTATCGACATCGCTGATTGTAATTTTGACGGATTCTGCTCCACCATAGTAGCGGCGCAGTTGCTCTCCAATCTCACGCTGGAGGAGCTCGTTAACACGAGAAATACGTTTTGACATAATTTAAAGGGATGGAACCTATTCAAAAAAAATCGGCGACGTGCGAGTTCGCACGCCGCCGAATGAAACTAATTATCGCAGGGTCGGGCGGCTCTCCACGACCTCGAAGCATTCGATCACATCGCCTTCTTCGTAATCGTCGTAACCATCCACATTAATACCACATTCGAAGCCAGCGCGGACTTCCTTAACGTCGTCCTTGAAGCGCTTGAGTGTATCAATTTTGCTTTCGTGAATAACTTCGCCGTTACGTAGCAAGCGTGCCTTACGGTTGCGATTGATCGTGCCTTCGGTGACCATGCAACCAGCAACATTGCGGTTCTTGCCCATACTGAAGACTTGACGAATCTCGGCGGCACCGAGCTTCTTCTCGCTCAATTCCGGCTCGAGCAACTCGGCCATGCACTCTTCGACTTTGTCGAGGAGTTCGTAAATGATATCGTGCTGAATGATGCGCACATCGTGATGTTTCGCTTGGCTCTGCACGCCATTATCAAGACGCACATTGAAACCAACGATCGTAACATCGGTGTCACCAGCGCTAGCCAGTGCGATATCACTCTTACTAATATGCCCAACACCATGACTGATGACGCGGATGTCGACCTTATCACTCACGATCTGCTTGATGCTGTTGACCAATGCTTCAGTCGAACCGTGCACATCAGACTTAACAATCACGCTAAGGCAGGCCTTCTTTTGCTGCGCAATCGCGGCAAATAGATCTTCAACGGTGACGGCGCCCTCCTTCCTCGCAGATTGCTCCGGAGCGACGTTTTCTTCACGCTTACGCACAGTCGTCGCTTCAGCAGCTGCTTTCTTCGCAGTCTTCTCGTTCTTCGCGGAAGTAAATGTGTTACCACCACTTGGCACTTGCGACCAACCGATGACCTTCACTGGTGTCGATGGAGGCGCTTCTTTGAGCAGCTTACCATTCTCATCTTCCATCGACTTCACCTTACAATAGGCTTCACCACAGATCAGCGAATCGCCCTTCTTTAGGGTGCCGCGTTCGACGATGACAGATGCAGTTGCACCACGACCTTCTTCCAGTTGAGCTTCGATGATTGTACCAGATGCCGAGCAATCTGGATTTGCTTGAAGCTCCAAAACTTCTGTTTGCAGAAGAATCATATTGAGCAAATCCTCGATATTAGTGCCCTTCAATGCGGAAACTTCTACTGCAATAGTTTGACCGCCCCAGTCCTCTGGTGCGATGCCCTTTTCTTGCATCTGTTGCTTCACGCGGTCAACATTCGCCCCCTTCGCATCGACCTTATTGATCGCAACGATGATGGAATTGTTCGCTTCCTTAGCAAAGCGTAGCGCCTCTTCGGTCTGTGGCTTAAACCCATCGTCAGCAGCGATCACAAGAATCGCTACGTCAGTGACATTTGCACCACGTTCACGCATAAGCGAGAAAGCGGCATGACCTGGAGTATCAAGGAAAGTAATCTTCCGATCGTTGTGTTCGATCTGGTAAGCACCGATATGCTGAGTGATACCACCCGCTTCACCCGCAGTGACATTGGCCTTACGAATCGTGTCGAGCAGTGTGGTCTTACCGTGATCAACATGACCGAGAATACACACAACGGGGGGACGCGGCTTGAGGAAACGAGGATCATCGTCTGCGACCTTAGCGACTTTTTTCTTTTCAGCGACCTCGGCTTGAGTCTCACCACGATGATGGATCTCCAGCTTAAAGCCATGACGCTTCGCAATCTGGATCGCGACCGGCTCTTCGATGGTTTGATTCATCGAAGCGAAAATGCCCATTTCCATGAGCTCAGAAATCAATTTGAACGGCTTAACTTCGATCTCAGTCGCGAAATCGCGCACCACAATCGGAGGCTTGGCGTGGATGATACGCTCTGCGACTTCGACCACTTCAGCAGCTGCTTCGCCATCAACCGACACTTCAGCATCAGTCGCGGCAGGTGTCGCTTCGGTTTTCGCCGCGCTCGCAGACGGAGGCTTCGGCGGGCCTGGAGGCTTCGGCGGGCCAGCAGGCTTTGGTGGACCTGGAGGCTTCGGCGGGCCAGCAGGTGTCGGCGCTGCGGCAACTGCAGGCTTGGCCGCAGGTGCTTTGGCGATGGGAGGCTTGGCTGCTGCCGGAGCCTTAGGCTCTGGCGTCGAAGGACCCGCCACGATCGGTGCTTTGGGACCCTTCGGTGCCGATGGCGCAGCAGATTTAAGACCCGCAGGAGCCACTCCTGGTGGGGGTGATTTAGGACGTGGCGCCGATGGTGGGCCCTTTGCACGAGGTGCACTCGGCGGCGCTTTACTCATCGGAGCTGGCTTCGGCGCAGCTGCCACTGGCTTCGGCGCAGCTGCCTCGGTTGCCTCGGTTGCCTCGGTTGCCTTCGGCTTAGCTGCTTCAGCCGCAGCCTCACGCCGCTTGATTTCGGCAGCGCTCTTGACGACGACCCCGTCTGGCAAGATCGGCCCCTTCGGCGGTTCCGCTGCCACAGGTGCTTCGTCGGCAGGTACGTCCTCAACTTTATGCGTTGAGGCGAACTCTTCTACGAGGGATTCGGCGGATATATTATCGACGGTACTGGAAGCGCTTTTGACTTCGAACCCGCGACTACGGAGGAGCTCAATGAGCTCTTTATTCTCCATTCCGACTTGTTTGGAAAGCTGATGTATACGAACACTCATGGAAGAGTTATGACTTGATATCTGATAGATGGATAGAAGGCTTGGCGACTAATTGGATTATGCGTTTTGCTCCAGGTATGCGGCAACTTTAGCCAGCACGTCGCTGGCTTCTTCTTCACTAAATTCTGCGTCGACGAGATCCCCAATGGATACGCCTTCGAAGGCTTCGGGACTGATCAAGCCGATGGAAACAAGGCGTTTGCCAATCGCTGGCTCAATGCCAGGAATCATGTTGATGCCCTTGAGCGCCTTAGCGACCTTCTCATCGAAGCCAACTGCTTCCTTCTCTTCCTTGCCGATATCGAGCTTCCAGCCGATGAGGCGGGAAGTGAGCTTAGCATTGAAGCCGCGGCGGCCAATTGCAATTGAAAGATCATCTTCAGCCACTTCGAAATGAATACGCCGATCGGCTTCAATCACCTTGATGTTTTTCGGCACCGCAGGCGATAGCGCTTCTTCGAGCAACTGAATCGGATCGCTATGATAGCGGATAATATCGATTTTCTCGCCACCGAGCTCACGCACGATGGTTTTAACTCGGGCGCCACGCGCACCGACACATGCACCGACCGGATCAACCTTCGGGTCTGAGCTATTCACAGCGATCTTCGTGCGGTAGCCAGCTTCGCGGGCCATCGCTTCGATGGTCACCGTGCCATCGGCGATTTCCGTCACTTCGAGTTCGAACAGGCGGCGCACAAAGTTGATGTTTGAGCGTGAAAGAATGATGTCTGGACCGCGATTGGTTTGCTCGATCTTGAGCAGCAGGCAGCGGATGCTTTCGCCCGGCGCATAGTCCTCACCCTGCACGCGCTCACGTGGTGGAAGAATCGCCTCAGCCTTGCCCAAATCGATGATCAAATCACCCCGCTCACGGCGACGCACGATACCCGTGACGATGTCACCGACAGTGTCTTTGTAATCATCGTAAATGCGGTCTTTCTCAAACTGACGGATACGTTGCATGATCGCCTGACGCGCAGTCTGAGCGGCGATACGGCCGAGATATGCTGGGTCGATCTCTTTTTCGATGACGCCACCGATCTCCACATCTGGTTGAATGGCACGCGCCTTTTCAATGTGAATCTCGAGCTCTGAATCCCCCACGGAGTCGACCACATTGAGACTGGACCACGCCTTCAAGGCACCTGTCTTGGGGTTAATTGCAACACGGATATCTTGCCCCGCAGCGACGCCTTTCTGGGCAGCGCCTGCAATCGCAGCGGAGATGGCTTCGATCATATCGGCGCGATCGATGCCCTTCTCCTTCTCCATGTATTCTAAGACTGATAAAATTTCGTGACTCATTGCGGCAGAAAATGAAAAAGCGGACTTATGCCCGCTTAAAAAAGATGTTGCTAAGTTAATTTAAGAATCCAGAAAGCTAAACGGCCTTGGCCGCTTGTCAAGTGTCTGTATGGTGGCAATTGAGGATAGTTTCAGCGGGCAAATTGCAACTAAAACAAGCACTCCTGCCCGCTTGCCTGGCCGATCACCTGGCCACAAACAGGAATGCCTGTGCCACTCGGTTCAATGTAGCCTCCGTCGTCACAGACTGTTAGGGGGGGGCTGCCGCCCCTACGGTTTTGCCTTGCCGTCTGTGCCAAAAACATCACGTTGCTTCCTCCATCAGCAGGCCCTGCTAACGAATTCCCAGGGCCGCAGCCAATCGGCAACCACTGAATTCATGAAAAGCGTCCTAATCTATTCTGGCGGACTCGACTCGACCGTCCTCCTCTACCACTTGCGCGCAGCAGGCCACACCGTGCATGCACTGTCAATCGACTATGGGCAGCGCCATCGCTGCGAGCTCACGCATGCAGCAGATATCTGCAAGGCCATCGATGTTCCGCATCAAACCGCCGACCTCTCGGCGATTCAGCCACTGCTCGCCGGCAGCAGCCTGACCTCGCCCGAAATCGAAGTCGCCGAGGGACACTACACCGAGGAATCGATGAAGTCCACCATCGTGCCGAATCGAAACATGATCCTGCTGGCCATCGCCGCCGGACATGCCCTCTCCATTGGCGCTGAAGAGATTGCCTACGCCGCCCACAGCGGCGACCACGCGATCTACCCCGATTGCCGCAACGAGTTTGCCGACGCCATGGCCGAGGCCATCCGACTCTGCGACTGGAGTACGGTCGAACTCAGCCGCCCCTTCGTCGATTGGACCAAGGCCGACATCGTGCGGCGCGGCGCAGAACTCGGCCTGCCCTTTGAGAAAACGTGGTCCTGCTACCAGGGCGGCGACATCCACTGCGGCCGCTGTGGCACCTGCATTGAACGGCGCGAAGCCTTCGACCTCGCAGGCATCACCGATCCTACACCTTACGCCGCCGACGCGCCGGACATCACCACGCTGCGCGCCAACGATTGGCGGCTGTAAGCTTTCAGTTTCCACCTTCCCACTTCTCCACTTCTCCACTTCTCAAAAGATGCTCACTTGTAAAAAATCTTACCGCGACATCCCGTTCGCCCACCGCCAACACCTACACGAAGGCCACTGCGCCCTGATACACGGCCACAACTGGGGGATTACCCTGACCTTTGCCTGCAGCGAGACCGATGCGAACGGCTTCGTCGTCGACTTCGGCAAGCTCAAATACCTCAAGACCTGGATCGACCAGCATCTCGACCACGCCTGCCTCTTCAACGAGGGCGACCCCGATACCGAGCAACTGCTAGCCAACGCCGGCGACCTGTTCAAACCCTACTTCCTACCAAACTGCTCCTGCGAAGGCGTCGCCCAACACCTGCACGGCATCTTCGACGCAATGGTCCGCGCAGAGACCAATGACCGCGTGTGGATCACCGAAATCGAAATTGCAGAAGACTCAAAAAACAGCGCCGCCTACTGCCCCGAGTAGCCCAACTCTTTGCCAAAGTCGCAGCCCTCAGCCCTCAAGTCTCAGCCCTCAGCACTCAAGTCTCAAGTTTCAGCCCTCAGCCCTCAAGCCTCAAGTCTCAGCCCTCAGCCCTCAAGCCTCAGCCCTCAGCCCTCAAGTCTCAGCCCTCAGCCTCAAGTCTCCACACATGCTCCCGATCCACGAACAATTCTACACCTTCCAAGGCGAAGGTGCGCATGCAGGACGGGCCGCCTACTTCATCCGCACCTTCGGCTGCCCCGTGCATTGCCCGTGGTGTGACTCCGCTGGCACCTGGCACCCGGACTACATCCCGAAGCACATTCATCGGCTCGAACCCACAGCCCTCGCCGCCGAGGTCGCTCAAACCCAGGCCGAGTTCACCGTTATCACCGGCGGCGAGCCCGCCATTCACGATCTCAGCGCGCTCACTGACGCACTTCACGCGGTAGGCCAAAAGACCCACCTCGAGACTAGCGGTGCCTTTCCAATACGCGGCGCATTGGACTGGATCACACTCAGCCCCAAGCGCTGGAAGCTGCCACTTGCCGAGAACGTCGCCCGCGCCAATGAGTTTAAGCTCATCATCGATCGTCCCGAAGCAATCGCAGAATATGTAGAGGCCCTCAGCGAGCGCGGCGCAGAGCTGAGCGCAGACTGTATTGTCTGGCTGCACCCCGAATGGTCGCAGCACAGCAACCCGGAGGTGCTCAACGCCATCACCGAATGGATCAAGTGCCACGGCGCTCCGTACCGCGCCGGCTGGCAGCTGCACAAGAACTACGCCGCCGATTATATGGACCAACGCAGCGTAGCCGCCGCACCACTCGGCGGCAATCCCAAGCAGGGCTTTTAGGCAGCAACAACTGGGAAGGACGAGCTCCGCTTCGTCCGCAGTGACCTATAATTTTATAAGCCCTCCCCTTGCTCCCCTGATAATCATAGCCTCCGATCGCTCCAAGCACTAGTCCAGCCCGGACCACACGGAGGTGGTCCCTCCCCAGACACACAAAAAAGCCCTCGATCACTCGCGGGCTTTTGAAAATCATTTGCTGCGACGAGTCGGCATTAGCCACTCACCAGTCACCACTCACGACTGCTATAGAATCTCGACCAATTCACACTCGAAGATCAGTGTGTCGCCCGGCTTGATCGCACCACCGGGACGCGGCGAGTTGCCGTAGCCAAGCTCACTCGGGATATAGAGGACGATCTTGCCACCCGCACCGACCTTAGTCAGGCCTTCGCCGAAGCCTTTGACCACACCATTAAGTGGGAATTCAGCTGGCTCGCCGCGATCATAAGAGCTGTCAAACGGTGTGCCGTCGATCAAAGTGCCCTTGTAGTGCACTAGAACCTTATCGCTCATGGTCGGCTTCACATCCGAGCCTGGCTCTAGTACCTTATAGTGCAAACCGGACTCGCTCGACTGCACCGCGGCATCCGCGCTCAAACCTTCAATGAACGCCTGACCTGCAGCAATGTTTTCAACAGCTATCGTCGCACCTGCTTTTTCAGCTACCGCTTGAGCCTCCGCCTGAGCGACTTGAGCTTGTGCTTGAGCCGCTTCGGCACGTGGCTGGATAAATGCTTGGAACGCAGGCATCTTGGCCTCCATGGCAGGATCTATTCCCGTCGCGAGCGCACCCGCGGTAAAACCCTTGGCGATCAATTCGGCATCGGCGGCACCAAACCCGAGCTGCGACAACCCAGACTGCATGACCATCACCATGCCGATCTTGTCCAAAGCGTCCAGCGTGATGGCTGGCAACTCTGCCGCTTCAGCTTGCACCGCTTCGGCGCGCGCTTGTGCCTGACCAAAGGCCGCTTGCATCGCTTCCTGCGGGAAGTCTTGTGGATTCATTTCGGACACGAGGCCTTTTTGCAGCCCCCCCACCAGCGCAGCAATACCGGCTGCATCCAACTTCAGCGTAGCGACGCCGCCACTTTGCGCGGTCAAATAACCGAGCATTTCAATCAACTCCGATTCAGGCACTTCAAGCAGCGCAACCGGAGCGACCGGCACAGCAAGCGCCGCGGGCGCTGGCACAGCAACTGGCTTAGTGACAACCACCGCCGCCACGTCTTCGGCAGCCTCAACGACCTCCGCGACGGCTTCAGCCTCGACAGGTTCTGTTACCGCAATCGGCTCGACCTCCACGGCTACGGAACTTGGCGAATCGAGTATCACCACGTCTTCGGCAGACGCGGAAACATCCGCACGTTGCTCGCCACAAGCGGTGAAAAATAAAGCACTGGTAGCCAAAAGCATGGAGGCTCCAGTGTGTGAAATAGATTTTTTTAACATTTGAATTATGATTTACGTTTGGGATTAGAAGAGGCGGCTACCTTTGTGGAAGCCCCTCAAAGGTCAACACGCATCACTCAGAATCCGCCAACAAAGCGGGGATGCTTCGTAATCAGTCAACTGCGGAAGCCAAGAGTTCCATGATTGGGGCTCACAAATGCCATCAACCAAACAGCTGCCTGCGCAGGCCTTGAATCACGGCAAGATCCCCCCAATCCGAACCACGCAGCGCATGCACCTTCGGCAGATGCTTCCGCCTGCACTCCACTTGCCATACAGCCGTAAAACCTCGGACAAACTCAGCAGAGCCCAGAATGGCACCATCGGTAAAATACCGCACCCGGCAGCGAAGAATTGCCGCCTTCGGCAATTGTCCATCGTCCTGATCCAGAACTTTCAACGCCCGCTTTCGCGTCATATCAGACAAGCCCGCCTCAGAGGCATGCTTACCAAAGATCAACATCCGATGCGCCTGCAAAGCCGAATCAACCTGCTTCGCACCGTGATCGCTCCAAATATCAATCAGCCCCCGCGCCGCCTCAGCAACTCCCACCACTGCTTCCGAATAGCCGCAGAAGCGGTAGTCCTTCGGATCATCAACCAGCCCAGCACGGACAGGATTCAGATCAATATAAGCGGCCATGGTTTGCAGCGGATTGCCCTCCCCCTCGACCAGCACCGACTTAAAGCGATCCGCCCACAAAGTGCCATAGCGCTGATGCGACTTATTATACCAGGTGGAGAAGCGCTGCTTCACCGTCTTCATAAATTCGGACACATCAAACATACGCGCCAGCAGCTTGCGCCGAATCAGTTCCGCCTCATCCCCTCCCGCGCGCAATTGCGCGGCCATCAGCGTCGCCGAAGCCTCCTGATATTTAGTGGGCTTCGGATAGAGAACCCGATAACGACGCATCAATTCAGCATCCGAAACCGACGGTGCATCTGGAACTTGAAGCAACACATGGAAATGATTCGACATGATACAGTAGGTCAACACCTCCACACCGCAGAAGTCAGCCACCTGACGAATCATCTTCCGCAGGACCTCTTTCTCTCTGTCCTTAAACAGGAGCTCACCATTCACCGTCCGCGTCATACAGTGGTATGCGGCACTCCTCCCATGGACTTTTAATCGACGATGCCTCACGCATAAATCATCGACTCAACCTCAGAACCAGTCAATCTTAAATTTTAGGGACAGGCCCTTTTAA
>CALKBZ010000025.1 GCA_937775295.1 uncultured Opitutales bacterium
GACGGCTAAGTTGCCAAGAAAAAAGAAGACAAAGCAAGTCTCCTCAGTTCAGCCGAAAACCTGTCGTCGCAGACCTTGAATCACCGCAAGATCGCCCCAATTAGTGCCCCGCACCACATTCACCTTCGGCGGATGCTTACGTCCGCGCTCGACCTGCCAGGCTCCAGCAAAGCCGCGCACAAACTCCGCAGAGCCGAGGATCGCCCCATCCGTAAAGTAACGCACGCGACAGCGCAGCATCACCGACTTGGGCAATTCTCCATCTTCTTGATCGAGAATCTCCAACGCACGCTTACGCGTCATTTCTGACAAGCCGGGCTCAGACGCACGCTTACCAAAAATCAACGATCGATGCGCCCGCAACGCCGAATCAATCCGTTTCGCTCCATGATCAGTCCAAATTTTGATCAGTCCCCGCTTGGCCTCAACCACTCCAGCAACCGCCTCAGCATAACCACAGAAGCGGAAATCCTTCGGATCTTCGACCAGTCCCGCACGCACAGGGTTGAGATCAATGTAAGCGGCCATTGTCTGCAACGGATTCCCCTGCCCCTCAACTAGCACTGACTTGAAACGCTCCGCCCACAAAGTGCCATAGCGCTTATGCGAGCGATTATACCAGACAGAAAAGCGCTGCTTCACCGCTTTCATAAACTCCGACACATCCGTCATCCGAGCCAACAACTTGCGACGGATCGCCTCAGCCTCCTCACCGCCTGCTTCAAGCTGAGCCTTCATGATCTCCACTGAAGCCTCTTGATACTTCGTAGGCCTAGGATACAGCACCTTGTAACGCCTCATCAATTCACGATCCGAGACGGCAGCCCCATCAGGCACTCGCAGTAATACATGGAAGTGGTTCGACATAATGCAGTAAGTCAGCACATCCACACCGCAGAAATCCGCAACCTGACGGATCATCTTACGCAGGACTTCCTTCTCTCGATCCTTAAAGAGCAGCTCTCCATTCACCGTCCGCGTCATGCAATGATACACAGCATCTCTACCCCCTATTTTCATCCGCCGCTGCCTCATAACAATAACCCAATCATACAATTCGCTTTATGTCTATCTTATTTAGCCTGTCCCTTTTTTTAAAAATGTCCGATTCAAGTATAGGCAGGGCAACTCCCATGGAGCCATAAGCGCCATAGCTTTTAAAATAAGCCTGTCCTGTTTTTTGGCTCTATGGGATGGCTGTGAAAATATTTCTCTTATTTCGCCACCAACCAAACCACGCCCATAACATTAACGCACAAGCACTCCACTGACCAACAAGTAACATAAGTAAATCAAAAGCATAAAAAGGAGAAGCATCAACAACGACCCAAAGTGGACTAATAAATAGCAATATCGAAAGAACCCAAATCAAAACAGCCATTGAAAGCCATCCTGCATACCTCAGCTTCCTAAGTTGATAAGATGTATAAAGAAGCCATATAGAAAACACTAAGCGAAGGCCGATATTGATATAATCGATGCTTTCGAAACTCCCATATTTATCCTCTGAAAAAAGAGACAAAAAATTACCTATAGCGGCAATTAAGGTAAGCGTCCGAGTGACGACCTCCTATCCATAATGCAGCAGCGTGGTATTCTGTGTGGATGGAATTAATTGAAACAGAGGTATGTGTGGAGTCGGGCAAGTCTGATCGTCAGGGGCGTCGTATCCGTGGTGCAGCAGAGTGGTCCTCGATTTTGGATCGCTATGATCAAAGCGGGTTAACTTAGGCGGCTTTTTGCCGCCGCGAAGGTCTGAAGTTCGGAACGCTGGTGTCGTGGTTGGGCCGTCGGCGTAAGAACGTCGGTGCTTTGATCAGTTCGCCGCCGGAACCGAAGTTTCACGAACTGAGCCTGAGTAGCCCTGCTGAATCATTGAGCTCAAGCTTAGAGGTAAGCCTGCCAGACGGGACAGTTCTACGCGGGTCGCAGGCCAGTGATCTGGCTGAACTGATTCGCTTATTGAAGGTATAATTTATGTTTAGTTTTCCAAATCAAACGAAGGTCTACCTGGCCGTGGGGCCCGTGGACATGCGCAAGAGTTTCAACGGGCTCTGGACCGAAGCGAGTGAGCGCCTCAAGGAAGATCCCTTCAGTGGTGCGTTGTTCGTGTTTGCGAACAAGCGGCGTGACCGAATCAAGATCCTTTACTGGGACGGCAGTGGCGTA
This sequence comes from uncultured Opitutales bacterium, assembly GCA_937775295.1. Taxonomy (GTDB): domain Bacteria; phylum Verrucomicrobiota; class Verrucomicrobiia; order Opitutales; family Coraliomargaritaceae; genus Lentimonas. The sequence continues at coordinate 2,170 of CALKBZ010000025.1, forward strand.
TGGGTATTCGCCAAGCGCCTGGAGAAAGGTCGCTTTACGTGGCCAACGGGCAGCGACGATCGGAAGCTCTCGCTTACTCCGCAGTCTTTGGCGATGTTGCTGGAAGGAATCGACCTAAAGCAGGGCTGTAAAAAAGCATGGTATGAGCGATAAAATGTTTGCTCGTAACTGTATCTACTTTACGGATACATTCCATCATGGCACCGGCTCAAATGAAAGAACGGCTCACGACTCTGGAAGAGGAGAACGCCGATCTGCGCGCCCAAGTTGAATGGTTCAAGCGCAATCTGTTTGGCACGGGTAAGAGTGCGACGCTGGATGCTTTACAGACGCGCCTAAAGCTGGGCGAAGAGGCTGCGCAGCCTGAGGCATCGGCTCAAAAAAAAGAAACGATCAGCTACGAACGCGCCAAGCCGCGCAAGCGCGACCAGCCGGCAGAGCGCTTTAAAAACTTACCCGTTCTCGAAACAACCGAGTTAGTCCCAGATGCAGTCAAAGCAGATCCCGAGGCGTATGAGCGAATCGGCGAAGAAGTGACCTTTGAGGTGCAGATCACGCCGCCGAAGCTATGGAAGCATGAGATCGTGCGCGGTAAGTTTCGCCACAAACTGGATCGTTCGCGGCCACCCATGATTGCTCCAGCATTGAAGCGCCCCATCGACAACAGCTACGCTTCTGCCGAGCTACTCGCATATATTGCACTGGGCAAATATCTTTACCATATCCCGCTCTACCAACAGGAGAAGATGTCTGCGCATTAGGGCGCTCAGCTCTCGCGCAAGACGATGGCTGACTGGATTGAAGCGGTCGCGGATTGGTTCAATCCGATTTATGGTCGCATGCGAACCAAGCTGCTTGAAGGGGACTATTTGCAAGCGGACGAAACACCGGTGCGCTTCATGGACCCGGATCAGAAGAAGGGCAAAACCACTCAAGGATATTTATGGGTGATTGGAAAACCAGGAAGCGATGTTGTCTTCGACTGGCGCCTTGGCCGTGGATACGATAAAGCAACCAGCCTGCTAGATGGCTTTCAGGGCGTCCTGCAGTCGGACGGCTATGGTGCCTATGAAAGATTTGCGAAGAAGAATGAACACGTGGTGCGCGTAGCCTGCTGGGCTCATGCACGGCGCAAGTTCGTCGAGGCCGAATCGGAATCACCGCAAGCCGTGCGCATGGTGCTCGGCTTGATCGGGCACTTATATCGATACGAACATAAATACGACGACGCCCAGCTTCATAGCCCAAAGCTTCGAGCGATACGACGCCTAGCAGACAGCACTCAAACTTTGATCCGAATTGAGAAAGTGGTGCAAATACTAAGGCCGCGGGCACGTCCCAAGTCGAGGCTCGGAAAGGCATGCACGTATTTACTCGGACAATGGGAAGCTTTGCTGAGTATCCCTCGACACGGACAAGTTCGACTCGATAACAATCTAATTAAAAACGCCATTCGACCCTCCGCAGTGGGAAAGAAAAACGTCATCTTCATCGGCTCGCCCGAGGCAGGTCAACGCTCAGCGATCATATATTCCATCATCGTCTCATGTGAACGACATGGAATCGATCCGCTCACATACATGACCGATCTGCTACATCGATTGCCGACAATGAGCAACCAGGACGATCTCGATCCGCTCCTTCCATCCAATTGGAAAGAAGCTCTATAGAACTCGACCCAATCGATAGAATAATCAGAGGACGTCCCTCGGACGCTTAGCAATTAACAGCCAAAAAGAGATTTTATTCATAAGCTTTTTTTGATCGTATTATAGCACTATCGGCGGTCCGATTACTTCAGCAGTTTCCACATGAAAGCTTTTAAATGAGCCTGCCCTAGTTATTGGCTTGAATTTCACCGAATGTGCCCTGAGAGAACGCGCGCTGCCCAGAAATCAGTGCCAACGTGACGACTCTGGGCAATCGACGCTT
>CALKBZ010000026.1 GCA_937775295.1 uncultured Opitutales bacterium
AAGGTCTGGTACAGATAGAAGGCCGCGCCGAAAACGATGAGACCGACAAGGATAATTTCGAGGTAATTCATGGGGGTGGGAGTATACGTATATCTAATGTTCTGATCTGTTATAAATTCAGTCCCTAGAGTAATGTGGTGAGCGGGGTTACCTAACAAATACTGATGATGTCGTCGCAAACGGATTTTGCCCCGCGATTTTGAATCGTAAATACAAGCTTAAAATTAATAAATGTGTAATGAATGTAATAAAGAAGTCTAGTCGCGAATTCCTCTTTATGCAAACAACATGCCGATTTGATAGGTTAGCACAGCCGCAATCCAGGCGACGGTGGTGAGCGCAAAAAAGCTTCCGATCGCCCACCTCCAATTCAGCTCTTTGGCGATTACAGCAAGTGTCGCACCGCATTGCATACAAAGAGCAAAGAACACCATAATCGAAAGTGCCACCGGAATATTAAACACCGACTCGCCTGTGCGTGGACCGCTTTCCCATTTTGCCTGAGTGAGTGTGTCGCGTAAGTCATTGGACTCATCGTCGATTTCGCCACCTAGAGCATACGTAATACCAAGTGTCGAGATGATCACTTCGCGGGCTGGAAAACTTGCCAACACGCCGACGGTGATTTTCCAATCATAGCCAGCAGGAGCGAACACAGGCTGCACAAACTTACCGAATCGGCCCATGTAGCTTTGCTCCAAGTATGCCGCATCGATGCGCTTGCTGAGTTCTTCTTCGTCTAAACTAGTATTGTCGGCCTGAGTGGCGACTTCGGCTCGATAAGAATTGGTGACGGTTGTTTCGACCTCCGCAGAGCGAGGGAAATAAAGCAGCGCCCAAATAATCACAGTCATTGCGAAGATGACTGTGCCTGCGCGTATAATAAATTCTTTGCCGCTTTCATACATGCGCCAGGCCATGGTCTTGAAGCGCGGTGCACGATAGGGCGGCAACTCCATCAGGAAAGGTTTTGGCTTTTGGCCTTGATTGAGTGTTTGATTGAGTGACCACGCTATCGGTGCAGCGAGGACCGCGCCGACGAAGTGCATGGCAAACAATGTCGCACCCGCGACTGCTGAACCGTAGCGCGGTTCCACAAACGCACCGATCAGTAGTAGGTAAACGGGGAGACGCGCTGAGCAACTCATCAGCGGTGCGATCAAGATGGTAATCATCCGTGCTTTGCGATCGCTGATCGTGCGTGTCGCTAGAATGCCGGGGATCGCACAGGCGTAGCTGGAGAGCAAAGGCACAAAACTTTTGCCGTTTAAGCCGCACCAATGAAATAGTTTATCCATCAAAAACGCCGCGCGCGCCATGTAGCCGGATTCTTCAAGTAATGAGATGAACAAAAACAGTACCAAAATCTGCGGTAAGAACACCACAAATGCACCGACTCCGCCGATGATGCCATCGGCGATCAAGCTCTGTAGTATCGGAGTCCCAGTCAGCGCGTCAGAAGCAATGTTTTGCAGCGCGCCCGTGCCGCCTTCGATCAAATCCATGAACGGCCCCGCCCATGTATAGACCGATTGAAAGACCACATACATCATACCGACAAACACCACCAAACCCCAGAAGCGGTGCAGCAAAAGTTGGTCGATACTTTCGGTGGTGGAGCGCTTTTTCAGCGCTGCCTGGCGCTCGATAATATCGCCGAGTAGAGGATTGAGAAAACGAAAACGTAGGATCGACTCTGCCGCATCAGGGTTGAAGCCATCTTTGTAGAGCTGGTCGCGGGCATCTTTGATGATCCCTTCATACTCAGACTGCGGGGTTTGTAAGCGTTCACGCACCGAGCTGTTAGGGTCGAAAATGAGGCGTTGTAATTCGCCGACTTGCAATGCTTCGCCGCGTTTACTGATAAATTCGTCGTGCAGTTTTTGCACCGCAGTCTTGACCGCTTCCGGCCATATTGGCCGCATCATCATCGCTTTGGTCTTGATCGCATGTTCGACCGCGCGGGCCAGTTCTTCGGTGCCGCGACTACGTGTCGCCACTGTCGGCACGACCGGCACGCCGAGGCGTTGCTCCAGCAGTTTACAGTCGATCTGCAGGCCCTTTTTTTCCGCGACGTCCCAGCAGTTCAGCGCGATCACCATCGGAACGCCTAACTCTGAGGCCTGTGAGGCGAGGAACAGATTGCGCTGCAAATTCTCCACATCCACCACTACGATAATCAGATCGGGGGCAGGGTGGCCATCAACACGCCCAGCCAAGACATCCACTGCGATGCGTTCGTCCAGCGAGCTGGCGCTCAAACTATAGGTGCCTGGTAGGTCGATCAAATGTACCTCTTGATCACGATTCAGTGCCCAACGGCCGATTTTCTTTTCGACCGTGACACCTGAGTAGTTGCCGACACGCTGACGCATGCCCGTGAGCGCATTAAACAGCGAGGTCTTGCCGGTGTTGGGATTACCAATTAACGCGACGCGAAATTCTGACGGTGCTTCGGACATACTAGATCTTCTCCACTTCGACCTCGGCTGCGTCTTTTAAGCGTAGACTCATATGACAGCCCTGAAAGACCACTGCGATCGGGTCGCCCAACGGTGCTTGGTGCGTGAGGCGTACCTCTTGCCCGGGCAACAAGCCCATTGACATCAATCGGGCGACGCTCTCGTTCTCGCAGTTCACTTTCGTGACTCGAAAAGTTCCGTCTTTCTTAATTTGATCTAAACGCATGGGTGAGCATTGCATGAGAATAAGTCTCAATAGCAAGTTGCTAGCAGAAAGACTTGAGTCTGGATTGCAAGCTCAGAGGTACTGATTTTTGTCGAGTGATGAGTCGCTCGGGTCAACCAGCCGATCGGTGGGAAAATCGCGACAATCGGTTGTTACACGGAATTGTGCAGCCGAGCGATCTTGACTTTGGTCTCAACAACGAGGTGAAATTATCTGCGTAGTTCAGTCGCTTTATGGCCGGTGACGATGACTCTCCGTGGGAAAAGCAGGACCAACTAGTCTTGGGCGCCTCCTATTTCCTGAATACCAACGTCAAGTTGTTTGCCGAATACATTCACGTCGATGCTTGGGTGCCGCTCAATTTCTTGGGTGCCGCTCAACTTCTTGAGTAGCGGCAACACTTTTAACGGTCCGAGTGATGAATCTTGGTCAGACCAAGACGCGACCATCGATGCGATGGTGTTGGGCGTAACGGCCGCCTTCTAGGTGCACCGCAGCTACTGTTTTGAACCAATTCCAAATTCGCTTGGGGGATTTTTTGATTTATCCATTCGCATCCACGCTTTTGAGCCCCCGGCACGAGAGACGAACACTCCTGCCCCGTACGCCGCAAAAGCAGACGCTCCTGTCCCCGGCTGCGTCATTAGTTTGAAATGTCAGCCTTTGAAATAAACAGCAGTGGCCGATGTCACAGTGTTAATCGTGCGAGGCTTGACGCAGTTTGTGCGCGCGGGACACGATCACATACTTGTCCGCCATGCCTTTCAGGCCGGCGCGCTCTTCGTCGCTGAGTGCCCGCACGACTTTGGCGGGGCAGCCGAGCACTAGCGATCCCGCTGGCACCTGTGTGCCTTTAGTGACGAGTGCGCCCGCGCCGATGATCGATTGCGCACCGATCACTGCGCCATCGAGAATGGTCGAATGCATCCCAATGAGACACTCATCGCCGATCGTGCAGGCATGCACCATCGACTTATGGCCGATCGTCACAAACGATCCCACCTTTACGCCATAGTCGTCCGCCAGGTGGATGACGCTGCCGTCTTGCACGTTCGAGCCATCGCCGATTTCAATACTATTAATATCTGCGCGCAGCACACAGCCATACCAAACACTAGTGTTTTTACCCATAGTAACGTCTCCTAGGACAATCGCATCGGAAGCGACGTAAGCAGATTCATCAATCTGTGGAGTTTGATCTAAATAATAGGATAACCGTTCATCAAGCGTCATAGATTTAGTATAATCACCGGTTATTTTTATAGCCAAGATCAGAATCACATACGCACGCACCTACGGGTCAGTTAATACTGTTTAGTAGGGCAGCTTCTGTTGTGTCTGCGGGCATGTGTTCAGCTTGATAGTGTTTGACAAAATGCCACTGGATTTCTTTTTTTAAAACAATTATGAGCAATCCGAAAAACCTTAAACCCCGAGCCTTAGACGAGTCGTTTTGCTCGATTCTAGTCGGCTTTAACTTCCTTTTCTTCACAGCCCTATTGGCGTTTATGTTGGTCCTGCCATTGAAGGCTGTTCTCTCTGGTTCGGATGCGTCGCATGGCACAGACGGGAGCCACGAAGCTGTTGCAGATGTCAGCCTTGAGGCTGCAGCAGAGGTTCCCGCAGCAGTCGCAGTCGCAGCAGTCGTAGTCGATCCGATTACACACGCTGCAGGTAAATCCGCATATATGATTTGCTCGACCTGTCACGGAGCTGAGGGTGAAGGCAACGCGGCACTCAATGCACCCGCACTGGCGGGACAAAATGACTGGTATCTTAAACGCCAGTTAATTAAATATAAGGAAGGCGTGCGCGGTTCGCATCCAGATGATACTTATGGTATGCAGATGCGTGCAATGGCGATGACGCTGGCTGACGAAACCAAGATCGACGAAGTTGTTGCGTACATTGCACAACTACCAGTCACCGCGCCGCTAGCGACGTTTGACGGTAATGTCGCCAAGGGAGCAGCGAGCTACGCACTCTGTGCGGCTTGTCATGGACCAGATGGCGAGGGCAATGAGTTGATGAATGCACCCGCGCTGCAAAACCTACAGGACTGGTACATCGTCAGACAGCTGCAGAATTATAAATCTGGTGTGCGTGGCACACATCCTAAAGACATCGAAGGCATGCAAATGCGCCCAATGTCGATGATACTTGCTGATGAGCAAGCGATGAAGGACATAGCCGCCTTTATCGGTTCCAAGGTAGCTGCGAAATAGGTTATCGGCAGTGACGACCTCCGTGTCGTCCGCATCAGTGGAGGGCAACGGTTATGCCCTTCATGAGCGCGCCGTTGCTGCCCCCTAAAAAGCTAAGGTGTGATTTTTTACTCATCGGATGGTTGACAGCCTCATGTGCTGCGCATTTTCTCCAAGCTTCGACTTTCCGCTCAGGTGGTGAAACGGTAGACACGCCACGTTCAGGTCGTGGTGCTCGCAAGGGCGTGAGGGTTCAAATCCCTCCCTGAGTATCTTTGAAACCCGCTAGCAATAGCGGGTTTCATCGTATCTGGAGGTTTGGGCTCTGCTCTTATCCTTAATGAACCTCGCCCGTGTGGAGTTTGTTCTTTCGTGGCTCAGATGCGTTCCAATGCTGACTTGGGACCGTGTACAGTAAAAAAGTGCGATGGTCGGATCAGTCGAGCAGCACTAGATGATCGCGGTGCACGATCACGCTGGAGTGTAACTCGGGGAACGTTGCTTTGATCGCTTCGGGGGGTAGGCCCATGATTGCGGAAAGATCGATCGCGTCGATTGATGCGAGGCCGTGAGCGATGATTTTGTCGTCGGGAGCGCGGATTCTGATGACGTCGCCATCTTTGAACGCACCAAGGCTGTCGGTTACCCCTGCGGAGAGGAGGCTCTTGCCGAATTTCAGGATCGCCGCGGCCGCTCCCGCATCGATGGTGACGGTGCCACAGGTGTGATCCTGAATCGCGATCCAGCGTTTGTGCGGTTTGATTGGCGTAGCGCTAGGCGCAAAGTAGGTGCCGACGCTATCTCCGGCTAGGAGCTTGTTGAAGAGTTCGCTATCTTGACCGTTACCGATGGTAACACCGCAGCCTGCGCGATGGGCGATCTTTGCGGCGGATAGTTTGCTTATCATACCGCCGACAGCGGTGGTGTCAGTCGTGCCTTGTGCCATTGCCTCGATGTTGGAAGTCATCTTTTTGACGAAGGGCACGACTTTGCCGGTGCCTTTCATGTCGATGAGTCCGGGGATGTTGGAGAGGATAAACAGCTGATCGGCGTTGGTGACGCTGGCGACGAGCGCGGAGAGTGTGTCGTTGTCGCCGAATTTGATTTCTCTGGCGCTGACGGTGTCGTTCTCGTTAACGATCGGCACGGCTCCATCGGCCAGCAATCGCTCAATGGTATTAAACACCGCGTTGTGGCGGTGCTTGGCGCGCAGGTCTTCACGCGTCAGCAAGATCTGCGCAACGGTGAGCTCATGTGGGTCGAATCCTTTTTGCCAGGTGTTGATCAGGATCGTCTGCCCGACTGCAGCGCAGGCTTGCTGCGAGGCGAGCTCTTTGGGGCGTTTTTTAAGCCCCAACTTACCCATGCCAAGGCCGACTGCGCCAGAACTGACGAGTATGACATCGATTCCGTTATCGCGTAGTACTTTAACTTGATGGCAAAGCACTTGAATGCGTGCTGTATCCAGATCACCGATACCGGACGTTAAGACGCCGGTGCCGATTTTGATGACGATGCGTTTGGCCTGTTCGAGTGGAATCATTTTTAGAGGGCAAAGGTCAGATATTAGAGTTCAGCGGTCAGTGGAATAAGCTTATTCGACTGCTGATGTTTTTTCTCTGGATTTAGACTTTTTTTAGGTCCGCTTCCTTGACTGAAAGCTGCTGGTTAATTTCGGAGATAAAACCGTCGTGCTCTTTTTGCACTTCTTTTTCATAGCGCTTGAAGTCGTCTTCCGACAGGCCGTCGCTTTTCGCAGTCTTAAACAGGTCGAGTGCATCGCGCCGGGCTTGGCGCACGCGCACGCGGCCATCTTCTGCCATATTGTTAGCAGTCTTCGCCAGTTCTTGGCGACGCTCGCCGGTAAGTTCTGGGATGGGCACGCGGAGGATGCCACCATCGACCATCGGGTTGAGGCCTAGATTGGCTTCTTGAATGCCTTTTTCAACATCGCGGATCACGCTCTTATCCCATGGTTGCACCATAATGGTCTTGGCGTCGGGGGTGGTGACTGCAGCGACCTCTTTGAGTGTGACGGTGCTGCCGTAGGCGGTCACGCGGACTGAATCGAGCATCGTTGGGGATGCTTTGCCGGTGTGTAGGCTGCCGAATTGATTGAGTGTATGATCAACTGCTTTCTTGAGGTCGGCAGCGAGCATTTTAAGGATGTCTTTTGGTTCCATATTTGTAGCGGTGTTGAATTATCTAAAAGTGTAAATGTTAATTAACGAGTGTGCCGATTTCTTCGCCCATCACTGCGCGGAGAATAGCGCCAGGCTCACGCATACTGAAGACAAGGATCGGCATTTTGTTTTCCATGCATAGCGAAAAGGCGGTGGAATCCATGACGCTTAAGCGATCGCGCAGTGCGTCGATATATTCAAGTTGGTCGTATTTAACGGCGTCGTCGTGCTTGTGTGGGTCTTTGTTGTAAATGCCATCGACCTTAGTGGCTTTCATTAGTATGTCGGCTCCGATCTCGCTGGCGCGGAGCGCCGCGCAGGTGTCGGTTGAAAAGTAGGGGTTGCCAGTGCCGCCCGCAAAAACCACCACGCGACCGCGCTCTAGGTGGCGTGTGGCACGCCGTAGGATGAAGGGCTCGGCGAGCTTATCCATCGGGATGGCGCTTTGCAGGCGCACGGTGACGTCGAGCTTCTCGAGGCAGTCCATGAAGGCCAGGCCGTTGATAACAGTGGATAGCATGCCCATATAATCGCCGGTGGTGCGATCGACGCCGCGCATCTCTGCGCCATTGAGGCCGCGAAAAATGTTACCGCCGCCAATCACTAGGCCAACTTCGACGCCGATATCGGAGACTTGTTTGACTTCCTCGCAGATGTCCTTGAGGATTTTAGCGTCAATGGGATCACCATCTTCGGCATTGCGCAGCACTTCGCCACTCAACTTTAATATTATACGGCGATATTTCGGCTTTTGGCCAGTTTGGTCTATTTCATCCATGAAACGTTTTTAAACGCTGTTTTGACTAAGACGTCAACCCATGGATTTGAGAATTGAGTACAAAACAGTTGTGAAAGTTGCTGTTCTAATTCAGGACTTGCGATTGAATTTAAAAACTATGAAGATTATTAAAGTGAGGGCTTGACGAGTGAGAAATCATTTCTACTCTTCGCCAACTTCAAAGGCCCATGGTGTAATGGTAACACTACTGTTTTTGGTGCAGTCATTCGGGGTTCAAATCCCTGTGGGCCTACCAATTTTAAAAGTCCCTGTTGATTCGTTCAGCAGGGATTTTTTATGCGCCTATATCAAGGCGTGCCTTGATCCAGTCTTTGATTCCGTCGACCGCCTCCGGACCTTGCGACAGTACGAGGTAAATAATGTAGCCGTAAAGCACCACCGCGAGGCAACCGACTGCGAAGGCGCCGATTGCGAGCAGGCCGTCCTCTTCTGATAAACCGACGCCGATCAGAAAAATGACCATGGCCGGTAGTGTATTGGTCAACGGGATGGGTAGCATCATTAGGCAGGCCATAATCAGGATGACGATGGCGAGGCCAGATTGCCCGAGTCGGGTGCGTATCCATTGCTGTCGAGGGCGAATGAGGTGCTCGATGGCACGTAGAAATTTAGTCGCTGCGCCGATCATCTTATTGGCCAGTGACGGCTTAATTCGGATGCGCTGCAGGCGTGCGGGCAGCCATACGGTTTGGCGCCCCATGAGCATTTGCAGTGCGAGTAGAGCGATGACGATGCCGAACGGCGTGCTGTAGCCGGGCGCGGGCACGGGCAAGGCGCTGGGGAGTGACAGCAGTACAAGGACCAAGCCGAAGCCTTTTTCGCCGACAGCGTCGGTGAGTTCGCCGATCGAGGGGCCGCTTTGATGTTCACTGGCGAGGGCGTTTTCGAGTGTTTCGGCTAGGGATGTGTGTGTGGGCGTAGTCTGGTCAGTTTGCATATTGCGCTTCATGGATTATGACATAGGCTATCAAATAGTATCCGTTAAAGGTCAAAACAATCTGCTAAAAGTATGAAAGGTCTGGTGAATAAAAAGAGACTCAGCCGCTGTGCTCTGTATGGTGGCTCGTTTGATCCAGTGCATCATGCCCATCTGCGAGTGGCGCGTTACGCGCTGGAGCAGGCGCAGCTGGACCGAGTGGTGTTTGTTCCTGCAGCACAGTCGCCGTTAAAGGCGCACGCGCCGCTCACGGATGCCGCCGTGCGTGTACAGATGCTCTCAGTTGCGCTGCGGGGCGAGGCGCATTTCGAGCTGGATGAGTCTGAAATAGAGCGGGGTGGGCTGAGCTATACGATTGATACGGTACGCCATTTTTCTGCAGGCCACCCCGATACCGAGCTGTACTGGATTGTCGGTGCGGATCAATTTGAACAATTGGATCGCTGGTATCAAATCGAGGAATTAGCCGAGCGGGTGACTTTTTTAGTGTTAGCTAGGCCAGGATCACATTCCGGTGCCTCCTCATTGATCCCTCACTTACGCTATCAAATGATCAAAGCACCGCTAATGAGTGACAGTTCGAGTGAGATCCGAGTCCGCTGCCGAGAGGGGCGTTCGTTACAAGGTTTGGTGCCAAGTGCAGTTCAGGCTTTCATTTTCGAGCAGGAGCTTTATAGCAACTTGCAGTAAGAATTCATATGGCCACTTCAAAACAGAACCAAACCAACGCTACGCTCGACGAAATTCGCTGCGCGGTAACCGCAATCGATGATAAAAAGGGCGAAGCAATTCGCGTGCTCGATGTGCGTGAGACTTCCTCAATCACAGATTACATGATCCTGGCAACAGGCACTTCAAATCCCCACGTGAAAGCGATCAAGGCGGGTTTGGACCAAGCACTGAGTGAGGCCGGAGTAAAGCTGCTCGGGCAGGATCGCGAAGTCGGCAGCGGCTGGATCGTGGTGGATGCCTTTGATTTCATGATCCATATACAAACCGAGGAGATGCGTGATTTGTATCGCCTGGATTATCTGTGGCGGGATTCCGCCGAGGTCGAATTGTAGCTGATCCGAAAAGTTCTTGTCGTGCGATGAGGTGCGCTGTCTGGGTCGTAAAATATATGCTTACCTCAGTATGCCGCCCTTTAAATTGAGTTGCTCAAGCGGTGCATCATAGAGCTGTTTCGCCAAGCGAAGTCGGCGCTACGAAAGCTTGAGTGAGTCGACTAGTTGACTAAATTCACATGCCTGAGGTGCTTGCAGTTGCAGGCGAGTGCTGCAATTCGGCATGTCGATTTCCAGTTTAGTCGCTCGAAGTAGTAGGCGTTGCACGCCGAAATGTTGCCGTAAAAAGCGGTTTTGAGCGCTGTCGCCATGGCAGGTGTCGCCAACGATCGGGTGACGGAGATGGGCCATGTGACGACGTAGTTGGTGCTTTCTGCCTGTCAGTGGGATCAGCTTGAGTAGCGAGAATCGCGCGGTCGGATAACGGCTGACAGGTAACGCTAGCTCAACACGCTTGACGCAGGTGTAGTGTGTCTGTGAGCTTTGAGATTTCGCTGGGTGCTCCTCGCTGCGCAAGTCGTAGTCGATCTCGCCGGCATCTGCTGCCCAGCCGCGCACGACTGCATGGTATTCTTTGTGAGTGGTTCTGTCTGCGAATTGTGCCTGTGCAAAGCAGAGCGCTTCGCGATTCAGCGCGAAGAGCAGAATGCCACTGGTGGCTCGGTCGAGCCGGTGGCATAGGAAGACCTCTTGGCCGATTTGGTCGCGGAGGAGTTGCAATGCAAATTCAGTGGCGTGCGCATCGAGTTGAGTGCGGTGCACGAGTAGGCCCGCTGGCTTGTCGATCGCGATATAGTCTGTGCTCTGGTAGATGATCGGCAAGTGCATCGTCGTATTCAGGGATCATTGTAGACTCGATGAAAAGATTATTCGCTGAATTGAACGTCGCACAGTAATTGTTGTCAGTTCGAATTGGCTACGCTCAGCGGTTTGAAGGCCAAGCATCGAGCCACGGCTTAAACATCCACAGTATGAGATTTTTCTGCTGTTCAGGTGAAGTGGGTTGAGCACATCAAGCACCGTTCTAATCCCGTGCGAGCGCATTCCTTAAATTCGCCGCCGTTTGAATGATTGAAATACAGCGAAATCCGTCTCGACAAAATTCCATAGGTTGAAACCCTCTGCATTCACTTTAACGGGTAGCAATCATGCAAGAACAGTTAACAGCCATCGTAGCGGGCGTGCGGGACAACGCACCCAACATTCAAACACGCGTAGAATTTGAGGCCTTTAAGGCCACAATCTCTGGTCCTAAGGGCTCTCTCACGGATGTGATGAAGCGCATGGGCAAGGTGCCCAAAGAGGAGAAGCCCGCCATGGGCAAGCTTATCAACGAGGCCAAGAACGCTGTGACAGCCGCCTTTGACGAAGTCATCGCTCGCCTCGAGGCCGCCGAACTCGCCGCAAAACTAGGACCAGCCATTGATCCGACCTTGCCATGCCCCGACCTAGATCGCGGCACGCTGCACCCGATCTCGCAGGTCCGCGAGGAGATGGTCGAGCTGTTTCGCCGTATTGGCTTCTCCGTCGCAGAGGCGACCGAAGTCGAAACCGAGCATTACTGCTTCGACGCGCTGAACATCCCCAGTGATCACCCAGCCCGTGACATGCAGGACTCCTATTACCTGCCCGACGATTTAAAGGTCAACAACGTCGCCAAGCACGCCGACGAGAAATACCTACTGCGCACGCACACCTCGACCGTGCAGATCCGCACCATGCTCAAGCAGCAGCCGCCGATTCGCATCGTCGCTCCCGGTCGCTGCTTCCGTCGCGACACGCCGGATGCCACGCACAGCGCGAATTTTCACCAGATCGAAGGCCTCTACGTGGATAAAGACGTCACGCTGCTCGACCTCAAAGCCACGCTCGATCATTTCGTGAAGACCATTTTCGGCCCCAAGGCCAAGACTCGTCTGCGCCCGAGCTTCTTCCCATTCACCGAGCCAAGCTTCGAAATGGACTTCTTTTCGCCCGATCTTGGTAAGCTCAGCAACAAGTGGCTCGAAATTATGGGCTGTGGCATGGTCGATCCGGAAGTCTTCAAGGCTGTCGGTATCGATCCCGAAGTCTACACTGGCTACGCATTCGGCATGGGCATTGAGCGGATCGCAATGATCCTGCAAGGGGTCGACGACATCCGCTACTATTACCAAAACGACGTCCGCTTCCTCAAGCAGTTCGCCTAGAGCGCAAACCACAAAACCACGAATCCACACGAACAAACACTAATGTCGATGACACGTAGCGAGCGCACTCGTGTTAATCCGTGTCCATTCGTAGTTCCAAAAAACACATTTAAAAAGTATTTATTGAAATGAAAATTTCCTACAACTGGCTTAAAAATTACATCGATCTCGATCCCGTCGAGCATTCACCTGAGGTCCTGCAAGAGGTGCTGCCATTACTCGGCTTCGATATCGAAGAGATCGAGAAACTCGGGCCACCGCAGCTCAACAACGTCGTCGTTGGCCAAGTGCTCGAGTTCAGCCAGCATCCAGATGCCGACCGCCTGCGCTGCTGCAAGGTCTCGACCGGCAAAGAGGGCGAAGTCCACGACATCGTCTGTGGTGCCAAGAATTTCGTTCAAGGCGACCACGTCATGGTTGCACTCCCTGGTGCGGTACTCCCTGGTAATTTTAAGATCAAGGCGTCCAAGCTACGCGGCCAACCGTCGGCTGGTATGATGTGCTCATCCAAAGAGCTGCAGGTCGGTCAAGACCACGACGGCATCCTGATCCTTGCTAAGGACGTGCCGCTCGGCACTGCAGTTAACGACCTCTACATCGACGGTGACACTGTTCTCAACTTAGAGATCACTCCCAACCGCGTCGATGTGCTCAGCCACCTTGGCGTCGCTCGCGAACTCTCTGCACGTTTCGGCCTAGCGGTAAAATATCCAGAGGTTAAAGCCAGCACTGCCAGTACTAGCTCTGGCGAACCGCTCATTTCCGGCGTCGAAGTCGAAGCCACCGAAGTCTGCCCGCACTACACCGCGACTTGCATCAAAGGCGTCAAAGTCGGCCCCAGCCCGAAGTGGCTTAAAGACGCCATCGAGGCGACTGGCCAACGCTCGATCAACAATGTTGTCGATGCGACCAACTACGTGCTGCACGAAACTTGCCAACCGTTGCACGCATTTGACGCAGCCAAGATCAAGGGCGGCAAACTCGTCGTTCGCATGGCGACCGAAGGGGAGCAGCTCACTACGCTGGACGAGAAGGCACGCACTCTGTCTGCCAATATGGCAGTCATCGCCGATGCCGAGCGTGCGCTGGTCGTCGCTGGTGTGATGGGTTCACTCAACGCCGAAGTCGACGACGCCACCACCGACATCGTCCTCGAAGCCGCTTATTTCAATCCGACTTCCGTCCGTGCCACTGCGCGCAAGTTGTCACTCTCCACTGATAGCTCGTATCGCTTCGAACGCGGCGTCGACCCGCAAGGCGTCGAATATGCCGCACTGCGTGCGATTGATCTGATTCTCGAAGTTGCAGGTGGCACAGTCGATGGGCCAATGATCGTCGTAGGTCAATTCGTTGAAACTGTCAGCGAGATTCAGATCAAGCCCGACAACATCCGCAAGTTCATCGGCTTCGATGTCAGCGACAAACAAATCCAGCAAGCCCTCGAATCCCTTGACCTCAGCGTCGCCGTGTATTGCGACAGCGATGGCTCTGCGCGTTGGCTAGTATCGATCCCATCCTTCCGCGGCGATCTGCAACGCGATGTGGATCTGATCGAAGAGTTCGTCCGCATCTTCGGTACCGATAATATTCCCGAGTCGCCCGTGGTCGCGCGTGGCATCAGTACCGAGGATCACCGCATCTACACCGTCAATGCGGCAGTGGCGGATTACTTGACCGGTCAAAACTTCAACGAAGCGTACCTCTATTCGCTGCGCGATCCCGAAGAGACGCAGTTCTTCTTTGGCGACGGCGGCTTCAAGATGCTGGCCTTGGATAATCCCTTGCAGAGCGATCAAAGCCACATGCGACCGTCACTGATCCCAGGGCTATTGGATGTGCTCAAGCTCAATAACGCCCGTGGTACTGGAGCTACGCGCTTCTTTGAGCGTGGTCACGTTTATCGCGAAGTGAAGGGCGAGATGGTTGAGCTCATTTCTGTCAGCTTTGTCATTCTTGCCGATCAAGTCAGCCGCGAATGGCGTCAGCGCGAGGTCGCCGATTTCTACACCGCACGCACACTCGCAGGTAATATTCTCGATCTGGCTGGCACCGCGTCTAGCAAGCTCAACTACAATCCGATTGCGGAGTGCAAGCTTTGGCAGGGCGGTCAATCTGCCGATGCTGGCGACTTTGCCAAGATGGGCTTTGAGGCAACCGTCGGTCTGCTAAATATCGCGACTCTCAAGGATCGCTGGGATATCGACCAAGCCGTGATTGCCGGTTCGGTGCTGATGACGCCGAAGTTCTTCGAGCGCAAAGCCAAGCGTGGTCGCCATAGTGTGATCAGCAATCAACCCGCGTCATCAAAGGATCTGGCACTCATCGTCGATCAAGCCGTCCTCGCTGGACAGGTGCAAAACGACGTCGCCAAATTCGCTAAAAAAGCCACCCTAGGTTTCAACTGCGAAAGCGTTCGCGTATTTGATGTTTACCAAGGCGAAGGGCTCCCTGAAGGTAAGAAGAGCCTCGCAGTGAGCATGAGTTTCCGCGCCGCCGACCGTACCCTCAAGGATAAGGAAGTGAACACCGCCTTCGAAAGTATTCAAAAACTCATTACAAATAAAACCGACTATCAGATTCGAAAATAGTCTCTCTCAGGGAAGATGGCTCGGGTCGCGGGGCCCAGAGCTGGTTGTGTCTTATCCCTGCTGCGCTGCTTCGGTCCATGCGCACTGTGCGTAGCTGGTTGATCTGTTCGACTAAATCGCCGTTGGCATACGCTTGCGGCGCCGTAGTTTCGCCTAACTTTAAAAAGAGTGGTAAGTTGTGGTTGATATTAACATTGCGCTTGCGCCTCGCAGCATTTGTGCGCTGAATATTACTGTCAAACTGATCGGTCTCTGTATACTTGTGCTTGTGATTATTGCGCAATTTGCGATCGTTCAAGACGTCATCTGCCCTTGCCCTCCCAATTCCAATAATTGATGCTTGCTTCTCCCTATTCTGAGCGTGCGCAACGACGCCCCCAGGGCGTCATCGCTGGGCAGGTGTTTGGGATACCAGCAATTGCAGTCCCGCAACTCCAGACACTAAAGCATTTAAGCGGTGGCTTGTCTCTTCGTCTGCGGCAAATGGTCTCGTCTTGGATTCAGATGCCAAGGGGGTAACGTTGTCCAATTCATGCAAGATTTTCGCAGCGGTTGATGCATCAGGAAGTCGCGATTTAAACAATGGTGTCATCGCCGAAAAAATCCCATTTTTCAGCGATGGGTCTTTGAGTGAAGGCTATTATGCCTATTGGGTCGAAGATGAAGGTGTCAAAGCTGATTTTTCTTGGCACGAGGGAACCTTCACCGATGACGATCGTAAGCAAGCGCCGCGCCTGTCTGCTTCTCCCGGCGTTGATTATGGCGTGTTTGCCAGTGATGCCACCAGCCCATTTAATGGACTGGTGGCGCACCCCATTGAAAAGACGCTCCGCATAACAGTTGGCTCGCCAATATCAACAAGGCGGTCAGCACCTCAGGTTTTACCCCTTGTCACAGGAAGCAGTCAGGATGCAGTCAGGATGCGGCTGCTTGGCTTAAAGCATTCCGCCACGACATTACCTTTGGCAGCCGTGCTGTGCTCTGTGATGTCAAAAACGGAGGTCTCCGACGCGACCTCAGCCTCGCCTTTGAGATGAATGGAATCGCGGAGTCCGAGGACGCGACTCTTTTTAACTAGCGGACTGGTGGGTTTGTCGCAGGGACTGACAGTTTGGCTGCTCTTCAAAATGCCTCGAGGATCACAATCAAAGATCGGTTTTTATTCAGAGATTTCCAGGGTGCAAGTAATGTCTTTTCTGGCGACATCTCTGTGCCGGAATCTGTGGTGAGGGGCCAGTTGGTGGCTTCTGCGGGATTATGCGAATTTGTATAAGCGCTTAAGCACTTCTGGAAGTGACTACGCTCTGGATGCCGGGGCTTATTTCCCGAACAGAACGACCGCTAATCCGAAGAATAATCTTTTTGATATTCACGCCCAAAAGAATAATGCTGACGCCAGCATTAAAGTGGTCGCTTTGAATAGAGAAACGAATTCGAATGGCGCTTACGCCTTTCGCCCTGTGCGAGCCATTTATGCGCCTGTCTTACTTGGAGTGAACGCGGTCTACAGTCTGATGTATACTGGTCGCCAATCAAGCGCTGGATCATGTCGAGCTCTACGACATCACCGCCAATATCTACGAAAAAAATGACCTGAAAGCACAGCATCCAGAAGTGGTGACACAGTTGCGCAAGCAACTCGAAGCCTGGCAGCATACTCTACCGAACCAGCCGACTGGTGATGTATTTTCCGCTACGCGTAAAAAGTAATTGTTTCACTTATATGAGTAGTGTGGGCGGTATTGCACAGTAACTGCAACCGGTGAATTTGTGGTGTAACTTTGGTTTGAGGCGGGTGATTGACTTTTTTCCCATATACCCATATAGTAACCCATATTATGAAAACGACGATGGATATTGATGATTCCTTGCTGGTTGCTGCCAAGGCGACCGCGCTTCGGCGGGGGACAACGTTGAGGGCTGTTGTCGAGCACGCGTTGCGGCGTGAGGTCGAACCTGTGGGATACGCGCGCCGCGATTCGGAGTGTTGTTACGAAGTCAATGAGCGGGGGATGCCTTACTTAAAAAGCAGCGGCGGTCAACAAGTGACCTCAGCTGCGGTGTATGATTTGATCGACGAGGAAGGCATTTAATGTTTCTGCTAGATGTTAATGTGCTGATCGCCTTGGTGGATACAAATCACGTCCATCACGAAACCGTGGCGGAGTGGTTTTGGAACCATCATGTCGATGGTTGGGCGACCTGTCCGATTACAGAGAATGGTTTTATACGGATCCTGGGACATGAAAACTACCCCAACGGGCCGCAATCAGCCGAGGCTGCTCGTGGTCTACTGGTGGCACTGTGCGCTCAAGCGGGCCATCAATTCTGGGCAGATACCGTTTCGATGCGAACAGTTGTCCGTTACCCTAAATTGCCTGCCTCCAAACACCTCACTGATTATTATTTATTAGTCAGCGCGATTGAGAAACGAGCAAAGCTAGTGACGCTCGATAAACGTATCTCACCCAGCCTGCTCGCTGGCGGTGAGGATGCTTTGCATGTGT
Source organism: uncultured Opitutales bacterium (assembly GCA_937775295.1). GTDB lineage: Bacteria > Verrucomicrobiota > Verrucomicrobiia > Opitutales > Coraliomargaritaceae > Lentimonas. Next base: position 17,160 of record CALKBZ010000026.1, read on the forward strand.
TGTAGTGCAATCGCTGCTCCAAACGGAGGCTCGTTCCAGACTGAGGGGATACAGTTGACATGACTGGGGTTGTTATTTTGAGGGGGTACAGGTACAGGTACAGACAGGTACAGGTTACAGGTACAGGCGATGGGCGAGTAAGCAGGGACAATTACCCCTTCCAGCAGGTGGGGCGGATTTTGGTATGTCCTGGTTCGTAGTCGGCGGCATGATCTTCTTTTAGAATTTGGCAGATTTTCTTGCCCATGCGCTTGCCGGGGATGTGCATCCACGCAAGTGCCTCAAAGGGTGGGGTGGGCGTTTCGAATAGTGCAGCAATCGACTGTTTCGCTGGGAATTTCCGTTTAGGTAATTCGTTGATAATTTTGTGGACGATTGTGGCGATTTTTTGATCGGAGATTACAAAGCCAGTGATTTAGGGATAGAGGCTGAGGATGTAATAATTGCCGACTTTGAAGTGGCCGCGTAAAAGAGCTGCGCTCCACGCGGTTGATTTTAAAGAGAGATGCTTGAGTTGCCGGTGCCCTTTGGACAAGTGAAGAAACAAAATGCCTTAGATTAGTGCGCTGCTGTAGTGGTGCCCAGTGAGTTGCCCCAACCGATGATCACTGTGGATAGAATGAGCAATAGGATGGCTGTCCATACAATGCTCAGTGTGGCGCGAGTCACGCCGCGCCATTCTTTGAAAAACAGCCCCCATAAATTGCCACAGATGATGATGAACGACATATGCAGCGACCAACTGGAGAAATCGAAGGCGCCCATTTTGGTCGAGCCCATGCCGTAGAATAAAAACTGGAAATACCAGATAATGCCGGATGCGGCGCACAGGGTGAGGATGCCGGTCGTCTCCGAGGGCGTTGCAGAGCGGTAGCCACTAAAGGTTTTATTACGGCGATTCAGATACAGGCACCAGAGTGTGTTGGTGAGGAATCCGCCCGGCAGGATTACCCAGAGCACCACGTTGTTTTGAAACAGCGGATTGGCGCCGGCTTCGACACCGAGTTCGGCAATCGGCACGCCACTTTGTATGCCAAAGGCGAAACAGGCACTCATCAGTCCGCAGATAAAGGCCACCACCAGTCCTTTGATCGGGGCGAACTGGTCGTCGCCGGACTTGTGGTCGGCGCTTAGCTCGGCGGGCAGCTCACGCTCTTTGCGGAAGCCCGCGTAGCCTGCCACTAGAATGCCCACCGCGCCGCGGCGACTCAGCCGATCACCACTTGCCCGCCAGTGGTGGACGCAACCGCCATCAGTTCACCACGAAAGATTGGTGGGATCAGGGTGCCAAACAATGCGCAAAATCCCAGAGCGACGGACATGCCAAGTGCCATGCCGAGGTAACGCATCGTCAATCCGTATGTGACCGCTCCTACGCCCCATAGTAGTCCAAATAGAAAGGTCCACCCCAGTGCAGAGGCAGGTGCGCGGCTGAGCACGCCGAATAGATCGGGAGTGGTTGCGCCGGCGAAGATCCATGGCGTGAGCAACCATGCAAAGGCTCTCATCGCCAGGTAGAAACATTCCCAAGGCCATTTGCGGATGAATTTAAGTGGGGCGTAGAAGCTGGCTGCGGCGACTCCGCCGAGCGCGTGAAACAGTAGGCCGATGAATGGTTGAGGTGTCTTGTCGTATGTGTGTGTGGGATTTAGAGCCAAAATACGCTCTGCAATTAAGTGATACGAATACGTCGGGGGTAGGGTGTGGAAGGCAGTAGTAATTTGCTATAGCCTAGCTGGTTGTGGGGCGAATCAGTTAGTCAACTGATTTGGCCAAGAAGGACTTAGTATGGCCGGCTACGCATCCAGTTGGCAATGGTTTCGGTGAGTTGTGCTTTATGGGCGGGTTGGTTGAAACTGTGGTCAGCGCCTTCGACGAAGACTGCTTCGACTGCGTCGCCTTGTAGGCCTTTAACGCACTCCGTGTCTTTCGGCAGAACGACGTCGTCGGCTGTGCCGTGGACGAGTAACCACGGAGTGGCTATGCAATCGGCGAGTGGTTCGACGGTGACGATGGTATCGCACAGATCCTTCATGAAATCCGAAGACAGCGGGCAGCTTTCTTCTTCCCACATGAGGCCAGTGTCGGGAGTCTCTTCGCCGAACTCAGTCGTTGCGAACGCCTTGGTGTCGATCATGCCTGCAATCGAAACGAGTGCTTTGATGCGGCCGTCGCGTGTGGCTTGAATGACGCCAACTGCGCCGCCCATACTGTGGCCTACGTATGCTATTTTTGGATACGCGTTGGCGCCGGCATCGATCACGCAGCTCAAGTCACCGACCTCCTTGGAGATGGTGGCACTGCGGAAGTCGCCTTCGGAATCGCCATTGCCGGCAAACGAGAACGCGAGCGTGTCGAAGCCAGCCTCGCTCAGTGCTTTGGCAGTATCGGCGATAACTGGACGATCTTTGTTACCCGTGACGCCGTGGCCTAGGATGACGAGCCACTTTTCATCGCGGCAACTTGTAGCGCCGGATGTGAATGTGTAATCGAGCGTTTCGCCCAGAGAGTTTTTAATGGTTTGGTTCATGGTAGGAGTGGAGGACTGAGATCAGAGGACTGAGCGGGAGTGTCAGAGTGGAGGGAAACGCTCCGTCGTTTCCGAGCGAAGATTCGGCGGCAATGACGGAGCATTGCCCTCCAATTAAGATTAGGCGTTGCGGCCTTGGAAGGTGAGTTCTGCGATGCCGGATTTGTCGAGTTCGCCTTTGCCCATCTCAGTGAGCTTGGTGTATTGATCAAACGTCGCTTGTGCGAGTGGGGCGTTAATGCCCTGCGTTGCTGCCAGCCCGAGCGCGATGCCGGAATCTTTGGCGGCATGCGATGCGGAGAAGTAGCAATCGTGGTCGCGGATGATCATGTCTTCCGCGTCGGTTTCCAGCACGCGGGAGTTGGCGCCGGTTTGGCTGAAGATATCGCAGAGCATTTTTAGATCGATGCCGAGTGCGTCGCCGATGCCGAGGCCTTCGGCTAGCGCGGCGGTGTTGATATTCATCACCATGTTGACCAGTGCCTTTACTTCGGAGGCCTTGCCTGCGGCACCGACGTAGTGGAGTGCTTTGCTCAGGTCGTCG
>CALKBZ010000027.1 GCA_937775295.1 uncultured Opitutales bacterium
CGCCCTACATGCACGACGGTCGCTTCCAGACTCTTGAGGAAGTTGTGGAGCATTACAGCAGCGGAATCACATCACGAGTGACCCTCGACCCGAATTTAGCAAAACATCCAACAGCCGGATTACAACTCTCGGCACAGGACAAAGCCGCACTAGTCGACTTCCTGAAAACACTGAGCGACCCACAGTTTATACAGAATTAAGATCGAGGTCTACTCACGACTCAGGCGCGGATTTAAAGCACTGCTTGACGCTCAATAGGTTAAGTGGCCCGAAAAGGCTTGAAGCGAGCGAGTTGCAGGACAAATTACTCCGTTTTTCCAAATTTACGCAGCTTTTTATATGAAAACACTCAAATTCGCAGTTCTTCCCGGTGATGGTATCGGCCCTGAAGTCATGACAGTCGCTCTCGACGTCCTTAAAGCCACCGGCGACCAGTTCGGTTTTGCGCTCGATTACGCGCACGCAGACATCGGTGGTGTTGCAATCGACAACCACGGCGTGGCCTTTCCTGACTCGACCAAGCAAATCTGCGAAAACTCCGAAGCGATCCTGTTCGGCTCTGTCGGCGGACCTAAATGGGAAAGCCTGCCACCCAAAGATCAACCCGAGCGTGCGGCCCTGCTGCCGATTCGTAAGGCATTCTCGCTCTACGCCAATGTGCGCCCAGGCCTACTCTATCCACAATTGACTGAAGCCTCGCCACTCAAAGACAACCGCATCCCCAACGGCATCGATATCGTCTGTATCCGCGAGCTCACTGGTGGCATCTATTTTGGTCAGCCAAAGACCACCACCACACTTGAAAATGGCGAAGAGCAGGCGATCGACACGATGGTTTACAAGACCAGTGAGATCGAGCGCATCGCCCAAGTCGCGATCGACACCGCTAAAGCACGTGGCAACCGCGTCTGCTCGGTCGACAAGGCCAACGTGCTCGAAACGTCCGTCCTCTGGCGCAAGGTCGTTACCGCTTACTTCGCCAAGCACGCCCCAGAAATCGAGCTCAGCCACATGTATGTCGACAACGCCGCGATGCAACTCGCACGCGACCCGAACCAATTCGACGTGCTGTTCACTGAAAATATGTTCGGCGACATTCTGTCGGATGAAATGGGCGTCATCTGTGGCTCCCTCGGCATGCTGGCATCTGCCAGCCTCGGCGCGGAAAAGAACAAGCTCGGCTTCCCATTCGGACTCTATGAACCCTCTGGCGGTACTGCCCCAGACATCACAGGACTAGGCATCGCCAACCCCTGTGCACAAATCCTTTCGGGAGCGATGATGCTGCGCTATAGCTTCGGCGAGTTCGAAGCCGCAGCTGCCATCGAAGCCGCAGTTGAGAAAGCGGTCACCAGCGGCACCCGCACCGGCGACATCGCCTTCGGCCTCGACTCGGTAGGCACCAAAGAAATGGCCGCCGCCGTGCTCGCCAAACTGTAATACGACAACGACTTCGTTTTAGGAACCACGAATGGACACGAATCAACACGAATTCACAGGACCTTTTGCAAAAGAGGTTTATGACATCGTAGGGTGCGCCTTCGAGATTCTCAATGAGTTGGGTAATGGTTTACTCGAAAAGCCATATGAGAACTCAATGGTCGTGGAATTCCAGCTGCGCAAAATCCCATTTGCGCAACAGACGCGATTTCCGGTTCTCTATAAAACCATCCCCGTCGGGGAATATATCCCCGACCTAATTGCGTTCAATTCAGTTATAGTAGACACCAAAGTCATCGACCACATCACCAACATCGAGCGAGCACAAATGCTCAACTATTTGAAAATCACCGGACACAAAGTGGGCCTCATCATCAACTTTAAACGGCCAAATTTGGAATGGGAACGCATCGTTTTATAACTCCTGTTCATTATCTATATTCGTGTTAATTCGTGTCCATTCGTGGTTCCAAATAACTCAGCCTCGCAGCTCTTCCTTTTATCATGACCTCCTCCGAAATCCGCCAATCCTTCCTCGACTTCTTTGCTTCAAAGCAGCACACGCCCGTGCCATCGGCTTCATTGATGCCGCAATCTCCCGGCTTGCTCTTTACCAATGCGGGGATGAATCAATTCGTGCCCTACTTCCTCGGCACCGAGAAGGCACCCTATTCGCCAGCACGCGCGACCGACACACAAAAGTGCATTCGTGCAGGCGGGAAACATAACGATCTGGAGGATGTCGGCTACGACACCTATCACCACACCTTCTTCGAAATGCTTGGCAATTGGTCGTTCGGTGATTACTTCAAAAAAGAAGCCATCGAATGGAGCTGGGAACTGATCGTCGATGTCTGGGGTGTACCAGCCGAACGACTCTACGCCTCGGTTTATGCGCCCTCGGAAGGCGATCCGTCTTCGTTCGACCAACAAGCCTACGATTTATGGGCAGCTCTATTTGAGAAAAAAGGCCTCGACCCGAAGAAGCACATCGTCAACGGCAACGTGAAAGACAACTTCTGGATGATGGGCGAGACCGGCCCCTGCGGCCCATGCTCCGAACTGCACGTCGACCTGACCCCTAACGGCGACAGCGGAGGCAAGCTCGTCAATATGGACTCCGATCTCTGTATCGAGATCTGGAACCTCGTCTTCATTCAATACAATGCAGAGGCTGACGGCAGTTTCCGCGACCTACCCGCCAAGCACGTCGACACCGGCATGGGCTTTGAACGCGCCTGCTCACTCATCCAAAACACCAAGGGCTTTACCGACTTCTCAAAGAAGCCGACCAACTACGCGACCGACGTCTTCCAGCCGATCTTCCGCACCCTAGAAGCACTCAGCGGCAAGAGCTACGTCGACATCTATCCCGGTGAAGGTACCGGGAAGTCCGATACACTGGAGCAAGCGATCGCCTTTCGCGTGATCGCCGACCACATCCGCACACTCAGCTTCTCGATCGCCGACGGTATCCTGCCCGGCAATACTGGGCGCAACTACGTACTTCGTCGCATCCTGCGGCGCGCAGTCAAATACGGCCGTGCACTCGGCTTCGATGGCAACCAGCCTTTCCTGCCGAAACTGGTCGATACGCTTGTCGCAGAGTTTGGCTCTGTGTTCCCCGAGATCGGCCCGCGCGCCGAAGCCATCAAGGACACACTCGCAACCGAAGAAAATAGTTTTAATAAGACACTGGATCGCGGCCTACAACTATTTGAAAGCGACGCGGGCAAATCGAATGTCTTCCCGACGGAAGATGCCTTCAAACTTTACGATACCTACGGCTTCCCGCTCGACCTCACTGCCCTGCTTTGCCGTGAGCGCGGCATCGCACTCGATGAAGCAGCTGTCGAAGATCGCATGGAAAAAGCCCGCGAATTATCGCGCGCATCGCAAAAGAAAACCATCGTTCGCGCGCTCAACCTCAGCTCTGAAGCGACCACCGAATTCCTCGGTTTCGATGCTGACTCTTGCGAAGCGAAGATCCTCGAAGTCCACCAACAAGACGAGCAAATCCTTGTCATTACTAATAAGACTGTGCTCTTCACCGAAATGGGCGGCCAAGAAGGCGATGTCGGCACCGCGACGATTGACCGGGTGACGTATCCTATCGTAGCTGTTCTGAAGATTGGCCATGCCACGGCGCATATCCTTGAGAACCTTCAACACTCCACTTTCAGCGCTCAACAATCAATTACGATTGAACTCGATCGAACGCGTCGCCTGCCGATCGAAGCGCACCACACCGCCACACACCTATTGCACTGGGCACTGCACGAAGTCGTCTCCACCGACGCTTCACAACAAGGCTCCAGCGTTTCGCCAGACCGCCTCCGCTTCGACTTCAATGCCAAGGCACTCACACCGGCTCAAATCACGGAGATGGAAGACAAAGTAAATTCTTGTATCCAAAAAGCGGAGACAGTCTCTTGGATTGAGGTGCCACACGCCGACGTCAAGAAACGCGCAGACATCATGCAATTCTTCGGCGACAAGTATGGCGACCTCGTGCGCGTCGTTCAAATCGGCGGCGAATCGAAAGCGCTCAACGGCTACTCAATGGAGCTGTGCGGCGGCACCCACGTGCGCAACACATCCGAGATTGGTTTCTTTAAGATCAAATCCGAAGGTGCCATCGCCAGCGGAGTGCGCCGCATCGAAGCCCTCTGCGGCCCCGCCGCTTGGAACTGGCTCAACGAAATCGCCGAAAAAGGCACGGCTGAGGAGAAAGTCCTGCGAGACAAGTTGAATCAGTCAAATCATGCACTGAGTAAGGCGGAACAAAGCCCGGTTGAGCACGTAGAATTCCCACATATCATGGGGGCGCTGCTCGCCGGAGGCAACGATGCTCACCAGATAAATGCCACCGTCAAAAGCTATCAAAAGCATTTGGGCACTCTCCGTGAGGCATGTATTGATGCGGACAAGAGAGTCAAAAAAGCACAAGCCGCTGGTGCCGCCAAGATGGCCAACGCCATACTCGAAGAGCAGGATCTAGCAGCTAATCTCGTGATCCACGCCGAAGGCCCTGCTGCGCTACTACAAGAGTTGATGAATGGTCTCAAGCAACAGCAGTTCACGCCAGCGGCCTTCTTCATCATCGACGATGGTGCGAAGCTCCACCTCGGCGCACTCTGTGGCGACGACGCGAAGGCAGCGGGACTCATGGCCGGCAAGCTCATCCAAACTCTCGCCCCGATTGTCGGTGGCAAAGGCGGCGGCAAGCCAGATATGGCACGCGGTGCAGCTCCGGATCGCGCGAAAGTCAGCGAGCTGGAAGCTGAAGCCAAGAAGGAACTGAGCGTTTAACTCGCAGCGCACCAGCAACACTGTCGGGGCGCGCCAAGGCTCGCCCCGACAATTAGACTACCGCTCCATGGACTGATAATAAAGCAATCCTGCGAGTGCCAGCGCATGGCCGATCTTACATTCCTTCGCCCATTCAAAGACCTCTGCTTCGGCAACCTCACGAATCTCCATCTCCTCGTGCTCATCCCATTCGGTGCCATCCGCATGCAACGCTACATTATCAGCAAAGACGACATGGCAATAGTTATTCAGTATCGCTGGGTTCGGACGGCAGTGCCCGATTAAACGTCCGCTCTCGGCGACATAGCCAGTCTCTTCGCGGAGTTCCCGCAGTCCGGCGGTCACGGGATCTTCGCCAGCATCAATAATACCTCCAGGGAATTCCCACGAGAGCGCATCAATGCCCCAACGAAATTGACGCACTAGTATCAATTCACCATCACGGGTTCGCGCGATGACAATGACCCAGTCGCGTGAATCGATATAATAAAACTCACCTTCGGTGCCTTTTTTGGGATGACGATAGCGACGCGCACGCAGATCCCATACGCGACAAGCATTGAGTAGTTTATCGTCTAATAAATCCCAGCTCTGTGGAGCAACAGCCTCGTCCGAATCGGACATTACTTGGTAGGAATTTGAATCGTTTGACCAATTGCCAACCGGCGTGGATCTGCATCTGGATTCGCTTCGAGAATCGATTGAACGGCGACGCCAAACTTGCCCGCAATCTTACCAAAATTATCTCCGGGTGCGATTACATAACTGCGGCCAGCTCCAGGAGCAGCCGTGATGGCCTGAGATCCGGCATCGTTCGGTGCAGCACTCGCTACTTGGGTTGCTGGCACTGCGCGAAAACCCGCGGCGGCAAACTCATTGAGCATCTCTGCGGTCTTTACGATCTGCACGCGATTGGTATTAAGCTCACCTGCGAGCTTTTTAACCGCTTGTTCACCTTGCGAGCTATAAACTCGCAGACGGTTCACTGTCTTGGACTGCTCGGACATTTGGGCGGCGAGCTCGGCGACCTGAGTCTGAAACCCATTGATCACTTTTTCGATTTTAGCCGAGCTAGTTGCGCCCGCGGAAACAGACTCATTGATCGGGTTCAGCCGTTGGTTTGCGGTCAGCCCGAAATATAGGCCAGCAGCGCCGAGAACGATTCCCAGCACTGCGAGTGCGACGGGGACTATATTACTAGGGGATTGGTTAGCGTCATCTTCCATAAAATGAGCACGTTAAGACATTTACTGAACTGTGCAAGCAAGGGATACGCGATGTTGCCACTGATGCAAAATGTTCCCAACTTAGCCATAATGCCGAACCAACCAGAGCCTTCAAAGCGACTTATACGCCTGCTACTATTGTTGCTAGTCCCAGCACTGATAAGTGCCGCTGCGGTTTACTATATTTGGAGCGCACATCCTGAACTCGAATATTGGAAAACGCTCGGCTCGAATGGATATGCTTATTTGGAAGCGCGCCCGATCTTATTTTTGCTGTTATTAGCAACACTGCCAGGTATCGGCTGTCCCATGAGCCCGCTGCTCATCTTCTTCGGCATTGTCATGGGGCCACGCTTTGGGCTGCCCGTGACCTGCGCGATTGGCATTGCTGCGACCAGTTTCTGCTCGATCTGGACTTATGCCTTGGCCTCCGGCCCGCTTAGGGTCTTTCTGAAGAAAAATCTATTGAACAAGTGGGCGATTCCGGAGTTTTCAGATAGCAGTGCCCTGCGCCTAGGCATCATCGTGCGCATCACACCGGGCATCCCCTATTCCGTACAGAACGTCGCCCTCGGCGTGATGGGGATGCGCTTCAAGACCTACCTGCTTGCATCTTTGCCAGCACAGAGCCTCTACACAATCGGATTCATTGTCACCGGCGGCACCCTTTTCGAAGGCCGTGTCGGACTGGCGATCACAGCCGTACTGTTCCTCATCGTCATTATCCTTGTCACACGTATATTGAACAAACCAAGCACCAGCTATGTTGGATAATCTTATAAGCCCCGCCTCTGACCAAGTATTAAAAGTCACCGAACTAACTCGCCAGATCAAGGCGCAGTTAGAAGGTCGCTTCACTCAGATTTGGGTGCAAGGCGAGGTCTCCAACCTTCGCCGACAAAGCTCGGGGCATGTTTATTTCTCACTCAAAGACGCTAGCAGCCAGCTTCCCTGCGTGCTATTTGCCCGCGATGCCGCTCAACAAGGATTTCAACTCGAGGACGGCATGGAAGTGCTACTATTTGGCAGCCTGTCCGTCTATGCTCCACATGGCCGCTACCAGTTGATCGCCAAAATGACCATCCAAAGTGGCCAAGGGCGTTTGCAAATGGAGTTTGAACGGCTGAAGCAAAAGCTCGCCGCTGAAGGCTTGTTTGAAAAAGAGCGTAAGCGCTCACTTCCTGCGCTGCCAATGCGCATCGCAGTGGTAACCTCTCCGACGGGTGCGGCGCTGCAAGACTTCCTGCGCATTCTCCGTCGTCGCAATTACAAGGGCGAAGTCGTGATATTCCCAGCACGCGTGCAAGGCAAAGGAGCCGAACAAGAAGTGGCCGCGATGCTCGAATATGCCGGAGCGAGTCAGAATTTTGACATCGTCGTCATCACTCGTGGCGGTGGGAGCATCGAAGACCTATGGGCCTTTAACGAAGAAGTGCTGGCACGCGCGGTTGCGGCCTGCCCGCTGCCCGTGATTTCAGCAGTGGGGCACGAAATCGACACGGTCCTAACTGACTACGCCGCCGACCAACGTGCTGAGACGCCTTCCGCAGCAGCCGAGCTCATCTCATCACTGATGATCGAAGCGGAGCAACGCCTAGAGCGCGCCGAGAACAACTTGCTGCATTGGATCCAAACTGGCATCGCCGAGCGGCGCCAAAGTCTCAGCGCGCTTCATTCGAAAATGCATATTATCGCGCCCGAACGTCAGGTCGAAATGCTTGGCATGAAGCTCGACGACCTCGAAAACCACCTCAGTCAAGCCCTGCAAACACGTCTGCATCGCGAACGCACAAAGCTCGCCCAACATTCACAGAGCCTCGCCGAGCATCACCCCCGTATTAAAATCAGTTTAGCACACCAAGCGCTCAAAAACCTACAGCAGCGCTTTAATCGCGCGACTCAAGTCGACACACACACAAAACGCGAGCACCTCCTCCATCTGCAGCAACGCTTTAATCGCGCGACTCAAGTCGACACACACACAAAACGCGAGCACCTCCTCCATCTGCAGAAACGCCTAAATAACAGCAGCTTAAATGCCACCATGCGCCGTGGCTTCGCCGTACTAAAAAGCACCGACGGCGCGATTATCAGCAGCGCCCAAATCGGCCAAAACCAAGATAAGCTCACTGCTCAATTGAACGATGGAGAAATCGTACTGAAAGTGCTAAAACCAGCTTAATACGTCACCAATCACTTATGAGTGACGAATCAGGGCAGCCGATACCGTTGCAACTAAAGTTATCTAGCTTCAGTAATCAGCCAGACAAACCGCAAAGTGCCCGTCTCAAAGTATCTACACAATATTCATATCGACGGCATCCGGACGGGCTTGCAAGCGCACGTGACGCCCAATAGGATTACAATATCAACTACACTGTAGATGCCGCCACCAGCCTAGTATTTATAGGCACACGCGACCAACAGCTGCTATTTAAAGACTGCAACGGAACAATATATGTTAAAAGCTTCTGATTGCACTCTGCTTAAAAATCATTTCTATAGAAAAAATTATGAAAGCGAAAGCAACGATCCTCTCCATCCTTACACTCACCGTAGTCTTTTTTTCTGGCTGCACGACACCTGTCGCAATCGATCCGATGACAGGGCAACAGCAGACCGCGAAATACCAATCTGGTTACTTCTACGCGCCCATTACAGCTGATGCGAACGCTGTTTTCTTGAGTGCCATTCGCGCGATAGACGGCATGGGCCTGCTTCGCACTGGCGAACTTCACAAGCAGGACTACATTAAGATCTTCGCTCGTCAAGTCGGCGACAAAGAAGTGGTCGTGCGCATCCAGCAAATAGCGGCAGGCGAATCTGAAATCCGCATTCGTGTTGGCGCGCTCGGCGACCTGCCACAATCGCAGGTTATCTACGCAAAGATCCGCGACGCGCTGTAGCCCCGACTACAAAACCTTCTCAAACCGCCTTTCCACTTGGAACGGCGGTTTTTTTATGTTTCCTTCGACACCCTCGGAATTAACTTTTACACATAGAACAATCATGAGCTTACCATTTACTATTATCGGAGTCGGCAGCCCCATCGTCGATGCAATCGCACAAGTCCCAGGCAACTTCATCGAGCAAATCGATGGCGACAAAGGCGGAATGGTGCTGGTCGATGCGACTGCGATTGAAACACTGCTCAGGAGCATCCCTGGCCAAACGGTCAAAGCGCCCGGCGGCTCGGCAGGTAACACACTGTTCACCCTCGCACGTATGGGGAACAACACCAGCTTTCTCGGCAAGATTGGTAATTGCTCCGAAGGTGAATTCTATCGCCAGCAGTTTACTCAACTCGGCGGCGACTGCTCACGCTTTAAAGTTGGCGAACAAGCCAACGGCCAATGCGTCTCTCTCGTCACGCCCGACGGCGAGCGCACCATGCGCACTAACCTCGGCGCCGCCATGACCCTCGCGCCCGAAGAAATCTCAGCCGCCGATTTTGCCGGCTGCAACCACGCACACATCGAAGGCTACCTACTCTTCAATGAAGCACTGATGATGCGTGTACTCGAATCTGCCAAAGCCGCCGGCTGCACCATTAGTCTCGACCTAGCCTCCTTTGAGGTCGTGCATGCGACCAGTGCGATTTTGCCTACCATCCTACGCGACTACGTCGATATCGTCTTTGCCAACGAAGAAGAAGCCGAGGCATTCACAGGAATCAAAGACGACTACCGTGCCATTGCCACTAAGCTCGCCGAATATTGTGAGATCGCCGCCGTCAAAGTCGGCTCACACGGCTCCTATATCGCGCACCACGGCGAAGTCACCAAAATCGAACCAATGCACGCCGCCAAAGTCATCGACACCACTGGTGCCGGCGATCTATGGGCAGCAGGCTTCCTGCACGGCTGGTCACACCAACTCGAGCATGCTCAATCTGCAAAAATAGGCTCCATCCTCGGCGCCGCCGTGGTGCAAGTCCAAGGCAGCGTGCTCCCTGCACATGTATGGGACGATGTCATAAGCGCAATCCAAACATAATAGCTCTCCGCTCTCTGGCCTCAGCCCTTGAGTCTCAGCTAGCTCTCAGCTCTCCGCTCTCACACCACAGCCCTCAAGTCATGGACACCGATCAAATCTCCACACTCATCGAAGACATTGCCAAGCGCGCACGCGCCGCATCGCTCGACCTCGCCACGCTCTCGACTGAAGCCAAGAACAGCTTCCTTAAATTATTGGCGCACAAGCTCGTCGAGCAAACCGATGTCATTCTCGAAGCGAATGCCCTCGACCTCGAAGCAGCCAAAGACATGGAACTCTCCGGCCCCATGCTGGAGCGTCTCAGCCTAACCGCCGAGCGTATCACCGTCATGGCTGCAGGTGTGAGTCAAGTCGCAGCCCTCCCGGACCCTGTCGGCGCAGAAATCGAGCGCCTCTCTCCACCCAAAGGCTTTGACCTGCGTAAGATCCGTGTGCCTATCGGCGTCATTGGCATCATCTACGAATCACGTCCAAATGTGACCGTAGACTGTGCGATTCTATGCCTAAAGTCAGGCAACGCATCAATTCTTCGTGGCGGCAAGGAGGCGTTTCATAGCAACATGAAACTGGCCGAAATCATCCGTGCAGCGCTCAAAGAAACAGGGATTAACGAAGATGCCGTTCAAGTCATCCCCACCTCAGACCGATCCGCACTCAGCGTATTACTCAAGCAAGATGATACGATCCATTGCATCATCCCTCGGGGCGGTAAAAGCCTCATCCGCTTCACCGTCGAGAACAGCCGCATCCCAGTGATCAAACACTACACTGGAGTCTGCTCTATCTATATCGATGCGGCCGCCGATATCGAAAAGTCCGAATCGATTTTAATCAACGCCAAATGCCAACGCCCTAGCGTCTGTAATGCGGCAGAAAATCTTATCGTACATCAAGACGCCACTGCACAGCTCCCACAACTCGCCAAAGCGCTCCACGACAACGGCGTTGAGCTGCGTGTAGAGGCCAAGGCCAAAGCGATTCTCACAGGCTCAGGCCTGCCACTCGTGGATGCCACACCTGAAGATTTCGGCACTGAATATTCCGACCTAATCATCTCAATCGCAGTGGTTGCAGACACTAAGGCCGCCATCGAGTTGATCAATGCCAACGGCTCCGGCCACAGCGATGCAATCATTACCGAAGACGCCGATGCCGCACGTCTCTTCCTTGCCGGTGTCGATGCATCCACCGTCTATCACAATGCTTCAACGCGCTTCACTGATGGCTTCGAATTCGGCCTCGGTGCGGAGATTGGTATTTCAACCGATCGCCTACATGCCCGCGGCCCCATGGGACTCAACGAGCTGTGCACTTATAAATTCGTGATCCACGGACAAGGCGAAATCAGGTAATTCCTCTGTTAGTGACACAGACATTACTGTCTTTCCTGAAAGTGATACAGACATTGCTACGGCAGAGATCTGTCCTGTCGATCCGGCCAGAGTTGTCACCGCATCCCAAAAAACAGGGTTGGAATGCCAATATCACCTAGTTCCGCTATACCCTTGGATTAATAAACGGGCTGCTCGGCTTCGACTCGTCCTCGGCCATTTTCTGTTCTGTTTTCAAGCGTAGTTGCCCGCAGGCTGCATTGATATCGTGGCCCTTTTCGCGCCGAATTGTCACCGAGACACCGCCCTTACGCAGCACATCGACAAACGCATCCTGACGACGCACACTCGGGCGCTGCCACTCCAGTCCCTCAACTTTGTTGTAAGGGATGCAATTCACGTGTGCGTGTAGATCACGCGCGATTTTGGTTAACGCCTTGGCCTGATCGAGGCTGTCATTGACGTCCTTGATCATAATAAACTCCAGCGTCAACATCCGGCCATGCTTCTCTTGAAAGGCCTTCACCGCCGGCAACAGCTCTTCCAACGGATACTTCTTATTGATCGGCATGATCTGGTCACGCACCTCATTGGTCGCTCCGTGCAGCGAAATCGCCAGTCGCACAGGCACACTTTCGTTTGCCAGCTTCAGAATTTGTGGCGCGAGGCCTGAAGTCGAAACCGTGATACGACGGGCACCGAAATTGAGGCCCCAATCTGCATTCAAAATCTTAATGGTCTGTATCAATGTATCATAGTTCGCTAGCGGTTCACCCATCCCCATGAACACAATGTTATCAAACGAAGCGATCTCTTTCTTGGCCCGCGTGGTATGCGCATCCTCACGACGACAAATATGCATTAGCTGCGAAACCACCTCCGCTGCCATCAAATTACGCCGAAAGCCAGCAAGCCCCGAAGCGCAAAACTTACAACCATAGGCGCAGCCAACCTGAATCGACACACATACAGTCTTGCGCGAACTCTCCTGCCCCACTCCCGTCTGCGGCGCACGGATCAACACCGTCTCGATCAAGGACTTGTCTTCCAGCTCCAGCAATAGCTTCTGAGTAACATCGTCCGAGCGCTTATCAATCAACGATGAGGTCGGATATAAAATATAGTGAGTATCCAGCCACGCGCGAAAGGCCTTCGGTAAGTTGCTCATCGCATCCCACTGATCGACGCGCTTCTTGTAGAGCCACTCCATGACCTGCTTCGCACGAAAGCCGGGAAAGCCCGCCGCTTCGACGCTCACTTTGAGGCTTTCTAGAGTTTCGCCAAATAGGCTCGGTTTTGCAGGTGTAAATTTCACGAGCGCGAAAGTGCACGGATTTCTAAGAATCTCCACCGAAATCTGACCGCTAAAGTTTCGAGGTTGCAAAAATAACAAAAAACCACAAGGTAAGTGAACGCATGAGCACTTCATATCAGAAAAATCGCCGTATTAAAGACATGGTTGCCAGCGAGCGACCACAAGAGCGGCTGGCCAAGCACGGCGCCAAAGCACTCAGTGACAGTGAAATTCTCGCGATGATTTTACGCAGCGGTCCGGCCGGCATTGATGTGCTTACCATGTCCAGCGATCTACTCACGACCGCAGGCTCACTCACCCACCTACTGCGCTGGACGGCTGCCGACTTCCAACAAATTAAGGGAATCGGCACCGTTAAATCACTCCAATTGATGGCAGTCATGGATTTCGCACGCCGTATTTTACAAGAAGACGATTCGGTCGAAACAATTTTCGATACACCCGAAGTCGTGGCAAACCACTTTCGCACGCTGATCGCAGGCGAAGAGGTCGAGCATTTTTGGACACTCTGCCTAGACCGCAAAAATCGCCTAATTCAACGCATCGAAGTGACCGTGGGTACGGCGTCTTCGTGTCTCGTGCACCCCAGAGAAGTATTTAAGGAAGCGATCCGACTCAGCGCCTCTGCTATCCTCGTCGCTCACAACCACCCTAGTGGTGATCCCGCCCCGAGCCGTGCCGATATACAAGTGACTCGCCAACTACGCGAAGCCGCCAAAATCATTGGCATCGACCTACTCGATCACATTATCCTCGGTCAAAAGAGCAAAGACCCGCAAGGCCTCGGCCTCTATAGCTTCAACGAAGCAGGCTTGATCTAGCCAGAAACCTCAGGCTTTTGCACCGCCCAGAAACGGCAATCGTCAGAAAAGGCCGCCACTTCCGGTGACTCGTGCGCGAGTTGCGAGCGCATCACAGTGGCCTCGACTCGAAAACCGACCCGCGCAAGCACCGCCTCCATTTCCGGCACAGAGGGCACGTGCATATAGTGAACACCATCGCCTGTGGCTTCCGTGCGGTCACCGAAATCATCCAAGTCAGCCGATTGCTCAGCCTCTTCCCAGCGTTGCTGTTCTTGAATCCAGAAGCTGCCATGCGGTGAGCGTTCGCGATCATGCGAGGTAAACACAAACCAAGCGCCTGGCCGAATAACTCGATAAATTTCACTCAGCGCCTGCTCGCGTTGCGCGGCCTGTGGAATCTGCATCAGCCCGTTAAACCCAAAAATAGCGCCATCAAAGGCGTTGTCATCAAATTCTAAAGCCGTGGCATCGCAGACGCGCAGCGGGATATTGTATTCCAACAAGGTGGATAGATGGCGCGCGCGCTTGATCATCTCACGAGAATAATCGGTCGCCATAATATTGATGTAGCCCAACTCATGGAGTCCAAGGGCAATCCGCCCAACCCCGCAGCCTAGCTCGAGCAAGGAATCGCTGGGCTCAAAGACGCGAGTAAATATCTTTTCCTCAGATTGCCACAGGCCCAAACGTTCCGCTGCCTTTGCGTAGTGTTCCACCACAGATTCAGAATCAAAATATTTAAGCACAGTTTCGCGATCCATCCAAAAAACAAACGACGCACATGCAGCCCTTGGCAATTCTTATCTAGAGCACGGCCCGATAAATGCACACAATTAGGGTCATCTCTGTCTTGCCACCGACACCGTAATCTCCAAAGTGCACGCTTACTTTACGACATGGTCGCTTTACTCAAAACCCTCATTCTACTGATCATTGCCACCGCATTGGCCCTCACGGCGCTGTTGGTGCCAGCACAGATACGCTCTGTTGATCCGACAATCATCGAGCTCGCAGGTGCTAACAGCAGCTCAGTTGAAGACAAGATTTGGGAGGAAATTAATGCCGCCTATGTCGGCCCAGCACAACGATTCGCAGCAGCGACAGGCAGTCAAGACCCCGCCCAACAGGCACAGATTCAACAGCTATTAGACAACAATCCAAACTTTGCCAGCAGCGGTGGCCCTGACCGCGACTTTGAAGATATACTCAAGCGTAGTGTCACTCAGCGTAAAAGTCGCGCCGTCATCCCTCAACTACTGCCGCGCAGCGAACGCGCCTCACTCACCGAATCACTCTCCATTTCGCGTAATCGCAACGTCACCGCACTGCTAAGCATTCGCGATATCGCAGGCCTATCACGCCTCCACCCCGCCAGTCATGCAGCAGGTGCTCCCTATGATGCAGGCGTGCTGACACTCGCGCTACTGATCGAAGCTGGCCATTTCCAACCCAGCCTCGCCCAGCAAATAGGCAATCTTGCAACTTTGGCCGCAGGCTATAATCCAGAGGCCACGATCGCCTGCGAAGACCTAGTCATCGGCACCCTCTCGCTTGGCCGTCAACTCGACTACACCTCATTGGTCAGTCTCGCCGAATTGACCGAAACACTCGGCGATTGGTCGCAAATGGCCGCTCTCTTTCGCGCACAGCCAGATCGAATTGCCGAAAACTACACCGCGCTGCGATTCTCAGAATCTCCCGACACGCTGTATCGCTACCTCGCCGAGCAAACCGAAACTGGTAATCAAGACCTAGACTTCGCATTACGCCATGGCCCTGGAGCCGTCAGCCACTTAATCCATTCCGAGCAACCGCTCTATCAAACTAGCTCAATACCCGGCACTGTCCTAAGCTTACTGGCGCCCTTGCGTCCACAGAGTTTCGTCGAGATCACACTGCGCAACAATACACTCGGGCAAGCCCTCAAATTTGCCCTGCTCTTCCTCGCTGGTTTAGCGTTCGCCTTCGCCATGGGCAGTGCATGGCGCAGCAGTTTGGGCAATACAAACACGGTATCGCGCAGCAACCCGATGGTCATGGCACGCGATATACTCATCAGCTTCGTCGTCGTCCTCACCATCTGGACCTTCTTCGAGCCCGACATCCTTAAATCTCAAGAATCTGTTTCCAACACTGGGCCACGCATCGAATTTGCCGTAGCCGACACACTTCAATCCATCAAATCACCCGTCAAAGCCATGCAAGAGATTAACCAAGTCACACTCCTCGTCCTCGCGCTGTTCTTTATTATACAGCTCGTGATCTACTCGTTCTGCCTGATCAAGATCAAAGAAGTCGGCAAACAACCACTCAGCCCAGACATGAAGCTGAAGCTACTCGACAACGAAGAGAACTTGTTCGACTTCGGCCTCTATGTCGGTCTCGGCGGCACCGTGTTGTCCTTGATCCTCGTCGCAGTCGGCATCGTCGAAGCCAGTCTTATGGCTGCCTATGCGTCCACCTTGTTCGGTATCCTCTTCACGGCGATCCTGAAGGTGATGCACCTACGCCCCTACCGCCGTCAACTGATTCTCAGTGCGGGCGCTGCTTAAGCACCATCCACTTTAATCACACAAACCAGCTGTAAGCGGTATACAGGTGCGAAAGTAAAAAGGATGCAGGTCGCTAACTTTCCCACGTTCCCAAGTCCCAACCTCCCAACCTCCCAACCTCCCAACCGTCCCACTTCCCCAAGTCCCAAGTCCCACCTCCCACCTTCCCACTTCCCACGTTCCCTTCCCACCTTCCCACCTTCCCACCTTCCCACGTTTCACCTTCCCACGTTTTTAACGTTCCCACCTTCCCACGTTTCAATTTCCCACTCCGCCCACTATGAACAAAACGTTGATGCTAATTATTTGTGACTTCCTGCTCCTGAGTATGTTGGCGCTCGCACGCTTCGATACGCCCGAAGAGCGCCCCGAAGTGACACTCGATGTCACCGCCACCTCCGCCACCGCCGAGGCCGAGCTGATTAGTCTGCTCGAAGAGTCCCTACAGTCCGAACTAGAGTCCCGCTCCGGCCTAAGCGAAAATCTCACTGAAACACGACAAGACCTCGAAGAACAGGCGCTCAATCTCGCAGAACGCGAAGCCGCACTCGCTGCCACTCAGAAAAGCTTACAAGAAAAAGCAGCTGAAGCCGCGCAACTCACCGTCGCCAAAGCGAACATTGAAGCCGAACAAGCCAAGCTGACTGCAGAAAAAGCCCAAGCCGAAGCGGATCGCCAAGCCCTTGCACTGAAATTTGAATCCACTCGCACCGAGCTCGAGAGCGCACAGACTGAGCGCACCGAACTCACTCAGACTCTCGGCCAACTCAAACAAGAAACATCAGCCTCTAGAGAACGGCTCACACAAGCAGAGAAAGATCTAATCACCCGCGAAGTGGCCCTCGCTCAACGCGAAGCCGAGCTCAAAGCCGCTCAAGCCGAGACCAAAAGGCTAAACCAAGAGCGCGAGTCACTGAACAACCAACTAGCAGTCGCCAAGGCCGAGCGCAGCCTACTAGAGCAAAACTTAATTAGGGAAAAACAAGATAAAGCGCTCCTACAGGAAGAGAAAGCACAGGCACAGGCACATGCGTCACGACTCACTGAAAACGTCTCCCAACTCGGCCAAGGCGTCTCCCAACTGGCCCAGAACTCCGAAGAAATCATTCAAGAGATGGATGCGAGCCGGCCACGCACGATGAGCGAAATCTTCACACGCTTTCAAAACAACCGTGCCACGCTTCACTTTACCTCTTCAGAAAAGCCGCGCATTGGCAGTCCCTCGACGCAACACTACGAAAGTAAAAGTATCCTAATTGCAGATACCGAAGGCACTTACCTCGTCACGCATACCGCAGACACACCTTTTGCCTTCTTCAAGAACCCTGACAGCCTCCTCAGCGTGCAACTAGAAGTCACACTCGCGGGCCGCACCTTCCCGATTAATCAAATCGCATTTCTCAGCGCCGACCCTCGACTGATCTACATCCCTCTACCGAAACGCATGGTCGAGGCTTCAGGCCTAGAAACTTTCGATCTAGCACTACAACCAGAACGCTGGGAAGAAGCAGTCCTCGTTAAAAACGACGAAAGTAATTTTGGCCGCACAGGCTTTCGCCGCCTTACCAGCAGTGAGCGCTTCCTCAAGATGGAGCGCCCTGCCCTCGGCGAACTGTTTGCCGATTTCGCATCCTCACGCGGTGATCTAGCCTTCAGTAAGAACAGTCAATTCATCGGCGTACTAACCGACTCGACACACGCGGTTGTAATCGATGCGTTCCTCGCCAGTGCGATTGGCAACTTAGGCCCCAACTTTAACAAAGAAGCAAGCGCCACCACGATCCGACGCTTAAAAGACCGCCTCCGCCAGCTGCCGGATGAGGTGCAGTAGCTGCTAGTTGAATGCTATGTGCGATGTGCTATGGGCAACTTCGCTCAACGAACAGCTTTCAAAAACAACCACTTTCCGCCCCCACCCTCACTTTTACTCCGTGCGCAGCACCGTTCAGAGTCCTTCAAATTGATTTTTACCCACGCATGCATGTCGCATATTGGTTAAAGTGATTATTCTCCCCTTTAAGCTCGTTTTTATTAGAAATATCAATCGCGCCGAAAAGCACAAACAAGCGGAATATATTTACCAGAAACACAGCACCATAAGTGCAGAAAACCGCTCATTTAGTGACCGATACGTCATTCACTTGCCATAAAAAAAGCAGAGAAGCTAACTATTTAGTATACATCTTTGAGGCTCGCCCCATGCGCTTAATTATCCGACTTATCAAAATCACTTCTCACCCCAAATGCATGTCGCATATCTGATAGGTGATTTCAAGATACGTTTTTACAATTATATATACGACACACAAAGCCCCCTGATGAAACCCACACATCAAAAGTAAGATCCCGCTTA
>CALKBZ010000028.1 GCA_937775295.1 uncultured Opitutales bacterium
ACCCAGCAGGTATCCGGAGTGTGGGCGCCTGCCCAGCGGTAGGAGGCTTTGCCTGGAGACCAATAGGCTATGTAGAGGCCGATGATGGCGTCGCCTTTTTCGAACACACGGAAAATAGCGTCATCGAAGTTGAGGAAGTCGGTGATGCGCGCGCTGGACTCAGGGGATTCCGCCATGTTCATATCTTTGATCTTCCATCCTGCTAATTCACCCGGGACGATATCTGCCAGCGCTTCGTGTAGCGTCGACTCTGGCGGTGGCACAAGGGTGAAATACCCCCGTAGCCCAAGGGCGGTGAGGAGAATGGTGATACCGAGAATAAGAATGCTTTTTTTCATAAGAGGGCTTGGCTAATATAGCCATAAAAACGGCTTCTGCCATAGACTCAAGAAAACAGATTACGTGTTAAGTTCCTGTAGAGAGGAGGATTTAGGGGGAGATCTGGCCGGCTCGTTAGATTGGTGGATAGTGAAACAGGCATTTTTATTGTTTATAGAATCGCATGGACTGTTTATTGCCTAATTGTTTAATTCGTAATTATCTCTGAAGTTCTGCCTCTCATTCTATGCCCTCACTGATCGATAAGTCCGGTAATATTGCCTATTTGGGCCAGATGTCTTTGGCGAATTTTGTCGACTGGTTGGTCACGTTTTGTCTCGGGGCGATTGTTACGCTATCGGCTCTGTTGCTCGGAGGGGTCCGGCCGGATACGCATGTGCTGCTTCTGCCGCTGTTCGCTTGCTTGATGGTGTTGCATGGGCTGTGGCTCGCGGTTGAGCAGGAGCAGCCGAAGCGCCTGAGTTATGTTCCGGTATTTTTCCTCCCGTTGGTGGCGTGGATTTGGGTGAATGTGACTTGGGTGAGCCCGACTGCGTGGCGTGGTTGGTATGAGCTCATTTATGCGCTGGAGGCCGTGATATTTTTATGGGTGTTGGTCAATAATGTGCGCACGCGTGCGCATCTGTGGGTGTTGATTTCGATTGCGATCTCGCCTGCTGCATACGCCGTATTCATTGGCTTCTATCAGTTCTTCCAAAATCCGTCGCAGCTCGTGAATGCCTATGCTGAATACGGATTGACGTTAAGTCCCCAGTTTTTAGGGCAAGCGACTGGTTCGTTTGCTGATCCAAATAGTTTTGCGGCCTTTCTTCTGATTCTATTGCCATCACTGTTGATCGCAGGACTGGTGCCTCGTCTGCCGGTAATTTTACGTGTCTTGTGCCTGTATGTCGGGGTGATGCTGGGGATTTCGATTTTCCTTACGCAGCTTT
Source organism: uncultured Opitutales bacterium (assembly GCA_937775295.1). Lineage (GTDB taxonomy): Bacteria > Verrucomicrobiota > Verrucomicrobiia > Opitutales > Coraliomargaritaceae > Lentimonas. Next base: position 1,272 of record CALKBZ010000028.1, read on the forward strand.
TCTGGCCGCTGGTAATTTTGCTGATTATTTTGCTGATTCTGCCGTGGGCCTGTTTTTTGAGCCCAGCGCACCGCGTGTATGGCAGTTTGCTGGGTGTGTCTCTGTTCGCGATCGGGGTGTTGGCGCAGCTCTTCTTTTCACCACAATTCAAAACGCGTGCCGTACAGGCGATGTCCGCCGAGGGCGAAGCGGTGCGTCTGGTCTTATGGCAGGAAGCGCTCGAGATTACCTTGGATGCTCCGATCTCTGGGGTTGGGGGGGGGAGCTTCTCCGCTGAGTTCGAGCAAAGTGAAAGGCAATCGTTGGGAAAGTTGCCAATGACTCCGCACAATGACTACCTGTTGATTCTGTCAGAGTATGGGATACTTGGCGCCGTGCTGTTTTTACTGCCGAGTTTGTTGGTGGTCTGGTGCGCAATCCGAAATTGGCGAGCTGAGCCCGGTCGCGTGAAGCTTAATAATGCCAAGGGCACAATCATGCCGCTGACCAAGTACTTTCTTTTGATCGGTCTTGCCAGTGTACTTTCTTTTGCGCTCTGCTTGTTCAGTTCGTTCATTTTTTATACGCCTGTACTCACTTTGTATGGGGTGTTGTTCTTTTCAATGCTGGTTAAATCTAGTTTTAAGCGTCGTTTACGCATCCCTCACGGCGGCTGGATGCGGCTTGGATATCTCTGCTTGGGACTCGTGTTGGCGGTTGGTTTTTATTCAATCAGTGCGTCTCGCATACAATCGCAGGCGCTTGAGTTACATGCCCGGCAGCGCTTGGACCAAATTGTTGAGCAACGTGTGCACGTATCTGGTAATACGGATCTGTTGGATGAGGTGATTGAGCTGTACGAAGCTGCGATACTGCTAGATCCTGACAACGTGGATGCTTGGATCGGTTTGAGCGCGTCCATTTGCCAGCAATTTTATCGGAATCCTGCGAATTATCAAGCGATCGGCGCGCGGGCTTCGGGTTACGCGCAGCGGGCGATTGAGCTGAGCGAGACCTATTGGATGGGATGGGCGCAGCTTGGCATTGCGCAAGGGCTCGGCGGTAATGATACCGAAGCGGAGGCCGCACTGGCTAGGGCGTTGGAATTAGCGCCAAATAATTGCAACGCACATTATTATTGGGCAGCGTATGTCAGTCATTTTAAGGAAAGACGCTCCGAAGCGCTCGAATCAGCGCAGCGTGCCCTCGATATTAATCCGAATCATCGTGCGGCTAGTAAGTTGCAGCAAAAACTTCGTATTCTATGAGTTCGTCTATGTGCAAGGTCTTTTTTATTCTGTTCGCGGCTCTGTTCGCGGCGGTTGCGATGCTTCAATCCCAGGACTGGATGCGTGGGGCCGTCGTGGTGACGTCTGTGGTGGGGGAGGTAATTGTGGAGGAAGCGGGCGGGGAATCGTCGCAAATACACGCTACTGACCGCTTGCCGCGTGCTGTCTCCGGCTTGTTGCAGATTCGCACGAAGGAGGAGGCTGCAGTGTTTCTCAAGACGTCGAACCGGATCTCGATTTATAATGAAGGAGCAGGTTTTTTTGCAATTGAGCGCTTTGAGCAAGATGTGGGCACGTCGATGGATCATGGTAAAAGCCGGCTAATTTTTAATTTCAGGCAAGGCTTAGTGGTGGTGGATAACCGTGCGCTCAGTGATGATTCTCAGATGATTGTGGAGACCCCCGTTGGACGTATTTCGGTGAAAGACGGCTGGTGGTTGATGAGCATCGTGTATGACCGAGGCAGCGGGCAGTATTACTTTTCGATCGAATGCGCGGATGGCGTTTTGCGCTTTACTAAACGGAATGGTAATACGTATACATTGCGTAACGGGCAGCGCCTGAAAGGGGCTGGTGAGCCTTCGCGTATCTCGATCCAAGTGTCTGAAACCTCTGAGGAGGCGGGTGAGTTATTTGAAGAGTTTGCGCTGATGGAGGCTAGTGCTGTGGAGTTGGAGCTGTCTTCTGAAATATTCCTCCCGAAAATGAAGCGGTTGAGGCAAGTTGGGGATGAAGCCGCTGAGCCGGCTCAGGTGGCTCAGCGGCCTGAGGGCAGTGCGGCTAAGGCTAAGCGTCCATTGATGATCGAGTATGCCCCACAGTCTGCGGCGGTGACTCCGTTCCGTGCAGTGATTCGTGCGCCATCCAGTTCTCAGGCAGATCTGTTCTAAAGCGTAGCATTTTTCGTCAATTAATTTACGCCAGTTTTCTGTGAATCGACTGAAACACTAATTTCCCATCGCTGCCTAGTTGGTGCCTTTGATGAATGGGTATCTCAGCGCGATGACGGATGCCTTATAGGCGGAAGGCGGCACGCTGGATAAGTATATCGGCGATGCGATTGTGATGATGTTTGGTATGCCGCTACCCATTAAGGATCATGCGGCTCGTGCTTGTGCGGCCGCATTGTGCATGCAAGAGCGGCACGCGGAGCTTCGCATACAGTGGGCGGCTGCGTTGGAGCAGTTCACTGCGGCGCAGGCAGATGAGCCTTCGAAGGCATTTGCGCCGCCGCCCCCCCCAGGGTCTTAGCGCAACGTTGCTCTGAGTTTATCGAGAGTGGCGGGCCTGCCGACTAGGATGGTGCTTATCGGATGCAGGCGAAGTCGGCGGTTATTACCACTTCTCTTTACGCATCATGTTTTCAGGCTTGGAAATTTCGTGCACGAGCTTGTCGCCGATGTAGATTTTCACCCAAATCCCCTCAAGCTTATCCTTGCTGGTCTTCTTTGCTCCATTTCCCCAGATATAGCCCGATTCCAGTTTGCTTTCCAGCATAGGAATGTCTTCTGTGTTTGCGCTAATTTCTTCGCGTGCTGGGATTAGTGGAAGTTCTGCGCGGCCCTTGAAGCGCTTGAGATTGCCTTCGCTGCGTTTAGTTGCGGAAAGTATATCCTCGAACTTGAGGATCAGGTATTCGACTCTGATGTCTGAGAAGTCTTCATGGGCGGAGTTATTAATTATGACATTGTAGCGAACCTTGTAGTCTTCACGCTGGATGCCGCCGCTACTTGATTTACGCTTATCGGTTTTCGTTGTAGTGAATTGCACATCTAAAATCCCGCTTTCCAGCAGCGTATTATGTGCCCATTCGGCAATGTAGGTCTGATCTTTTTTAGAGAAGATGGAGCGCTTGACTTTCGTGTTGAGCCCGTCGCTTCGCTCGATGTAGACATCTTCGCCACTGACACGAGTGATCTTTGCCTCCATTTCACGGCCTTGAGTATCTTTAAATGTATAAAAGGCCGCGGGTTTCGCGATGCTCGTCAGGCAGAGCAGCAATGAGAGTAGGATGCCGAAGTAAATGTACATGCTATTTACCTGCAACACTCAAACGATTGAGGCGAGTGCATTTTCATTTTGCGGTAGCTTTTTAGTAGCGTGGAGTCGAAGTGTCCACTTCGTTGGCCCATGCGTGGATGCCGCCACCCATGTTGATGACGTTCTCAAAGCCACGAGACTCGAGGTAGTGCAGCACATTCATACTGCGCATGCCATGGTGACAAAAGATCACAAGTGGGCGGTCTAGGGGCAGCGCTTCGCAACGCTCGGGAATCTCATTTATCGGGATGTGCAGCGCGTCTTCGATTCGGCAAATTTCGAGCTCCGAGTCTTCTCGCACGTCGAGAAAAATGACGTCTTCGTTGTTGTCGCGTAAAATAGAGGCTTCAAGTGCACTGATTTCCTTGTTCATTGCCGAACTTTCATGATGATTGGCGACCAAATGTCAAAGACGCCTTCCATAATCGTACCCGCCCGACTGGCATCCACTCGTTTTCCGCGCAAGCTGCTGCATGAAGTGCGGGGCAAGCCGATCATCGTCTGGACGGCTGAGCGTATCCGTACCGTGGCACCAGAGTTTCCGCTTTATTTCGCGGTGGACGACGATGCGCTTGAGAGCTGCCTCAACAGTGCGGGCTTCGATGTGGTGCGCACGCGTGCCGACCATCCCAGTGGCACCGACCGTCTCGCCGAGGCCAATGCATCGATTGGTGCGGCCGCAGTGATTAATGTGCAAGGCGACGAGCCGCTCGTGACTGGCGAGCAAATCCGTGCCTTGGCGGCAGGGCTCGCAAGTGGTGTGGCCATGTCGACCTTGGCGCTCCCGTTTAAGCGTCCAGAGGATTTTGCCAATCCCAACCAGGTCAAAGTTGTCCGCGACCGCGCGGGCATGGCGTTGTACTTTTCCCGTTCGCCGATTCCGTTTGCTCGCGATGCGGGGGGCAAGGTCGATGCGGCATGGCTGGCGGCGCACTCGTGCTACCGTCACCTTGGGCTTTACGCCTACGATGCCGACTTCTTAAGTGCGTTCTCGACCCTAGAGCCTGGCTTTTTGGAGAACATTGAGAAATTGGAGCAACTCCGCGCGATGGAGCATGGCTACCGGATTCATGTCGGCATTACTGACCAACCAACCATCGGAATTGATGCCGCCGAAGACGTTGCCGAGTTTGAAGCGTGTCTGCCAGCTTGACAAGTCGCCCGACCCACAGCCGTATTCTATATATGGAGAACCCAAGACCATCCCTCGAAGTCGATCCCGCCAGCTTGCCTGACGCGCGTGGCCACTTCGGCACCTATGGCGGCATGTACGTGCCCGAGACTTTGATGACGCCGCTCTTTGAGCTGACCAAAGCCTACGAGACCGCACGCAAAGACCCCGAGTTTCAGAAAGAACTCGATTTTCAGCTGCGCGAGTTCGCCGGCCGACCAACCAATTTATATTTCGCCGAACGGCTGACGGCGCACTGTGGTGGTGCCAAAATCTACCTAAAGCGCGAAGATCTGCTCCACACCGGAGCGCATAAGATCAACAACGCTCTCGGCCAAGCGCTGCTCGCCAAACGCATGGGCAAGAAACGCATCATTGCCGAGACGGGCGCTGGTCAGCATGGTATCGCCACTGCGGCGATGTGTGCAAAGATGGGCTTTGAATGCGTAATTTACATGGGTGAGGAGGACATGCGCCGCCAAGCGTTGAACGTTTACCGCATGCGTCTCTGTGGTGCTGAAGTACGCGCCGTCACTGCTGGGCAGCGCACCCTGAAGGAAGCGGTCAACGAGGCGATGCGTGACTGGGTCACCAACATTCGCACCACCCACTACATTATCGGTTCTGCCCTCGGTTCGCATCCATTCCCAATGATGGTGCGCGACTTTCATCGCGTGATCGGCGAAGAGTGTCGCCGCCAGATTATTGAGAAAGAAGGTCGCCTGCCGGACGAAATCGCCGCCTGTGTGGGTGGCGGTTCGAATGCGATCGGTATCTTTTTTGCCTTTTTGCAAGATTTAGAAGTCAAACTCAGCGGTGTCGAAGCGGGTGGCGAATCCATCACGCGCGGGCATCATGCCGCTCGATTTGAAGGTGGTCAGTTGGGCGTGCTTCAAGGTGCGAAGACTTGGATTTTACAGGATGAGGACGGCCAAATCGATCTGACGCACTCTGTATCCGCAGGACTCGATTACGCTGCTGTGGGCCCCGAGCACGCTTACTATAAAGAGAAGGGCCGCATCGACTTCGGCTATGCGACTGACGCCGAGGCGCTCGACGCCTTCAAGGCGCTTTGCTCGATCGAAGGCATCGTGCCCGCACTTGAATCCTCACACGGCATCGCTTATACAATGAAACGTGCTCGCGAAATGACGTCCGATCAAATCATCATCGGCAACCTCAGTGGTCGCGGCGACAAAGATGTGCAGGAAGTCGCCCGTGTGCTCGGCGATCAGGGCTAACCCGCAATTTAAATGCCATGCTATTAGTCATCGATAATTTCGACTCCTTCACCTACAATCTTGTCCAGTATTTTGGCGAGCTTGGGGTCGAGCAGCAGATTTACCGCAACAATGCGATCACTGTGGAGCAGGCGCTGGAGCTCAACCCGGATCGCGTCATGATCTCGCCTGGGCCTTGTTCCCCGAATGAGGCTGGGGTGAGCTTGGCGATGATCGCTGCCTTCGCGGGCATCAAGCCACTACTCGGGGTTTGCCTCGGACATCAAAGTATTGGCCAGCATTTTGGTGGTAAAGTGGTGCGCGCAGAACGTCTCATGCATGGTAAAACTTCGCCGGTGAAGCACCAGGATACAGACATTTTTGCAGGCTTGCCCAATCCGATGGAAGCGACTCGTTACCATTCGTTACTGATTGAGCGTGCGACACTGCCAGACTGCCTCAAAGTGACCGCCGAAACCAACGAAGGCGAAATCATGGGCATAGCGCACAAAGACCTTCCAGTGTGGGGCGTGCAATTTCACCCCGAGTCGCTGGCGACGCAAGAGGGCATGAAGATGCTCGAAAATTTCCTGAAGTTGTAGGGGCGTGATCTGCTATTTACTCGTTTCTGTCTTCTGAACTCTGATACTTTTTTCTTAACATATGCGTTGCCCAAAATGTGCCTCTATTGAGACGAAAGTGCTCGATACTCGAACTGGTAAAAACGAAACCTCGATTCGCCGCCGCCGCGAATGCCTAGACTGTGGCTACCGCTTTACTACGATTGAGGAAGTGTTGCGCGTCGACCTGCAAGTGGTTAAACGCGATGGTCGCCGCGAAGATTTCGATCGTGCCAAATTACTCGGGGGGTTGAAGAAAGCCGTTCAGAAGCGGCCGATTGATGTCATGCAAATCGAGATGCTCATCGCGGATGTGCTTGCTTCACTCGAAAAAGAATACGACCACGAGATTCCATCTCAAGCGATCGGTGAATGTGTGATGCAGCGGCTGAAGCATCTCGATCAGATTGCCTATGTGCGCTACGCATCCGTGTATAAGGATTTTCGCGACCTCACCGAATTGGCTCAAGAGATCCTTGATTTGAAAAAATCAACAGAGCATGGCAAAAAGTGATCCAGTCGAACAACTGCGGACTCTGAACGAGGTACTCGCTCGCACCGGAGCCTCTGCGCCGGATCGTGCCGAACACGCCCGCCGCGCGCTCGACTTTTTCAGACAAGAGCAAGGCAGCGGCGTAATTGAAATTTCACTAGGCGAATGCGCCAATCGCCTCGCGCGCTTACATTTTGGCGTGCCAGAGGAGAGCGAACTGGGCTTTGCTCACTGGCACGTGCCGTTGGTTGAGGACTTTAGTCCGCTGTGGATTCGCCAGGCGATTGTCGGGGAAATGAAAAAGCTGGCAGGCCGCCGCGCTGCGTTACTTCTCGTCACTGGCTTGCGCGATGCAGTGTGCCCCGAGGGCGCTTACTGGACTCAGGGCCGGCAACAGCAGTACGACCGTGTCCGCGGCTGGATTGACGAACTCGCCTGCGCCTGGGCCACCCGCGGCTCACAGCTGCAAGTGGTAGTGTTGTAGGGCCGGTCATCTTTTTGTCGAGGATCGGCGTGGCCGTTTCTATCGAAAGCGAGTTAGGCCAGGGTCTTTCCTTCCGTAGCCGTTGGAATATCTGCTGGCGTCGCGAAGTGATTGTGCTTTGATCGGATTCTATGAGCACCCTCTTCGAAAAAATCATCGCCCGCGAAATTCCTGCCAAGATCGAGCACGAAGACGATCAATGCATCGTCATTCACGATATCGATCCGCAGGCACCAACGCACTTTCTGGTGATTCCGAAGCAACTGATCCCGCGCTTGGCTGAAGCGCCCGCAGAGAACCAAGCGGTGCTCGGTCATCTGTTACTGACCGCAGCAGCGGTGGCAAAGAAGCTCAATCTCGAAGGCGGCTTCCGTATCGTGATCAACAACGGAAAAGACGCTGGAGAGTCTGTCCCACATTTGCACGTGCACGTGCTCGGCGGGCGCCCGATGGCGTGGCCTCCAGGGTGATTGTTGGTGTCTGACTCCAGTTGGCAACCGTGCGATTTCGTTTGATTTTTATTTACATGCAGATGGATCGAACCGCATTTAAATAGCAATGCTTTCGTGAAGCTGCCGATCATCAATCGGCCTGTCGCAATGTTTTGCTGGAAGAGCAGGCTGAGGATTTTAAATACCTGATGAGTGTTGCTTTTGGCTTTGTCGGTCAGCCGTGGTCGAAAATGGACAAGTAGCAATTCCGTGCGTCAACTCGCCAATGAGGCACCTCGATCGAAATTTATTAAATCCCGACTTCGTGGAGTTCTTGCAATGCCTCCATGCGGAATCAGTCGAGGCGATTTTAGCAGGTGGCTATGCGGTGGTGCTCCATGGTTAATTTTCGCACGACTGGTGACATGGATGTATGGATTCAGCCCAGCGCAGAAAATTATAGACGGATGCGTGCTGCATTTGCTGCGTTCGGCTTGCTGACCGAAGCTAGTTCTGAGGCTGCGATTTTGGATACGAACCAAGTCGATGTCTTTACTTTTGATCGTCCTCCGATGGCGATCGATATCTTGACCAAAGTTAAAGGATTGGACTTTCAAGAGATCTTTGTCGATGGCGCCCCTCTGAGGCTAATACACCTCAATCATCTGAAGCAGGCCAAACGCGCAGCAGATCGCAATAAAGATCGAGATGATTTAGAGCATCTCTGATCAATCCCCCTGCAATACGTGCAGATTGGCCATCGAAATGCCGCTGAGCATGGCGCCGATGATGCCTAGGAAGCCTTGGTCGGTGCCGGCTAGATAGACATTCTCCAAATGGGTGCGGCCGTCCTTGATCTTGTTGGGTGCGCCGTAGATTGCGCCGTTGAGGTGGCCGGTAAACTTGCGCACGGTGCGCGGGGTGAACATGTCGCTGGCGATACGGGCATCGTCGAGGCTGAGTCCGTTTTTCGCTGCGGGCAAAATACCCAGCGCGACGTTTTGTAATTCTTGATACCAATGCGCTTTTTGAGCGAGGTAGTCGGCGTCGTTGAGCGCGCACCACTTGTCGTGGTTGGCCATCGCGGTGATGCGCAAGAAGCCTTCGTCGAGTTGGCGACCGTCGCCGTATTGATAATTGTTGGGAAAACAAATGACGCCGCTGGTGGGATCGACTAGCTCGTCTTTGGTTGCGGCGTAATGGAAGCGTTCGCGAGTGTTGAAGAAGATGATGGTATCGTCCCAGCCGAAGTCGGTGGGTTGTTGGTCTAGCACGGTGATCGTTTCAGTAAAGCTGAGCTGGCCGATATTGTCGCTGGCTGCGTCGCTTGGTTGGTCATCGCACAAACGGGTGGTTTCGACCACGCCGGCGGTTGAGATGATTTTGTCGGCGGTCAGCACCGCGCCGTTGTCGAGTTCGACCGCGCTAGCTTTGTTGCCGCTGGTGTGGATCTGCTTGATGGCGCACTTCATTTTACGAGCGCCGCCGAGTGAGCGGTATTTGTCCTGCAAAAGTTTGATGATCACGCGCACGCCGTCGAATGGTCGGGCGAAGCCTTCGAAGAACAGCGAGCGGAACATGATGCAGAATTGGCCGTAGTCCATGTCGAGCTCTTCAGCGCTGCCGTAATACATAACGGGGCAGAAGATCATATCTTCGAGCAAGGGGTCGGAGATGTGCCGCTGCACCGCGGCGCGGGCGGAGGTGGGCACCGCGCCAAGATTAAAGGCGTCGAGGGTACGCACTTCTTCTGCTAGGGCACGGAAGTCGTCGATCTGCTTTGGGAAGGCGCGGGCGACTTCAGCTTCAAATAGGTCGAAATCGTTGCTGAATTCAAGTTCGGCACCGGGAAAGGCGATGCGGGAGCCGTTTTGCTGGCAGAGGTCGAGTGCATCGTAGGGGATGCGCAGCTGGCGCAGTAGCTTGGTGAGTGGCGTGCCCTTGGTGCCTTTCGGCACAAAGTTGGTCATCGCGTGCAGACCGACGTCGTATTTGCGCCCTTCGATGCTGTAGAAGGAGTTGAGTCCGCCGCTGGCGTTGTGCTTCTCTAAGATGATGACGTTCTTACCCGCAAGTGCGAGGCGGATACCCGCTGCCATTCCGGCCATACCTGCGCCGATGATGATGACTTCGAAGTGTTGGTTGTCCATTTGTGAGAGAACTGAGGGCTGAGGCTTGAGAGCTGAGACTTGCTGGTGAGTGTGATACAGGCATTCCTGCCTGTAGTCTGTGCCACAAGGATTGTCGTGCGGTCTAGATACAACGAAACACAGACAAGTCGCCTGTGTTAGGTGAAGGTGCGACCGGAGTCGCCTAAATTATGCGTTGAACTTAGGAGTCAAGTAAGCTGCGCAGGTCGCAAGCGATGCGAGCTCTGGGTAGTCCGCTTCGGGCACTTCGATATTGTGCTGCTTGCGCAGCTCCATGACGATATCGAGGAAGTCCATCGAATCGAGGTCAAGCTGATCGCGTAGGTTGATCTCTGGCGTGATGTTGGAAGTGTCCTCATCAGGTGCAATTTCTGTGATGATATCGACGACGATTTGTTTTACTTGGTCTTCTGTCATTTTAAAAATGGGTAATGGTTATGGCTGATTTGTCGCTTAGTCCTCGAACTTACGCACAATAAGTGCGGAGTTGATTCCGAGCATTCCAAATGAGTTGTTGAGGATAACTTTCACTGCGTCAACCTTGAGTGGCTCATTTATGACGAGATTTGGTAGTGCGCATTCGGGGTCGAGGTCTTCGATGTTGATGGTCGGGTGTATGATGTTGTCCTTAAAGGAGGGTAGGTTGCCTGCCAGTTCCAGCGCTCCGGCGGCGCCCATCGCATGGCCGATGAAGCTCTTGGTGTTGTTAATATAGGTGGTGGGGCAGTTGGCGAATACTTCGCGGATCGCCTTGCACTCTTGAATGTCGCCCATCGGCGTGGAGGTGGCGTGAGTGTTGACGATGTCGACGTCTCCAGGCTTCATGCCGGCGACTTTCAATGCGGTGTGCATGCACTCGGCTTGGCGCACGGGATCGGGCAGAACGTAGTCGCCAGCGTCTGAATTAATCCGATAGCCGACGATTTCGGCGATGATGTTGGCGCCGCGGGCTTGTGCATCTTCGAGGCGTTCGAGCACATAGATCGCACCACCTTCGCTGACGACGATGCCGTTACGAGTCTTGTCAAACGGGCGGCTGGTCTTATTCGGATCAGTTTCGTGCGTGCCGAGTGCCCCCTGGCTCTTAAAGCCGGCGAAGATCCCGAACGATTGAATACTCTCACTGACGCCACCAGCGAGGGCGACATCGACTTCGCCGAGGCGAAGCATTTGCAAGGCTTGGATCAGTCCGGCATTTCCCGCTGCGCAAGCGGCACCGATGGTGTAGTGCGGCCCAGTGATCCCCATGTTGATGGTGATCTCGCCCGCAGGATTGTTGGCCACGGTGCGGGGATTGTGATGGTGCGTCCAAAAGCGTGTGTCGTAGTCGAACTTGGAGATATTATACACTTCGTTCTCGGTCTCGACATTGCCGTGCTCAGTGGTGCCGATGTAGACGCCAATGCGGCTCTTGTCAAAATTCTCAAAATCTAGGCCACTGCTATTGATGGCTTCGTGTGCGGAATAGACGGCGATACTGCCTGCGCGGGTGCCGACACGTAGTTCTCTGCGGCTCTGGTATTTCTTCGGATCGAAGTTGCACACGCCTGCTGGGACCTTGCCCATATAGCGCATATCAATGATTTGAACACCAGCAATCCCAGCGAGAAGATTGTTACGATACTCCTCGAGAGTGTTGCCGTTTGGCGAGGTCAGGCCGACGCCTGTGATGACTATACGCGACTTGTGCATGAATAAGGGGACATTTTTACCATCTTTCGTAGTGTGACTGTCAACAGTGTAAAAGTCTGAAAGGACAGCAAATAAAGATTCACCTTTATTTGGTTCTATTTTTTCGAGACAATCGTGGCGCCTAAATTATAAAGTCTGTTTAAATTTTAAGGAGTGAGTAAAGTTTTGCAATTTGACCTGAAATCGCTTTAGCTTAGTTATCTTAATGTCAATTACAGGATCAGTTTCCAAAGCTTTCGCACATGCGGAAGAGGTTCCGGTGTCGGAGCGTGACCTAGATTGGTCGGTGGTGCAGCGCGTACAGGCTGGCAATGTCGGCGCCTTCGACCAGTTGGTGCAAAAGTATCGCGAGCACATCTTCTCCGTCATTTATAATATGACGAGTAATCGCGAAGATGCCTCAGATTTGACACAGGAGACTTTCATCAAGGCCTTTCAGGCAATTGCGCGCTTCAAGGGGAAGTCCTCATTCTTTACTTGGATTTACCGTATTGCGATTAATACCACGAATACCTTCCTGAAAAAGCGCAGCCGCCGTCGTTATATTAGTTACGAAAATATCAATGAAGAAGTGACCACTTCGGAAATCTTCGAACGGTTGACGGCGAAAAGCCGCAGTGAAAAAGGCGCGTTGGTTCATGAGTTACAGGAAAAACTGAACGATTCGTTGCAGAAATTGTCTACTAAGCATCGAGCTGTTGTTGTTTTACATGAAATCGAAGGCCTCAGCCACAGCGAGATCGCGGAAATCACTAAGACGTCTGTCGGCACCGTGCGCTCTCGACTGCACTATGCGAAACAACAACTCCAATCATATTTAAAGGATTATATCAGTTAACTCTAGCAGTTATCAATTACTCATTTATGGCTAAATTACCTCTAGCGCGCCAAGCTGACATCAACCTAGAAGATCTCCTTCGATTGAAGCGATCCGAACGTCCCTCCGATCAATTCTGGAACGAATTCGACCGCGAGTTGCACCAGCGTATGTTGCAAACATTGGTCAAGAAGGACCCATGGTATTTGCAGGTGTTACGTGTATTTTCGGGCCGTATCTTGCAGAGTGCTGCGGTTGTCGCAGCTGCCGTTTTGGTCGCGATGATAGTCGTGCGGCCTGCCTTTCAATCAACAGTACTGCCCACTTCTGTTGCAGCCGCGCAAGCTCCCGCGGCCGACGTGCTCGGCGCGCCCGTTGAAGTCGCGATGACAGAACTGACGATTGCCGAGGCGACGAGTTTGCCGAATTACGATACGGATGTGATCTCAGCGGAAGCGATATCGAGTGAGGTTAATTTCGTCCGTGATTTCGGAATGGATCAGATGCACGCAGCGTCGTACGACGCCTCTGCGTATTCTACTGATTCGGCACAAGCGCGCGTAGCGTTTGCATCGGCTGGCGTGGCGAGCCTTGTTTATTAGTTTGTCTGCTATGCTCAAACTTGGGTGGATTACTTTTCTTTTAGCTGCTTGCTCGATTTCTTTGTGCGCAGGTCCGGCAAATGCGCTTGCCTTGCAGCAACGCGTGATTGAGGTTTTTGAGCAGAATAAAGATGCGGTCATTCGAGTGAAGGCTGCTTACCGTGGACCAGACGAAGGCGGCAAAGCGCAAGTGATACTTCGGGTAGGCACGGGGTTTTTCATTAGCAAAGAGGGCCACGTGCTGGTAAGTGCTAGCCGAGCTGCGGGTGCGAGTCGCGTGTGGGTCGAGCATCAGGGTAAATCCTATGCGACCGAAGCGATCGGCCATGATCGGGTGACCAACGTTTCGGTCTTGCGCGTGTTGGAGCTGCCAGAAGAATTTTCGATTATCACCTTGGATACCAATGTGGCGCAACCGCGGCTGGGCGCGATTGCAATTGCGATTACTTGTCCGCTCGATTTTGAACCATCGCCTTCGATGGGGCTTGTGACTGGCATGGATAAAAAACTCGGCAACAAAGTGTTTCCAACGGAGTACATCCGCACCTCGATCTCAGTCAGTGCGGGGCAGGGCGGTTGCCCGGTTCTGGATGTCAATGGCCGCTTTATCGGCATGTCGGTGGCATCGATTGCGGAGCTGGATGCTTCTTACTGTTTACCAGTCGCGGCGTTGGCACGGGTGCGCGACGACCTATTGTTTTCGGGGCATATAATCCACAGTTGGATGGGTTTTGAAGTGGCTGAAGAGTTGGGCTCGGATGCTACCAATCCCGTTTATCTGTCCACCGTGATCGACGGTGGCCCAGCGCATCAAGCAGGTTTGTTGAAGGGGGATCACCTTGTTTCGATTGCTGGATATACAATTGATAATGTATCTGATGTCCCAGGCGCAGTGTTTTTTACGCGGGCGAATCAGTTCACCACGATTGAGGTGCTGCGCGGAGAAGAGCTGTTGGAATTCTCGGTCAAGACCTTACCGCGGCCAGAAATAAGCCCGGTTATTCAAAATGATTCAGCCTCGATTACTGAGCAATCGAACGAGTCTGCGGTTGAGCGGGTGTCAACGGTTGCGCCATAGGAAGTTTCGACTTTAACAGCGCTAGGCCGTGATGGCAATGAAGGCCTCCTCCTGGATGGCGGGTCGCTTAGCTGTCACTTTCAGCTTCGGTAACGACCGGTGAGATCAGTGCTGGACTATGCTTTATGTAGAGGCAAAGTCGCGACTTCTAGCGCGATGTGATTGCCGCGCAGATCGACGAACAGTGGTGCACCTTTAGCTGTGGTGGCGATGATTGCGCTACCGATGGGGCCGCCAAGCATCGGCGAGAGCGTGCCCGAGAGCACTTGGCCGACAGCGGTGCCAGTGGCATTTACCACTGGAGTGCCTTCGCGTGCGATTCGCCGGCCTTCGAGCTTGAAGTGAATCACGCGGCGTGGGACGCCTTTCTCCTGCTGCTCTCTCAATGCATTCTTACCAATGAAGTCGTTCTTTTGAAGCTTCACAGTCCAGTCGAGGCTCGCCTCCAGTGGAGTGATCGAGTCGCTAAGCTCATGTCCATAAAGTGGGTAGCCGGCTTCGAGACGTAGGCTGTCGCGACAACCAAGGCCACAGAGTTGCACGCCGAAAGGCTCGCCTTTGCTGATGATCTCGCGGGCTAGCGCATCAGCTGCCTTCGGGGAGAGGTAAATTTCGAAGCCGTCTTCGCCAGTGTAGCCAGTGCGGCATACACGTACCTTTTCGCCGGCGAAGGGAAGCAGCACGTGCCAAAATCTCTTAAGACCATCAATTGAATCGAAGCCAATAGCCTTCATGATTGCGGCGGCTTTTGGCCCCTGCAGCGCAAGGAGGGCATAGTCGTCGGAGTGATCCTCGATCTGTACGTCGAGGCACCAGCGCTCCGATTGTTTGAGAAACCAACCAAAGTCTTTCTCAATATTACCAGCATTCACGCAGACGAGGAAGGTCTCCTCGCCGATGCGGTAGACGATCAAATCATCAACCACGCCACCATCACTGGCGCACATCGGCGAGTAAACCGCTTTGCCAACGGGTGCTTGCGCAATCGAATTAACCAGCAATTTGTCGAGAAACAACGCGGCATCGGCACCAGTAACTAGAAACTCGCCCATGTGGCTGACGTCGAACAGGCCTGCCGCGGTGCGCACCGCTTTATGCTCTTCGAGAATGCTGGTGTATTGCACGGGCATGTTCCAGCCGCCGAAATTGACAAAGCGCGCGCCTTGCTCGGCATGAAAGTCGTGTAGTGGGATGTGTAGGATTTCGGACATTAAAAGTGTTGGTGACGAGTTGTTTGCGCCGATCAGAGGAGGCGATGGTATAGAAAATTCGGTAATTCGTGTAAAGAAACTTGCGAAGGGTAAAGAGTCGGGTTGTCTGAACGTGTCATCTCATCCAGTAGCAATGAATGCTTATTTGTGTCCGTTGTTAAGCCTCAGTTTCTTTAAAATGCAAAATACTTCTGTCGATCAGCGCGAACACGCGCGCCACTACATTCCTGCGAGCGATGCCGATATCGATGCGATGCTGAAAACAGTTGGCAAGGCATCGCTTGACGAGCTATTTAGTCACATTCCGGCAGACGTTAAATTCGAAGATGGCGTCGCGCTGCCCGATGAGCTCAGCTACGACGCGCTGTATACCCGTCTCGAAGAGATCTCGAAGATGAACCGCATCGGCACCAGCTTTCTTGGCGATGGTGTGTCGGACTTTGTGCCGTCGCCTGTCGTTGGGCCGATCTGTAATATTCGTAATCTGACCACGGCTTACACGCCGTATCAGCCTGAGCTCAGCCAAGGCACACTGATCGCGCACTGGATCTATCAATGCTCAATGGCACGTTTGACCGGTTTCGAAGCGGTCAATGCATCGCTCTACGACCGCTCCACTTCAATTTTCGAGGGCATTTGTTCAGCGATTCGCATGGGCCGTGGCAAATCAGTGGCGATCATTCCTGATACCTTGTATCCTGGAGACCTTGAAGTGCTTGAGACCTTGGCAGAGGGCACTGAAGTGGAGTTGATCCGCGTGCCAGTTGATGCTGCGACGGGTCTGATCGACCAAGTCGCACTGCTGGCGGGGACTCAAGCGGCGGGCACGCGCCTTGCGGCCATTGTATTTCCGCACGTCAATACTTTTGGCCTGATCGAGTCCGTAGATGCCCTAACTGACTTGGCGGTTGAGCTGAAGGTGAAGAGTATTGCGGTGATTGACCCCATGCTGCTTGGCCCTGGCGGGCTCAAGGCGCCCTCTGAGTTTGGTGCGAATGGCGTCGATATTATTGTCGGCGAGGCGCATCACTTGGCATTGGCGCCGAATTTCGGTGGCCCGGGCCTCGGTTTGTTTGGTGTGCGTTTTTCGGCTAAAGATCGTGCCGGCGTGCGTGCTGCGCCGGGCCGATTCATTGGCAAAGCCAAGGATAGCTCGGGACGCGACTGCCGTGTGGGCGTGCTCTCTACGCGCGAGCAACATATTCGTAAGGATAAGGCCACGTCCAATATTTGCTCCAATCAAGCGTTTGTAGCGACATTGGTCGGTGCGTCGCTTCTCGAGCGTGGCGATTCCGGGCTCGAAGCAATTCTAGCTGGGCTACGTGCGCGTTTGGCTGAGGCAGTTGAGTGCTTGACGGTATTCGACGGCGTGTCGCTCGCGTTCCCGAACACTGCATCATTTCATGAAGTCACATTTGAATTGTCTATACCTGTCGCTGATCTACTGGCAAAGGCGCGCGAGAGCGGTATCCTTGCCGGGGCAGACGTTTCCAGTCGCATCGCTGGTGGTCGCCAATTGCTAAAGCTGTCGTTTTCCAATCGTGAACAAGCGATTTCCGAGCTGGTTGCAGTGTTTGCTGATGTTTTTGGTGCTGCTTGCAGCGCTGAGCCTGCTGCTTTACCGGCAGTGGCGGATCAAGATGCGCGCCAACAAGCCCCGGGGTTGCCTACGTATACTGCCGAGGAGGTGATCGCTTACTACCAGCGCTTAGGTGATCTCAATGTTAGCCCAGACGACGGGTGCTATCCGCTCGGTTCGTGCACGATGAAGTATAATCCGAAGGTCAACGACTGGGCTGCAGGATTGCAGGGCTTCACCGATGTTCACCCGCAAGCCCCAGTGGAAGATGCGCAAGGCTGTCTCTATGTACTGCATGAGATTCAGGAGTGGTTCAAAAATATCACTGGCCTAGCGGCGGTGACGACTCAGCCACTTGCGGGTGCACAAGGTGAGTTGGTCGGGCTGAAACTCTTTCAAGCCTACCACCGCGACCGCGATGAAGTGCGTGATGTGATTTTGATCCCGAGCTCTGCGCACGGCACCAACTTTGCTACCGCCACCATGGCTGGCTTCACGGGCAAGAAGGGCAAGATCGTTTATCTCGACGCCGATATTGAGGGCCGAGTGCTCAACCAGCATTTGGATCGCTGCATCGAAGAATATGGCACCCGTATCGCTGGTGTGATGATCACCAACCCGAATACCAGTGGTATTTTTGAGACCTCCTTCAAACAAATCGCGGAGAAAATTCACGCCATTGGCGGCCTCGTCTACATGGACGGTGCGAATATGAATGCAATCGCTGGTTGGGTCGACCTCGGTGCATTAGGAGTCGATGCAGTGCACAATAATCTGCACAAGACCTGGACTATTCCGCATGGCGGTGGTGGCCCCGGTGACGCGATTGTTGCGGTGAGCGAGCGCCTTACGCCGTATTTGCCTGGTTATCAAATCGAGTTTGATGGTTCGCACTATCAACCGATGCGTGCGCCGAAGTCGATCGGCTCGTTCCACCGACATTGGGGCAATTTCGCGCACAAGATTCGTTGCTACACGTATTTGCTGCGCCTCGGCCGCGAAGGTGTGCGGCGCATGTCGGCGGTGGCGGTCTTGAGTGCGCGTTACCTACAATTTCGACTTGCCGACGATTACGCCTTATTGCCTGCGGGGGCAGATAGTGAACCGCGCATGCACGAGTTCATCCTCACCTTGAAGGAGGCAGATTTCGGCCTGCTCGACTCGGCTGGTCTGCGTAAGACCGATGCCGCGCCGCGTATAGGTAAGCTGTTCCTTGACTTTGGCTTCCATGCCCCGACGGTCGCATGGCCGGAGCCATTGGGCCTGATGATTGAGCCGACCGAGAGTTATACCAAGGCCGAACTCGATCGCTTTGTCGAAGCGGTGCAGGCCATCATTAAATTGGCGAAGGAGCATCCCGATGTGCTCAACTCCGCGCCGCACTTTGCGCCGATCGACCGCGTTGAAGAGGTCGAGGCGAATCGCGATGTCTGTCTCTCCGAGTCCCTCGATAGCTTACCAGTGATCAACCCCGCCCGTATTTCGACCAAGGAGTTGGCAAAGCTCACGGTGCCGGAGATTTACGCTAAGATCGTGGCAGAGTTGTAGGTTTATTCAAAATCCCGAGGCGCTGCGGTGCCTCGGGATTTTTTGTGCCTATTTAGTTGCAGGGAAATGCGCTGTCATTTCCATGCGTAATCATCAGAATTTGCTCAGGATGTAGGTGGCAACGACGGAGCGTTGCCCTCCTGCAATCAGGCGCGTATATACTAAATACTCGTTATATACCAAGCTTAGCGTTTCCTGGGCTAACTTAGCGGGTAAAATAGAGTGGTGGCTATTCCCAGCCTTCCAGATTCGAAGCTTTCCCAATGGCGCTCAAACCGTTATTCTGTTCTGCATTATGAATGAAATAATGGCACTTTTTGCGGGCGTCGGTCTTGCTGCGGCCTGTGGCTTTCGTGTCTTCGTCCCTCTTTTTATCACTAGCCTCGCGGCCAGTGGGAATCTGGAAATATTCGGTGAGGTCGATGTGCAAGCGATGCTTGGTGAGCAGGAGTGGCTCGGTAATCCATGGGTCACCCTTGCCCTCGGCATCGCCACGGCGTTGGAGATCGGCAGCTACTATATCCCTTGGTTAGACAATGCACTCGATACGGTGGCGACGCCTGCTGCAGTGGTTGCTGGTACATTTATTACTGGAACGATGATGCCGGACATGATGGGTGATGGCTCATTTAAATGGATCGCAGCCACCATCGCAGGCGGCGGCACGGCTGGCCTGATTCAGGGCGCGTCAGTAATTACACGCGGCACATCGACGGCGACAACTGGCGGAATCGGTAACCCGGTGATATCGACCGCCGAGCTAGGCGGCTCGATTTTGACGGCAGGCCTTGCGCTTTTGGTGCCAATTTTAGCAGGCATCTTGGTGTTGATCTTAATGTATTTCGTGATCCGCACGATCGTCCGATTTTTCAAGTGCCGTTCGCAGATGCGGAACATTGATGGCGCGGTAGGCTAGGCACGTCGAACCCCCCGTCTGACGACGAAGGCCACATCTGTAGAGTGTCGCTTCGATCGTGAGAGCGGGGAGCATTGGCTGAGTCGCTACACTTGCTTCGGATACTCGCCACTCGCGATCAGCGCAGCGATGCTGGCTTGAACGAAGGGCTTGTCATCAGGATAAGTCACGCCAAACCAAGCGCCGTCGGTCTCGATTACGGCACACTCGGTTTGTTCGGTCTGAATCAGGGTATCAATTATAGTCGGGATGTAGCACTCCGACTTCATTTCCTGTCCTTGTGTTTCGAGGAATTCGACAAACAAGGCCTCCAAGCACGGGAAGAGTGCAGGGGTAAAGCCCCAGAAATTCATGGAGACGATGGCTTCGGGTGCGATCTCGACCGACTCGCCTGCTAGATTGTCACCGCGCACGATGCCGTCCGCACTGCGGGCAATGGCGCAGTGCTCTTCGACGGTCTGCAGCGCGCCGCCCTCGACGCGGCAGATTCCGCGATTCACGCTGCCGTGTTCGGAGAGTGTGTTCTTCAGCGGGTACCCGACCATGCAGGTGCGCAGTTCAGCTCTGTTGGGGTTGCGCGCGAAATGCTGTGCCAGTTGCTCGTAGGCATCTTGCCCGTAGAAGTCGTCCGCATTGATCACTGCAAAGGGCGCGTCGATCTCGTCGCGAGCGGCGCGCACGGCATGGGCAGTGCCCCAGGGCTTTTCGCGACCTTCAGGAACGCTGAAGCCGTCTGGTAGATCGCTCAGCTCTTGAAATGCATAGGCCACCTCGATCTTGCCCTCGAACTTGACGCCGACTGCGGATTTGAATGCATCAGCGAAGTCGCGGCGTATGACAAACACCACTTTACCAAAGCCTGCGCGTATGGCGTCGAATACCGAATAGTCGAGCACGGTTTCGCCGCTCGGCCCCATCGGGTCGAGTTGCTTGAGGCCGCCATAGCGGCTGCCCATTCCGGCTGCGAGAATCAAAAGTGTCGGTTGCATGGTGGCTGTGTTTAAACGCGACTGAGCAAAGCGCAAATGCGATTTACCTTCGAGTGCCATCAATTCCATCGGGGCTGTGCTAATTAGGCGTCTGTATGCTGCTCCCCGATTTCACGATCACGGCCAAGTGGCGTCCGTGTCGCCGCTACATGCCGCGCATCAGCTCAGTATATATTTCTGCGACAGAGCGTAGTGCTTCGATGCTGGCGATGGTCAGTAGCAATGAGAGGAGGAGCACGATGACGGTCAGGATCGCTTTTCGCTTGGCGTCCCAGCGTGGATTCCACCAGATGAGAGTTAGTGCGAGCGGGCCGACACAGGGGAATGCGATGACGACACTGGACGTGTTGAAATACCATTTATCTTTGGCCGGTGGGTCGGTCGGAAACGCGGGATGGCGCGTGGCACTGTCGATGAATTCGCCGCAATGCTTACATTTGATGGCGGCATTTTGGATCTCTTCAGCGCAGTAGGGGCAGTTTTTCATGGGGAGTGGTCGTCTAGTATGTAGCCATATGCTAGAATATTACATTCGCCTTAGCTACGTAAAAAAGCATGGAGAACTCCGAGTGGTTGAAGTCCGCGACTGATCTACTTTTCAATGTTACTCTTGTTCGAACGTTTCCCTATTTAGAAAGCAAATGGTCAGGCCGATCGCTTCGTCGTTCTTCACTATATAAAAAAAGGGTGGCATGGATTACCTTGCCGTCGATCATGCCTTCAGCTTTGGCAAGTTCGCGGCCGCAATTAATTGCAAACAGGGGAGTTATTCGTGGGTGTGATCTTTTCGACAAGCCATTTTGGGAGGGCTACGACTAAAGGGCGAGGGGAGTGGGTAAAGAACTTGCGGCAGAGGTGGAGCGGATTCGCCTTACGAGCGGTTCAGCTTGTGGGGAAGCGCTCATAGTTATAATACAATTGTATGCGCGCCGAAATCAACCCCTGCAGTGTCGACTGAATTCGCTTGGCGTGCTAAGTGTTCTTAATTCTAACTCAAGTCTACCGTCTCAAGTTTACTCTTTTAAGTCTCAGCTCTCCCGTTTCAAGTCTCTTAAAGTATGTCCTCTGCAAATATCTGGTTCGAAGCGATGCGGCCGAAGACACTGCCTGCGGCGGTGGTGCCGGTCATGCTGGCGTCGAGCTTAGCGTATGCGGACGGCGCGTTTGATTGGCGGGCGGCGACGATTTGTTTGGCCTTTGCGCTGTTGATTCAGATCGGCACGAATTTCGCCAATGATTATCTGGATGGTATCAAAGGCACCGATACCGAGGCGCGGCTTGGTCCGCGGCGAGCAGTGGCGGCGGGATTGATCGCCCCGCGTACTATGCGGCGAGCGACGATTCTGGTGTTGGCGTTCGGGTTTTGCGTGGGGCTCGGGCTGATTCCATTTGGCGGTTGGTGGCTGCTGTTGGTCGGCGTGGCGAGCGTGGCTTGTGCATGGCTTTATACTGGTGGGCCGTATCCGTTGGCTTATAATGGACTGGGCGATGTATTCGTGGTGTTATTTTTCGGATTCGTGGCGGTGGGTTGCACGTATTTTGTGCAGACGGGCACAATCTCGCGTGAGGTGGTCTTGCTTGGGCTCGGTTGCGGCTTGCTGGTTAATAACATTCTGGTGGTGAACAATTATCGCGACCTCGACGAGGATCGCGCCGCACGAAAGCGCACTTTGGTGGTCTTCTTTGGGCGCCGTTTTGCGCAGATCCAGTATTATGTGTCGGCTTTGATTGCCGGAGCGGTGGTGCTCGGCTTCTGGGCGATTGGATATGGGTCTTTCGTCTTTTTGGCGCTGCTGCCAGTGCTGTATGCGTTCTTGCTAGGTCTGCGGCTGTCTATGGCTGAGGGGCCGTTGGATTTTCTGGAAGCATTGAAGGGTTCAGCCAAAGTAGTGGCCGCGTACGGTGTGCTGTTTTCCGGCGGATTGCTGCTCGGGGTCCTTTTGTGAAAGGAGTGAGGGCGACTCGTCCTCATTGGCGGATGAGGAATGCTGTGGGCGGGTCGCCCACTCTCCTTTGGCTTTAGGATTAAACGAACTGCGCTTAGCCCGAACTGATCATCAAACCTCTAAAACACTACAAAGAGAATAGATACTTGCCATTTAGGGGCGACTGCCTTTGCGTCTCCCGTTTTTCAACCTATTAAATATTATGGCATTTTCAGAAATTTATTCTCTCCTACCTTTTGCCCAAGCAGCAACCGGCGGCGGCCTTGGCCAGTTCCTGCCGATTGTCCTGTTGTTTCTAGGCATGTGGTTTCTCATCATCGCGCCACAGCGCAAGCGCCAAAAAGCGCATGATAAGATGCTCACGGAGATCAAGAAGGGCGATGAAATCGTCACTACTGGCGGTCTTTTCGGCACAGTTATCCGCGTAAAAGACGACCGCTTTGTTGTCGAAATAGCGGAAAACACACGAGCTGAGCTCGGCAAGGGCTTTGTCTCAAGCAAAATCGAAGCAACCATCGTCGAGTAATTCGACCTGAATACATATAACGATCCCATGTCCGGCAATATACTTTGGAAATTCCTCCTCACGGCAGTCATCATCTTTTGGTGCGTCGCTGAGATCTCACCCTTGAAGGATCGCCCTTTCGAGGACTACATCCTCGAGCAAGCGACAGCGGAAGCTACTGAGTTCGCTTCCATCATGGAGCGCGCTAAGATCCGCGTTGATTCGCAGGAGTCGAAGACACTGTTTCTGGCATTACGCGAGATGGGTGCCGAAGACGACATCGACTATGCGGTGTTCTTCCCTGAGGTGAACCTGCGTGACGTGGCGAACCAAAATAAGCGCAACGATATCCTGCTTAAGCACATTCTCAGCTCGGCGCAGAGCAATTTGCGCCTCGGCCTCGACCTTAAGGGCGGCGTTGGTGTGACACTGAAGATTGCTGAGGATGCACCTGGTAGTAAATTCGAACAAGCTGAGCAGCTTAGGGACGCCATCGAAATCATGGGTAGTCGTTTGGACGGTCACGGTGTAGCTGAGCCGATCATTCGTCCTGTTGGCGATGATGCGATCGAGATTCAAATCGCGGGCCTATCGACTAAAGATAACCCAGAGGTGCTGGAAGACTTGAAAAAGCCAGCTCGCCTCGAGTTCCGGTCGGTGCATGAGACTTTGACTCCCGACACGACTCCAACGAACAAATATCCTGTTGGTTATGAAGTGCTCGCTGAAGAGATTGAAGATCGTAAGACGGGTGAAGTTTTTGAGCGCCTCATGTTTATCAAGCTTATCCCCGAAGCGACTGGTGAAATCGTCGATGATGCCTATGTCTCGCAAACGCAGACTGGTGGTTTTCAGATCAATCTCGAAATGACCAGCGATGGTGCGGATATTCTCGCTGCTGTGACTGAGAGAATGATCGGCAAGCCGCTTGCCATCGTCCTCGACGGCAAGCTTTACTCGGCACCAACTGTGAACGGTGTGCTGTCTAGTCGCGCGCAGATCACTGGGACTTACTCGCAACGTGAAGCGATCGCTCTTGCCAATGTCTTGAATAACCCGCTCGCCGTTGAGTTGCGTGTGGACCAGATGTATGAGGTGCAACCGACATTGGCTGCCGGCGCACGCGCCAGTTCGATCAATGCAGCTCAATGGGCTGCCTTTCTAGTGATCGGGTTCATGTTCCTTTATTATTTTGCTGGTGGCGTGGTCGCCGTTATTTCCGCTTTGGTTAATATCGTCATCGTTCTTGGTGTACTTGCCAGCCTTGGTGCGACGCTGACACTTCCCGGTGTCGCGGCACTGGTGCTGACACTCGGGATGGGAGTGGATGCCAATATTTTGATCTTCGAGCGTTTACGTGAAGAGCTTAAGAGTGGTAAAAGTATCAAGAATGCCACCGCAGGTGCATTCGATAAGGTAACTTCGACGATTGTGGACGCCAACGTCACGACTTTGATCACGGCGTCGATTCTAATCTGGCTCGGTACTGGTCCAGTTAAGGGCTTTGGCATCACGCTTGCAATTGGTATCTGTGCATCGATTTTCTGTGCGCTGGTGGTGACTCGATTTTTGGTCGACTTCCTCGTGCATCGTATCGGTTTACAAAAAGTACTGGGTATAAATCTATTCCCATCCAAGAAGCTCGATTTCTTCAAATACCGTAAGCCCGCGTTTATCGCTTCTTGGCTGATCGTGCTCGCTGGTGTGATCAGTGTAGTGGTTCACCATGACAATATCTTGGGTAAAGATTTCACCGGTGGTGATGAGATGACAGTCGCATATGATCAGCGCCTCGGCACTGATGAGATCATGCAAGTGGTGGTGGACCAAGATCTCGGCGATGTGACTCCGATGTACCAGAGCCTTATTGGGCAGGATGTTGAAATTCTGAAGTTGCAAACACCATTTGATCAAGCGCGTCCAGTTCTCGAGCAGCTTCAAGCGGCTTTCCCGGATGCGAATCTAATCGAGACTGGCATCACTCAAATCGGTGCATCTGTATCGAAGAGCATCCAGTGGAATGCGCTTTATTCTGTGCTGTGCGCATTGGGTGGCATCCTACTCTACGTCGCTTTCCGCTTCGAGGTAGGCTACGGAGTCGGCGCAGTCGTCGCAACGATTCACGACGTCTTGATGACGATCGGCATCTTCGTTATTTGCGGCGAACTGGGTATCTTTGTGAGCGGCCAATTCACCGCGCCGATGTTGGCTGCAATTCTTATGATCGTGGGTTATTCGATCAATGATACGATCGTTGCCTTTGACCGTATCCGTGAAGAACTGGAACTCAACCCCGGCACCGATTTACGCTCGATTATCAATCTTGCGCTCAGCCGAGTGTTCTCTCGTACATTGCTCACCAGTATCACTACATTGCTTGCGGCTCTGTCGCTGTACATCTTCGGAGCTGGAGTCATCACTGACTTCTCCTTCATCTTTATTATTGGTATTCTTACCGGAACGTTCTCCTCTATCTTCATCGCCAGCCCCGTATTCTACTGGTGGCACAAAGGTGACCGTCGCCACGTCGAAGAGCATCAGCTCACGCCGAAGCGTTACGAGTGGGAGAGCTCGAGTGAGAATTAAGCGGATCAATGGTTGATTTCTGAAACAGGAATGGCGAATCGGTAACGGTTCGCCATTCTTTATTTCAAATGATCGATTGAAGTCGCCAATCGGCAGCGCTACGATTCTAACATCTACATTTTAATTTATGCTTTGGACCTTAACTGAGACTAACGATACAATCGCCGCTGATTTAAGCGCGGAGTTGCGTGTGTCTAAAGTGATGGGCGAATTACTCTCGCAGCGCGGCTTGGCGACGGTCGAAGCTGCGGAAGAGTTTCTGCGCCCGCGTCTTGCCCACTTAGATAATCCATTCGCGCTGGAAAACCTTCGCGCAGCGGTGACGCGTATCGAGCAGGCAATTGAGGCAAATGAGTCGGTGTTGGTGTTTGGCGATTACGATGTCGATGGTGTGACTAGTACCGTGCAGCTCGTCAGTATGTTGCGTTCGCTCGGCCTAGAGCCGCGCTATTGCGTGCCGCTGCGGTTAGATGAGGGCTACGGCTTGAGTCGTGAGGCGATCACCCGTGTCTTCGCAGGTGAAGTGCCAGATCTATTTATTGCGCTGGACTGTGGCACTAACGCGCACGAGCCGATCGCGTATTTGCGTGAGTTGGGCTGCGATGTGATTGTGGTTGATCATCACCAGACTAAGACGGTCGCGCCTGAAGGGTGTATTTTTGTAAACCCGCATGTGAACGATGTTGAAGATGCGCCGTGGCGCGATTTGTGTACCGCAGGTCTAGTGTTTAAGCTCTTGCACGGGCTTCTGAAAAGTCGTCGCGAGGCTGAAGATCCGCGCGTGGATGGCATTCAACTCAAAGATTATCTGGACCTCGTCGCGATGGGTACGATTGCCGACCTCGTCCCGTTGCGCGGGGAGAATCGTATCCTCTCATGGTTCGGCTTGCGCCACCTGCGTGCGAATGGCCGCATTGGGATTGGTGCCTTAGCCGAAATCAGCGGCATGGATGCCAGTCAAGAAATGGCGGCATCTGATATTTCGTTTAAACTCGCGCCACGCATTAATGCGAGTGGGCGCTTGGGTGATGCGTCACTGCCAATGAATCTGCTATTAAGCGACGATCTGGCTGTCTGCCAAAAGATTGCGCAAGAGCTCGATACAATGAATCGTGAGCGCCAAGGTATTGAGCGTGGCATTGCTTCAAAGGCAGAGCAACGTGCGGCTGAGGAATTTGCGGATGAACCAGGTATCGTGTTGTTTGGCGAAGACTGGCACCCTGGTGTTGTCGGTATCGTTGCCAGTCGTGTGAGTCGTCATTTTCATAAGCCCTGTGTGATTCTTGGTGCAGATGGTGAAGATGCGCATGGTTCCGGGCGTAGTGTGGCGACGGTGAATTTAGTCGAAGTCTTTCAACGTTGTACCGATTTCCTTGGGCACTGGGGCGGCCATCCGATGGCGGCAGGTGTTTCGCTGAAAGTCGCCAATATTAAAGCATTCACCGAGTGTTATCTCAAAAGCTTGAAGGTGCTCTATCCCGATGGCTTGCCTGAGCCATCGCTACAGTTGTCCACTTGGTTGGAGGTTGAAAACTTAGAAGAGGGCTTACTTGAAGAGCTGGACCGCTTGCATCCTTTTGGTCAGGGCAATGCCGAGCCAGTGTTTGGTTTGCGTGGCGTCGTCCTTGAAGAAGCGCCGCACGCCTTTGGCGAGGGCAACTTTCGTTTCCGCATGCCGATAGTTGACGGTAGTCGAAGTGGCGTCGCTGGTATCGCATGGCGCATGCGTGGCGTGCCGGAAGTGGGCCAGTCAATTGATTTAGCAGTGCGCTTTTCGTGGAACTATTGGCGCAACAGCCGCTATCCGCAAGTGACTCTGATCGACTGGAAGCCGTCGGCCTAGCTGCAGTTCGCTTCGGGTGTTGTGTTAGCGCAGGAAGTGCTTTCGGGGCTACCGATTAATTCGGCGTCTGACGCGGTGTGTAATCTGAGTAAGCGTTTGCCGTGATCGCTGCGATCCGTAAGTGTCGCTGATCGAATGAAAGCCGTCGCCGAAGTATTTGGTGCAACAGGCGGAGCAGCACGCTGGTCGCGTGCTATTAAGCGTCACTTGTTTGAAGCCCCTAGAGGGGCGCTGCTACTTTGCCGCAAAAATGTGAAACTCGGGTGGACTCTTTCCATGAAATCGCCAAATTGATTATTCTTTATGACTATCACCGCTTCTAACATTCTTCTAGGTGTCAATGTGGACCACTGCGCGACAGTGCGTCAGGCGCGCTTTCGTGAGCATGCGCTCGATCATGGTAACGAGGTCGAGCCCGATCCCGTGGCGTTTGCGTTGCTATGCGAGCAGGCGGGTGCCGATGGCATTACCATTCACCTGCGTGAAGACCGGCGCCATGTTCAGGAGTCGGATGTGCGTCGCGCGCGCGAACAGATCGGCACGCGCTTAAATCTGGAAATGGCTTGCACGCCAGCGATGATTAATTATGCGTTGGAGCTCAAGCCGGATTCGGTCTGTTTGGTGCCGGAGAGCCGCGAGGAAGTCACTACGGAGGGCGGCCTTGATATTGTCGGTCAGATGTCGCGTGTGGGCGATGTGGTATCGGCCATGACCGAAGCGGGTATTATCACGAGTTTGTTTATCGATCCTGATCCAGCGCAGATCGAGGCCTCGGCTGAGCTCAAGGCAGAGTGGATCGAGCTACACACTGGAGCGTATGCGAATGCATACTACGGTGATCGCCGCGCGGCAGAGTTGGAGATTCTTTGCCAAGGCGCGGAGTTGGCGCACAGTCTTGGACTAGTGGTGAATGCTGGACATGGAATTAACTATACCAACATCAGCGAAGTGCTGAAGATTCCGCACCTGCATGAGCTGAATATTGGACATACCATCGTCAGCCG
The DNA here is from genome assembly GCA_937775295.1 of uncultured Opitutales bacterium. Taxonomy (GTDB): domain Bacteria; phylum Verrucomicrobiota; class Verrucomicrobiia; order Opitutales; family Coraliomargaritaceae; genus Lentimonas. The sequence continues at coordinate 29,465 of CALKBZ010000028.1, forward strand.
CGCTTTGTTTGTCGGCGTGTCGCAAGCCGTTCGCGAGATCAAGGCGTATTTAAAATAAAGCTTTCTATGTGATCGGAGTCCTTGGCTGGATCAGCAAGCGAACGTGTTTGCCCTGATCAGTCCACTGGGCTTTTTGCGAGGTGGATCGACAAGGGCGTCCGTCCATCGAACCAGACTGGGATGAAATAAAAAAAGTTTCATCGTCGATTAGTGGGGAAGTTTCGATTGAAACGACAGACAGTTTCATCTGTGAGGTAAGGGGTCCTTGCTGGGGGCGCTTATTTAAGGAATTGAACCATGATAGGGGTGTGGGCGAGCCGCGTTCATTGATCCTGTGTTGCGGCAAAGGAGGGCGACTCGCCCTCCCGCCTTTACCCTGTTTTTGCTAATCGACGATGAATGTAAAAAATGTTTTCTTTAGGTGCCTGCATGGTAATGTTCTTACTCAAAATGCTCTCGCTCATAATTTTATCCCCATTTTTAATTTAATATTTTGAAAGCAATGCCTTGTGCTCACCCCATACTCACATGCCAAGAGGCAGCGCAGCTAGAAGCTTCAATTCTTGTGGATGAAGCGGCCGAATGGGCTGCCATGCAGCAGGCTGGGGTCGGTATTGCCAAAGCCATCTGCTTGGATTATCAAGAGCTGCAAGCGTTGCCACAAGGGCTGAGTGTGCTGGCTTTAATCGGTAAGGGCAATAATGGTGGAGATGCGTTGCTCACTTGCGGCCAGCTGCTGGCGGATTTTCCGCGGGCACGGGTGACTGTAATCTTTGCTGCCGATCCTAGCGATTTGAAGCCTTTGGCTGCGCGTGCGCATCAACAGTTGAAAGGCCGGGTCAGTGAGCATCAGTTAGATGCCAACAGCGATGTGGCGTCGATCCATGAGCTCTTGGACGCGGCTTCAATGGATCGTGGGTTTGATCTTTGTATTGATGGCTTGTTGGGCATGACGTTTCAGTCACCAGTACGTGCGGCCATGCGTGTGCTGATTGAAGCAGTTAATGACTACGAAAAAATTGGTCTGCGTGCTGCTGTTGATGTGCCGAGCGGTAAGGGCGACGTCTCCGATGAGTTGACGTTTCACGCCGATTTTTCATATGCGACTGGAGTGGCGAAAAAGGTATTGTTCGAAGGAAACGTCGAATGCGGGCGAGTGCGCATGATCGATCTAGGATTTCCTCATACACCCGCAGAGACCGGGGTGGATGCTGCTGAGATGGTGCTGAACGACCATGTGCTGGATTCGCTGCGGACTTTGCGACCTGCAGGGGTGGATAAGCGTGCGTTCGGCCACCTATTTGTGCTCGGCGGTTCGGCTTTTATGCCAGGGGCTTTATTGATGGCGGTGCAAGCTGCGGTGCGCTCGGGTGTTGGTCTCGTGACTGCCTTTGCGCCAGCTTCGGTGGCAGCAGCGCTTGCCGCCCAGGTGCCCGAAGCGATGTGGGTGCCATGGCCCGAGACTGCCAATGGCACACTGAACCCTCGGGCGCTGCCGTTGCTGCTGGATCGTATTGATCAAGCGACGGCAGTACTGCTTGGCCCTGGAATGGGCAAAGATCGCAATACCGAGATGGTCGCGCAGGAGATTGTGAAGCAAGTGGATCTGCCAGTCATTTTAGATGCAGACGCACTACGGACGCGGGTGATGAGCTTGGTGCTGAAGCGCAAGGCCTCAGCGAGGCCGGTTATCTTGACGCCGCATATGGGCGAGTTTATGGGGATTGCGAATCTCGATGTGCCTGATTATAAGAATGAGACCTTGAGGGCGTTTTGCCAAAGTTATCGTGTGACGATGGTCCTTAAGTCGGCGCATACGCGGATCTGTGATGGTGAAAATATCTGGTATAATTCCTATGGCGGTCCTGTGCTATCGCGCGGTGGCAGTGGCGATTTGCTCGCCGGTTTAGTTGGCGGTATGATTGCGCAAGACCAAACGTGCACGCAAACCTCAGTAGCTCGTGGTGTCGTGTTGCATGGGCTGGCCGCGCAGCGACTAGCGCGGGCGCATGGGCAAGTCGCAGTGTGTACTACGCAAGTGCTAGATTATTTGTCGAGCGTGCTTCGCCGAGTTTAGGTTTTTAGCAGAGTGTAGCCGCGCTGCTTTATTATGTCCTTGGGTGCTGCCGGTACGTTTGGCACTCTGTCGTGGTAAAAGCCGCGACAGAGTGCCGTTGCTACAATATCAATGTATTCCAGTCGTCCCTGCCTTAATTTATATTTTGAGTAATTACCTAGACACTATAAGATTGTCCTCGGCAATCGCAATGCTAGCATATGCAGATGCCTTCGTCACTAAATCAACGCCAAGCATTGTTGGTGCTTAATGGCTTGCCGCATGTAGGGCCGATCATGTTGCGGCATCTGATGGATGCTTTTGGTGGCGATGCGGTGGCGGTGCTTGCTGGTAAGCATGCTAAGCTGCTCGGAGTGAAAGGGGTTGGGCCCAAGGCTGCTGATGCGCTGGTGCATTGGGCAGACCGTTTTGATCTCGCCAAAGAGGTGGCAAAGATGCGTCAGACTGGCACTCGCTTCTTTATACAAGAAGATGACAAGTTTCCAGAATTACTCAGAGAAACGTATGATCCGCCTATCGGGTTGTATTGGCAGGGTGAATACATCGTGGATCGCCCTTGCGTGGCGATTGTCGGCACGCGCCGGTCCACCCTGTATGGGCGCAGTGTCACGAAGAGATTTTCGTCCGAACTAGCTCGGCTCGGATTTTGCATTGTCAGTGGTATGGCGAGTGGCACCGATACTGCGGCTCATGAGGGCGCACTGGAGGCCGGCGGTAAAACCGTCGCCGTGTTTGGCAGCGGTTTGGATACTATTTATCCGCCGGAGAATAAGGACTTGTATCAAAATATCGTCGCGCATGGCGCGGTCGCCAGTGAGTTCCCCTTTGGGCGACGGGCGGATCGACAGACTTTTCCGATGCGCAACCGAGTAGTGGCTGGCATGTGTCAAGGAGTGATTGTGATCGAAAGTGCGGTGTCGGGGGGCAGCATGATTACTGCGCGATTTGCGGGTGAGCAGGGGCGCACGTTGATGGCGGTGCCTGGCCGAATCGATCAAGCAAGCAGCGGCGGCTGTCATCAGTTGATCCGCGATGGCGCAATCATGGTGACTTCGGTGGATGATATTTTGGAAGAGCTTCGCTATAAGCGCATGGAGTTTCCGGCACAAGAGCCGGAGCTGGATCTGGAGGCTGCGGAATCGTCACCACCGTCCCTCTCAGGTGCAGAGCAGGCGGTGATGGATTATTTTGTTGGAGGTGAAATGGCATCACCCGATGCATTGGCGGAGCGTCTAGAGAAGCCGATCTCCGAGATCTCTGGTGTCTTGATGAGCTTGGAGCTGAAGCGCCTAGTGGGCAAGCGAGCGGATGGTCGTTTCGAAGCGCGCTAGCTTCGGAATTCTCATTCTTAAAAAGGAACCAATCTGCCCGGAGCTTGACAGATTTAATTGAGTTCTAATATATTACAGTCTTTTGATTAAGAAAATCACAGTTGCATGGCTACTTAGCCTCTTTGTTTGGAACGTTGCGTTAGCGGGTGTTCCTAGTTTGTTACTGTGCTTTCATCATGACTTCGCGGTGCATTTCGAGTCAGAAGACTCAACGCATGGGCACTGTGCGGATGGCACTGTGCGGATGGCATGACCATGTAGAGTCTCAGGAAGTTGCACTGTGCGTTGTCAAAGATGATTGCACCGATCTGAAGTTGCAGGGGGCTGAATTGATTCCTTCGCGCTTAAATGAGGTGCATCGTATTGACCTGCCGACTCTAGCGGTGGCAGAATTCAATTTTCATGATTTAGTGGCTCCCCAAGTGGAGTCTCCACTTGGCTTGCAGCTTCGCTTGCGTGGCCCACCGCCGTCGGTCCATTGGTTGACCGATTACTACATTCAGAAGACAGTCCTGCGGGTCTGATATCCTAATACACTTAGCTTTACTGGTTTAATCAAACCAGTCGTATTTGTAGCAGTACGCTACGCCACAGCTTCATTGTATTAGGATTTTTATGGTTAACTTTTTGAAATTAGGACGCGTTACCGCGTTCGCCCTCATTGTTCAATCAACTTTGAGTAGTCTAGCCGCCGCACCGCTCTTGCTTAGCAAAGAGCAAGCTGTGGTAAGTGCATTGCAACAGAACCCAGCGCTGAATGCGGCACGCACCACGATCGATCGTGCACACGGGAATCGTCAACAAGCGGGGCGCTGGACAAATCCAGAGCTCAGTATCGATTACGCCACCGATCAGACTTTCAACAATGTCGGTGAATATGGGTATGCAGTTGGCTTCGAGCAGCGCTTTCCCGTAACGAACCGACTGCGCCTGCAAAAGTCGATCGCGCAAGATGAGATCGAATTGGCCGAAGCGGAAGTTGCCAACCACGTACGTCTGCTGACTCGGGCGGTCGAGACCTCGGTCGCTGCTGCGACTGCCATAAGGGCTCAACTCGAACTGCGCGACGAACGTCTGGAGTTGAATCGTAAGTTTGCAGAGTTCATGGAGTCGCGGGTTTCCATTGGGGAAGTATCTTCGGTGCAGACCAATCAAGTGCGGATCGAGTTGTATGCCGTGGAACAAGAGAAGCAGGAACTCTCGAATGCGCTGTTATTGGAACTCGCTAAATTGAAGCAACTGGTAGGAGCTGATGTGAATGCCGAGCTGATCTTAACCCATCAATTTGAACTGCCCGCCACGCAACCGCAGTTGGCCATCCTGACGCAGGAGTCACTCATGCAGCATCCCGAATATCGCATGAAGTCGCTGCTGTATCGTATGTCCGATAAGCGTATATCGGTGGCGAAGGCGGAGCGCTGGGCAGACATTGCGGTGCGCGTGTTCTTCGAAGAAAAACGTGGCATAGATGACCCTGGTGGCTTGGGGACGGATCGCTTCTTTGGCGTCGGTTTATCGATCCCACTACCGTTGTTGGATCGAAAAGAAGGTGCGATTCTTGCCGGTCGCGCCGAGCAACGGCAGCTCAAATACGAACTCGACCGCGTCGGTTTAGAGGTGCGCAGCGAATCACACACACAGGCGACACGGGCGGTGAGTCTGTATCAGCAAGCACGCGAGTATGAGGGTAATCTGACGCAGTTGGTGGCAAAAAATCTAGCCGAGATGAATACGGCTTATGGCGCGGGGCAAATTGACCTCGTCGAACTGTTTCGCTCACAGGAGCAGGGCCTTCGGGTGCAATCCGCACAATTGACTAAGCTGCATGATTTCGAGCTGGCGATGATCCGCTGGAAAGCCGCCACCGGTGCTCCAATAACCCAAGCAATTTTTAAATTAAATGAGAAAAACAAATTTTGATCTCAGCGCCAGAGACGCATCCAATTTCCTCTCAAGGGTAGCGCAGCATCGTTTATTATGCCCTCGGGTGCTAGGTGAGCATCTTCGTCGTGTCGGCGAGATTCTTCAGGAGTGGGTGCGGCGCGGGACGCGCCTTCGCTACCTCGTATCGCTGCTCAGTGTTACTGCAATTTCGGCGGCTCCTGAAGCGCCTATTATTCTCGATGCGACAGGAGTCGCGAATCTTCGGATTCAAACAGTGGAAGTGAAAGGGCGTGATTTTGAAACGACAGTTTTTGCGATTGGTCGTATTGAAGAAATCCCGTCGAAGCATTCTGTGCTGTCCTCTCGTGTCGCTGGCCGTGTGGTCGGTCTGCACGCATTCGAAGGAGATGCCGTGGCTGCCGGCGATGTGGTGGCGACGATCGAAACCCGCCTCATTGGCGATCCGCCGCCGCAGGTGCAGCTGAAGGCGCC
>CALKBZ010000029.1 GCA_937775295.1 uncultured Opitutales bacterium
TTTGCGGATGGTTCTAAGAAGACCCTAGGCTTCATGCAGGCGGGCGATTACGAGTTCGGCACTGAAGCAGCTGAGCTGATGGAAATGCTCGGCGGTGAAATGGATGTGAAGCTCGACGGTGCAGATGAGTGGAACACTTACGGCGAAGGCACTGCCTTTAATGTGCCAGGTAATTCCAAGTTCTCGCTCAAGGTGAAAGCAGGCGGCGCGGATTACTGCTGCACTTACCTGAGCTAGGTGTTTGGCTCGGCGTAGGAACACCGAACCTAGGACGTTCGGGTGTTGTTTGAGTTTCTGATTCTGGAAGGCGCGCAGGCAGTTTGTCGAAGGGCAACCGATTCAAAATACATGAACTGACGCATCACAAGTGCCAGTCAGCACGCCGGAGTCGGATGCGATGAGCCAGGCTGCTGAAGCAGGCGGGCTTTAAATTTTCGGCACTACGATTTGCTATGCCTTTATGCGGGCAGTTGGGATGGTGAACGACCATACCGCAGATTGCTTTCGCTATCAGGCGCTAAAGTAGCCGAGCTTTATTCTTGGCTTAGAAAGACGTCGTCGTCCGTCCAGAATTCTTTATCTGGCCCGGCGGAGCGAATGTCCATTTGCTGGCCTGATTGTGCGTGGAAGAAATAGGGCGTGCCCCATTGGTCGATGAGTTCGTTGCCACGCAGAGCGGTCGTATCAGGAGCGATGAAGACAATCTTCTTCGGATTCTTGCCGAGCAGTTGTTCGGTGATCTCAAAGTTCTCCACGCCGACCGGGTTTTCTTTGTAGGCAAATCGGTAGTGGCCGAGCAGTAGCTCAATGATTGCAAGTGCTTCTTTGGGAGTGCGGATACTGTTTAAGGCGCGACTGGTTTCGAGGGCGGGCTTGTATTGCACCTGGCCATCGGGGAGCCGTGCTAAGCGTGCGTCGGGCTGTGGCGCATTGGCATGAGGGGCCGCGTTGGAATCGGGCTTGCTCTGCGGCGTTATGTGCTGGGCTGGAGCTACGCGCTTCTCAACTTCTTTGACCGCTGCAATATTCAGCAGCGTCATTGCAATTGCGATGACGCACAGAGCTACTGGGAATATCCAGAGTTTTTTCATGCTGCAGAGATACCTGAGCAATTACAGAAAGCCAAGGTTTGCCTCGTTGCCGATTGAGAAGGGGTCTTGGAAGCGATCCAAGTTTGGAAAGATCGTTTGCATTTCGCTACTGTTGGCTGGCACGCCAAACCAGTTGGCGAGCACGGCCGCAAATTGATCGACGGAGGTTGTGGGGATCCAACGACCGCGCGAACCACTCGGGACGTCGTCAACGCTTCCCACTGCGAGCTCCGGATAGGTGCCGTAGAATTGTCCGCCGTTGACTGCGCCGCCAAAGACGAAGGTATGCGAGCCCCATGCATGGTCGGTGCCAGCGGTGCCGACACTGGTGCCATTGGGTGTCCATGTGCGATTAAAGTCGGAGGCTTGGAAGGTGGTGACCTTGTCGTAGGAAAAATTACTGTCTTTTGTATCCAACTCTTTCATCGCGGCATTGAAGGCACCGACTGCACGGTCGAGTTGATCGAGTAGAACGGGGAGGTCGCCATTGATATCCGCGTGGTTGTCAAAGCCGCCGAGATCGACGAAGAAAATTTGTCGATTATTACCGAGGCACTCGCGCCCAGTAATTAAACGAGCCACCGCTTTGAGCTCTTCGCCCACTCCGCTGTCTGCGCCGTAGCTAGTCCAGAGTGCGTCATAGTCAATTGCTAGGCTGGCTTCGACTTTGATTGCTTCTGCGATAACTGCTTCGTTTGCCCGAGCACTACGAATCACTTCGCTGTAGCCTTCTTCGATGATGTGCGCATGGCTGTATTGCATGATGCGCTCGAGGGCTTTGAGGCGTTCGCCTGTGGAATTCGTTTTGTAGCTGCCGTCTGTGTTGAGCGCACTTGCATAGTTCGTCCCAAAGCCAGTCAGACTGATTGAGCCGGATGAAGTGACTGAGTATTGATTGAGGCTGCCGCCATTCATGAATTGGTTGGTGCCGGCTGCGGTGATTAGCATGGAGGTCTGGCTGTTGATATTCCAAGTATCGTTGTAGAGATCTGCAACGCGTGCGCCCCAACCAGAGGTGTAAGGTTTGTCGGCAATGGAGGACATCCATTGCGTGACCTGATCGGAGTGCGAAAATAGCTGTTTGGGTAAGCTGGAAGTGCTGTAGCCGTTCTGTGTGGTGGGTTCTGATAGCGTGCCGACGTTATTGACGAAGCCTGCTTCGTTGGCGCCAAACATGGCCGCGAGGTTTACCAAGGAGGGGTGTAAGCCGAATTCACCGTGTCCGGGGACTGTGATTGGAATCGTGGTATTGAGCCCGTCGGGATTATAGGTCGGATGGACGATACCGTTGGGCACCGCGACTGCACCGCGATCTGCGGCATAGCTGGCCGCTTGCGGATGACTACCAATCGGAATCAAGACATTATTGGTGTCGCAACCGCCACGTAAGAATACACAGACGAGCGCTTTGTAATCTGACCCTATCAGAGCTCCGCCGCCTAGCGCACTGGCTGATGCTGAATTGATCAGTGAAAGTTGGGCGATGGTATTGACCAACGGTCCGATCGTCATGGCTCCGCAGGTGCCTGCTTTTAGGAATTGTCTGCGGGAAATCTTTTTTAGAATCTTAGACATGGCACTATTTTTTGACTTGGTATTCGGGGGAGAATGTAAGGAGGTAGAGAATGTTTTCGAGCTTATCGATACGGTTTTGATCGTCGCTACTACCATCGTATGGATCGCCGAAGACGCCTGCGATGGAATCAATAATCAGCTCGCGAGGGTTCTTCAGTAGATCATCGACGCCTGCGATGCTCGGATCGTCATCGTCGCTTCGATCATAGGGGTAGCGCAGCTTGAGGAATCCATAGGTGAGGCGTTTGTCGAGTTCGTCGAGCATGGCTTCGTCGGCAAGCGACTCGCTGGTGCGGTCGGTCAGTGGATCTCCTGTGTTGATTGGTGTCGGAGCGGTCGTCGGGTAGAATGCATCGACCATGCTCTGGAAGGGCAGGCGTGGTTGGTCGTAATTGTTCGCATCTGTATCGGTGTCTGCGAATCCAAAGGCGACATTTTGTCGAACGTCAGTCCTGCCTAATTCGTCTGCTCCCGCTCCGGGGCTATAGCGGATGATGTCGTGGAAATAATTGATATTGCGAATAATGTCTGGCTCGTTGGCGAGTTGTAGTTCGGGGGCGACCAGTCCGGCATCGCCGACGGCACCTCCAGGGGCATAGTTCGGTAGGTAAAAGTTGAATACAGTGGGTTGGCGGAAGGGATTCATCTGTAGACCCTGCGTGCCGTTGCTGTTTGCGCTTGAGGGCATGAAGCGGACGTTGCGCTCGTGATTTGAGAGCTGGTCGATTGGGTATTGGTAGTTCTCTAGATACAGATCGCTGTTTGTATAATCGCCGACGGCTTCGTCGTAAGGAGCCGCTCCATTCGGATTGGTGAGTGGGATGTAAGTATAGGCTTCGAGCGATCGTAGTAATTGTATGTAACCTTCGAGCGGCGACTTCTTCATACCGAAGATGGTGTCGCTTAGATTGATCGTGCGCGCTTCGGGGTCGAGGAGGAGTGCTTTTAAGGTGAGGCCTAAGTCGCCTTCGGAATCTTTAAAGGTGTCTGCCACGCGGTGGAGATAGTCGCGAGATGGATTGGATGTGACCAAGCGCTGGATGAGGCGACGTGAGATGAATGACGGAGTGCTGACGTGGCTATGCACCATGTCGAAATCAGGCATGCCGTCGCCCGGTGTGCCAGCGAGCCAGTCGATGGCCGATTCGATATCTGCGATGCCTTGCAGTGTTGGATCGGTTAGCGAGGTATTGTCTATCATCGCTCCGGCAAAGGTCTTGGTGCCGAGGCTATGATAGTCGCCAAACATTTTCATCGGGTAGAGATAGGAGCGGGCGAGGGGGCCATTGGTGCCTGCATATACGTTAAAGGTGTCGTTGTCGGCGACGAAGGGCACGCCACCCCAAGTGGGGATCGTTGAGTAGCTGGCGTATTGGCTGAAGCTCTGGCCTGTTAAGATCTTTGCAAATTCGCGAATATCGTCATTGGTATAAGTCGGCTGCGGGAGTCCTTCGGGGCTGAGTTTGAGTGTGCCGTCTGGCCAGATTTGGAAAAGCCCGATGGAGAAAAGCTGCATATTTTCACGAGCAAGATTCTCGTCTGGGTAGGAGTCAAAAAGGCCGTCGTCGTCGAAATCGATAGCTTTCTGATTTTGCAGACTGGAGAGCCAGCGTCCCATGATAGGGCTCCAATTGGCGTAGCCGAGGATATCGCGGTAGTGCCTGAAGGCATGCGTGTTGAGCATGTCTTGATAGTTGGCAGAGCCGTAAGCGTTGGCGCGAATGGTTGAGGATTCGGCACTAACAACGACGATTTGCTGCAAGGCGAAGCCCATCTTCTGCCGTAGTTGATCATTGGCGTTGAGCATGGTTTGCCAGTGAGCGTGGCGGCGTTCGTTATTGCCATCGGATAGGTTGATGCCGTTGCCGCCTGTTAGATTGAGTTCATCTTTGGTAAATGGATACTGTGACTCCAGATGCCAATGCTGTGGGTTGGGATCGCTCCGGTTAATGGTTGGCCATGTGGCTGGGCGTATCGGTGTGGCTGTGCTGCCATCGGTGGGGTTGAGGGCGGTGTCGAAGATGCCAGCCAGTGTGGCCATCTGGAAATGATCTGCGAGTGTGAGCTCCAGCAGGTAGGTCTGGTTGTAGAGCGCGGGGTTCATCTGATTGTCGATCCAGTCGCTGTAGGCTTGGTGACGATGGTAAGTCGGATCGGAGACGCGCGTGTCGGTGATGGTGGTGAGCAGTGCTTCGACGGTCGCATCGGTCGCGCCGAAGGTGGCTTGATTGAGGAAGCGGCGCACTTCGGATTCCAGCAGATCACCGGACAGTTGTGGATATTCGGCAGAGCCCGCGATGGCGGCAGCGGCTGGCTCGCCAGGGTCGGTCGCTGAGCCGCCAGATACGGTTAAGAATGCCCAGATTTCTCCGGCGGGGTTATCGACTGTGTGCACATTCTGGTAGAGCGGGCTTTCGCCATTTTGGCCAAATAGCGAATCGATGATCACTTGCTTGGAAGCGCCGCCGCTACCGGAGCTGGAGACTGCACCCGAAGCGGTGAGTAGATCCCAAGGGTAATTAACGAGTGCGCCGTTGAGCGGATCGGTTTCGTTGTCGCCCGGAGTTTGAGTGATGGCGTAGATGATATTTCCTGGTGCGCCGTCGTTGGACTTGTGCATGTGGGAGTCTTGTTGCGCAGAGGTGAGCCCGGAGAACTCATTCCAGAAACGTAGCTCGGTGCGAGGGCCGTTGAGCGTCGCAGTGACGAAGCCCGAGCCGCTGGTGGCGATGACCGCGTTGCCGTCTTGGCTGAACGTGCCGGTAAAGATGGTGAGATTATCGGCGCTGTCGGGCAGGTCGAAAATCTGGATGGAGGCACCGTTGAGAATATCGGAAATCGTGTAGCTGTTGTCCGCCGAGGTGGCGATCGCGATATTAAGCGTCTCTGGGTATTCATTGATCGCGTCGTCAATGGCTTTTACCGTGAGGACTTTTTGCATCTCTCCAAAGGCGAAGCTCACGGAGTCGGTAATGATCGCGCCGTCTTCGTCGATGAGTTGATAGTCTTCGGGCTCCACTTCTTCATCGCCCGCGCTGCCAATCAGCATGCAGCAAGTGCCGTCGCACACGGTGTTAGTGCTGCCAGTGGCCTCCAGTGGTGCGACGCAGATTTGAATCGTCAACGGTGTGAGAGCGCCCGTGCGCGTGATGGTAATTTCGCCGTCGTCTGCGATGGTATTTGGGTAGTTGCTTTCAAATGCGGCTGCGTCGGTTCCGTAGAGTGCGACGTCGGGTAAGCCTTGTGATTGATCGAGGATGGTCACGAGTGTCGCGGCATCTGCGGTGCCGTCGGTGGTTTCGCTGTCGAAGAAGAGTAAGTCGTAATAGGCACCGAGCACGAGCTCTTCCCAGTCGGCAATGCCGTCGCCATCTTGATCGGATTCTTCGATTGAGAGTTTAAAGAAATGCGAAGAATCGCCATTTCCATAGTCGATATGATTCGGTGTCAGGTAGCCTTTTCCTGTGATCAGGCCGCCGGTGAATTGCCAGTCGTCGAAGGCAATGTTCGGGGTATTCGGGTTTGGAATCCGTAAGGCGCTGAGTGCTTCGACGACATCTGGCCCGTCGCGGAAGGCGAGCCCCGTGGCAGAGCCGACGATGTTGCCTTCGGGGTCACTGACGTAAATGTCGAAGCTGTCTTCAGTGACGGTGTGTGTGCTTGTCGGAGTTTTGTAGGCGAATCCTTCGGTTGCGAGCGTGGCAATCAGTTCGATGCGGAAGGTCTTATCGAATTCGATATCAATCGTTGATCCGTTTCCGCTGGAATCTCCGGCACGTACGACGGCAAGGGTGCCCGACGAGTTATCTTCAATGTCAATACGCGGGCCTTCTTGGCTGCTAATGGATCCATTCTGAAAATACAGGTAAGTGTCTTGGACGCCCTGACTCATATTAAACAGCCAAGTCACGTAGAGATGTTCATGGCTACCATCGCTGAAGGTGAGTCGCTCCTCTGTGCTCGTGCCGAGATCGGCGGTTACCCGCTCGGCATTACCACTCATGCCGACGATGCCCGTTTCGAGCCCTGTGCTGTTGGCCCAGAGTTGGCCGGTCTGGCCGCTGCTGTCGTAGTCGTGCTCAAAGAGTGAGGCCTCTGAGCTGGTTTCGGCATGAAAGGTCACTTTCGATAGAGCATCGCTGTCGAGCGGCTCAATGCCGCTCAGGCCAGGGCCGCTCCATGCGACTTGCACGTGTTGTCCAGCTGTGGCTGCGACATAGCGGAGGTCTAAAAAGTAGTGTTGGTCAGCGGCGAGGTCGAGGGCGTCCGCGCGTTGGGTCGGGTAGAGCTGCCATTCACCGAGGGGAATGCCTGCTTGGGTGGGCAGCACTTCGGCGATTTTGGTGGAATCGAAATAGAGTTCTGATGGGCCACCTGCGGAGAGGTAAAAGGTGTAGCTGCCCGTCGCGGGAGGCGTGATCCAAGTCGTGAGACGAGCGCCGTAGCCAGTTGATTGAAAAAGGGGCGCTTCTAGTTTTGGGTAGTTGATACTGCCGTCTGGCGGGGAGGGGAAACCGTCGAGCCCGTAAAGTGCGTCAATCGTCGCACTCGGTAGGTTCGCCCAGAAATCGAGTTGAATGGGGCTGATCGTTTCGGACAGACCTCCAGTATAAATTCGAAGCGCTCGCTCGTTGCCGTCTCCAGGCCAATCTGCGCCCAGTTGGTCGAAACTGGTGAGATCTGAGGAGTGCGAGAGTTTATAGGTCTTACCTGTGAGCGTTTTGAAGGATAGTTCGATTTCGTCCGTGCTCTCTTCGACGATGAGGGGATTCAGCTTTGGGTGATCGGATGAATCAAAAGGATCGGTGCCGGCAATGCATTCTTCGACGTTTTTGAAACCATCGCCATCATCGTCTGCGAGTAGTTGTAGTGCGCTGCCATTGTAGCGTTGCTCCCATACGTCGCTCAGGCCATTGCCGTTGTCATCAACGCTGTAGGCTGCATTGGCGAGCAACGAGAGTGCAAGAGCCCAGCGGGGGGCTTTTGGGCAGGGTGACATAGCAGAAGTAGCATGCCTGTATGTTGCCATAAGTAAAGCAATAAGTCTAGAGTTGATCGCTTATGCGTTTCATTGAAGCGAACACTTTATATGCGATAGGTGATGTGCTTCGTTGCGAATCGGCTCCTTGGAGATCTCAGGGGAAGCATTGCTCTGTGCTGACTGGGAGCCCAGCTCTAATAGCCGCTAGGTGTTTGCTATTTCAGCGGGTCGCGGTAGGCCTCGATTGGTTCTTGTAGGGTGTGGAGATGCCCGTCTTTGAGGCTGTAAATCCAGCTGTGAATATGAAGTTTCTGCCCGCGGGCTCATGCTTCTTGCAGTACGGTCGTGCGGCTCAGGTTCTTGGCTTGCTGCACGACGTTGATTTCGCAAAGGCGATCCACGCGGGCCTCATCATCGAGCACTTTCAGCTCATTCCAATTGACGACGGCGGTGTCCTCAATGTGGCGTAGCCAGTTGTCGACCAGTCCATTCGGCTGAGAACTGATGGCAGCGCGGACGCCGCCGCAGCCGTAGTGACCGCAAACGATGACGTGCTCAACCTTGAGTGCCTCGACTGCGTATTGCAGCACGGAGAGCATATTTAGATCCGAGTGCACTACGAGGTTGGCGATATTGCGGTGCACGA
>CALKBZ010000030.1 GCA_937775295.1 uncultured Opitutales bacterium
CCCGAATCAACAATTTGTGCGCCGGTGTTCACATCAAATACCTTGGGACGTTCCCAACCTTGGTCGACTTCCGTGAGCATCTGCTCACGGGTCTTGTATTGATTCTGAGCGTGAATCCCGCCGAGAATCTCGGCAATGCGCGTTTGAAACAGTTTCGCTTCTGGATTATTCGCGTCGCGCGCCTCGACTTCCTTGAATGTCGCAGCGGCACCGTCGTAATCACCATTCAAATATTGGGCGCGGCCACGTGTCAGCAAATCGCGGACAATTTTGCTTTGTGCCACATATTCAGGGCTAACGTCTTTAATTGACAGGTTGTATGGATTGGAAATCTGACGATCCAGATCGGTTGCCAACGAGTCGGCTGCCTTGGAATTGCCACCTGCTGCGCGATAGTCTTCGAGCAGTGCTTCAGCGCCCTTGGCATCGCCAGATGCGGCCAGTGCCTTGGCTTCTGTCAACACGATCTGCTGCCTTGGCATCTTTCGAGATCGTCGAGCACGTCTGCAGTCGACGTGTTGAGTGTGAGGCTGGCACTCGCTGCATTGAGCAATCCAGCGGCGTCCGCATAAGCACCGAGCTCTGCAAGTTGCTCCGCTTCGTCGAGCGCATTTTCTGCGGCGGCAATCTTCGCATCCTGATCGGCTGCTGCTGAAGCGACGATTGAGTCAGCGACTGAGGGAGCTGCCATGGTGGGCTCAGCAGGTGCCTTAGCCATCGCAGCCGGAGTGGTCACAGCCGGAGTGGTCACAGCCGGAGTGTTCATCACCGCATCGATGGACGCATCTGCTGCTTGGCCAAATACGGCACCACCCGCTGCGCTACGATCAAGATCTTTATTGATCGAACCGAGTAGACGTTGCACGTTGACATCGTTGGGCGCGATCTTGATCAACTCTTCAGCCTTATTCTTAGCAAGCGTGAGGTCGCCCGAATCACGAGCGCGCAGCGCTGCGGCCATCAGCTGAATTTTCTCAGGTGCGTTTTGTGCCTCGGCCACTTGTGGCCCGACGACAGTAAAGGTTGCAAGCGCCGCAGCCATCAAGATGGCTGAAGCGCGCTTTCGTGCTGCGAGATATTTTTTCATATTTTGAGGTAACATGGTGGCTATTTATTAAATTTTTTTAAGTCTTAGAAATTGAAATCGAAAGATTGCTCGGATTCGGTTTCAGTATCTGTTGTGGTGGGGATTTCTGCTTCGTTTAAGGTACTCAAGTAGAGTTGCTGGGTCTCAGAATCTAATTCGAACTCTAGATCAGCTAGTTTCTTTACTGTGACGCTTGATGCTTCAAGGTTTATTTCCTGTAGAAGGTATTTGCCAGCAGGCGTTTCGAACGCCCGAGCCGCTTCATCTAGCACAATTTCGACCGATGCATCTTCGTTCGAACGTAGAATGATCGTGGTGCCATCATTGTACAAGCGCTCACCGTGTGTGAGGATCACTTCTTCGCCTGAGCGCTGATCCAATAAGGTCACCACCACGTTCTTAGAGATATTGCCGTCCTGGTCTTTAACACGCTCGATAGTAAAATCTGAGAGTGTAAACTCGGACTTCGCCTTTGTTTGGCCGATGCGGGCGCGCACCTGCTGCTGCTGCTCTTCGTCGAACAGTAGTACCAAGCTCTTGGAGGCATCGTTTAAATCTTCTTCGATATAGCCCTCGATCTGGAGGCGATACGGTTCGCGTTCAATTTTCGCCAAGTAAATGCCAAATGGCGGCTTTGGTAGTGTCTTATCGATGGGAGACTTAAAACCAAAAGATCCATCCGCATTGACCCAAATCTTTGGCGGCGTAAACACATCGTAGAGCTCATCCGCAGGCTGTTGGCTGGTCTCTGCAGCCTGCGGCCACGTGGCCGTGACTGCAGACGAGGTTGGCACGGAAATCACTTGATATGGATTATCGCTCGGCTGGCCAAGCTGCAACGCAGCCGTCGGCAGCGCTCCCGTTTTTTGCACATAGAACCCAACACTCGCGAGGAGCGCGAATACAGCGACTGCGAGGAGCAGTTTATCGTATATTTTATTCATGTGAGATTAAGCAGGGTTCTTCTCAGAATTAGAAGGCAGGATGATTTCGATAAATTCAAGAGTCACGGTAAAGCTGGATTCTGTCTCGGAGATCACAGGCGTTTGATTTGCCTCCGGCGCAGTCTCGACCGAAGTAGAGGCCCCCGCGAAGACACCGAAAATGTCGTCGATGCTACTCGCCTTAGGTTTCTTCGCATTTGCAGTCTTGGCATTGCTCGTCGGACGATCCACTGCGACGCTGCTCACTACGATCGGCAGATCAAACTGCGCTAGATTGTTAAGGAATTTACGTAACGTTGGCGTGTAGCCAGTAAACGTTACACGGAAGGCGAGGGTATCAATCGCACCTGGCACCCGCGCTGAGATCGCCGGATTGATTCGATAGCTGGTTGCTTTCGCGTCGGTATCGCCGATAATTTCACGCTCAACGGCTTGTATACCAGCGGGATCGGCCGCAATCAGTTGATTTAAAATGTAACTCAATACTTGGCGCTGCTTATCCAACTGCGGCACCAGTGCTGAATCTTGCGGAATATTCGTCTGCTTGAGGTATGCCTCAAAGCCGAATGCAAAGTCCTGAGGAATCTGAATCGGCGCAGCAACATCACTCACATTCTTATGCGCCGCGACTTGCCTACGATAATTGGAAATATATTTCTGCACGCCAGACATGACTCGCGTTCCGTCATTCGAAATCGTTAAGCGCGAGCCGCGCTGTAGATTCTCGCGAATACGGCGTAATTGCGTGCTCAGCTCTTCAGCATTTTGTTGCGCAGCTTGAACATTTGCAGAAGTCGGAGCGGGCCGCGCCAGCAGTAAGCCATTCATTTGGCTATCCGCACTTGCAACTTTTTTCTTCGACGACGAGAGCTTGCCAGATTCCATGACTAACAACGTAGCGCCAGCCGTAAATACGAGCACAGCAAACACACAGAAGACACAGAAGATAGGATTTTTCTTAAATAGACCCATAGGAATTATAATGGTTTAGACGGATCCACGACTAAATTGATACTGAAAGGGAGAACATTGAGACCTTCTTGTAATTTGGTCCAAGTAATAACAAGTGAATGCGACGAGACAATGAACTCAGAATCTTCAAAACTGGCTCGCAAGCTCTTCAGCTGATTGGACAACACGTTTTCGTCCACATTCTCAGCGCCATCGACCGCCTCACGCACGAGCAACTGTCCTCTGACCAGCACTTCATATGAGGACTTTCCATCGGCAGACTGCTCACGTAGAACATTGAGCCCATCCAACCACGCATCTTCAGCGAGGTGAAGACTCTCCTGTAGCTCGGCAAAAAACTGAATCCAGTTTGATTTAGAATTTACCAAGCCTTCGATGCGCTGAATCGCTGATTCAGCCACCTCGGCTTGCGCTTGATAGTCGCGGATCTGCGTTTGGTTCAATTGCAGCGGTTGTAGCCCCGCTTCAATCACATCGACTTGATCCGAACTGACTGAATGCGCGCTCTTAACAGCGACCCAAGCAGGCACTGGCACCAACGCTAGGCAGGCAGCCGCAATTAAAATAAAACGCTTCTTCTGGGCAAACGCCATCGCGCTTTGAATGCTCTCCGGCAGTAGATTCACTCCCGCAGCATTTGGGATCATACCGCGGCAGGCTTCACCGATGATCTCACTGGTCTGCATACGCAGCACATCAGTATCGGCATTAATCGAGCCTACTAAAGTGACATTTTGCAGTGGGTCAAAAAACTCGACTGGCACTTTTTGAGTGATTGACAGTTGCTCGGCTAAGCCCTTCAACAATGAACCCCGACCGTTCAACAAAATGCGCTTCGGCGCGGCGCCACTCTTTTGGCGGCGATAGTTCACGATTGAACGCGTAATCTCTTGGCTCATGCGACGCATGAACGACTCGGAACAGGTGTTTAGCAGCTGCGCACCTGTGTCATCCTCAGAATAGTCGTTCTCCGCAGCAAAGAACTTATGCTTCACCGCCTCGGCTTGAGCGAAAGGCTTGCCGAGGCTGTCGGCTATATTCTGCGTGAGTGAGTTGCCGCCCAACTGAATATTCCGCACGAAGAACCCCTCTGGATTGCGAAACAGTAGGTTGGTCGAACGCGCACCGATATTAATCAGCAGTACATCGTCATCCAATTCAGGGTACGCGAATTGGAGCGCATTATAATCCAGCACCGTCGCAGCACTAATACCCTGCGCCGTAAACCCCGCCGCGGACACATAACCACAAAAGTCATCCACCAAGTTTGACTTCGCCGCAATGAACAGCACTTCAGTCTCTACTCCATCATCACCAACAACCTGACTATCCCAAACCACTTCATTTAGCGGATAAGGGATATTTTGTTGTGCTTCAAAGGCGATAATTTGCGCACGCTTAGCCTCTTCAATATGCGGGATGCGAATCGTTTTCGTTAGCACCTGATTCCCAGGGATGATCAGCGTCGCTTTGCCAGAAAGCTTGTGAGTCTGCGCCAACACCTTCAGTGCTGCACCAACACTTGGCAGCATCGCTTCCTCATTTGAGAAATCGTATTGGAGCTCTTCCGTCACCAACTTCTCGATCTGAAGGCTCCCTCCGTGCGAAGAAATCACCGCAGCAGTGACTCGACTGGCACCGCAGTTAATAATTAATTGTTTAGAACTACTCATAGATAAAAAATTATAATATATATATTAGCTCAAAAGAGCGGACTCAGGCCGTGCCGGGAAAGCAGAACTCCGAGTACAACGACCGCATTGCAGTTTAAAATTCACCCGATCAAGACTGTTCATACACGCGCAGACAGACATAGTAAAAACTACCTAGAAATTTGATCATGGGGGGGGGAGGATTGGGACATTACAATGAGGGGAGAAACTGAAACCCTGTACTAAAGCACTGCGAAAAGGTATAGTGGGTATGTAAAAATCAAAATTGAAGCAATCATTTTCTCTCTTAAAAAAAAGCGTTTTCGTGTACGGTAATGGGTTTCCCTCTGATTGATTAAATTGCACCTTTATTGCCCAGCTGTATTCGGTAAAAAAACTTAGTGCGAATACACTTGCACCACAGCGCTGCTTACCAAACGTAACGAGCTATGCCGACGCCTCTTCCCTTTAAAATCAGTGCGCTTATTTTCATCCGCAATGCCGCAGGCGAACACTTATTAATTCAACGCTTGAAGGCTCCCAATAAAGGCTGCTGGAGCCCGATCGGCGGCAAGCTCGACATGGCCACTGGTGAATCGCCCTACGAATGCGCCCGCCGCGAAGCCCACGAAGAAGTGGGCCTCGAATTATCCGACCAGGATCTGCACTGCTTCGGCTATGTCTCAGAAAAGAGCTACGAAGGCGCCAGCCATTGGCTGATGTTTCTGTTTGAGTGCCGCATCCCGACCGACCACTTGCCTTGCGCCATCGATGAAGGGCATTTCGGGTTTTTCAGCCGCGACGCGATTGATCAACTTAAGATCCCCGAGTCCGACCACACTTTAATCTGGCCCTACTTTGACCAATACCACCAAAGCTTCATCGGCTTGCGTGCCAATTGCGACCCGCAAGGCAAGTTAACAGTGGTCGAAGAGCTCAAACTGCCAACGCCTCTAACGCCAAGCCGTTAAACCAACTTAGGTTGGCCCGAAAACACCAAACATCCCGCATGCATCGTGGCGT
>CALKBZ010000031.1 GCA_937775295.1 uncultured Opitutales bacterium
GCCCCTTTTTTTAACTGTTTTTAGGCGCTTATTTAGCTCTTAACTCGCAGCACGAATTACTTTTCCAAAGTATGCGGGAACCTACCAGGCACAAATGCACTGCGATTGGAGGGACGCCGTTCACCGCCTCTGCACCGCCTACCAAATGGCGATCTTTACCGAATTAACCGGCGATCTTTAGATTGCCTGACCTGAGCCTGTGGATGGTTGCGATGGCCCCACTTTTGGGTCACTGCGGCGCTAGTTCATCGTGGTTTACTTCACGGGCAAAGGGATCATCCGCCGCTAATGGCCGGCGCGCTGTTGCTACAGATCGCAGCAGCGCGGAATAAATCTGCGTGACTTGCTTTTCCAGCGCTTGCGCGTGGAGCTGTCTGCCGGTAACGTCGCGCTCGATTGCGACGAAGCCCTGCAGCTTCCCCGTGCCATTTTTGATAGGAGTGATCGATGCTGAGACCCAGTAAGGGTGCCCGTCCTTGTGGTAGTTCAAAATTTCAGACTGGATGCATTGGCCGTTATGGACCGCATCGTGCAATGCTTGAGCGGTGGCTGTATCGGTATTTTTACCCTGCAGTAGCTGGCCTAGTTTACGCCCGAGTATCTCTTTGTGGCTATAACCGCAGAGTTTGCGGAAGGCCGGATTTGTCCATGCAATAGACCCATCCGCGTCTGTCAAAACGACTGCATCTGAGATATTGTGTGCCAGTGTTTTAAAACTGAGAGATTCACCGCATAGATTCATCATCGCACTATTTTTTTTTGGGTGAGGGGAGGGTAAAGAAGATAACATAGTCTTTAAAATTAAAAACACAAACTATATATTTCAATTTTGCTCTGAGAACGCACCCAAAGGGTAGGGATGATCACTTTTCGCATAGAGTCACTGCGTATGTTACAAAATAGGACGAAGGTCTACCGTCGATGGTCTAGCAAGGCAGGAATCGGAGAGTGTTGGCTGATAGCTGGTGAGTTGCAGATTTTTTTCGTTCTTTGCGATCAAAGAGTGAGGTGACGCTATAAGTTCGGTTTCGGCACGATACTACAGAGCCCGCCATCCATTACAAACACTTGCACCGCGTCAGGTCAAAACCGCGCTCCAGCGCTCAGATCACGGTGCGTTCGCCTAGTTCACTCATTTCAGCTGCGCCCAATTTAACCACTTTTAGGTCTGCGCATCGCTAATATCTTTTAATATTGACTGCTTGAAATCTCGACTGCTTTTGACCCCGCCACGCATCATATTTTTAAAAATCAGCCGCTTACGCTTACTTGACTCCGAAGACAGCCATATGAGGTAATCCCATAAAGAACCAGATCATGCAGCTTATCTGCTAAACTACCTGCGGCCTCTAAAAAGCAATCAAATCGGCAAAAACTCCAGTGTCGTCGTGGATGCCATATCTGCTGAAAGCTACAATCGACGAAGTTTTGAACCTGTTCGACTGAAATTAGACCAGCCCGCATAGGATTTAAGCAAATTTAATGACTGACTGGACCTAGCGCATTAGAATCCAATAAAATTGCTTTACACCGTCCCTGACGGAGCGCGACCGCGCAGAGATGGCGGAGCCTGCAGAGCGGATGAGTCAAGCGGTTGCCCTTAGGGCAGCTTGGCGAGCAAGCACTCGTCCGCTTACCTTGCAGTAGCGTCTGAAACGATTCGTAAAAGTCGGCTGCAACCATCTCATGCATTGCCCCAGGTTCGGCTCTATTGTGTGGATTAATAAATGGTAACGATTACTCATTATCTGCCAGCGGTGAAGCTCCTATACTCACATTTTTAAGAATGAGTTAAGTTGCTTCAAGAAACTGCGCCGTACTGCTTCTTTTTTGAAGATCCAGTCTTTGTGGTTTACTCGATGGATCACAGCGGAATGTACTCCCGCAAATTCAATCCGACTCTCCCGTGCGATCACTGGCTCAATGGCATGGTAAACAAACGCTAAGTGGGATCATGAAACATTGGACTGGTGCTTTTTTTTGACCCCTTTTTTCTTGCCTTTTTTTGCATCTTCGATCGCCCACGATATTTGACAGGAACAGCCATTGTCTCTAGTATCTGAGCGATGCTAAGGCAAGTTACACCAGAAATACTCGATTCGCTTCCAGACCAACATCCAGATGCTCAATCGAGTCGTCGTGACCTGCGTATTATCAATCGCTTTTTGGGTTCGCATAAATGGTTTCAACAACAAATTAGTCGCTTAACTCAGGATACAAAATGTCTGGAGATTGGTGCGGGCGGTGGGGATCTAGCAATGTCGCTGGTTGATCACTTTAAAAATCTAAACTATACCGCGATTGACCGTATTGATCCGCCGGATGATTTGCCCCCTCAAATCCAATGGTTGAAAGAAGATCTTTTCAGCTCTACGGGCTATGAAATTGCTGACACACTGTTAGCCAATCTAATCCTGCACCATTTTGAGGATGCTGCTTTATCTGAGCTGGGTGCGCGAATCCAAGACTCCCCAATCCAATCGATACTGGTATCAGAACCCTGCCGCCGACAGTTGCATAAATACCAACTGGCTGCGGGTCGCTTAATCGGGTTCAACCATGTCACTCTGCATGATGGGGATGTGAGCATCGAAGCGGGATTTGTCGGCGACGAACTGCCGAACTTGCTCGGCCTGAATGCCAAGCATTGGGATATTAAAACTGCCACAAGCTGGATGGGCTGCTATCGCATGGTCGCCACTCGCCGATGAAACCGATTACCATAGCAGGTGCGGGTCTGGCCGGACTGAGTTTAGCCAATACGCTGCAAGCTGCCGGTGTGGCGACGACGCTGCACGAGGCGCATACTCTGCCGCGACATCGTGTCTGCGGAGAGTTTATCTGTGGCAAAGGTGCCGAATCGCTGGCGAGGCAAGGCCTTAGCGACACGATCGCAGGCGCACACCTGCACCGCAGTATCGAATGGTTTGTGCGCGCGCGCTGCGTGCTCAAATCCACCCTGCCGAGTCCGGCCTATGGCATCTCTCGCTACGAAACGGATCAGCGACTCGCCAATCGTTTTGAAGCCGCAGGCGGTCGCTTGATCTGCCAATCTCGTTGGTCGGTCGCGCCTGAGGATGGAGTCGTCAATTGCAGTGGTCGCCAATCCACCCGCTCCGACTGGATCGGATTGAAACTACATTCACAAAATTTCGTCACCAGCGCTGATTTGGAAATGCACATGGGTGACCAAGGTTACATCGGCTTAAGCGGTATCGAACATGGCCGCACCAATATCTGCGCGCTCTTTAAGCTCCGTCCTGATGTTCGCAGTTCGAAGGAGACGCTGCTACTCGCTTATCTCAGAGCTTGCGGTTTGACGCAACTGGCCGAACGCATCGAAGCCAGCCAGATTGACCCACTGAGTCACGTCGGAGTGGCCGGCATCGCCTTCAGTCAACTGCCCGCGCCCCGACCAGGGAGTCTGCAACTCGGCGATGCTTATAGCGTGATTCCTCCCTTCACCGGTAACGGCATGTCCATCGCGATTGAATCCGCAGAAATTGCCCATCCCATTTTAATGGACTATGTTACTGGTATGCTCAGTTGGAACGATGCCTGCCGCAGTATTCACCTCGAATGTCGACAGCGCTTCAAATCACGTCTCAAGGTCGCCCAAGCGCTGCATCCATGGCTAACCCAGTCGAAGCGTCACAAAGTCCTAGCGGCTCTCGGCACAGCTAAGATACTTCCCTTTCGACTACTCTACGCTCTTACACATTAACCTCGGGTCCTATCATCGAGTTTTCCGAACACACAGACTGGCAGTGCTAGTAACTTTCATCCTATTTCATAATCCGAGTAAAAATAATGTATCTTCAATCCATCGCTCATAGCACACCCCGCACCTCACTGACTCAACAAGAATGCTGGGAGATCTTAAACCAATCCGAGGCTTTAAACGATCTCACAAAGCGATCCGTGCTGATACTAGAAAAAATCCTGTTAGGGGATTCCGGCATCGAACGTCGACACTTTGAGACCGACTCGGTCGAGACCTTATTCTCCCTCGACGCAGAGTCCTTGAATCAGCAATTCGAGCGGGCCGCACCTCAGCTCGCTTTTCAGGCACTGCGTAAAGCGCTGGATGCCGCCGAGCTGCAGGCGACTGACTTGGACGCACTGTTTATCTGTACCTGCTCCGGCTACCTCTGCCCGGGACTGAGTAGCTATGTCAGCGAAAAAATGGGCCTGAAGAACAATGCCTACTTGCAAGATATCGTAGGCCTCGGCTGCGGAGCCGCCATCCCCACACTGCGCAGTGCTGCAGGCTTTCTGGCTAACATGCCTGAAGCGAAGGTGGCCGTGATCGCAGTCGAGATTTGTTCGGCCGCTTTTTACTTAGACAACGATCCCGGCGTGCTGATCAGCGCCTGCCTGTTTGGCGATGCCGCTTCAGCCTCGATTTGGAGTATGGATCCAAATCGAACGGGGTATCGCATCAGCAATTTCGACACGCTACATCGCCCCGAAGAACGAGAGCTGTTACGCTTCGTAAATTCAGGCGGCAAGCTTCGCAATAAACTCCACCGCAGTGTTCCCGGAAAAGCCGCCAGTGCAGTGGCTCAACTCTATAGTCAAACGCAACATTCGGCGGGCGAGCAGATCGTAAATCACACTGGCGGGCGCGATGTCATCGACGCACTGGAGCAGGTCTTGCCGACCGAGTTATCTCCAAGCCGAGCGACCTTAAAGCGATATGGCAACACCAGCAGCCCCTCGGTATTGATCACGCTGCAAGAAATGTTGGAGACATCAACGCCAGCCAAAGAGCTCTGGCTCACCTCCTTCGGTGCAGGCTTCGCCGCGCATAGCGTGTCGTTGAAACAAGAGTAGGACGAGCGCGGCGCGGCGCATCGCAGAAGAGCCTGTAAGGACATCCATCGCACTAGGGAACGGAGCGCGACAGGCAAATAACTAATTAGCGCGAGGGCAGTGTGCCGGGCAGGGGGAATTGTCTGCAACTAATGATGCACTCGGTGAGCAGTTTTCAAACTTCACCATTCGAGCAAAGCGCGTCCTCCCTCGACATCAGCGCCTGCGCGCGACGGAGCCCCACTTTCACTCTCACTCCCACTTTCACTTCAACTCCCACTCTCATTCTCACTTTCACTCTCACTATAATTGATCTCGCGCAGAGTCGAGGAGCCATCTTGCAGCACTCTACGTCATCGCAGTCTGATGATCGAAACGGCTTCGCCAATACGCGCCACTTTGAGAGCGGCTTCATTCATTCTGTTTTCACAAATCTTTGTGCGCGACAGTATAATAGCACGAGGGTGAAGTGTAAGACTTGAGGGGAAAGACACCCGCACGAATATTCATGGTTAATGTTATTATCGTTGCTCAAAATTATTACTTGCAAGCTGCTCATATCATCTAACTATGTGCCTTGCATTATAGTCTAGCGTTTACGCACACATTAATACCCCAATTATGTCTCAGTATCTCTACCTGTCGTTTACCCCGGAGGCATTGATTTTTTCGATGCTGCCCCCGCAGCAATTCGGGAAATACCTCGCCAATGGCGATAAAAAACAATCTAGCTCGCACGCTATTTTCCTGAGCGTCGATCCCAATATCGATATTGCCGGGTTGCAAATGGACCTGGCGCGCGCGCGCTGTACCGATCATAGTGATGGCACGCCGCGGCGTTCTGCTTACGTCTCGATCTATCGTGTTTTAGAGCGGGTGCCACTCAGTGCGCTAGGTGATTTACACTTAGTCACTAAGGACGGCCTGGTGCTCACCCTTCAGCAGGGCACCTACCAGCCGCAGACAGACCGCGCGCGCTTTTTGTATCAGGAGATTTGCCCTGTCGGCCCACGCGTGGTCAGCACTTTGGAGCCGCGTGAATTCTGTCAGTATGTGACGCATCTAGACAATCCACTCTATATGCCCAAGATCGCTTTTGCGGACATGCAATTGGGCAATCTTGCGCACGATCCTGAAAGTGGCGAAGTCAGCAATTTGCCGTATCCATCGATCAGCCATCTGCGAACCTGTCTGGCATCGCTGGGTAGTAATGGTGGTAAAAAGACTAAAATCGAGCGGCGCGGCACGCGTCCGAATATTATTTATTACATGGTGCAAAATGGTTTCTACATCGGTGACCAAACAGAGTTTCTGTACTACCCGATGCCCAACAAGGATGCACTCCTAGGTGAGCATAACCGCTGGTGGAATTCCGCTGATACAATCGAGCGCTACTAATCCGCTAAGTCTAAACTATGAATATAATTGAATTACTAGTACCTGCCCTGGGTGTGGTTGGTCTTCTCGTTGCTGGAATCATTTTCCGCAACATCATGAAACAGTCTGGTGGCAGCGGTGAGGTGGCCGATATTGCCCTGCAGATTCATCAAGGCGCGATGCTCTTTATGCGCCGTGAACTCGTCATCCTTGGCGGCTTTACGCTGTTGGTCGGCGGGCTACTGATATTAAAAGACCCCTACGAGGCGTTGGCGTTTTTTCTTGGTGCACTGTGCTCCTCACTGGCGGGAGTGATTGGCATGTTCACCGCGACCAAGGCAAATGTCCGTACGGCGCTCGCTGCCAGCGAACATGGGGCTGCTCGCGCGCTGACGACCGCTTTCTTTGGTGGCTCGATTATGGGCCTCACGGTTGCTTCGATGGGGCTGATCGGCGTCGGTGGGCTGTTCCTTTTCTTTGGTGGCAACAAGGCCGATATTCACATTATACACGGCTTCGCGATGGGCGGTTCGCTAGTGGCTATTTTCTTTCGTGTCGGTGGTGGTATTTTTACCAAAGCTGCGGATGTGGGCGCTGATCTCGTCGGTAAGCTGGAAGCTGGTATTCCCGAGGATGATCCACGCAATCCTGGTGTGATTGCGGACAACGTCGGTGATAATGTCGGCGATGTGGCTGGTATGGGCTCGGACCTGTTCGAGTCTTACTGCAACGCCATGATCGCATCGATGGCGATCGCCGCGACACTCGCGCTCGGGCAGGTCGAACTACTTGCCGAAACCGCTCACGCACTTATTTTCCTACCACTGGCACTCGCGGCGACTGGCCTGCTGTGTTCTTTCAGTGGCATCGGTATTGTTTGGTTGTCGGCCTCGAAAGATCCCGCCAAGGCACTGCGCACCGGAACCATGGGCGCCGCGCTTATTTTTATTTTAGCGGCGATCGCGGTGGTGACCTTGCTCGGTATCTCAATGAACGTCTGGCTCTGTGTCGTAGCAGGTTCGATTGGCGGAATCGCGATTGGTTTATCGACCGAGTTTTATACCGGAGGCAGCCCGATGCGCTCGATTGCTAAGGCTGGTTTGACCGGCGTCGCGACAGTGATGATACGTGGAGTCGCGGTGGGCTTACAGTCCGTGGCGATACCGGTCGCGGTGGTCGCGCTGGTGCTGCTCGGCGCGAGTTCAATGGCCGGTCTGTATGGTGTCGGCATCGCCGCTGTGGGTATGCTGGCAACCATCGGTATCACTATGAGTATCGATGCCTACGGCCCGATTGCTGACAATGCGGGTGGCATTGCACAGATGGCCGGACTCGGCAAAGAAGTGCGCGAGATCACTGATTCGCTCGACGAAGTGGGGAATACCACCGCGGCGATTGGTAAGGGCTTTGCGATCGGTGCTGCGTCACTTGCGGCGTTGGCGATCATCGCTGCTTACGTCAATGTGGTCCGCTCACACCACGTCGATTTTGCTCTGATTCTGTCTGACCCCAAAGTGCTTACGGGCGTGTTCTTGGGCGGCCTATGCCCATTCTTAGTTGCCGCGATCACCATGGATGCAGTGGGCGATGCGGCGCAGGAAATGATTGAAGAAATCCGTCGTCAGTTTCGTGAGATCCCGGGGTTGCTGGATGGCAATGCCAAGCCCGATTCTAATCGTTGTATTGATATTGCGACCAACGCGGCGCTCAAACGCATGGTGCTGCCTGCTTCGATTGCGATCCTCGCGCCTGTCGTCATTGGTTTCGGTCTCGGCCCGGAAACACTGGGTGGTGCGCTGGTAGGTGCGCTCCTCAGCGGTGTGTTACTCGCGCTGATGATGGCCAACAGTGGCGGTGCTTGGGACAACGCTAAGAAATTCGTCGAACAAGGAAACTATGGCGGTAAAAACTCGGATGCGCACCGCGCATGTGTGGTCGGTGATACCGTGGGAGATCCTTTCAAGGATACGTCCGGTCCTTCGATGAATATCCTCATCAACGTGATGGCAATTGTGAGTCTAGTGATCGCGCCGCTGTTGTAAGCGCACCGCAACGATCCATTCTCGACATTCGCTGAGATGGCTTTCGCTGCCGCGATTGCCATCTCAGTCACTAGCGTCCGCTGCCGTGCGTAGGGCTCGGCGATTGCTTGGCGAGCGCGGTTATTATAGGCAAAGAGAAGTGGGGGCAGAGCCTTTTTTTTCTTCAGTGGTAGGAGTGCCTCTCGAAGAGGGCGCGTTTGCGTCGGATGAGCGGCACTGCCAACACGGCCTTTGCACTCTTCGAGCATAATAACTTCGCAAAGAACCGCGTTCTACATTGATCCTTGGTGTAGGACGTGCCTCTCGAAGAGGGCGCGTTTGCGTCGGATGAGCGGCACTGCCAACACGGCCTTTGCACTCTTCGAGCATCTCGCGTTGCGTGCGTCGTGCCTTTCTTTGTGGGTTGGATGATTATACCGGGCGTAATTATGAGCATCGACGCGAGTGGATACGTGAGCGGGTGCAGTTATTGAGTGAGTTATTAGCGGTTGATGTGTTTGCGTATGCAGTGATGTCGAACCACTTGCAGCTGGTGCTGCGCTGCCGTCCGGATGTTGTTGAACAATGGAGCGACCACGAGGTGGCCGAGCGTTGGTGTCGCTTGTTTTGTGGTCAGGGCGCCCGCGAGCGCGGGGAGGCATTTGATCCTGTAAAATTAGCTCAGTTGCTCAATGATCCTGAAAAACTCAAAATCTGCCGTGAGCGTTTGAAAGATTTGAGTTGGTTTATGCGTTGTTTGAATGAACCGCTGGCGAGACGAGCCAATAAAGAAGACAATTGCACCGGGTGCTTCTGGGAGGGACGCTTCAAATGTCAGCGCTTGATGGATGAAGGCGCGATTTTGGCCTGCATGGCCTATGTTGATTTGAACCCCGTGCGGGCTCAAATGGCGGATAATTTAGAGGATAGCTATTTTACGAGTGTGTATGATCGTGTACACTCGCAACGTGCGAGCGCACGTTTGCAGGCCTTGGGCGATGTGAAAGCACCTACCTGTGCGCAGAAAGAAGCAATTGAAGTTGAGCAAGCGCGTCGTGTGCAGAGCGCGTGGTTATTGGATTTGGACGGGGCAGAGAGTCCGTTTACCCAGATGGATACGGAGACCTATTTGAGTTTGGTGGAATGGACCGGGTAGAATATCCGTAGTGACAAGCCAGGTTATATTCCAGTGGAGTTAAAGCGGGTGCTAGATCGTTTCCAACTGGATGCCGCTCACTGGTCTGAGAATGTGCAGAGTTATGGGCGCATGTTTTATCGGATCATTGGCCCGCTGCAACAGCTCGTGGCTTATGCCAGGCGGCGAGGGCAGCACTGGTTCCGCGGGCAATCCGGCAGCAAACATCTCTACCGAGCCGATTCGCAATTAGCGTAATATATCACGAGTTAGGCCGCCATGTGATACGGCATGCATGTCAGTGCCCCGCAATCGGCATCGTGCGATATTTTAGTAGGAATCGGCTGCGAGAAATGAGATTGAGTCCCCGACAAGCATCTCCTTGCGCATTGTCGCTATTCGATTCGAAACATTTTTTGAGCGCCTCAAGATGTGGGTGTCCTTTAATTCCATTAGAACCAATCAGTTTAACGAGTAATAAACGGACTGATCAATTAAAGCCCCGCCGCTTTCATTTCCGCTAAACGCTCGGTCTCGCCGGACCAGTCATGCGGCAGTCTTTTGATTAAAGATCGATCAAAGCCCTCGGCTTCAATCTTTTGGATCATCGCTTCGAAGTCTGCATCGGATATTTGCGTTTCACGCTGCATGATCCAGACATACTTGCGATTCGGGTGCACGATAATCGTGCGTGAGTAATCCTCCGCAAGATAGAGAATAACGTAGTCCGAACTGAACGGCCAGATGAACTGCATCTGCCACTCGGCATTACTGGCGACATCTTCTTCAACCCAACCAACGGGGGTATAGGTCTTGAGTTCGGCATCAAAACCACCATCGCGGAATTGATACGTCGTCTGAATTTTATTGTCCTCGTCTAGGCGGTAGTGCTCCGTCGCATTGTGTGCCTGCTTATCGACGATGATCGGGGTGTAGCCGAGCACATACCAGCGCCCCATAAAACGATCGATGTCAACGTGTTCAGGCGTGGGGACAGGAGCATGGGAGGTACATCCGTTGAATAAGCTCATGATTAATAAAATCGGGATCAGGGTTATGTTTCTAAAGAATGTTATTTTCATAGTAAGTTTGTTATCCGGAAGGCTCCAGCATATTTGTGCCATAGATATAATCCTAGGCCAAGGCCGATAGCGACGATGACAAGAATATGTTTCACGTTAAGCTTACTCTTTAAAACTGTAAAGTAGAGTGACTCTTTTCGCTTTGGCTTAGTCAATGCCAAGGGCAACGATCAGGTCAATGATCATGAAATTAACGGGGAAAACCGCGCCACCTATTGTGGAAATGCGAGTGGAGGTCAACGGAGGCTTACGGGCATTGTCGAAAAGCAAAAAAAAAGGGGCGGAAATTTTGAAAAGGAAATTTTGAGGATGCTCATCGGAATCGATGGAAATAGTGACGTTTAGTCGACTGCTATCCTTAAATTTGCTTCTTAAATTTTCTGTCTACAAGCGTTAAATAAGCGGTTCGCGCAGCGGCTATCGGAACTGTTCTAAGGCGCTGCTTTTTTTTAACAGCTAAGAGCTCACTGAACGTCTATACGTTGCCCGCCTGAACAGGCTTCGCTCGTCCCTTAAGAATTCCTCGTAATCGGCTCGGGGATTCACCAAATCAACGTGCTCGGCTTAGAGCTCAGGGCGCAGTGTATGTGAATTCGCCCCGAATGTTAACAAAGCCGCCCGAATCATTGTTTGCGCCACCATCGAACCATCCAGTCGTTTGATTGTGGAAGGAGAGCACTGGCTGTACTAAGGTGAGTCGATCTGGCCCAGCTGGTCCATCCAATAAGGCCGTGATCTGTCGCAACGAGAGGAAGCGGGCATAAGTTTGACCAATGCTTATGAAGTCACCGGACGTGGGGATTACGGGATATAATGAGTTGTTGGTTCGGCTAGACGATAAAATGCTACCAGATTCCGTGGCTGTCACCCCGTCTGTGTAGACAAATGTCCAAGTGCCGAGCCCGGTGCCATCAAATGTCAGCGTCAAAGTGCCACCGTTGGGATGCAGTCCGAGCACGCCGCCGGCCAGTAGCATGTCCTGGGGGGCATCAGGGACCGCACTGTAGTCGATCGCAGACATCACATAAAAGGTTGCGGGAGCTGTCGCGATTGCTGTGATGCCGATCTCTTTATTTGGCACATCATCCATGTTCAGAAGATTGCCGGCGTGTATCCAGCTTTCAAGATCTGTGCTGAAGTAGATCGGGTAATCGAATTTCCGCTGGGCATTCCAGCTCAGGGCGAAACTGTCGTCTGCACTGTCGTGACTAATTGCGATCGAATTATTCGATACAGTCGGGAGCATTAAGTTGGTTGCGTGAATATCGAAGCCGGCAAGATCCGGGCCAGAGACCACGATCGAAGTAATGGTGATCGCTGTATTTGGCAGGTTGGATGCGCTGGTCGGGAAGTTGGCGCTACTCCTGAACGAATCAATCAACGTTCGACTGTTTGGGTAAGTGCTATCATCTATCACTTCGCCGAAAACAGAGTGCTTATTGTCCAAGTTCGTGGGCGCCGACAGTGTGATGAAAAACTGCGAGCCATTGGTATTCCCCCCGCTATTTGCCATTGATACGACGTAGCTACCACTGTGGCTCAGGCTGCTATCAAATTCATCCTGAAAAATATAGCCAGGCCCGCCAGTTCCCGTACCGAGCGGGTCGCCTCCTTGAATCATAAAATCATGGATCAGACGGTGGAAGATCAAGCCATCATAATAGGGCTTTCCCCTTTGAACACTACCAGTTGTCGGGTCTATCCAGTTACGTTGACCAGTCGCTAGACCGATGAAGTTTGCGACAGTTCGTGGCGTTTTATCATGGTGTAATTGCATTCGAAAAGTACCCAGAGCATTTGCTCCATGCGAAACCGAGACATCTGCATAGACCTGCGCGCGTGCGTTGCTTGTAAAGGCAAAAAGGAATGCTAGAAGTGTGGGGATGCATCTCATTGCCTGTGATATATGTAAACACCTTCGGCGCGACTCAAGCCGTTTATTCTGATTAAAGCGCGCGTAACACAAATCTTTACCACCGGATTCGACGCGATTGAATCGGCCTAAAGCTGAAGTGAAAATCAGCCCCTGCCAAACGACTCAAATTAGAGCACTGACCGAGCCAAAGACGACTCAACGATTTTGCTGAAGAGCTCTATTTTTATTCCGAAGAAATTAAAGTTCTGTGTAAGGTTCAGCTTCGAGTATCGATCTGTGAATTAACCATTAATTAGAACATGTTAGTTATGAAAAAAATACTTATACTCACCGCAATGCTATCTGTAGTCATCCCATTTTCACTGTCCGCTCACTGTGGTTCTTGTGGAGTTGGAGATGAAACAAAAGCTCATACTCACGAGAAAACCACTTCGATTGATATCGTTGATACAGCCATTGCAGCTGGGGACTTCAATACTTTGGCGGCTGCAATTGAAGCAGCTGGTTTAATCGAGACACTCAAGGGCGATGGCCCTTTCACTGTCTTTGCACCGACTGACGTTGCATTCGCCAAACTACCTGAAGGCACGATCGACAGTCTACTGAAGCCAGAAAACAAAAGTAAACTGGCGGCTATTCTCGCTTATCACGTCGTTCCCGCTAAGGTACTAGCGAAGGATGTGAAAACAATGAAGGCACCTACAGTCAACGGTGCTGAAATTAGTATCACTGTCAAATATGGTAAGGTGATGGTCAACGAAGCAACTGTTGTGAAGACTGACATTATTGCATCGAACGGCGTCATCCATGTGATTGATTCTGTTCTTCTGCCACCAATGTAATTCTCTTATCTATTGAGTGCGAGCGGGTGCCTTTTAAGGCTCCCGCTTTTTTTGTAAATAGACGAGCTGATGAAGTTGGTGAGCCTGCTAAAGCTTGCAGGGCTTGTATGCTTAAGTCACACGTGGGCGTGAGTCTTTTGTGTCATATCAATTATGAAGAACGAGCAAAGGCAGGAGTAGGAGCATGTAGGTGTTTAGTTTAAACGTTTGCCCCATTTCCCCACTTGCTCCATTTCCCCTCCTGTCAAATTCGGTAAATTGCAAACATTACGACAGGCCCCCTGTTTGCCTTTTTTACAGCAGTGGTCGTAAGCGCGCGTAGCAGCCACACGTGTCGATTTTCTACGCGGTCGAAGAAATGCGGCCCCGTGGAAGCTGGATGCAACTGTTGAGCATCCATTTTTTCGCGCGGAGTTTTCCTAACCCGCCGCACGGAGTAAATCGCGTACGGCGAAGGCTACGATTATTTTGGCTCGGACGAAGGTCTGCCGCATATGCTTCTTAGCCCCGCCGAAGGGGATTGATTGGAATCAGTCAGGAGCCCAGCAAAAGACACGTGAAGACACGAAAACTGGGGCGCGTCGATTGCGGGTGGTTACCGAAAAGATAATCGTGAGGAATCTAATCTAATCGGTCTATAGATGCATTCGTTACCATGGTTTCGCGGCTTCCCCTAAGCGGAGCAAAGGATTATAAGTCTTCCGGTTTTGGAATGATGTTACCGTAGCGGTGGGTGCACTCGGAGATCGATTGCTCTCGGAAATAGTGCGTCAGCTCGATTCGAGCATTGGCCAGCACCTTGGAGTCTATGAGTTGCAGTGTCGCCTCGTTGGCTGCACGGTGCAGCGTATCGCTTGCTCCGGGAGCGCGTAGGCTGGCGTAGTCTGTGGTGGTGCCGACGAGTCGTTGAGCCAGTGCTTGATCGGATTCTATGGTGACATCAATGCCCGTGATCGCGCGTTTCTCGCTGGCTGAGATGTCGACTGGCACACCTGCTGTCGCTGCGGCGATCAGCACCATGGCGAGCTCGGTATCCGATATGTTATCCGCACGCACTAACAGGCGTTTGAGCGGTACGTAGCGAAAGTGATTCGTTTCACCCTGCACTGCCGATGGGTCGTGTTCGATTGAGAACTCTTTAGCATACCAGTGCGCACAACTGCCTGCTGCCTGATCGAGTTGTTCGGGTGCCTCCACGCATGCTTTAAGCTCGGTCAGTAACGACTGCACGGCAGCTGACACGTTAGCAGTCTGAGTCGGCGGGGTCGTTTGAGACCATGTGGCGAAGAGTGAGACGTAGTTCGGACCACCTGCTTTGGCACCGGGCCCGAAGCAGGAATCTTTCCATCCGCCGAATGGCTGGCGCTGTACAATCGCACCGATAATTGGACGGTTAATGTAGGCGTTGCCGACCTCGACTTGTTCGCGCCAGACGGTGATCTCGCGTTCGTCCAATGTATGGATGCCGCCTGTGAGTCCGAAGTTGGAGCCGTTTTGAATTTGCATCGCATCCCCGAGATCGCGCGCACGCATCAGGCCTAAGACCGGGCCGAAGCACTCTGTCTGATGAAACCAACTGCCTTGCTTGATGCCGAGCTTGATACCCGGCGTCCAAAGGTTTGGGTTGTTTTCGAGAATCCTCGGTTCAAGCAACCATTCTTCACCTTCGTCGAGCGTGGTGAGCGCGCGTTGTAGGTTCGGCTCTGGTTCGAGCATGATTGGTGTCACAATGGCCGCTGGGTTCCATGATTGTCCGACAGTCAGGCTCTCGGCTGCATCTTTGAGTTGACGCATGAATGCGGGATTATCGTAAACATCTGCTTCGAGGATCGCCAGGGAAGACGCCGAACACTTCTGGCCAGAGTGGCAGAAGGAGCTTTTGACTAAGTCTTTGACCGCTAGATCAGGATCGGCGGCACTGGTTATAATTAATGAGTTCTTACCCGATGTTTCCGCAAAGAGGCGCATGTTCGGCTTCCAGCTTTGGAACATCCGACCTGTTTCGTTCGCGCCAGTGAGCACGACGGCGCCGACGCGGTCGCTGGCGACTAAGCTGCGGCCGATTTCATTGTCAGGGCAGGGCAGGAACTGGAGCACCTCGCGTGGCACGCCGGCATCCCAGAGTTGATTGACCATGACCCACGCGGTGAGCACGGACTCGGGAGCAGGTTTAATGATGACGCAATTGCCGGCCATCAGTGCGGCAAGTATGCCGCCGCATGGAATCGCAAAGGGGAAGTTCCATGGTGGTGTGATGACCACGGTGCCGAGTGCTTTGAATTCTGAACCGTCGGCCATGCCATCCCAGCTCAGACTACTTGCGTAGTAGTTGGCGAAGTCGATCGCTTCACTGATTTCAGAATCGCCTTCCGGGATAGCCTTGCCGGCTTCGAGCACCATGATTGCGATGGAGTTGCCACGCTGGCGTTCCATTTCTGCAGCGACATCCTTGAGGATATTTGAGCGTGCCTCGATGGATTTCGCCTCCCACGCGGGTTGTGCTTGCTCAGCGCAATCGAGTGCTTTTTGCACGTCGTCGGCATCTGCGAGCGAGTATTTATAAATCGGAATATTACGGGAGGGGTCGATCCCTTGGCCCAGTGCGCTGGTGATTCTCGTTTGGCCGCCGATTTGAAGCGGCACAGTTGGATGTTCCGCATCGCGCATCGCTTCGATTTTTGCGGTAATCCATTGCGCATTACCCCGCAGACTCCAATCAGTGTCCGGGCTATTGTGAAAGGTTGTTCGATGATCCGCGGCGAATGTTTCATTGGCGCGCTCTTGCACACGATTTGGTGTGTCTTGCACGCTGTCCTTGATTTCGCAAGCGGCGAGGAACATGGCTTTCTGCTTCGTCCATTTGGGGCAGCCCGGTTGCATGCCGAAGATGTCGTGGAGGAAGTTTTCTTCGTGGGTATTTTCGTCCAATCGCCGCACGAGGTAAGAAATCGCAGAGTGAAAATCTTCTTTTTTAACCACGGGCGCATAACGAATCATGCCACCTGAAATTGCTTGAACTGCGCGTGCTTGATGATTTGCCATGCCTTCCAGCATTTCGACCTCAACGAACTCCTCGACGCCTTCGCGTGTGCGTACAAGCAGGGAGTAGGCGACTTCAAACAGGTTGTGCGAGGCGATGCCGAGTCGGGCGCTACGGGCATTTTCTCGGCGGCAACCATAGTGCACCATGCGCTTGTAGTTAGCATCGACTTCGAGTTTCGAGGCGTAAGTTGTTAGCGGCCAATGATGCATGCTCGCGTCAACGGTCTCCATTGCGAGATTGGCGCCTTTGACGATGCGGATTTTAATCTCTGCTTTACCGCTCGCGGTGCGCTGCTTTGCCCATTCGGTCAGTTCGATTTGTACTGAATGCGAATCGGGGAGGTAGGCTTGCAGCACAATGCCAGCGGGAAGTTGGGCGAACTCTGCTTCCTCCAGCACTTGCATGAAGGCGTCGCAAGTGAGACGGAGGTCGCGGTATTCCTCCATGTCGAGGTTGACGAATTTTGGGCAGACCGTGCCCGCTTCATTGGTGAAAGTGTGCTCTGCTGCGCAACGATAGAGTCGGCGAATGCGCGCTTTGATTTGTTCTAAGGTCTGCTCATAGGCCACCAGATTAATTTGCGAGAAAATCGCAGATATTTTGACGGAGACGTATTCGCAGTCGGGACTGGAAAGCCGATCAAGTACTTGTTGGATCCGGTTCCCTGCTTCGTGTTCTCCTAAAATCGCCTCACCCAATTGGTTGATGTTCATGCGTGTCTTCTCGCGCTTACGTTTGGCGAGGTGCGGCTTGAGCTTGGCGTCCTCACTTGGGAGAATGACTGCGGCGCTCTCGCTGCGCAGTTTTTGAGAAACTGCGGGCATCACAATGCTTGGAACGAACCGCGATGCGATCGCTCCCAGTTTCATGCCGACTCGTTCGTGTAGCGGCAGATAAGCGGGCACACCGTATTGATCGACGAGATAGCGAAATCGATCAGCGGATCGACTGTGGCTGACCGGGCGGAACACTTGGTCTGAGAGTGCCAGCGTGAGGGCCTTACCAGATGGGTCTTCCATCATACGTGACATTTTCCACGCTTGGTAACGCTCGGCTGGGCTTTGTTGTTGCGTCGCATTTTCCAGAATGACTTTCGCCAGTTCGATGGCTTTTTGAGACAGTGCTGCGTCGCTGAGGCCTTGCAGTGCCGCAGTGTCAAAAAAAGTCATGTCTACAACATTGGATTTATTCATTGTATGGTATATTTTTTGGATAGTTGTGTGTGTGACCATCGCATGCTGGATGGATTTTAGGGTGAGTCGTCTGAGCGGCTTGCCCAGTTGATAAATACAGCCACTTGCTGCTCAATTTTGGAGTCTGTTTTCGAGTGCCATGAACTGACTTAACGGAAGGTGACTTTTACTAACTAGCAAGTGCCGAATCAAAATTAACTGGTTATGCAAAACTGGTGGTGCCTTTTTTGGTCAAGGGAGCGGTTGGTCTGTTTCGACCTAGCGAGGAAAGAGCTAAAGGGCATTATAAACGGAACAATTGTTTGATTTCGGAGACGTATGAGGGAACTATTGCAGATTCCGTCCGATTATGCCCTATACCCATGTCTTTTAGCTCTCCGTTTTTCCTTTTTCTCGCGTCTTTGAGCATGGTCGTCGGCGCTGATAAGAATCCGGTTGGGGAGGTCTTGCAATTGGAGGCGGCGATTGATCAGGCGTTGGCGAATAATCTCGGTCTCATCACGGCGCGGTATCGTCCGGCCAACGCTGTGGACGATGTCTTAATTGAGGAAGCTGCGTTTGATCTTGAGCTGTTTAGCTCGACCTCGAGCAGCGAATCTCTGTCGGCGGCTAAGAATAGTTCGCTCGACAATGCCTCTATTCCGGAGAGTGAGAATCGCCGTTCTCGATTCGGCGTGGAGAAAAATCTTTCGACGGGTGCGAATGTTGTCGTGGATACCGGGATCAGCCGCAGCGCCTCGAATAATAATGCGGCACGTAATCCGGATTACTCGACCGACGTCGGTTTTTCAATCCGCCAGCCTTTGTGGAAAGACGCATGGATGAAGGTCAATCTCGCGCCGCTGGCCCGTGCCCGCGCGGCCGCCGATCAATCGGTCTTTGAACTACGCACTGAAATCTTGGATGTGATTTCGAATACGGAAATCGCGTATTGGAATCTTGCTTTTACTCAAGCCGAGCTGACATTGATCGCATCGAGCATCAATCTGGCGGAGAATCTACTCGAAGAGAATCGTGAACGTGAACGGCTCGGGCTGGTCACGCCGCTCGAAGTGCTGCAAGCCGAGGCGGAGCTGGTCAACCAACAGGAAGATGTGATCCAAGCCGAACGTGCGATCGAAGACGCGCAGGATGTGCTGCGTGAATTGATGGGTTCGGTGTCGTTTCTGGACGATCTCAGCGGCGACGTCGCGGTACGACCGCTGCCTGCGGAGCTGTCGATCTTACGTCCGATGGCTGTGGTCGTGCGCGACACCATCCTCTCGGATTCCGATGCGCAGGCGCAGGAACGTGCGATCGAGGTGCAGCACATTAATAAAATCCTGGCGGAAGACGATACGCGCCCAGACTTGGACCTGACTGCGAGAGTGAATTATACCGGTCGCGATTCGGATGGAGAACGAGCCTATCGTGATGCCTACAATGCTGCCGGGTATGACTGGAACGTGGGGCTTGAGTTACGTTTCCCATTGGGCTTCAGAGAGGCCCGCGCGAACGTGCGAAAGGCAGACCGTAATCTGGAGCGGGAGACGGTGCGCCTATATGCGATCAAACAGCAAAAGGCCCTCGCAGCGCGTAGTGCCTGGCGCGCGGTCAATGCTGGGCAGAAGCGGATCGAAGTGACGCGTACCGCCCTACGCCTTAATCAAGAAACATTCGAACAGGCCCGTGCACGCTATGGGGCGGGGCTGGTGGCGTATCGACAGGTGCTGGAAGCACAGCGTGATTTTGATCAGGCGCGGAGTAATTATCTCTCCGCGATGATCGATACCTTGCGTGCGACGGTTCGTCTGAGTCGTGTCGATGGCACTATTTTAGCGCGTAATGGTTTTACCTGGGAAATGATGGAGGCGCTGTCCGAGGCCCCGGACCTAAAAACGCATCCGATTTTAAAGGAGATCTACTAAATTAATGAAACGCTTTATAGTAACACTCATCATTCTCGTTCTTATCGTTGCCGGCGGCTACCAGCTGTTCAGCTATGTTTCTGAGAGCGCAGACTCCAAGGCGACAGGTATCCGCACCGATACGGCTAAATTGCGTGATTTGGAGTCCGTCGTCTCCGCGACTGGCGAGGTGCTGCCTCTGCTTAATAGCATTGTGAAGTCCGAAATCAGTGGGCGTATTACAGTCATTCCCGTCAAAGAGGGCGACGCCGTGCAAAAGGGCGATACATTGCTTCAATTGGATCGTACTAGCTTAGAGACCGGGCTGCGCGAGGCCGAGCGGAGCTTGGAGGCAGAGCAGCTACGGCTCGATAAGGCCGAGCGTAACTTAGAGCGCCTCAAGGATTTGTATGCGAAGAAATTTGTCGGCGAGAAGGAATTTCTCGATGCGCAGACGGACTACGAACTGGCCCAACTGAATCTGGAAATCTCACAGGCCCGGCTGGATGACGCCGAGGAAGAT
Source organism: uncultured Opitutales bacterium (assembly GCA_937775295.1). Taxonomy (GTDB): domain Bacteria; phylum Verrucomicrobiota; class Verrucomicrobiia; order Opitutales; family Coraliomargaritaceae; genus Lentimonas. The sequence continues at coordinate 19,794 of CALKBZ010000031.1, forward strand.
CTCTCCAAAACGACGATCCTCGCCCCGCACGACGGTATTGTGACACGCCTCGACGTGGTTGATGGGGAAGTTATTTCCGGGGCGACTTCTGTCTCAAATGGCACGAACCTAATCACCATTGCACAGCTCAAGGAGCTTTACATGGAAGCCAATATCAATGAGGTGGATATCGAGCGTTTGAGCTTGGGCCAACAAGCGGAACTGCGTTTTGATGCGATTCCCCGCTTCAAGCTGGATGGCGAGATCGGCGTGATCGCGCTGTCCGCGCGTAAGGATGGCAATGTTAGAGTCTTCCCGATCGAGGTCTTTTTTGAAGCGCTTGATACGCGCGTCCGGCCTGGGATCAGTGCCACGGTCGATATCCCGATTGACTCGGCCACAGGGGCCATCTCGGTGCTACTTTCGGCGGTGTTCAATGCGACTGAAGGCGGAAGCTACGTTTTTGTTCAAAACGGTGAGCGTTGGGAGCAGCGCACAGTCGAGATCGGCATTAACAATTTACAGCATATTCAAATTAAATCGGGCCTAGCGGTTGACGATGTCATTCGACTCAGCCGCCCTCGTGAATTTCGCAACGATGACTGAGTCAGACATTATATTTAAGCTGTCCGGTCTCCGGCGCACATACACCGTCGGCAGCGAGCAGGTGCATGCGCTCGACGGGGTGGATCTCACGATCCAGGATCGTGAGTTCATCGCAGTTGTCGGTACTTCCGGTTCGGGCAAATCCACCTTGATGCATGTGCTTGGTTTCATGGATAGCCCGACAGCAGGCCGTATGGAATTTGAGAGTAAGGATGTGACTGGCATTAACGGAGCCGATCGCGCTGACTTACGCGCTAGCCGCATCGGATTTGTTTTTCAGTCGTTTAACCTACTACCGCGCTTAAGCGTGGTAGATAATGTGCTTCTTCCGCTTACTTATAGCCGTAGCGCAGTGTCGAATAAGCGTGAGCTGGGAATGGCTGCACTGGAGCGTGTGGGCATGGCGCACCGATCTTCACATACGCCGAACCAATTGTCCGGCGGCGAGCGTCAGCGGGTGGCGATCGCGCGTGCGCTGATCAATCAGCCCCGCCTGATACTCGCTGATGAGCCGACCGGTAATCTCGATACCAAAAACCGCGGCCTGATCATGGAGCTTTTTGCCTCGTTACTAGAGGAAGGGATCACACTGGCGATCGTCACGCATGATGAGGAGGTGGCTGCATATGCCAATCGGCGTATTCGCATGGAGGATGGTAAGGTAGTGGAGGACTCGAAATCATGAATCTTCTGAGCGACATTTATTCCGGTGGTATCAATGGGCTACGCGAAATTTGGGCCAATAAAGTGCGTTCATTTCTCTCGATGAGCGGCATCATCCTTGGGGTGGCCGCGCTGGTTTCGATGGTTGGTATCGTCCAAGGAATGCTGGGGAATATGCGCGCTTCGTTCGAGCAGAGCGGAGGCATTCTCAAGTTGGAGGTGCACTCGGCCGAGGCTCCGGAGGCGCAGCAACACATCGCCGGAATCTCGCCGGGGATGACTTGGCGCGACATCATCGCGGTTCAGAATGCGATTCCCTTGGCCGTCTACACCACGCCGATCGTTGATATGAGGTATGAACGCTTTATTGCCCAAGGTCGGCGCGAGGGTGCGATCCTGCACGGAGTGAGCCCAGATTATATTAACATCGGCAGCCGCGAAATGGAATACGGGCGATTCGTCGCGGACATGGATATAGAATTAAAAAGCCCCGTGATTATTATTGGATCGCATCTGCGCGACGAGTTGTTTCCCTCTTTGGATAGTGCCGTGGGGCAGCAACTGCGTCTCAGGAATCAAGTCTATACGATTGTCGGGCAGTTGGCCGAAATCAACTCGATGCCCGGTCAGAGAAGTCGTTTCAACTGGGAGAACCGAATGAACTATATTCCGGCGACCACCGCGATGAGCCGCTACAATGGTAATGATGTGGTCAATGAAATTCACATTACAGCCGACCGTGTCGAAGATCTGCCGGACTTGATTGAACAAATCGAGAACACCCTGACGCGCACGCACCGCGGCATTAACGACTTTGAGATCCGCACTCAGGAAGAACGCTTGCTCGAACTGAAGAAATTGGAGAACTCTTTCACCTTTTCACTCGGCGGGATCGCGGGCATTTCTCTTCTCGTCGGTGGCATCGGGATCATGAATGTGATGCTTGCTTCGGTCAGTGAGCGCATTCGCGAGATCGGTGTGCGCAAGGCGATCGGTGCGCGCAGTCACGACATCTTTATTCAGTTTCTCTCCGAGGCGATTGTGATCAGCGTGCTCGGTGGACTCGTCGGGCTAGTGGCGAGTGTCGGCCTGCTCTCCGTGGCCCGCAATCTTATCCCGGCGGGCGAAAGCATCAGTCTCGTGCCGGTCAGCGCGATGTTCTACGGCTTCCTCTTCAGTAGCACGATTGGCTTACTTTCCGGGATTTATCCCGCCTTGCGGGCCGCTCGGCTCGATCCCATCGATGCACTGCGGTATGAGTGATCATGGGCTCCTTCAGTCAAGCTGAGAGGGAATGCCGTACGTCAGCGGCCTACCAAGACTGTTTCGTTTTCAGCATGACTGATCCCAGGTAGGATCGAGATAGCGTGCGCTTGATGAATGCAGGGCGGTCGCAATCTTAGCCTGAGTGCATCTTGTGATCGTATCGCAGCGACTCTTAGAAAGGCTGCGCTGGTTGAGGGCGCAGCGGACTGCGGGCACACTTGGATTTGAATGTAATGCTTTGCGCGGCACGACCAGCGTGCACCTCGCGGCCTCTTGTTCTGGCTGGTTGGTTGATGGTGTTCCTTATTCAAATAGTAATTTGATATGTCCTTCGGGCTGCGCTCATGGATACTCATCGCGGAGTCATCGCTGAGTCAGTGATAGAAGATCCTCGGTGCGCTCTGCTGTTTATGATGTCATCGCCTTCATTAATCCAAAGTGTTGGCAGCCTTCGAGTACGCCACTGGTGGCTTTGCCTTTGGCGATGTAAAGGCGTTCTTCCAGGCCGCGGGCTTTAAGTTTCTGTTGAACCTTGTCTACCAAGCCGTCGCTGCAATTGGCAACTACGATGGCGCGGAAACCGCTGACTAGCGCCGCATAGTCGTTTTCTGAATCGCCAGAATAAATGACTTCGTCAGGACTGAAATCGTCGTGAGTCGCTAGCCAAAGAAGCGCATAGGCTTTGGATATATTGCGGGGTAGCACGTCGATGAGGCCACAGCCCATAAAAGGATCCTCACTCCCCATGCAATCGTAAGGCATGTTGGCCGTTGTTAGACGTTCTTCGATCGTAGCCACTAACTTGCTGAGCGTTTCTGTCGTGCATTTATAACTGACTTTAAAACGTTGCTGGTATTCGGGTGGTTGTAAGGCGAGATCATCGATTCCCGTAAGTGCTTCTTCAACCTGCTCCCTGTTGACGGATCCAGTACTTTCCAATAGGTGCGCTTCATAAGGCATGTAGCGCGTATACTCATCTTCGATTAATTTAAAAATGGCGCTGCCTACATCGCAGATGATCCATTCTGGTCGAGGAAGGGTGTATGTCTCGATTGCTTCGATAACGGATTCGAAATGGCGACCAGTTGCATAAATTAACTTAATGGCTCCTGATTCGTGGTCGTCGAATATTCGAGCTAACGCTTCTTTATTTGAATCATTTCCGGGTAAGGGAATTAGAGTCCCGTCGAGATCGGTGGCAAGCATCGTGGCAGGTATTTTGGGTTGAGGGTTGTATTCATTCATAGTTCGGCGTTATATAATATGCATTAAGCTCTAGATTCAGTCGGCGTCAACAAGCAGACTAGATTGCTATTTGTTATAGAACATATGCAGAATAAAGATCCGAAAGCCAAACATCCTTTAAGTAGAGGAGCATCATCTGTCGCTGTTGTTGTGTTCGGTGAAGTGCTTTACGATTGTTTTCCTGGGGGCCGTCGCGTGCTTGGTGGTGCTCCTTTTAATGTGGCTTGGGGGTTAAGGGGTTTTGGCTATCAGCCGCTGTTCATTAGCTCCGTGGGTGACGATGAAGGGGGGCAGAACATCCGTAATAAGATGATCGACTGGGGCATCTTGACTCAGGGGCTGCAAACGAGTGCCGAGTATGCGACGGGTGAAGTTTATATTACCATCAAAGACGATGAGCCGACTTATGAAATCTGTGGGCCGCGGGCATGGGATGCGATTGATGATGTCGCACATGTGGCCGAAACGCTGATTTATCACGGGCTGTTGGCTTTGCGTAATGATCACTCGAAGCGATCACTACAATCGCTGATTGAGCGCTCATCTGCTAAGCGTTTTTTTGATGTGAATTTGCGCGCGCCACATTATTCATTAGAGGTGCTGCGCGAGTGGGTGATCGGTGCCGATTGGTTGAAGTTGAATATTGATGAGCTAAGTATCGTGCTCGGAATGGAGACGATCGCCTTTGCCGATAGCGAAATCTATGCGCGTAAATTGATAGACGATTTTGGCGTCGAAAACGTTTTGTTAACTGGCGGCAGTCAAGGGGCGATGATTGTGGGAAGATATGGACAGGCGCTTTGTTCTCCCGCGCCCGAACCTGAACGTATCGTGGATACGGTCGGTGCTGGCGATTCCTTTTCAGCTTACACCATTCATGGTATTTTGTCCGGCTTCTCGGCTGACGCGATTGTTCGCCAGGCCAGTCACTTTGCGTCGAAGGTTTGTGCGATGCAGGGCGCGACGTCGTCCTCAAAAGAATTTTATACCAAAGTAAAACACTTATGAGTCATCAAAAAGTAAAACGTATTGCATTAATCAGTCTGCATGGACTGATCCGAGGTGAAAACCTTGAGCTTGGTCGCGATGAAGATACTGGTGGTCAGACACGCTATGTTTTGGAATTGGCCCGTGCGCTGGCCGAAAGCCCCGAAGTGGATCGGGTGGATTTGATCACACGGCAAGTGGTAGATGATCGCGTTTCGGACGATTATGCGAAGCTGGAGGAGCAGATTTCTGAAAAGGCTTTCATCGTACGCATTCCTTTTGGGCCTAAGCGCTATTTGAGTAAAACGAAATTGTGGCCTTATTTGGAGGTGTTTGTGGACCAGTGTTTAAATCATTTTCAACGAAGTCATTCGACTCCCGATGTGATTCATGGTCACTACGCCGATGCAGGTTACGGGGGCGGGCAGTTGGCTCGTTTGTTGGGGGTGCCTTTTGTCTTTACCGGGCATTCTCTAGGGCGGGTGAAGAAGAGTCGTCTGCTTGAATCTGGGGTGAGCCCTGAAAATATTGAGGCGCGCTACGCGATTACCGCTCGTATTGAAGCAGAGGAATTTGCCTTGGAAACTTGCTCGTTGATTTGCACCAGCACACACCAAGAAGTGCGCGAGCAATATGAGTGCTATGAACACTACGTGCCCGAACGCATGGAGGTCATTCCACCGGGCGTGGACTTAAGTGCCTTTCATCCGCCTCGCGAAGACGAGCCGGAGACGCAGTTACAGCGAGATATTGAAAGCTTTCTGCATGCTACAGATAAACCAATGATTGTGGCGATGGCGCGCCCGGATGAGCGTAAAAATCTAGAGATGCTGGTTCGCACCTATGGTGAATCTCCCGCACTCCAACGCGAAGCCAATTTAGTTTTAATCATGGGCAGTCGCGATGATTTACGTTCCATGCCTGCTGGGCAGCGGACAGTTATTTCGAATGTGCTGAACTTGATAGACGTTTACGATCTTTACGGGAAGGTTGCTTATCCGAAACGACAAAAGTCAGAGGAGGTGCCTGCTCTCTATCGTATGATTACGAGTTCGCGAGGCGTGTTCATCAATGCGGCGATGACCGAGCCTTTCGGTCTCACTTTATTGGAGTCCGCTGCGAGCGGTGCCCCGATCGTTGCGACGAATGATGGCGGTCCGAGTGATATTATTGCAAACTGTAAGAACGGAACACTCGTCGATCCGTTTGACTCGAAGGCCATTGAGAAGGCGCTGATGCATGCGCTGATCGATTCGGAGCAGTGGAATGAGTGGTCAAAGGCTGGCTTGGAAAATGTGTGTACCCATTATTTATGGGCACGTCATGTGAAGCGCTATTTACGTGATGTAAATGAAATCTTGGATGAGGCGACGGCACCGCCTGAGATTGCTCGTGGGCGTAAGACACGTCGTTTGCCGCAGATAGATCGTCTGATCATTGCTGATATCGATAACACGCTGACAGGAGATGAAGAAGCTATGCGGTCTTTCTTCGAACTGATCAGTGAAGCGGAGGATCATATCGGGTTCGGCATCGCAACCGGACGTTGTTTCGAAGATGTCGTGCAGTTGATGGAGGACTTTAACATTCCGCATCCTGAAGTCCTGATCACTTCGGTCGGTACCGAAATTTATTACGGCAAGAATTACACCTTGGATCAAAGCTGGAGAAAACATATCAACTTTCGATGGGAGCCTGATCGGATCCGCGAAGTTTTACTCGGAGTCGAAGGCTTGTACTTACAGGAAGGAAGTGAGCAGTCGAAGTTTAAGATTAGTTTTAAAGTCGATTTTTCAATCGCTCCGAAGTTGGCTGCGATCAAGCGGATCATGCGTGAAAATGGCATCCGCGCGAAGACGATTGTATCACTGGACATGTTCCTCGATATCATTCCAGTTCGTGCTGGTAGTGGAGTTAGCATTCGTCACATGGCTTTTAAATGGGGATTCCCGCTTGAGCATATTTTAATCGCTGGTGATTCTGGAAATGATGAAGGCATGTTGGCGGGAAGTACGCTCGGTGTTGTCGTTGGCAATTACAGTAAAGAGCTAGATAAATTAAGGAACTATCCGCGGATTTATTTTGCAGAGGCACATCACGCCGCCGGTATCATCGAGGGGATTAAATATTATAATTTCCTCGATACGATTACGATTCCGATGGAGGTGGAGGTGGAGTTTGAAGCTGATGCCTGATCTGGATTTTGTCTATGAGGCGAAGCGCTCGTTGGACCGTATTCGACCAAAAATCCTGTTGCGGATCGAAGCTTCGACGGAGTCGCGCTATTCCAATGCCCAACTGATAGAGATGGTTGATGCTCGGTTGGTGGAACACTGGCCGCGCTTATTTGGATTGCTACATCAATTGTATGGGCAGCATTACGACTTCTTTTATTATCTAGAGAGTATTCTGCTGACCGCGATTGATTGTTGGTTGAGCCGAACAGATGAGTTGTATCAACTGGATCTGCGTCGCGAGAATGATCCGAGCTGGTACTTGTCCAAGCGCATGGTTGGCGGTTCGTTGTATGTCGATTTATTTAGTGATGATCTCAACACGCTACGTGATAAAATTCCGTATTTAAAAGATCTAGGCTTAACCTATGTGCACCTGATGCCGCTCTTAACTTCGAGGGAAGGGCAGAGCGATGGTGGCTATGCGGTCTCAGATTATCGCAGTGTCGATTCAAGGCTGGGCACGATGGACGACTTGAAAGCACTCGCCAGTGATTTCCGCAAAGTCGGTATTTCACTCGTGATCGATTTTGTTTTTAATCACACCTCCGATGATCACGAATGGTCTATTCGTGCACAAGAGGGCCAGCGCGAATACCAAGACTATTACTACACCTATGCTGATCGCACGGTGCCGGATCAATATGAGAAACATTTACGTGAGATCTTTCCGACGGTCCGAAAGGGCAACTTCACTTGGCATGAGGGCATGCAGCGCTGGGTCTGGACTACCTTCAATAGCTTTCAGTGGGATTTGAAATATGCCAATCCTGAGGTCTTTCGTGCCATGGCCGCAGAGATGTTGTTTCTGGCCAACACTGGAGTGGAAGTGCTGCGTCTCGATGCGGTCGCCTTTATTTGGAAACAAATGGGCACGATGTGTGAAAATTTACCGGCGGCACACACGTTGATTCAGGCTTTGAATGCCGTATGCCGTATCGCCGCGCCTGGGCTGGTGTTTAAGTCCGAGGCCATCGTGCACCCCGATGAGGTGGTGCGCTATATTGATCGTGAGGAGTGCCAGATTTCCTATAATCCGACGCTGATGGCGTTACTGTGGGAGAGTCTCGCGACCCGGGAAACGAAGCTGCTCAAGCAATCACTGAGTCATCGTCAGCAATTACCAGCGGGCACTGCTTGGGTCGATTATCTGCGTAGCCATGATGACATCGGTTGGTCGTTCGATAATGATGACGCCTGGGCCGTTGGGATCAATCCTGAGGACCACCGCGACTTCTTGAATGCCTTTTATACCGGGGGCTTTTCGGGTTCCTTTGCTGCTGGCGTTCCGTTTCAGCATAATGAGGATACTGGAGATATGCGCGTATGTGGCACCATGGCTTCATTGGCCGGGTTGGAGCAGGCACTGGATTTGAAGGATCCTGTTCTTCTCGATATGGCGGTGCGCCGTATTCAGATGATCTATGGAGTGATCTGTAGCGTGGGTGGGATTCCCCTTATTTTCCTAGGAGAAGAGTGGGGGCTTTTGAATGACTATACTTATTTGAACCATGTCAACAACGCCAGTGATAACCGTTGGGTTCATCGGCCGCGCATGGATTGGACTCTGTTGGAGGAAGTTAAAAAGAAAAAATCCGTCCGAAAGCGTATCTTTATTTTCATGCAAGCGCTCTTTGCTCTGCGCAAAGACATACCAGCCTTAAATGGCAATCAGATGCGTTTGCTTCCTGTCGAAAACCCGCACGTTCTCGCGTATTTGCGCTGGTACGAAACTGCGACGCTGACGGTGTTGAGCAATTTTTCCGAGTATTCGCAAACGGTGGACGTACGCCTTTTACGAACCCAAGGGCTATCGCATTTCTTGAAGGATCGATTGACTGGAAAAACGGTCTCGACTCACGATGAGTTAACGTTGGAGCCTTATGAGCTCCTTTGGTTGGAGGAAGACTAATTGACTCTTTAGGTAAAAGAGTGGGGGGAATCACACCTCCGAGCAGAGGGCAGGACACTAGGACATCGGAAACAGTTAATGTGAGTCAGTTCCATGCTCCAGACGGCGGTGGGTAGAATGAAGCGTATCAGGAACTGAGTATACATATCACGACATGCCCCGTTTATTTTTGCTGAATCGCAAGGTTTGAAATTGTCCTTGCCGGAGGTTAGATTGTCCGGTCTGTCCGGTCTATGGAAATAGATACTACCCGCATCTCACGGCAGGACTTCATCGACTTTTTTCGCGACGATGATCGATTAAATCTTCTGACCAACGATGACCGTCTGGAGATCTTTACACAGATCCTCGCTGGCAGCTCCGACATCACCAAGGAGTTGCTCGATGGTTTGCTCAGTGATTACAGTATCGGTAGGCTTAAGCTGGTGCAGGTGTCGGGTGGTTACGCTACAAATACCGATTCTCGATGGTAGGCTAAGAATTCTTCTTTTGGGCGGAATCGTGAAGGGAGGGTGATTGGCTTTCCAGCATACTGCAGGAAGTTCTCTCCTATTGTTTGGATCGTACACGCATCCTTTAAAGAGTCACTCAGGACGAGGCGGAAATCCTCATCCAGTGTGATGAGGCCCGCGTCGAACGCAGTATCTTGTGTCTTTGCAAGGCAAAGGCCGTTGGCGGGATTCAGGCGGTCCTTTGCTGATGTGGCCCAAGGAAGGATGTGAGATGCTGTAAGTAAACGTTCGACGGGGTTGCCTGTAATGCAGCAGCGGTGATCATAGCTGACCAGCACTGCGCGACGGAAAAATTGCTGACCACGGCGTTGTTCGATTTTAGTCGTTACAGTTTCAGCGCTGTAATCGACAGATTTTTCTTCTTCGACTCCTTCAGCATTGGTTAACGATAAAGTCTGCATCGCAGTTTCACTCTCAAGGGCTTTCAATTTCCAGTTGGCTTCAAAGGCACTCCAAATTTCACGATCTCCGCGACTTGCATTTGCGAGTCCTTTGACGCCCCGTTCTTGATGAGCCTGATCTAAGGACGCTAAATTACAGAGCTTCATCGAAAGTGCGCTAGGAGTGCGGCCGATGGCCTCCGCAACTCGAATGATGTCAGCTTGTTTGTGGTTGAATTGACCGAAGGGAATCCGGCAATAGAGATTCATTGCGATCAATAACTCTTGATTTGACCAGTTGCGGCGCTCTGTTTTTGTCATTAATCGTGGACCTTTGTGGTGGAGCTTTTTAACTGAACTGCCGAGAAAGGGTATCGTCCGTTATTGTTATATTTTAGTTGAGAGTTCGGCTCTAGTCATCCACTTCAGGGAGATATTCGACGTTAATTTCGCACGGATTATAAGAATAACGGAATGACCCCATTTTGGCTG
>CALKBZ010000032.1 GCA_937775295.1 uncultured Opitutales bacterium
TGCTAAGAGCCAATCGTGAGGGCTACGATCTGGGCGTTACACCAGATGGCTCGCGTGGGCCGATGTATGAGATGAAAGCGGGAGCTGCCACTTTGGCTCTTCGGACCGGCGCACCCATCGTTTTGATGTCGTATAACTTCAGCCGAGCATGGCGTTTGAAAAGTTGGGATCGTCTTTATATTCCGATGCCGTTTAGTCGAGTGGAGGTGAGGCTTGATCGCATTGAGGACGGTAAGAATCTGGCCGGCGGTGATACTAAGCAAGCGGTAGTACTGCTTAGAAAACGCTTAATGCGGATCACCGAGGACGACGAGTATTTCGAGGCATAATGTGCGGTGATGTGCGGTGCGTCGTGGCCCAAAATAGGCGGTCGTCGATTTTTCAGAAAGGAGCGTGGGCGACCCGCCCACGGAATCTACGCATCCTACAACGAGGGCGGGTCGCCCTCGCTCCTTATCAGGCAATCGCCCTCCACGAATTGCACAAAAAAGCCCTCGTTTCGCCGAGGGCTTTTCGCAGAATGTAGTCGAATCGGCAGAAGCTAACTCCAAATGAATGTTGGTGAGCTGATTGATTCACTGCCTGCTCGTAGCGAAATGTTTTCGCCTTCGGCCCAAAGCTCATCGTTGATGAGGAACTTGAAGGTTACGTTGCTCTTCGCATCCGTGGATGTGAAGGCCCACTCGTATGGAGAGGTGTTCTTCAGTGCGGTGCCTTTTTCCCAGCTCAGGCCAGCGCCTTCGCCACGAACGTAGAGCGCGTTGCCGAAGCCGGCGTCAACGTGTGCGATGATGCGGTTCTGCGCGGTGGTCTGTTTCGCAGGTGCCTTTTTAGCTGTCGTAGCTGCTTTCTTTGGAGTTGGCGCTTTTTTAGCTAGCGAGACCTTTTTAGGAGCGGCAACTTTCTTAGCCGGAGTCAGCCTTCTTAGCGGCAACTTTCTTAGCCGGAGCAACCTTCTTAGCCGGAGCAGCTTTCTTAGCCGGAGCAGCCTTCTTAACGGCAACTTTCTTAGCCAGAGTAGCCTTCTTAACAGCAACTTTCTTAGCCGGAGCAGCCTTTTTAAGAACTGCGATCTTTTTGGCAGGGGCCTTTGCAGCGACTGCTTTTTTAGTGGTTTTTTTGGTAGTGGTTTTTTTAGCCATGAGACTGATTTATTCGATTTTTAATGTAGTTAAGTGGTCGAGATCGATTGTGCCTTTAGGGCGTAATTAATCTCAACATAAGCTTACATAGCAGAATGAAGACCAGAAGGATACAGGAAAGTTAGACTTAAATAATAGATTTAATTAGAAGACGTTAGTGCAGTCGCTTAAAAGTGTGATTATTTAGGCCCGTCGAGCAGGTAAATTACTTCTTCTGCCAGGTTTTTGGCATGATCTGCGATACGTTCGATCGATTTTGAAATAAATACTTTTTGAAAGCAATTGGGAGTTTGAGTGCTGCCGTCAGGTGCGCAAATGGTGAGCGTTTCAAAGTTCTGTTGGTGTAGCTCATTCACTTTTTTGTCGCGCAGAATCACTGCCTTGGCCAACTTAACGTCTCCTTCGACTAATGCGGAAATGGCATCGGCCATCATCGAGCAACTAAGTAGGCTCATCTGTCCGATGGCGACGGTGTCGCCTGAGCGGCCGTCGGAGGTGAGGATTTCTTTCGCCCGTAGTGCGATGCTGTGCGCTTCATCGCCAGCACGTTCGAGGTCGTGACTAGCTTTAATTGCTACGAGAATAGAGCGGACATCGCTGGAGACGGGCGAGCGTAGCGTAATATAACGGACCGAGGCCTGGTCGATTTCGACTTCAAGAGCATCAATCGCATCATCCAGTGCGAGGGCCTGGTCGATTTTAGCTAGGTCATTTTCCAGTAAGCCGTCGACGGCGATGCGAGCCGCTTCGTTGGCTTTCTCGCCAATGAGAATCAGCTTGGTGCGTAGGTTTTCGAGTTCGTGTTGGTAGAATAGTTTCATAGTCTTGGCAATTAGGGCGTTGTCGGCGTTTGTAGCGGAATCAACCAAAACGCCCGGAAATATAGGCTTCGGTTTGTGGATCGCGCGGGTTCATGAAGATCTGGTCGGTCTGTCCATACTCGATGAGCTTGCCTAGGTAAAAGAAGGCGGTGCGATCGGAGACACGGGCGGCTTGCTGCATGTTATGCGTGACGATGACGATGGTATAGTCCTTTTTTAACTCATGGATGAGTTCCTCAACTTTCGCAGTGGCGATAGGGTCAAGCGCGGAGCAAGGCTCATCCATGAGGAGGATTTTTGGGCGCACCGCTAGGGCACGTGCAATGCAGAGTCGCTGCTGCTGGCCGCCTGACATCCCGAGGGCGCTTTCGCTGAGGCGATCTTTGACTTCGTCCCACAGAGCGGCACTGCGTAGGCAGCGCTCGACGACTTCATCGAGGATGCTCTTCTTTTTTACACCTTGAATACGGAGGCCGTAGGCGATGTTGTCATAAATCGATTTTGGAAATGGATTTGATTTTTGGAAAACCATACCGACGTGCTTGCGCAGCTCGATCACATCGACTTCTTTATCGTAGATGTTAACCTCGCTGATCTTGATTGCGCCACTCTTAATACGGGCGATTTCAATCAAATCGTTCATACGATTGAAGCAGCGCAAAAAAGTAGACTTGCCGCAACCGGAGGGTCCGATGAAGGCGGTCACTTCTTTTTCGTTAATATCCATGTTGATATTAAACAGTGCCTGCGAGTCGCCGTAAGCGAAATCGAAGTCGCGGATCTTGATGATCGGTGTGCCGGTGCCTGCGCCTGCGATTTTGGAGGGGATTGATGTGCTCATAGTCGAGTGTGTCATTTAAATGTTGTAAATTCGAAAGCCAGAGAGCCTACCACTTGTATTTCTTGCGGATCTTAATGCGCAGGATAATACTGCTCAGTGCGAAGAATCCGACGATAAGTAAAAAAACAAAGGCTGCACCGTATTGCATATTACGGGTGTATTCGTTTTGCGGAATTTTGGCACTGACCACATAAATATGATAGGGCAACGCCATCACGCCTTGGAAGAAGAAATCGGTTGGTTTCTCCAGCCCTTGCCATGGCAGTTGATCGCGCAGAGCGAAGGCAGCAGTGAACATGATCGGCGCGGTTTCGCCAGCGACACGAGCCACGCCCATGATGGAGGAGGTGAGTATGCCGGGCAGCGCGTAGGGCAGGACGTTAGTGCGCACACTGGTCCATTTCGATGCGCCGAGTGCTAGCGAACCTTCGCGGAAGCCTTTCGGAATGGCGCGCATCGATTCTTCACTGGCGGCAATGATTACGGGCAGGGCCATGATCGCGAGTGTGAAGCAACCGGCGATCAGTGAGACGCCCCAACCAAAGAATAGCACGAACATGCCGAATCCGAACAGTCCAAAGACGATCGAGGGCACGCCGGAGAGGTTGAGTACGGAGAGGCGAATTAATTGCAGTGTGCGGCCAGGGGTGCTGTATTCGCTAAGGAAGATGGCGCAGAGGATGCCGAGTGTCAGCGCGATGGAAATCGAGCCGACCACGAGTAAGCAGGTGCCGACAATTGCAGGGCCGATGCCGCCGCCACTGTAGGCGTAATTACTGTATACGTAGTGCTCGATGTTGGGCTCTTCGGCGAGCGCGCGGTAGGCGTCGTCGCCATACATGAGGCGGCCTGCTTTGCGCTCGATATCGAGTGTTTTGATTTGTTCTTCGAGTGTTTCGATTTGTTGTTCGATCTCATCGGCGGCTACGATTTCGCCCGAGCCTAGATTACGACTATTCGCTTCCAGTTTGACGACCGCTGCTTTGATTGATTTCAGTTCAGTATCAATTACTTTGGGTTCGAAGACGTGCAGTGTCTGGGGCTTTTGAGTGAGGAACTCGACGTTGATAAACGGCGCTTCGGTGGTGAAGACTGCCTTCGAACCGTTAATCGAAATATTAAGAAAGATGTAGCCCGCGCTGATGATGACTAGGTAGGTCGCCAAGCGCAACGCTCCGGAAATGGTGGCTTCGAGCGTCCCTTGCGTGGAGCGGCGCTTAGAGAAGATGTTTTGCGGTTTAAGTGAGTCCATTGGAAATATGGTTAGCGGATATGCTGCTTAGTCGCCCAGTTTGCTGTATTTTTTGACGACCCATTGGGCGCCGTAATTGATCAATAGCGATGCAAAGAATAATACGATGCCAACCATGAAGAGTGCGCGGTAATGGAGGCTGCCGTGCACGACTTCGCCCATTTCCTGGGCGATGATGCCCGTCATGGTGTGGACGGGCTCGAAAAACACGCCCGAGCCCGCGGTGAAGTCTGGGATCTTGATGCGGTTGCCTGCGCACAGTAACACCACCATGGTCTCGCCGATCACGCGGCCGAAGCCGAGCATGATGGCTGAAATGATGCCGGAAAGTGCCGTGGGAACGATCACGCGCATGGTTGTTTGGAGGCGGGTGGCACCCATCGCATAGGAGGCTTCTTTGAGGTGGCGGGGGACGTTGTTAATCGCGTCCTCGGCCAGTGTGAAAATCGTCGGGATTGCCATCAGTGCAAGCAAGCAACCTGCGGTGAAGGCGTTGAGGCGTTCTTGCACTGGGAAGAAAGGCACCCATGAGAGTGCATCTATTTGTGAGAGTAGGCGAATCGCCTCGCCGAACACGACTACGCCAAAAAAACCGATCACGACGGATGGAATGGCTGAGATGAATTCGATGTAGGGCTTGATGGAGTTGCGCTCTGTGGAACCTGCGATTTGATTGACGTAAATGGCTGCGCCGACGCCGAAGGGAACTGCAAAAAAGAGCGCGATGGATGAGATGAGTAGCGAGCCAGTGAGTAGAGGCAGGAGTCCATACCAGTCTTGCTGGTCGCTCGCGGTGACCCAGTTTTTACCCGTCAGAAAGGCACCGAGGGCACGCGAGTTGGCGATCGGCTCGTGTTGATCCCAGTTGGCGAGTTGTTTGCGGTGTGCTGGGATTTGACTGAGATATAATACGTTGAGCCCTTTGAAGGTTTCAATGCGTTTGTTGAGTGCCGCACTGCCGAAGTCGATTGCGTCGGCCTTGGCCAGCACTTTGTCAATGGAGAGGTCGAGATCCGTGAGGATGTGGGCGTAGCGTTCTTGCTCGTCAGTGACGTTGAGGATGGCGGCATCGAAATCGACGGGCTGAATACTCTTGGATAGCGCGGCATGCTCGGCATTTAACAGCTCGAGATAGTGGGCGCGTTCTTCGCTGCTAAGTGTGTTGTTGCCCTCGATGGATTCGGCGCGCTCGGTTTGATCGGAGTTGCGCAGCAGGAATCTGAGCTTAGCGAAGTCTTCTTGGTTTAGTCGGTAGGACGGGGTCTCAATATTTGCGATGCGGGTGGCGAAGTGATTGAGGGTTTCGGTGAGATTCTGATTGGTGGTGTGCTGGTCGCGACTCACGATGGCGACGTCCATTTTCTGCTTAACAAATTGTCGCAGGTCGGAGCCGACTCGCATATAGCCGAGGAATAAGCCTTTGGCCTCTGGGCTGAATACTTTCTTTGAAATCTCTGCCTGGGTGAGTCCGTCTGCTTTAAGGCCAATCATCCATTCGGCTTTGATGTCGTTGAGGTAGCGATTGAGCTCGGTGTAGTCATCGCGTTGCTCTTTGAGGATGTCGACATACTCCAAGCCTGACATACGATACTCTTGCAGACTCTTGTGATAGAGGCCAATGAATCCTGCACCTTCTTTAAATAAAAAGAGGGTGATCAGAGCGAGCACGACGATGGCGACCATAGCATTGCTGCCAAAGAAGATCTTAATGATACTGTCTGAGTCTTTACCTAGAAACAGGGCCCGGCGTTTGCTGAATGCTGGTTTAGGATTCGGTGAGTTGTGTGAGGAAGCTGCCATGTGAGAATCGTAAAATAGATACAGAATCGATTATGCCAAGGTTACAAAAGGCGAGATTCGTTACAATTGTGTGACGGCGTGAATACCAAAAACGGGCCGTTGCTGAATGCAACGGCCCGTAAGCGACATTGAAATGTGGGTGAACTCTAGTTGATCGAGAGGAAGTGCACGCGCTTGACGATCTCTTGACCCTCAGGGCTGAGGCTGAAATCGACGAACTTCTGAGCGATCGGGCTAAGTGGCTTGCTCGCGTTGGTCAGGTAGTAGAGCGGGCGAGCCAGCGGGTAGTTCTTTGCGTCTGGTTGCGCGCCATCCACTGGTAGGACTTTGACGCCCGGAGTGTGGATGTAAGCGAGGCCGACGTAGCCGATGCCGTTCGGGTTACTGGCGACTTCGGAGGCGATTTGCTCGTTGCCGGCCATTTTTTGCGTGTCGCTACCATAGTCGCGGGAGTCCATCGCCATCTTTTGGAAGACGGCGTAGGTGCCGGACGATGTGTTGCGGGTGTAAGCCGAGATGCTACCAGTCTGAGCGGTGATGGCTGACCAGTCGGTCACATCGCCGGAGAAGATCATGCCGATTTCCTCGAGTGAGATGGATTCGAGTGGGCTGGCTTCGTTGACGATGAGCGCGATGCCGTCTTTGGCGACGGTGATCGTGTTCATGTCGACGCCTTTGGATTTCGCTTTCGCGATTTCCTTTTTCTTCGGATCGCGAGAGGACATGCCGATTTCGGCGGTGCCGTCGATGACCGAGGCGACACCCGTGGAGGAGCCCTCAGCAGCGATTTCAAAGGAGACCTCGATGCCTTCTTTCGCCATTTGTGCTTTAAACTCTTCAGCGATTTGCGGCACCATCTTTGCGCCGAGTGTATCGGAGCCTTTGATGACGATTGTTTCAGTCGCGTTGAGTGAAGCACCGATTGTTAGTGCTGCTGCGAGTGTGACTAGATTACGAAGTGATTTTGTTTTCATATTTTAAATTAGTTCTCGTGAACTTTGTGAATGATAGCAGTGCTGAGTTACAAAATGACGCCGCTGTCGTTACAACGGCGTCACATATTAAAGGAATTACCAAGAAATGCGGATGCCGGATGTGAAGGTAAGGCCTTCGTATTCGTCATCGTCAGTGAGTGTGTAGCTGAAGCCGTTCTGCCACTTGAGCTTGTGGCCGTAGAGGTAGGTGTTGAGGCCTAGATAGAACTCGTCAGCGGATTCTGTTTTGCCTGTGGCTGTATTTTTCGCGTATTTTGTAACGCTAAGGACGGCGTCGTCGGACTCGATATGTGTGTAGCTGGCTGCGATCTGGAATGTATCGTTTAGATCGTAGAACGGCATGATTTGCAGCGCATAGATCTCGTTGCCGTCGAATTGCTCGGCGTAGGCAAGGTCAGTGTGGATGTGCTTCTTGCCGTTGTCGTATTGGAATGACAGCGAGATGATGTTTTCGTGTTTTGCTGTGCCGACTACATCGAGCTCATCGTTTTCGTCCGGCTCGTCTTGGTAGACGTAGTCGAGGCGAAGGAGTGCTTTGTCGGAATCGAATTGCTCTGCGAAGTCGTAGCCTATTGAAGTGAGGACGAAGTAGCTGTTATCGAATGTTTTATCGAATTCTTCAGTTTGAGTGTTGGTGAAGACGCCAGCTTTCCATTGCCATTGATCGACATCGCCAGAGGCGGATGCACCTGCAAAATACTCGTTTTTGAACCAGATGTTATCACCGATGAGGCTACGCTCGGTGCGGTAGAGCTTCTTAGAGGATGTGGCGCCGTCGAGTGTGAAGCCTGCGGATTGCTTGCCAATCTTGAGTTTCCAGTCGTCGGTCGGGTGCCAGGCGATGTAGGAGTCGGTGAGTCCGGTGTAAAGTGGCTGTGGATTGCGAGGATCTAGGTTTGCCTCGGAGTGGACGGTGAAGTCGTTGAAAACCGTTGCCTTGAAGCCGACGCGGACGCGGCGCCATGCGGTGTTGCTGTCTGTCTCGCCTGTTTCATCGTTTTCGGTCGTGTAGTAGTCGCCTTGGAGGCGGCCACTGAGTGCGAACTTTTGGATGACGCTGTTATCCGCGTTCTTATAGAGAGTGGCGTGGCTCCAGATATTGCCGAGGTCTTCCTTTAGGTCGGTATTGTAGTCTGGGAGGGCAAGCGCGGTATTTGTAGCTAAGATGGCCGCAGAGAGGCCGAGGATTTGAGTTGTTTTGTTCATTTTGTTTGTTGTTTGGAATGTTAGATGCCTCGCGGCGTGTTTGTTGCGTTGTAATAAATACACCTAGTTTGTGACGGAATTGTGGCTAAAATGTTACAGTTGCGTGAACTGTTACGGAATTGTCGGTAATGTGGCGGAATTAGGGCATTTTACGCTCTAATGTGACGACGCTGCCTCTCTGTTCCTTACCCTAATTTGAAGGAGTTGCATTCAGTGGTTAATGCATCTGGCTGAGTAGATTGGGAGTCGTGCGATGTATGTTCTCGAAGTAATCATCGTATATGCCGATCCCAATTTCGACATTGCGAGTGAGCATGATGGAGGTGCCGGTCTGTTTTGATTCGATGCGTGTGTTCTCTGGGAACAGTACACCATTGAAAGTTCGATCATTGTCGAGTGTTGTACGGGTGCTTGTGCCGTCGGCATTGAGCTGTGTGTAATGCAGAATTCTGTAGTTATCTATATGCAAATAAAATGTATAGACGGAGCTCGTATCCGTGGGGGTGGCCTGGATGACGATTAGTTCTTGGCCTGCCTCGGTTGAGTTGGGGCGACGGTCGAGCGTTGCTCCTGATCGCCATAGATGAATTAGGCTGGGGAGCACGGTTGCTTCTGCTAATAGATCTGCTGCTGCTTGGCCTGTGATTTTCTGCTGTTTGAGTTCCTGCGCTCCTGCGCGTCTTGTTGCAGCCCAAGCTTGTTTGCCATCATGCGCTCTGATCATTTGCATGGCTTCGTTGTCGCTGCCGGGGATGGGGATCGTGATGGTTGCACGTATTTGTTGAGGGCGTTTCTTTACGATACAGAATTCGATGGTCTGGCCATCTCGCTCAATGTTGCCGGTCAGTCGAATGCTCTCGATCGCATACCAATTCTTCCAGCCGCCCATTGCGTCAACGTGCGCTTTGATGAGTTTTCGTAATTCAGGACTCTCGGTGGCGCTTGCCTGATGAGTGAGCACCATCGTGACGGCGTGGAAAAGCATGAAGAGCAGTGGTCTTTTGATCATGCCCTTACTTTACATGAGGGCGGTCGATTAAACAATGAACATGCAGGTGACGTTGGTTAAGCTTGTGCGGCAAGCATTGCAAATTGGTGTTGAATGTGTGCGGAGTGTGACTTCATTTTCGTGGCACTCCACTGCCTGCCGTGTCGCTCAAAACAGCTGAGGTACGATGATGCTCTCTGGGGTCGGTGTGCGTTGGTAGTCATCATGGTGCACTCGTGTTGGCAGTTCAAGTAGGTCGCGCTCGACCTGCTGGTAAGGCACTTGGCTGAGTAGGTGGGAGATACAGTTCAGGCGTGCTCTTTTTTTGTCATCTGCGGGCACGACTCGCCATTGCGCCTCAGGGATGTGAGTTCTTTTTAGCATCACTTCTTTGGCTTTGGTGTAATCTTCCCAGCGCTTGCGAGCCTCGAGGTCCATCGGGCTCAGCTTCCATTGCTTGAGTGGATCGTGATTGCGACAACTGAAGCGAAACTCTTGTTCTTCGTCACTGATCGAGAACCAATATTTGATGACTTGAATACCAGAACGGGTGAGCATTTTCTCAAACTCGGGGACGGATCGGAAGAACTCATGATACTCCTCATCGGTGCAGAAACCCATGACGCGCTCGACACCTACCCGATTATACCAGCTACGGTCGAACAGCACGATTTCGCCAGCGGCTGGGAGGTGTTTGGTATAGCGCTGGAAATACCATTGGCTGCGCTCTCGGGTGTTGGGTGTGGATAGCGCAGCGACTCGGCAAACGCGGGGGTTCAGGCGCTGGGTAATGCGTTTGATGACGCCGCCTTTGCCGGCGGAGTCGCGGCCCTCGAAGAGCACGACTAATTTATGTCCCGATTCGACGACCCAGTCTTGTAGTTTGACGAGTTCGACTTGCAGGCGATACAGCTCTTTGAAGTAGCGTCGACGAAACTCGCTAGTATGCGATTCGCCCATTTCATCTGCTTCGCCAACCTCCATTTCGAGTTCCTCGTCGAATTGATCTACATATTCTTCGCGGATTCGGTTGAAATGTTCGTTGAGCTGTTCGTTCTCCGTCATTGAATGATGATTAGCTTTGGTTGCGGGCTGCTCGCTCGACGCGTTGTGCGTAGTCCTCGAGGTTGTTGTCGGACTTGAGCTGTAAGGCGCGGCGCAGTAGGGGTAGCGCGTCTTTGTAATTGTTTTTACGCACCAGTGCTTGGGCGTGCGCGACGAGAGCTTGGCGTTCGTAAGCTTCGATTTTAGCGGCTTGCTCGTAGCGATTGATCGCTTTGGCTAGATCGTCTTGATCGGCATAGTAGTTGGCTAGTTCGATGATGGCCTCGCCGTTGAGTGCGTCGTGCTCGACAATTCGGTTTAGGGCTGCGACTGCTTTCGCGTCATCGCCTTGAGCACGGGCGATTTTGGCTTCGAGTGTGAGTAGCTTAAAGTCGTTTACCTCTGATAGTTCGCTGCCAAAGTGTTGGCGCGTATCGCTGATCATGGTCAGCGCTAGCTCATAGTTGCCTGAGCGTGTGAGTAGTTCGGCTGCGCGTAGAAGTGCTTTGCTGTCTTCCTTGCCTGCACTTGCCAGTGATGCTTGGTATGCTTCAAGTGCGAGCTCTGGTGCGTCGTTGTTCATATAGATATCACCGAGCAGGGTGAGGGAGGTGAGGTCTGCTTTGCCCATGAGGCGCACGACTTCGATGTTCTTGGCGGCGAGGAGTGATTCGCCTTTGCCGAGGTAGGCATTGCCTTGCAGTAGCCAATAATCAGCGTTGTCTGGTGCGTCTTTAATGAGCGTGTCGAATAGGGCGATCGCGTCGGCGTAGCGTTGTGTCTCTAGTAGGCAGCGGGCGAGCCCGACTTTCCAGTCGGTAACTTCGGGCTGCATGAGAATCGCTTGGCGGTAGGCCGCTTCGGCCGGGTAGTAGCGTTGCTGTGTGAGATAGCCGTAGCCGAGCAGGCCGTAAGCGCGGCCGTCGACTTCGCCGAGTTCCAGGGATTTGGAGATGGTTTTGATAGCATCATCGAAGTTGCCGTCCTGCACTTGCACGAGACCTAGATTTTTGTAAGCACGGCGGAAATCTGGATGCTTGCGAATGGCATTGCTGTAGTATTCTTCAGCCTTGGGCAAATTGCCGTCTTGGAAGTAGAGATTCGCGAGGACGAAGTCGAAGGCGGCGCTGCTACTTTCTTTGATTTGCGGCTGTAGCTGTTGGATCGCGACCTTGGGGCTGGCTTTAATTAGGTCGATCAAACCACGCAGTGCTTCTTTCTCATCGTCTGAGATCTGCGGCTCATAGCCGGCTAGAAATCCGTAGCTGCCGGTGAAGGTTTTGATGAATGCAGGATCGTTCCACATGTCACTGGCAATGGAACTAGTGCTGGATTGTGCGTTTACAGTGCAGGCGGCGAGTGTCGCACCGAGGATGAGTTGTTGGATGCGTGTGCGCATGGTCGTATAATTGAAAGTGTCTGTTTGCATTTGTGAAATGAATTATCTGTAGGGGATGGCTGCGCGCATGCGTACCTTGACTGGACGACCATCTTTGGCGGCGGGATCGAAGCGCGCGCGACTGATGACGTCGCTGGTGGCATCGGATAGAATCTTATTGGGAGATTCGATAATACTGATTTGCTCGACACGGCCTTTCTCGTTTACGATATACTCGATTTTAACGACGCCGGTGATGCCCTTGCGCTTGGCGGAGGCAGGATAGCTGAATTCGATTTTTGAGCGCGGAGTGGGTGCTGAATCGACGTCGCCTAGTTCAAAGATATCGAGGCTGCCGAGGTCCTGGGCGCCGATATCAAGAGTGGGAAGGGCGAAGTCGCCGTTGCCGGCAGCACCAGTGCCAGGGTTGAGTACCATGTCTAACTGATCTAGAGATATCGGTGGTGGTGGCGTTTCGAGCTCAGGGGGAGGCTCCTCTTCTTCAGGTTCGGGCGGCGGGGGTGGTTCATCCAGTGGTGGTGGCGGAGGTGGCATCGCCATCTCTAGTGCTTCGATTTCTTGGGGAGCTTTTTCATACTCCGTAAAGATCTGCGTGAGTGGAATCGCCAAAAACAGCAATCCACTGACGGCGAGCCCCATGATGGTTCCCGTGGTGAGTGAGCCTTTCCCGGTCGGTGCTTTATATAGCTTGGACATTGGTGTCTAGTGGGAGAGGTGCTAACGCTTAGTGGAAAAGTTGATCGATTTCGCGCCGGCAAGCTTCGCCTCCCCGTAGACCTTTGCAAAGACGCCATGGCTCGCGCCTTCGTCGGCTTGAATGATGACGGGGATGTCTTCCTGTAGTGTGAGGCGCTTGACGATGGGTGATACGCCGCTGATGCCAATGTCGCGGCCACCGTAGATGACTTTGTTGTCTTTGCTGACGGCGATTAGAATGCTGTTTTTTTCTAACTGCACGGCGGCAGCGGCTTCGGGCTTGTTGACCTCGACGCCTGTCTCTTCGACGAAAACAGTGGTGACGATGAAGAAAATAAGAAGAATAAAGACCATGTCGATCATTGGCGAGAGGTTGATCTCGACATCATCGCGGTCATCGTATGCTAGGTTGCGGCGCATTATTTAAAGAGGTGGAAAGGTTGGAACGTGGAAAGGTCGTTTTTTAGTCTAATCCAGTTTAAGCTTTGTGAGGCTGATGGACTCGATTCGGGCGAGTGCAGCTTCGACGGCGTGTTTGCGGCGGCGAATGATCAGTGTTAGAAAGATGCCGGGAAGGGCGATGAAGAGGCCGGTTTGTGTGGTGATCAGCGCTTCGGAAATACCTGCTGCAACCATGCCCGCGGTTTCGGCGCCACCGCCGTTGGAGATTGCGGCGAAGGTGCCGAGCATCCCGATCACCGTGCCGAGTAGTCCCATCAGTGGGGCGGTGGCGACCAGTGTATTGAGAAAGATTAAGCGGCGGTCGATATTGTGGACAATCGATTGACGCACTTCCTCGAAGCGGTTGCGCACGTGTTTGGCGGCAGTGGCATTTTCCTGTGTGTAGCGGATGATTTCACCCGCGCGACCTTTGGCTTTTGTGGGATCGTTGACCCATTCCAGCCACTCGCTTTCATGCCCAAGTTGGATGTTACCCTTACGCAGGAATACCAAGAGTTGAATGCCGATCGTATAAATGAGCACAGCTAGGAGCGCCAAGGGCACCATGACCCATCCGCCGCTGACCCAGATGGCAATGATCTTTTTCAGCAAGTCTATGGTTTGTTCCGACATGTTATTGGATGCGTTGTGGGTGGCGTTTAACCTTTGTGGCGTGAGCCAATGACACCGTTAATGAACCCGACTGCGGTCTGTTCCATTTCGCCGAGTTTTTGGCGGGCCATGCGTGAGAGTAGGCCGTGCAGGATGAGTGCCGGAATCGCAACGACGAGGCCGAGTTCAGTGGTGACAAGTGCTTCGGATATGCCGGAAGAGAGACTCTTCGCGTCGCCAGTGCCGAAAATAGTGATGAGGTTGAAGGTCTTGATCATGCCGGTAACCGTTCCCAGAAGACCTAGCAAGGGAGCCGCCGCTGCGGTGAGTGCGATGAAGGGTAGGAAGCGCTCCAAGCGAGGGCGTACGGCGAGGATTCTCTCGTAGAGGATTTCTTCCAATGTGCCGCGCTTCTCATCGGCGTGTTCGACGCCGGCTTGAACCAGTGCGCCGCCTGCACCTTGCATTGAGCCGGCGATTTTGCTGGCTTCGGTTCGATCGCCCTTTTCGATTTGAGCGAGCACTTGCTGGACATTCTCGGGGGCGGGGGTTTTGAAGCTGGTAACTTCGATCACCTTGAAGGCTCCGATTATCAAGCAAATCAATCCTAGCCCGAGGATGACGACGCCGACGCTGCCACCTTTAGCTAGGTGCTCCATTATAGAATCGTTGCCTTCGACCATCTTGAGTGCTTTGCCTAGAGTGGCGTCGACGGGGATGGTGCCTTCTTTGGTTTCGATGAATTTACGAATGCCTGCGCCGAATGTTTCGCCGGGGATGGCGATGGCGGCTTCGGCTGCGTTGAGCTTGTTGAAGGTGACGCCAGTGAGCTCGGATTGATTGGACGCGAAGTAAACGGTCGGGCCGAACACCGCGAAAGTACCGTTTTCGATATCGCCGGATGGTGCAAGGGCTTGGCCTTCGAAGCTGTAGCCGCCGGTTAGCTCGCCGAGGCGGTCGAGGGCGACGCCGATGACTTCGATTTGCTTCTGGAAGCGGTCTGCCTGGCTCATGTCAGAGTCGTCGAGTGCGAGGCGTGCCTCTTCGGCTGGAGCGGCGTAGAGCTGCGTTTCGCTGTAATTGATACGTGTTTCGAAGGAGCGCACAAATTCGTCGAGCAGGCCGGCTGCGTATTCGTTCTGCGCTTTGATGGCTTCGACTTGTTCGCGCAGGCGATTGAGCCCAAGGTCACTATTGTCACGCAGGCGACGCAGGCGATCGAGCTCTGCAGTTTGTTGGCGCACCTCATCTTCGAGTCCGGAGACTGCGCGAATCAGTGGAATCTTATCCATCGCGATTGTTTCGCGCGTCTTGGTCAGTTCGGTGAGTGCTGATTTTAGCTCAACGCCTGCTTGTTCGCTGGCGGCTTGAAAGGTTTGAGCCTGTGCACCGCAGAATGGAAGCGCGAGGGCGACTAAGGTGACGGCGAAGAGTGTTTTAGCGGATGCTTGCATGGTATTGCAGGTAGGGGGAGCTAGTTGATACGTGCCGGGACTTCGACGAATTGGATGTCCTCGTTGCCTTCATAGACGCCGAGGAGTTGTTGGATCGATGGGCCAGAGCCTTCGATTTGTGGCCATTCCCATCCGTCTTTGCCTGGAAAACCGATGCCAGCGTATTCGCCGCTGGAATCTACGAAGTATGCCATTGCGAGTCCCCAGTAGAGTGTGCGCACCTCGACGACTTTGTCTTCGGTGATTTCGCGCGAGTCGCTGACGGCGGTGATAGTGGTGTTAAATTTGTCTGCCTGACTGAGAATGCCGACGATGTTTTGCACGCGCTCACCGAGCGAGAGAGTGTTGCTGTCAGGGTCTTCCGGTAGGCGGCGAATCAGTGGTTTGATCTTATTCACTAAGGGCTCGGGCAGTGTCTTGATAATTTCCTTCATCTGCACTTCGAGTGCGCCGATGGTCGATTCGACGACATGCGAGGCCGCGGAGAATTGCTCCTTCTCTGCGGTCAGCGTGCTGCGCTCTTCATCTGCGGCAGTGGCGGATGACTGAAGTGTCGCTAGGGTCTCCTCTAGCCGTGTTAGCTCATTCGTTAATAGGGACTGTGTGTCTTGTAAGATGGACTTTTCGACTTGCCAGTCGCTTCTCTCCTTAGAAGTGATTTGCCGCGTCTCGACCCATTGGCCGAGGACATTGCGAGTGTCTTGCAACGAGTCTTGTGCGTGGAGCGAAGAGGCGGCCCATTGGGAACCTAGCGCGAGTGCGAGTAAAAATGATGTCTTCATAAGTGGATTATGCTCACAGGGTGTAACATCAAATTTTGAGATGAAAAGACCTATACTGTTAAGCTTTCGTGTCAAATGTGGCATTTGTGTGGCGACTAATTCATGTATGGGTTGAGCGTAATGTGAACTTGTCGCTCGCTTAAATTTCGGCTAGCGAGTTGGTTCGCCGCGGTGTGCAGTGTCATCTTGCTCGGGATGGTTCCGTTTGTATAAGTCTGGTTCAATGGTGGCGGATTCGGTGGTATGTATGGTTATTCCTTAGCTAATGGTGAAGAGTTGTTCTTTCACCGTTTAGAGCAACAAGACGGATGGACGCCTACTTATTATAACGACAAGATTTATTCATGACTAAAGAGCAATGCAGATATAATCGAGATACGCCTGGCTTTCATCTAACCGCGCAGCGCTGATATCCCCAACCTTTGAAAATCACTATCGTCTCGTTTGCTTTACAATGTGGTATAAGCTAAAAGATGAGAGTTGCAGATGTTCTTGTGGAATTGAATGATCTTGGCTTACTCAAAGCGCGTGTTGAGCATGGTGCTGAGGAAAATCTTAATGAGGATTTAAAATGATGAAAATCTTTAATAAACCTGCTTACATTTTCCTATATCAAGGTTTTCTGTCTTTGCCCAGAGTTCTGACGAAGTAACTTCAATTGTGGGGAAAATTGCTTATGTTGTTTAATATACTGGTAGGGTGAGATGTCTCCTAGTGAGGAATATTTTATGAATATTAACGCAAATTACTTGCATTAATCGTATTCCTCCTTCACGTCAGTGCAACTAAGTTGCTTTTGCGTGAGGGAGAATAAACAGGTTACCTGCTAAAGTTTTATTAGGCTTTCTTGGAATGTTGTTCAACCTCATCCTGAGTAATTAGGATGAGAGAAGACCTACTGGCAGCGCAAACAAAATACCTTAAATGAGGCTAAGCCTTATCGATTTTTACAAATTTTAGAATTTAAATTATGTTAACTCCAAAGCAAATTATCGAATCTGAATACTTAGAGGCTCGCTGTTCTCTATTAGAAATAGCGGCTATGCTAGATCGTTACTATATCGCAATAGCACGGGATGGTAAGGTAGTAGAAAAGCCTCAAAAAATAGATTGCTTGCAAGAGGCTTTAGCCTTGTTGGCAAAGGAGGATAATTCGACAGCACGTACTGAGCAACTTCTTCACCTTTTCGCTACTGTTTAAAATTATGCAAATTATTCAACCGCACTATCACGCTATTGCACGCACCGCTCAGGATTATGAACGCATGTCTATGTCGGGCGTTGTTGCTGTATGTGAGCCAGCATTTTGGGCCGGGTTTGACCGCCGTTATCCCGAGACTTTCATTGACTACTTTCGGCAGATCACAGAATTTGAACCTACTCGTGCTGCTGACTATGGAATCAAGCATTACTCCTGGGTCGCAGTAAACCCGAAAGAAGCCGAGAATAAGGAGCTTACCGAAGAAGTGCTTCGTGCTATGCCTGAATTTTTAAAAATGCCTAATGTGTTAGGTGTAGGTGAAACGGGACTACATAAATCTACTCCGAATGAGTGTGACGCACTTGCTGCTCATGTTGAATTAGCTGTAGAGCATGATCAATTAATTCTTATTCATACACCGCATCTTAGTGATAAGGCACATGGCACACAGCGGACATTGGAAATTCTCGCTGGGCTCAATGTGAATCCTGAGCGCGTTTGGATAGATCATGTAGAGGAGCAGACGGTGAAATCCGTGTTAGATGCTGGCTACTGGGCGGGGATGACGCTTTACCCTGTAACTAAATGCAGTCCAAGGCGCGCAGTGGATATACTTGAGCGTTATGGAACCGATCGACTTTTGGTTAATTCCTCTGCGGATTGGGGCCCTAGTGATCCGTTTACTCTGCAGCAATGTGTTGTTGAATATAGGCGACGTGGCCATTCGTTACAGCAAGCGATTGAGGTGTTTCATAATAATCCATGTCGATTTTTGGGACAGAATCCTAAGTGGGATATCAAGCCTATTCGTATAGAAGTGGAAGACTAAATCACTTTAAAACTCAAAAACATGAAACGTTCTACCTTTATTAAATTAGCCCTTATTGCATCAGCCGCACCTCATGCTTTAGGATCTGAGAAAAAAAGCTAAAAATAGACCACGTAAGCTCATTCTAATAGCAGGTAAACCGAGCCATCCTCCAATGATGCATGAGTTTCGTGCTGGAACTATACTCTTGAAAAAACGCTTAAGAAAAGTGCCGGGACTTATTGTTGAACGGCACGAGAGAGGGTGGGTTGATGATGAAAAAACTTTCGACGATGCGGATGCAGTAGTGTGCTTTTCAGATGGGAATCAACGTCATCCTGTTCTTGAGGAAAAAAGGCGACCTTGCGGGTCTTCAGAAATGTTTCAGGTGTGCATCGAACATTAAATCAAATCGTGGTTTCATTTGTCTTCGGTGCGCCATTTGCTGCCTTTTTAGCAGCACTGGGGGGATATGTCATGGCAGGGCGGATGCTTCAGCCTGTTGCCGCAATGGCCGAACGCGCAGAGCAAATTACTTCAGAGTCGCTGAGTCAGCGGCTCCCCAATCCGAATCCACAGGATGAAATCGGGCGTCTGGCTGATGTGTTTAATGATACTCTTGAGCGCTTGGAAAGCTCGTTTGATTTTTTAACGCAGTTCACCGCAGATGCCTCGCATGAGCTGCGCACTCCGTTGACGGCATTGCGAGCTGTCGGTGAAGTGGCGCTTCGCGAGGAGGGGGATGTTTCAGCGCTTCGTGGCACTGTCGGTAGTATGTTGGAGGAGGCGCAACGGCTGAATGATCAGATTGATTCGCTTCTCATGCTTGCACGGGGGGATACACATCAACAGCCGCTTCAGGTTGAACCCGTTAACTTGGCGGGGTTTATTGAACAGGTTAAGGAGTGGGTTGAAGTGTTGGCCGCGGAGAAGCAGCAACGTATTGAAATCGAGACTGACCGGAGTTTGGTTGTGAATACGGACCCACGACTGCTTCGGCATGCATTGTCGAATCTGCTGCATAATGCGATATTCTACAGCGATGAGGGGACATGTATCAGAATCACCGCGTTCATTCGTGATGCCGAGACCATCATCGAAGTTGCTGACTAAGGGGCGGGCATTGCGCCTGCTGATCAGGGGAGGGTTTTTGAAAGGTTTTACCGTGTCGATAAGGCGCGTTCTCGCGAAGGGGGCGGATTCGGGCTCGGTTTGGCCATTGTTCAGCTTTCGGTTAAACGGCTAGGAGGGCGTGTCGAACTGGTTAGCGAAATCGGGAAGGGCAGTCGCTTTCAAGTCATTTTGCCTAATGTCTCAAAGTCGCATCTATAGCGGCAGTCACATCCTGTCGCTTTGTGATTCTTAACAAATCTTAAGGATGATTCGTTCGAAGTAGTTAGGTTCGGTCTGTCTGGTTGGCAAAAATCCAATCAAAAACTTTATGAAAATTAGGCAGAAACTTCCCGCTTTACCTACGCTCTTTATTTTCTCAATTCTGCCATTGTCTGCTTCGGCCGCAACGAGTGTGCAAACGACGACTTCTGAGGTGCGTTCGGTCTCCCGCGAGACACCGCAACCCGCTAACTTGTTGGCGTTTAAATCTGCATCCATCGGTGCGCGTATTGATGGCTACGTCAGCGAAGTGCTCGTCGATATTGGCGACGCCGTTAAAAAGGGCGACGTGCTTGCCCGCATTGATGCGCCAGAACTCGCTGCTCAAAAGCAGATCGCACTCGCTGAGCAATCACAACTTGTGATGTCGATGCGTTCGGTGAAAGCCGACTTGGCTGCGGCCAATGCCGAGAATGCTCGTATCAAAGCGATGGTGGCGAAGAAGTCATTGTCTGAAAAGGTCGCTCTCGAATCGAAGAGCAAGGTGGCTGCGGCCAAAGCGAAAGTCGCGGCCGCTCGTGCCGACTGTGGCCGCTAACTATAGCTATGGTGAGTTTGAGGGCGATGGCCGTGACTTTGCTTCGGAGTCCGATGATCGCACTGATTATTCGGTCGCAGTGTTCTGGGAATTGAACGGCCTGGGCTTTTCAAATCGTGCGTATTCTGTCAAACAAGCGTCTGTCTATCGCCAAGCGCGGGTAGTGGAAGCTTAAGTCCGAGCGGATGTGTCATCAGAGGTGAAGTTGGCTTTGGACGCCATCGTACATTTTGAGATGCAGTTCAAGGTATTGACGCGCGCCGTGGATCGCGCCCGTCTTTCGTATCAGCTGACACGTGACCGTGTGTTTGAAAATCACGGCGAGCCACTGGATGCGCTCCAATCGATGCGTATGCTCGAAGACGCCGAGAAGATGATGGCGAAGGCGACCGCGCGCTACAATCTCGCCCAGTTGCGACTGTTGACGGTATCAGGTGGCGTAGTCGATGCAGAGGCGGTGCAGTCGGGGGCTGTTCTTTTCACCAGGGACTTGCGGATCTAATCAAACACTGGCCGCCAAGTCGGATTGGAAATGTCCGGTCGGCGTTGGGCTTCTGGAAATCTCTGAAGGTCTTTCGCTTTTTTAGGCGATGGTTTGCCCCTCGTTGCGTATGAAATCGCGGATACTTGTAATCCTGTCGGCGGTGCTGAATTTGGCTGAAATGTGTGGCAAATTGACTCTTTTTAGAGCTAAGTGCAAATGACGGAAAATAAGAATTCGAAATTCCAGGAGATCGTTTTGTTGGTTATCAGTGGTTTACGTCTCCTTCGCGCTTCCCGTGAGCGTTGTAGGGAAAGTAAAGGAAAGTAAGATTCATGTGGCCCAGTGTGGTATGTAGCGGGCGAATTTTATGGACTGGTTTTGTTCCGCAGGGGCGATGAGGCTTTGCCTTTTAGCTGCGGTGAAGATTTTGCTGATGGATGCGCTTTTTTCCGCAGAGAGGCCAAAGCGTTCCCGCAGGCTTTCGTTCGTCATATAATCGTGCATCAGATAGCGGAGGCAGGCGTGAAGGTAGCAGGCATGAACACGTTCGGTGGCGCTCATCTCTTCAAAGTCCTTATGGGCAAACAGAACGGACCGTGTGTGCTCAGGAGTGGTTTGAAAGATCGGTGCCGGAAGCTGAAAGACTTCGGTTTGATGCACGACCTTGTCGATGCCAGAGCCTCGCTCTTCGCAGATGCCGACACGTCGCATGAGGGATGCGAGTGCTTCGTTGCGAGATTTCGGGGGTGAATCGAGGAAGCGGTCTGTGTCGATGAGTGGATTGCTCGGATTTTTTATTTCGAGGCGGTTGTCGAAAATTTCGATCATCGGCCCCGTGCCTGTTTGCGCGAAGTCTTGGTGGATGAGCGCATTAGCTACGAGCTCACGGATTGCGATCTCGGGGAACATGGGCACTTTTTTACGAAGCGCAGTGCCGAGGACTTCGTTGTGCGGAATTCGCGCATTGATGAAGCCTATCAGGCCCTCAAAGCCATTCGCGTAACCACGGTTGCCGATTTGTTCATGCAGGGTCTCCATGCGATTGTTTCCCTTGTAGTGAATCACGCGAAGCGCTTTGCGATTTAGAGTGGGGAACGACGAAAGCTGCTTGGCGAACAGCAGCGCCCCAAGATTCAAGAGATTCCATGAGCCGTCATCGGAACGGGCAATCAGTAACTCCTTCTCTAATCGTTCAATCATGCGATCTCGATTCGTGGGCAGATCGAGCCCCATTAAATCAAAGTAAGCGGGGTAATCGAGTCATCGAACCACCTCTGCTGCACTCACGTGTTCGAGGGCGGGCAAGCTTTCGAAGGGCGTCTGCTCAAAAACGCGCCAGAGCTTTCGTTCTTTTCTGGATGGTCTTTTAGCTTCTTAGTATGTGAGCCCGCGACTCGGATGTATTCGACGCCTCGAAACTGCACTGGGCTTTGTTGCGCACGTGGAATTTCGAGTAATACCACCCGAAGTCCATCAATGCTCAATGAATGAAAGGCGAAATCGATCTTAGGCGTAAGGAGTCGAAGTAACCAGTTTTCAAGAGCTTCATTGCCGATCTTGTGAGTGTGTGGCTCAAAAGTGGTATCAGCTAGCCGATGCGTTTCGTCCTCAACTCCCCAAGTCAAATAAGCCATCGTTTTACCTTCGAGCGCAGCGGTATTGGCGAGTGCTGAAAGTCGCTCGCCGATCATCTCAGGATCGGCGTTGTTGTGCTTAAATTCGACCCATTCCGTTTCATGGGGAAGTTTACGCAACTCTTCAATCAAGCCGATGAGATAGGTGTTCTGTGCGTCAGGCATGCGGTGGCTAGAGCATCGTCAATACGTATCCTCGGAGACGCCGAGAAGATGATGGTGCGGGCGACCGCGCGTTACAATCTCGCCCAGTTACGCCTGTTGACGGTGGCAGGTGGCGTGATCGATGTAGAATCGGTGCAGTATAGGCGGGGCTGGATTTGCCACGAATGCGGTGCGGGACGCAGCTGTGCGACCTTGTCGAACATACCTGAACTTGCCGCTTGCGCTGTTGGATTTGGGTGGCACTGTGCCGTTCGTCGACTTCGGCGTGTGGGCGTTCGCTTGTTCCTTCGGGGATGAGAGGAAAGTCCGGACACCGTAGGGCAGGAATCCCTGTGAAAGCAGGGGCGCGTGAGGGCAACCGAGCGTGACGGATAGTGTCACAGAAAATAACCGCCTCGGGCTTGCCTGAGGTAAGGGTGAAAAGGGGAGGTAAGAGCTCACCGCTCCAAAGGTAACAATGGAGGCTAGATAAACCCATTCCGGTGCAAGGCAAAATAGGGAATCTGGCGGCCCGTCTATGATTCCGGGTATGTCGCATCTCGCTTCGGCGGGAACTTCGCTTCGGCGGGGTAGATAAATGAACGCACAGCCAAACGCTTCGGCGGGAGGCGGACAAAATCCGGCTTACAGCACGCCGAGGTCGACACCTTTTTGAAACCGAGCTGAGAGATAGAGAGCTGCAGGCTTAGGCTTGAGGGCTGAGGTGGGAGGCCTGAGGAGTGAGGGCCGTGGCAGTTCTTTCTATCGGGAGCCCGGCAGCGTTATGATGCCCTCGGGCACACCGGTGGGCCCTGCGTTGTGCCAGTTGTCGTTATTGAACGTCGGTGTGCTGTGAGACGGCCAGTTCTATCATACCATGCAGGTATAATTAAATCATGAGCCGTTTTCTGAGATTTTCTCACTTGACAGTTCTTTTTCTAGCACGCACTTTCCCGCTTTTTAACTTTTTATAGACATGGCTAACACTAAATCAGCACTTAAATATATCCGTAAAACGGAGACTCGCACACTTCGTAATCGTCAGGTGAAGACTCGCCTCAAGACGCTTGCCAAGAAGATCCAATCTGCTGTTGAAGCGAAAGACAAGGACGCCCTTGTTGCAGTTTCGAAGGAATACATCTCCGCTCTTGATAAGGCTGGTAAGAATGGCCTGGTACACCACAATAAGATTGCACGCCACAAAGCACGTTGTGCTGCGTTGATTGCTGCGTAGTTTTACTATTTTTTTCTAATATGCCCTCGGATTGCTTGTCGATCCGGGGGCATTTTGTATAGTTAAGCCAATCAGTATTATGAGTCAGGCACGTAAGCAGAATTCGATCGGATTTCCTCCCGGTATGTTGGCAGATACTCCCTTTCGCATGCCTGTCATCGGCGAGTCGGATGGCTGGATCGCAGTCGAGAAGCCGATTGGAGTCGGGATGCGTGAGCATCCTTGGGATGCGGGCGTGCCGGACATGGATGCGGCGCTGAATCAGCAGCTCCAAGCTGAAAAGCCAGAGCTCGTGAAGCGCGGGGCGACCTTGTTTGGCTCAGCGTATTATCTCGATCCTGCGATTTCAGGGGTGGCGCTGTTTGCCAAAAATCGCGACAGCCTGACTGAGTTAAAGAACCTAGTGGGCTCTGCCGAACTGCGCTACCGGTTTTTCTTTGTCACCAAGGCGCGGGCGGCGCGCGGTGCGCGTGCGCTGGTCGCAGATGCACCGTTGATGCCGCATAATACCAAACCCAAAATGATTCCTTCCTCCGCAAAGGGTAAGAAGTCGACGACTGAGTTTAAGTTGTTGTCCGAATCGAGCTTAGGCTGGGCCTTGTGGGAAGCGACGACGTCATTCCTGCGCCCGCATCAAGTGCGCGTGCATGCGGCGGTGCAGGAATTGCCTGTGATGGGCGATGTCCTCTACGCTGGACCAGAGGCGCCACTACTGAGTACGCTCTTGCCAAATAAACGCACTTCAGGGATTAAATTCCCGGTGTTGGATGGATTGGCGCTGCATTTACGTGAAGTTGTCTTGCCCGCATCTGGCGAAGAGGCTGCTACAGTTTCACTGCGAGCAGAGTTGCCGCGCCATTTTCGAGTCATGCTGCAGCGCATGCAGCTGCCCCTCCCCGAAGCGGAGGCCGCTGAAGCCTAGCTCGGGAATTCTCGAAATCTCAGAAAACGCTTTACACCAGTCGATTTCTTCGACTTTTTAGCCTTTTTCTAAAATCACACAGTACAAATATTTCCATGGGTAACCTAAAAAAGAAGCGTCGTCTCAAGATGAACAACCACAAACGTCGTAAGCGTCTGAAGTCCAATCGCCACAAGAAGAAGGCTTGGTAGTTCGTTTGACGAGGTTCGAGTAATTTTCTCGATCATTATTTTCAAAGCGGTTCTCTGTTTCAGGGAGCCGCTTTTGTTTGCATGGATCGCACTTTTTGGGGCGGGACGTGACTCGGCTCAGATAGGTCGATGCGTAGCTAGGCTCTATTCGAGCGCTTAGCAATCACGCGCAGCGCGGCAGTGTTCCTGTAGTCGAGCCAGTCAGCGACGTCGTCACGCACGTCTGGCGCATCACTGGGCTCGACTCTAGCGGAAAATCGCTAATGCGGCAGCACTCTCGTAGATCAGCCAGCCGAGTGTGAGCACCAGCACCAGTGTAAATACGATTCGCAACCAGCGTCTGCGTTTTCGGGGTAGATCGAAATGTGAGAAGTTGCGACCTCTGACCGATGGTTGCGCTAAATAGCTACCGAAGTTGCCGCGGAACGCGTGTTCGTGGCCGGTCTGCTTTGGCAGCGTGAAGGCTCCGGCATATTGGGAGCGGCGGTAGCGCCACTTGTAATAAAGGTGGATCATTGCGAGGCGGCGGTCAATTCAGCTGGTATTTTCGATACTTTGTGGTGATAACTTCTGCGACGACAAATGATTGTCTAAACTGCGAAGTTGACCATGATTTGTGGCTGCTGAACTTTTTTAATCAATGCAAATTCCTTTATCGTGAGAATTTCTACACAAACTATTTCCCTACTGAAGGGTGAACGGCCGATTGTCGCTGTCACCGCATACGATGCGATCATCGCTCGCTATGCGGACGAGGCGGGTGTCGACCTGATTCTAGTGGGCGACTCCGTTGGCACCACACAATTGGGCTTCGAGACCACTATTCCGGTGACGCTCGACATGATGCTACACCACACCGCGGCGGTGGCGCGTGCCCAGCCGAAGGCACTGGTGGTCGCCGACATTCCGTTCGCGGTCGCGCATGGCGACTTCGCCGACCTTTTGAGTGCATGCTGCCGTTTGATGCAAGAGGCCGGCGCTGAGGCGATCAAGATCGAAGGCGGCGCAGCGATGGCGCCCACGATCGAGCGTCTGACGCGCGCGGGCATTCCTGTGCTGGCTCATATTGGCTTACTGCCGCAGCAGTTTCACCAACTCGGCGGCTATCGAAAGTTTGGTCGTAGTGAGGCGGAGAAGGTTATGTTGGTGGACGATGCCTTGGCACTGGAGCAGGTTGGCTGCTTTGCAGTGATCTGCGAGATGGTCGATGGCCCGGTGGCAGGCGCGATTGCGCAGGCGCTGACCGTGCCACTGATCGGTATCGGTAGTGGCCCGCATTGTGATGGGCAGATTCTAGTGTCCAATGACCTGCTGGGCATGACCACCGGCTATGTGCCTTCGTTTGTGAAGCGATATGCGCAGCTAGGTGAGCAAGTGAAAAGTGCCTTCGCGGAATATACCGAAGACGTCAAAAGCGGGAAATTTCCATCGTAATAATATCCGAAAGCTGCCGAAATCGGCATTGATCCATGTTGCTTCATCGCTTTATGGGGCAGCCACCCCTTCGGGGTAAAAATGTTTCGTTTCATCTTCTCCGCACTAAGTCTTAATTTTTAATTTTTCTACCTATGAACTGTTGTATTCTCGGAGCTGGTGCTTGGGGCACTGCCATGGCCTTGCATTTAGATCGTTGCGGACATTCCGTGACCTTAGTCCCTCGCCGTATGGAGCACGCCTTGGCGATCGCCTCGACGCGTGAAAATACGGACTACCTACCGGGCCATAAGCTGCCGCATTCGATTCAAATTGGTTGCGAGCTTGTGCCGGTTTTGATGGAGGCGGAAGTGGTCTTTCTCGCCTGTCCCTCCAAGGCGCTGCGCGCCTTGTGCCTGCGCGTGCGTGCGGCCAGCGATGTCGCCTGGCAGCTGAAGCTGTTCCTAGTGATGTGCAAGGGGCTCGAGCTCGAAAGCTTTAAGGCGCCGTCTGAAATTGTGAATGAGATCTTCCCTGAGGTGGCATGCGGCGCCTTGTCTGGCCCGACGTTTGCAGGGGAAGTCGCTGCGGGTAATCCGACGGCTGTGACGCTAGCAGTGGACGCAGACTTCGCGACTGCGGAGTCGTATCAACAAGCCTTTAGTAATGCCTCGCTGCGCGCGTATCTGTCGAACGATGTACGCGGCACCGAGTTGGGCGGCACATTGAAGAATGTCTATGCCATCGCCTCGGGCATGTGTGACGGTTTGCAGCTGGGCGACAATGCTAAGGCGGCGCTACTTACGCGAAGCCTCAATGAGCTGGTGCGGCTAGGGCAATTGCTCGGCGGTCAAAGGGAAACCTTCTATGGCTTGAGCGGCTTTGGCGATTTGGTGGCGACCTGCTCCGGTAGTTGGAGCCGTAACCGCACTTTTGGCGAACGCGTAGGGCAGGGCGAGACGCCGGAGTCCATCGTCAGTAGTCAAAAGTCAGTCGTCGAAGGCTACCGTGCCACAGAGTGTATGAAGCGCCTCTGCAGGGAGAAGGGCATGGATGCCCCGATCCTTTCACAGATCCACGCCATCCTATATGGCGGGCAAGAGCCGTTGTCTGCATTGCAGGCATTAATGAGTCGTGGGCTCAAAGCCGAGTAAGTTTCAAATTTTATAAATAAAGGATTCATTATTTCTATGTTAGACCAACCGCTCTGTAAAGTTGACCAATCCTCGATCCATCAACGTGGGCTGTTTGCCACGTGTGATATCGAAGCAGGCGCCGACATTATCCAATACGTCGGGGAGAAGATTTCCAAAGAAGAGTCCAATCGCCGTGCCCTAGAGTGGGAGGAGCAAGCGCGCACCACTGGCGAGGGCTTGGTGTATATTTTCGAGCTCGATGACGATTGGGATATTGATGGGCGTTTGGGTGAGAACCCCGCGCGTTACATGAACCACTCCTGTGATGGAAATTGCGAAGCGTTGAACTGCGAAGGGGAGATTTGGGTCGTCGCACGTAAAGGCATCAAACAGGGTGAAGAATTGGTATATGACTACGGCTATGACATGGAGCATTTTTTGGATCACCCCTGCGGCTGCGGGGCAGATAAGTGCATCGGCTACATCGTCCGCGAGGACCAACGTAAAAAGGTGAAGAAGCTGATTAAAGGGCTGAAAAAAAAGTCGAAGAAGCTCTCGAAGCAACCCTAGGCTAAGTCAGCGCTTTCAGGTGCTGCAGACTATTAGTGGCTGCGGATCTAGTCTGGCATGTCACGACAGCTTAGGAATATCGGCCTAATTAAATTTGCTTCTGGGCATTCTGGTCTATTTTAATATCAAATTATTGTATTAATTGATGCGAGTGACGTACTGGATCAATTCTTGCTAATATTTAATGCCCGCCCGCATCGATCGAGATGCCTGAAATTTGCGCAGCCAAGACTTATTAATGAAAACAGCGACCAATCAAAAATTCCTAAAACTTGTCGAACAGGGCCTCAGTCAGGTCGAAGCTGAACACACCTTTCTGGTCGATGCATTTGTGGATGTACTGCAATCCATGGGCCAAGAGCGGGCTGCTGGTCTAATTAAAGGCCGACTGAAACAGGTCTCTCCCGATCATTTGGACGATGCCTGTGTGCAAGCGGTTTCCTTTTATTTTCAGCTGCTCAACCTGGCAGAAGAGCATGTCGCCAACAGTATGCGCCGCACGCGCGAAGCCACGCTCGGTGTCGCCTGTGAGCCAGGTCATTGGGGGCACTATTTGAGTCGCCTCAAAGACGCCCGTATCGAACCAGCAACGGTGCGCAAACAGATCAGCGAGTTGTGGGTCGAGCCTGTCTTTACCAAACATCCGACCGAAGCGAAGCGCTGGTCGGTGCTCGGTATTCACCGCGAAATCGTGCGTCTGCTGCGCCATCGCGAAGGCGAACGCACGCCGCGTGAAGCCGAACAAAGTGCCAACCAAGTGCGCGCCATCATCGAGCGGCTCTGGCTGACTGGCGAGATCTACATGCACAAGCCGCAGGTCAAAGACGAGCTCGAGAATCTGCTCTATTATCTGCGCGAAGTCTTTCCCTCGGTATTCAATCGTCTCGACGAAAATCTCGAATACGCTTGGCGCGAGACATGGCCTGAAGAAGCGCCACTACAGCTTGAAGAGCTACCACATCTGCAATTCGGCTCATGGGTCGGAGGTGATCGCGATGGCCATCCGCTGGTCACTGCCGAAGTGACTGCTGAGACATTTGAAACGATGCGTAGCACCGCAGTGCAGATTATTCGTACTCGGCTGCAAGAACTCGCGCAGAAACTGACCTTCTCCGAAGTGCGTAGCGCAGTGCCAAAGCCCTTGTTAGAACAGCTTGAGGCCTGGGGCGGCGATGCTCGCACGCAAGAGCCGTGGCTCAGTTATGTGATGCTGCTCTCTGAGCAGATTGACACGCTGACCGAACAAGCGCTGCGCGATCATCTGAATCAACTCACCGCATGGTTGAACGAAGCCCGCGCGACACGTAGCGGCAACAGCTCTGTGCGCCCTTTGCTGCGATTGCTCGACAGTATCGGCTTACACCTCGCGCGTATCGATATTCGCCAGAATAGCGATTTCTATGAAAACGCACTTAGTCAAATGATGGCAGCGGCCGGTGTCGCTGACGCCAAGAATTTTAGTACATGGTCCGAGGCGGATAAACTCGCCTTTCTCAATCATGAACTCTCGACGCCGCGGCCACTGACACACGCCTCGATGTCGCTACCGAAGGAAGCGACTGAAGCACGTGACACCCTGGCAGTCGTCGCTCAGCACATTCGTAAACATGGTCCTGCTGGTGTGGGTGCACTCATCGTCAGTATGACGCGTAACCTGGTCGACCTCTTGACAGTGTACGTGCTCGCAAAAGAAGTCGGCCTTACTTACCAAGATGACGGTCAACTCCGCTGTATGCTGCCGGTGGTACCACTCTTCGAAACGTACGAAGACCTCGAGCGCGCACCTGGTATTTCAGATGCATTTCTTTCGCACCCTTGCACGCGTCATAGCCTACGTATCGGCGATCCAGATACGAAGCCACGCTTCATCATTATGCTCGGCTATAGCGATAGTAATAAGGACACCGGCATCCTCGCCAGCCAATGGATCTTAAAAAGCGCTCAGAGTAAGCTGTTTGACGTCGGCGAAGATCACGGTGTCAAAATCGCATTTTTCCACGGTCGTGGCGGCACTGTCGGCCGCGGCGCTGGGCCAACACACCGTTTCCTTGAAGCGTTGCCCGAGGGCTCTCTCAATGGTGGTATCCGTGTGACTGAACAAGGCGAAGTGATCGCACAGAAATACAACACTCCAGCCACTGCCACTGCCAACCTCGAATGGCTGCTCGCCGGTAGCCTCGGGGCACAATTGCTCGCGGCGAAGCAAACCACTAACAAAGTGATTGATGACGCGATGGAGACCTTGGCGAAGCGCTCCAGGAGTGCCTACCGCGAGCTGCTGGAAGCCCCAGGCTTTATTGATTTTTACCGACAAGCCACACCGATCGACGCGATTGAACAAAGTCGTATCGGCTCTCGCCCATCACGCCGCACTGGCAAGACCAGTATCGAAGACCTGCGCGCGATCCCTTGGGTATTTAGCTGGAATCAATCCCGCTTCTACGTCCCCGGTTGGTATGGAGTGGGCAGTGCCTTGGATGCACTTGAAGCTGAAACGCCGGAAGCTTACAACGCGCTGCGAGAAAATCTACAAGCCACTCCGTTTTTACGCTACGTGTTCTATAATGTCGAAAGCAGTATTAGTAGTTCCGATGAGAAATGGATGCGTACTTATGCCGACCTGGTAACAGACGTGGCTTTGCGCGAACGTATCCTCGGCCAGATTATCGACGAGCGCACACGAACCGTGCAACACTTGGGTAAGTTGTTCCCTCGGTCGCTGCCGGAACGTCGCCCGCGCTTCTACAAGACGCTGACTGAACGCGACGTGCCGCTCGCCGCCTTGCATAAAAAGCAAATCGACCTGCTGCAACAGGCCCGAGCCAGCGACCAGCTCGATCCCGCGACCACCGACAATCTGCTGCGCGTCGTCAATGCGATCGCGGCAGGTCTACGTACGACTGGCTAGCGATATGCAGCAGAGTATTCAGTAGCTGTAATGCGTATTTTCTGTTTCAATCAGTAGCTACTCTGCAAAAATACGATAACAGATTGAACGCGATTCGATCTGTTTTCGAGCGGTGCCTTTGTTTGCACATGTCTTTTTTGCAGATGTCTTCGATTCGGGTGAGGGCTTGAGAACCTGCTTGGGCTCGGTGGTAACCTGTCCTCAAGCCGTTGTCTCGCTGCTGCCGAATCTTTGAAATGTAGCGCTTACTAGCTTTTGTTAGGAGTAGGATTGAAAACTAATTTAAGCTTTGATTCGTTCGTTGCATCGATTAGTTATCAGT
This sequence comes from uncultured Opitutales bacterium, assembly GCA_937775295.1. Classification (GTDB taxonomy): domain Bacteria; phylum Verrucomicrobiota; class Verrucomicrobiia; order Opitutales; family Coraliomargaritaceae; genus Lentimonas. The sequence continues at coordinate 30,371 of CALKBZ010000032.1, forward strand.
ACATGCGAAATTTAATAATAAGCATAATCTTTTTGGGAATCGTGGGGTATTTGGGCTCGATGCTGTATGATCGAGCGTTTTTCAGTAAAGCTCAGGATGAGCTGGTCGAAGCTCAGGCGGTCGGCCATGTGTATGCCTATCCTTCGGCGGTGAACATCAAGAACGCAGCGGGTCTAGAGATGATGGTGACTCTGCTTGGTAGAAGTGGAACCCACATCCAGTTCGCACGGCAGGACAGCCAAGAGTTTGTCTATCCGATTAGTTCCTTGGACTTGGCTGCGCAGACGTTGATCGGGATGTATCCGAACAGCGGGATTAAAAATGCTGCCATGTATATGGACCGTGGATCATTGGAACTCGGTGATTTGTATGTGCAGGAGCTGGAAAAGAGAATCCGTGGGATTGATAAAGAGGTCGAGGATCTCTCGCGAGGATATGCCAGTAGCAACGGGAACACGGAGAAGCGAACAATTCGCCGTGAGGTGGAAAAACTGCAGGCGGAGAGGGTAGAGTTGCAGGGCAAAATTGCCGATCGACAATAATATATTATGAAAAGTTTTTTGTTTTTAATCCTTATTCTGGCGTCCGGTGTTTGTTGCTATCAAAATTACGGCCAGAATCAGCCGGTTCACACGACCTTGTCGCATACGGATGGCCGTACGATGGAAGTCGATGCTTTTATCTCGAGAGCAGACGCAGGTGACTTTCAAGCGTCAGTCGGACGGACTGCGCCTTAGTTGTGGCATTCGGGACTTGAGCATCTGGTCGAAGTGCAAGGTTTATTGGTATTTCCGTGGCAGTAATGGAAAATTTGGTGATCAAGCGAAACGGAGTATTGTTGGAGATTTTCACCTGCAGGGTATACGTGAAGAAATTCAAAATCTAATCGAGGATTTAGATATGGCTGATTTTCGCCTTAACGCGGCTGGTTCAATTGCTGAGGAGCTTACTATGGAGAATGCGATCGCTGCACTTGAGCTGAGCATCGAGAAGCTCAAGCTGAAGGAGGCCGAGCATATCAGGCATCGAAACTAGCCTACGGTTCGATGTAGATCGGCATGTCGAGGTGCACGGCATCGAGCAGGGTTTGGGCATTCCAGTTGGCCAGGCGAAAGCAGCCGCTGGATTCGGTGCGGCCGACTTTCTCGGGTTCGGGGGTGCCGTGGATGCCATAGCTGGGTAGATTTAGACCGATCCAGACGGTGCCGACAGGGTTGTTGGGGCCCGGCTGAATCATGAATTTATTGGTAATGCCTTCGCGCTGCGCCGTGCCGGTGAGGATGGCGGGGTTGAAGGTGTAGTTGGGCTGATCGACGCGCACCTTGACTCGGAGCTCTCCGCTGGGGCGTTTATCAACGCGACGTGCGATGCTGACCGGGCAATGAAAGAGTAGGCGATGGTCGGCGCTGAATACGCGGAGTGTGCGTTTGGAGAGCCTGATCTGAACGTAGGCAGCTGCTGGTTGGACGCGGAAGGGCGGAACGTTGGGGATACGAACGCTGTCACCAGCAGCGAGTTGATGCCAGTTGATGCTGGGGTTCAGGTCAGTGATGAAGTCGGGGTCGCATTGGGCTTGCTCGGCGACCATTTCCAGTAGGGAGTTGTAGCGCATCCGGTCGAGCTCGCCGCGGGCGCGCCAGCTCGGTGGCTTACGGCCGATTGCGGCAAAATCCTCCGTACCGAGTCGGCGCGTGATGAAGACCGGCTCTTGGATCTGTAGGAATTGCGCGGTGTCGGCATCGAATGCGCCGGACCGAGGTAAGCCGTGACTGGTTTGATAGGCGAGTAGGGCGGCTCGGGTCTGCGAACCGGAGGCACCATCGATGGAGCCGGGGGAGAATCCTTCACGGGCCAGTGCGATCTGTAGTTCGGCGGTGTCGTTGATAGCGCGTGCGGATAGCTGGTGCTTGCTGACGTCGGTGAGACTGCGTAGCTGCGGCCAGTAGTAGTAGACCGCCGCTGCCGTGATGAGCGCGGCAATGATTCGGGTCAGCCAGTGCTTGGTCCAACGTGCTTGTGGTCTCTTGTGCCTTCTGGATTTTGAGGCGCGCTGGGTTGTTGTTTTTTTGGGCACAGCGAGGGGAATTAGAGATTAGCAGGTGGCTCGATTTGTGCGCCGAGCATGAGAAGCCACTAGCTGATGGGTCTGTTGGAGTTTTGGGTCGCGTGCGGCGCTGTGATCGATTCATCTAGTAGCGGTGGCACAAAGGGGAATCGAGTGTAGCTACTGTCTGCTGCGAAGGTTTCTTGAGCAGAAAAGGGCCTGCTGCTGGTGCTGCTCCGAGGTCTATGGTAGCTGCCGTTGCTGTGTAGCATGTGTGCGTGTTTGTTGTCTTTGAGGTAGGTCTCCAGTATGTAGATCAGCCGCTGTCGATGTTCTGGAGCTTGCACAGGAAAGACGGCCTCAATGCGGCGAAAAAAATTACGCGGCATCCAGTCGGCACTGCCAGCTAAGATGCGCGGTTGCGCACCGCCGTCATTTTCGAAATAAAAGATGCGGCTATGCTCTAGGTAGCGGCCGAGAATACTGCGTACCTGGATGTTGTCGCTAATACCTTTGACCTGAGGCACCAGATTACAGATGCCACGCACAATGAGGTCGATTTTTACGCCGGCTTGGGAGGCTTGGTAGAGATGGTCGATCGTCTGTTTTTCCGCTAGACTATTAGTCTGGACGATAATTCGGGCGGGTCTGCCTGCACGCGCGTTGCGAGTCTCTGTCTTGATGTACTTTTGGATTTTAGAATGCAGGGTGAAGGGCGCCACGTGTAGCTTCTTGAATACGGGGGTGAGTGAGAATCCAGTCAGCGTGTTAAACAGTCCAGCCACTTCTGAGGTGATCGCGGGAGCGCTGGTAAACAGGCTCAAGTCGGTGTAGAGGCGCGCGGTCTTAGGGTTGTAGTTGCCCGTGCCGAGGTGTACATAGCGCTTCAGGCCGTTGTTTTGGCGGCGAACGATCATGCATGCTTTACAGTGGGTTTTGAGGCCGACCAACCCGTAAACCACATGCACGCCGACGTCTTCGAGCTGTCGCGCCCACTGAATGTTATTGGCTTCGTCGAAGCGCGCCTTGATCTCAATCAGTACAGTGACTTGCTTGCCGCGACGCGAGGCCTCCATTAGCGCCTCGACGATAGGTGAGTCGCCGGAGGTCCGGTAGAGCGTTTGTTTAATTGCAAAGACTTGTGGATCGCGCGCGGCCTGATTGAGGAAATCAATGAAAGGTTGAAAGCTGTCGTAGGGATGATGTAGCAGGATGTCTTGTTTGCTGATGTGCTCGAAGATTTTCTCTGGCGTTTCCAATAGGGCTGGGATGTGTGGGATGTGTGGCGGAAATTTTAAATCTGGTCGATCGATCAAATCATAGGTGCTCATCAGGCGTAGCGGATTGATCGGGCCAGGGATCGTGTATACATTGTCTGATTGGAGATCGAGTGCTTGTAGCAGTTGCTCGAGCAGAATCGGGTCGGCACCTTGAGCAATTTCTAGACGCACGGCGGCGCCTTTTTGCAGATTCATCAACTCTTCTTCGATTTTACGCAGCAGGTTTACAACTTCTTCTTCGTCAATATACAGATCGCTGTTGCGTGTGATGCGAAACGGCGCCGCTGAGCGAACTCGGTAACCCGGGAAGAGGTCCTTGACGTAGTGCTGCACGATATCACTGAGAAAGATATACACTTCAGGGGCACCTCTGCGTGGTACGCCGATCTTAACGGTGCGTGGTAAGATACGCGGTACTGGAATGATCGCCATCATACTTTCAATGATGCGCGTCTGAGGATCATCGATGGATGCGAGTATATACAGCGCTTTGTTGGTGAGTTGAGGGAAGGGATGTGCGGGATCGATGGCGAGGGGGGTCAGCACCGGGAAGATCTGTTCTTCGAAGTATTGCCTCAGCCAGCGCTTCTCGTTGCGTGTCAGTTCGTCATATCCACAAAATAGAATTCCGCTCTCTGCTAGGGCGGGCACGAGCTGATTCTCCCAGCACGTCGTTTGGTCGACTACCAAACGCTTGACGATCTGCCGAATGCGTTGAAGTTGCTCTTTGGGGCCGAGACCATCGGGGCCGGCTTCGTTAACCCCAGAGGTGACTTGCTGCATTAGCCCGGAGACGCGGATTTCAAAGAATTCGTCGAGATTGGAGCTAACGAATGAGAGAAACTTCATCCGCTCGAGTAGGGGATATTCGGTGGATGTCGCCTGGTCGAGCACCCGTTGATTAAAGGCCAACCAACTCAGCTCACGATTAAAGTAAGGAAACACCGACGCCGCGGTTGTTTTTTTTCCAGGCATGATTGGAGTGGATGAGTCCCCTAGTGAAGGTTTTTTTATTTCAGACATGATTGGAGTGGATAAGCCCTCTAGTTAAATTGGTCACTTTTGCCCTTAAAGCAAGCCTGCCAGCGGCCTGTCATACCCGCAATTAAGCGTTCAACGAATTCAAATAAACTACTTTATCAAATTTGCTTTTTTTGAAAAATTATAAATTTGTTATTTGAGCTGCAACTGCCATTCAGAATTAAGAAATTCATAAAACTCCCCACGCTTCTTGGTGCTAATTTCTGTTTGGCTGTTGGTGCTTCCGCTGAGGAGACGTTGCCGGCGGTGGCGGAAGAAGGCGCAGCGCACAGAAACGCAGCAGCAGACATGGTCGAGTCTCATGACGCTCAGAATGAAGGCATGTTGATGGGCCAATACAAGTCTGGTCAAATCTCTGGCTACCGCGATTAATCGACCATCTTTCTAGTACTTACAAAAACGCCGCCCTTCAGCTGAAAGACGGCGTTTTTTTGCAAACGTTAATATGGCGTTCTGAAGGTGAGTCCCGAGCTTGCGGGATAAACCTCAATGCCATTGCACACTAGGAATTTTTAAGTCACGCGCTTTGCGATCATTAATAGTTGGAGGCGTGTAGGCGACTCGCCCACCGTCAACTAGTAACGAGGGCGGGTCGCAGACGTCAGAATCAACTGCCCTGCGCAGTGGCTAGATCTGCGGCAGGGGCGTATCAACACATTTTATTTCGCGCTGAGTTGCTCGAGAATCTTATAGTTACGCTGAATCATGGCAGACGGATCTTCGAGGAGTCCCGCTGCGACGCGTGCATTGTCGAGGAGTTGCTCGCAGATCAAACCCGCGAGTTCTTCGTTCGAGCCGTGTAGCTCGGCGAGGTTTTTCACCAAAGCGTGGCGTGGGTTGATCTGCAGTTTGACGGGAGGCTCTGCACCCATCGCGCTGGCATCGGCGCCTTGCTGTTGCTGCATGGCCTTCATCATCTTGCGCATCTGAGCGGTCATCATCTTGTCGCCGTTGACGATCATCGCGGGGCTACCCACGAGGCGGTCGCTGGCTGCGACTTCGCTGACGTCTTTGCCAAGCTTCTCTTTGATGAATGCGCAAAGCCCTTCGACCGCGTCGGTTGCCAAGGCTTCTTCCTTGTTGGTGTCTGTCTCTGGCGCAATGGCCTCGAGGTCGATACCGTCCGCATCGGCGGAGATGAAGCTCTTCTCTTCAAAGGCACGGGCGTGGTTCATTACGAATTCGTCAATCGGCTCATAGAGGTAGAGCACTTCGATATTACGCGCCTTGAAGGCTTCGAAGTAAGGTCCAGTCTCGATAGCGCTACGGCTGGCTCCAGACAGGTAATAGATCTCTTTTTGGCCTTCGGGCGCGCGTGAGACGTAGTCGGCGAGGCTGGTGTTGCTGCCTTCTTCGCTGTAGGAAGATTCGTAGCGTAACAGTCTAAGCAACTGGTCGCGGTGCGTAAAGTCGGTGGTGACACCTTCTTTGAGGAAGACGCCGAAGGACTTCCAGAAAGTCGTTATACACTTCAGGCTCTTTCTTGGCTTTTTCTTCGAGTGTCTTGAGGAAGCGCTTGGTGATGACCTTGTTGAGCTTCTGAATCAACGCGCTGTCTTGCATCGACTCACGGGAGATGTTGAGCGGTAGGTCGGCACTATCGACGACGCCACGAACGAAGCGGAGCCAATCGGGAAGCAAGTTCTTCGGTTCACTGTCGATCAGGACTTTGCGGCAATAGAGTGCGACGCCTGGCTCCATACGACCAAAGCCGAAGCTCTCCTGATTTTCAGTAGGAGCGAAGAGCAGGGTGTTGATCGAGATCGGTGCATCGGCAGCGAAGTGCAGCCAGAAGCGTGGATCGTCAAAGGCGTTGGCCTGGAATTTGTAGAACTCTTTGTATTCCTCGTCAGTGATGTCGCTTTTGCCTTTGAGCCACAGCGCTTGGACGGTCTTAAACTCGTCGCCATCGACCTTGATCGGGAACTGCACGAAGCTGGAGTAGCGTTTAATGATCCCTTCGAGCTTATCCTTCTGGGCAAACTCCTTATACTCATCCTTGAGGACGAAGACGATTCGTGTGCCGCGGCGTACATCTTCGACTTGCTCGATCTCGTAAGCGCCATCGCCGTTGCTGGACCAGCAGAGGCAGTCGCCTTCGAGTTGCCAGGTGCGGGTGTAGACCTTGACGGAATCGGCGACCATGAATACCGAGTAGAAGCCCACGCCGAACTGGCCGATCAAGTTTTCGTTGCGCTCGCCGTCTGCTTTGAGGGCGTTAAGAAAGGCTTTGGAGCCGGAGTGTGCGATGGTGCCGAGGTTCTCGATGAGCTCGGCGTGTGTCATGCCGATGCCGAAGTCCTGAATCGTGATCGTGCCGGTTTCCTCGTCGGAGGTAACTTGGATCTCTAGATCCAGATCCGCATCGAAGATGTCTTTCTCTGAAAGTTGCGTGTGGCGCAGCTTCTCTGTGGCATCAGAGGCGTTCGAGATTAGCTCACGGACGAAGATTTCCTTATCCGTGTAAAGGGAGTGCACCACGATATCGAGGACTTGCTTGACCTCCGCTTGGAATTCGTGGCGTTCGGGTTTTTGTGTACTCATAATATGTCTTGGATTAGTTTAAAATTGAAAGCGGGACGCTAATGGCATTTTTGCAAAAATCAAGTGCCCTCCGGTAAGATTAATTGGTGCCCGATGAAGCACCCCCCGCTTGGGTGGCCTTTGATACGTATTGTTGGAGAGCCCTTAGTCTTTGTTGCTGAAATCGAGTGCTTCGAGGTCGAATTCCATATCAGCTACACGGGTGGCAGAGCCTGTCATACGCACTGCGTAGTCGTCGCCGATTTCAATCGCGATCTTGCCGCCGGGCATGTGTACGGTGATCGCACGGTCACAGAGGCCGATTCGGTGCGCCACCGCTGCGGAGGCACTGCTACTGGAGCCTGATGCGAGGGTGTATCCAGCGCCGCGCTCCCATATTTCAATCTGTATATTGTTGCGGTCTAAAATCTTGAGGAATTGCACATTGGTACGATTCGGAAAGAGCGGGTGGGTCTCGATTGCCGCGCCGTCTACGCAGGCGAGTTTTTCAGAGATCGCTGAAAGGGGGACCACGCAATGAGGATTACCAATGTCAGCGAGGTAAACGGTATAGTCAGTGCCATTGATCGTGAGTTTCTGGCCGATCTCCTGATCCGCCTGTTCCGGGCCATCGACGGGGATATGATCCATCGCAAAACGAACTTCCCCCATCTCTACAGTAATTGAGGCGGCGCCGTCGCTGATCTTACAGGTGACGATGCCACCGAGTGTCTCAACAGTAAAGGCGTCGTTTTTGACTTTGCCAATGTCGTAGAGGTAGCGGGCGAAGATACGAAGGCCGTTGCCGCTCTTTTCGGCTTCACTGCCGTCCGGATTCATGATTCGAAGGCCGAAATCCGCTTTTTCTGCGGCTAGTGGGCCATACAGAATCCCATCGGAGCCTAGCCCGAAATTGCGGTGGCAGATGCGCACGATGTCTTCATTGGAAGGCAGTTCGCGGGCGTCTTTAGGGTCTAAAACAAGGTAGTCGTTGCCAAGTGCGTGATATTTCGAGAATTTCATATATAGATTTAAAATGTAACAGATTTTAAATGATGTTCAGTTGTTATGTTTAGGTCTGTTTGTCTGATTTTCGAGGCAAGTCGTGTAGTATGACTTTGCTGAGCTTAAAGGTGTATATTGATCAGGTGGAAGATGTCGAGACGCTGTCGCGCCTGGTCGATGAGACGGCTCTTCGTTTGTATGAGGTAAAGATCCGCACTAGTGGGCGCCGTTTGCGTATGGTATTAGGAAATGTGGAAATGGTTTTCTGGGGGCAGGAGCTTGATACGGGGGAGATTTATCGCGCTGCGAACTGGTTCGAATACTCGATTTCGAAGCGAAGGATGGCCGAACACCTTGGATGTATCGGAGTCTATAGTTCATCCGAAAGATCATCAATGGGTGCTTGCTAAGTATTCTGAATTTTTGAAATCTGGATCTGAGTTGATCGAGAGTAAATGCCGTATCCGTAAGAACAGAGGGGAATACATCTGGGCTTAAAATCGTGTTCGTGTTGTTGAGTACTTTGCCAGTGGTGAGCTTAAGAGGGTGATGGGAGCGAAGTAGGATATCTCGAAGCATAAACGAATCGAGCTCGACCGATTGCAGGCAAAGGACCGTGCCGAAGCTGGGGATGCAGCGCCTATTCGATGATCTGCCGAGCTCTAGCCTTATACTTGAGGTGATTCTGGATGTGCTTTATGCGCGCGGTTAAAGGCGCTGACCAATGCCCGTAGGCCTGCGAGCTCGATATTCGAATCGATACCACAGCCGTTGACGAGTGAGCCCTCGTTGTGCTGAATTTGAATGTAGGCAGCTGCCTCTGTTTTTGAACCACCACCGATCGAATGCTGTCGATAATCCAAAAGATTAAAATCTTTCCAGCCCTGCATCTGTAACGCATCCACAAATGCACTGATCGGGCCGTTGCCGGCCCCAGTTATATTCATCTGCTCACCATTGTAGCGAATTTCTGCTTCGACGCGAATATCGGCGGTTGTTGAGAAGTCTTCGCGCTCAATCGAAATCAGTTCCAGTGGGGTGGTCAAATTGACGTATTCGCGCTGGAAGATTTCGTGCACCTCCTTGGCTGGGAGCTCACGGCTATCTGCATCCGCAGTAACGTTGATCACCTCACCCACTTCAGGGTGCATTGCTTTAGGTAAATCGAGTCCAAATTCGCGGGATAAAATATAAGCGACGCCGCCTTTGCCGCTCTGACTGTTGATGCGGATGATAGCGTTGTAATCGCGACCAATGTCTTCGGGGTCAATCAACATGTAGGGCACCTGCCAGCGAGCGTCGGGCTGAGCCTCTTTTTCGCGGAGGTCCATACCTTTCTTAATCGCGTCTTGGTGTGAGCCGGAGAATGCAGTGAAGACGAGATCTCCCGAGTAAGGGTGACGTTCAGGCACGGTCATGCGTGTCACACGCTCATATACGGCGCGCGTGTGCTCAAGGTTACTGAAGTCCAACTGAGGGTCGACGCCCTGAGTGTAAAGATTCAATGCGACGGTAACTATATCGAGGTTTCCCGTACGCTCGCCATTGCCGAACAGCGTGCCTTCGACGCGGTCGGCGCCAGCCATTAAGCCAAGCTCGGTCGCTGCGATGCCCGTTCCGCGATCGTTATGCGTGTGCAAGGAGATAATCGCTGTGTCGCGTATTCTCAAGTTGCGGCAAAACCATTCGATTTGGTCGGCGTGCACATTGGGTGTGGCAACTTCAACTGTTGCAGGAAGATTCAAGATGATCTTGTTCGCGGCAGTCGGCTGCCAGACGTCGATCACCGCCTCACAGATTTCCAACGCGTAGTCGACTTCGGTATCCGAGAAACTCTCAGGGGAGTATTGAAGTCGAATATTTGTTGCCGGTATGGTGGGCACCAGGCTTTTGATTAATTGTGTGCCGGCAACTGCGATTTTTTTAATCTCATCCTTGCTCTTATTGAAGGTGATCCGTCTTTGCAGGGGCGAAGTCGAGTTATACAAGTGCACGATTGCATTGGAGATGCCTTCAAGGCTCTCAAAAGTGCGACGGATTAAGTGTTCGCGGGCTTGAACAAGCACTTGAATGGTGACGTCGTGTGGAATTCGTTTCTCATCTACTAAGCGGCGGATGAATCGAAACTCGGTATCACTTGCGGAAGGGAAGCCTACCTCGATCTCCTTGAAGCCGGTGGCAACCAGCAATTCGAAAAACTCGATCTTCTCGTCCACGTTCATCGGTATCGCGAGGGCTTGATTGCCGTCGCGAAGATCAACACTTGCCCAGATCGGGGCGGTAGTGATCGTCTTATCCGGCCAGGTGCGGTCGGGCAAATTGATTTGCTGAAAGGGTCTATACTTGGTTATTGCGCCTTTTTGCATGGTCGTTCTTTGGAAATAGGTTCGATACTAGAGTCGTGAGTTGGAAATAAACGTGATTAATTCAGCGCTTCGGTTGTTTTGTGAAGTAGGGCCGAAGGCCCTTTCCGGCGGTGTTTAAGTGCGAGCGCATCGCTCACAGACGTGTTACTTTGTGTCCCCAACAGGGAGCAGTTCTAAGTATCCGAATAGGATTTTCGTCTCTACAAACAAAACATGCATAGCCAATTAGCATCCACCCCTTTCGGAGACTGTCAAGCGCGTGCTTCCCTCAATGGGCGATGCTGGTTTCAATGATTGATTCACCAGTTCCACTTGGGTCTTGTGGTCGCGTCACAATCCATACACATTTTTTGCCGGTGGCAAAAGCACATACAGTTTTAACAGGCCGCACCATAATCTTGGGCGTTACTGGTTCTATCGCGGCTTACAAGGCTGCCGATATTACGAGTCGATTGACGGAGCTTGGGGCGAAGGTCTTTCCCGTTATGACCGCTGAGGCGTGTCGGTTCATTCAGCCGCTTACCTTGCAAGTGCTCTCGCGTAACCCGGTGGCATCCGACCTCTGGAAAGAGGGGGAAGGTTGGCAGCCCGGCCATATCGAATTGGCAGATCAAGCAGATCTGCTCTTGGTCGCACCCGCCACCGCGCATTGCTTAGCTTTATTTGCCCAGGGGCTGGCGCCGGATTTGCTTTCATCAATTCATCTGGCCACTCCCGCGCCCGTCATGTTGGCCCCAGCGATGAATGGCAAGATGTTAGCACATGCCGCCACACAAGCAAATCTAGAGACATTACGCGCGCGCGGCTATCATTTTATTGAACCAGATGCCGGGATGCTGGCTTGTGGTTATGAAGGCCAAGGTAAACTAGCAGCGGTCGATACGATCGTACAGTCGGTCAAAGATTTTTTTGCAAACACTTGATGTTTTAGAATCGATAAAGGGCGGCGTGTGGTTGTCTGTGGAGGCCGGTAGTGGGATTTTTCAGTTCGAATGCGTAGCGCTATGCGCGATGAGGTTCGCGGCGACGCAAAGAGTCCTGCGATCGGATTTTGAGTGGCGTTAGCGCCTGCTTTGTCGGGGCGTGATTTTTGCCCACCCGCTCATTCAGGTGGCGTGCGCTTCTGGCTATCGTCTTCGCGCGGACTTCGCTGGGATTATTTTTTAATCCGTACTAACTGCGTGGATTGTGGCCGTCTAGTTGTATTCGCGAGTTAAAGCTGCAGGCACAACGCCACGCTTGGGCCAATGAGTAAGGCGCTGTCCGTCAGCACGCGAAAAGTCTCAACGCACAGTCGTTTCTGGCAGGCGTGGGTGATCAGCAGCGCTCCTAGAGATAGGCCGATTGGCAGCGCCCACGCTTGATTTATAAAGCAGAGTGAGAGGGCGCAGCTTATCTCTAGAAAGTGAATGAGGGGTGAGGGCAGCCGAGACAGTGATCGTACTTGTAGTGCGGCATCGATACATTGCTCTTTCGCTCCGATCATTAAGCAATTAGTTAAGCACAGTAGCGCCAGTGCACAAGCTGGTGGCCAGAGGTTGGCGCTGGGGAGGAGGAAGACGGTGACGCCGCCAGCGAAAATGAGGGCCACGCAGAGTTCTTTAGGAAAGAAGCGTCGCGAGAGTGCCTGATTCAGTGCGGTGTAAAGTAAGCAACACGTGAGCAGCACCAGACCGTTTTGAAGTTCGCTAATTGAGAGCCCGGTGAGCGCGATTCCGATGTTGGCAGTCAATACACAGAGCCAGAAACCCCAAATTACGCCAAAGTGCTGTTTCGCAAAGCGATGCCTAATGGCGTGTAGCTGCTCGGGTGGACGCTTGGCGACATCGAATAGGCGGTCCGCCATGTAGGTCAACCAGACGGATAGCCCCAGCACGCTTTGGGCCGCTAGGCTGACTTCATGGCCGAGTGCGTCAGCAAAGGCCGCCTGCCAGACCAGCGCAATCAGCGCCGCATCCAGTGCGAGGAGGTTCGGCCATTGCCAGAGTCGAATGCATACCATGCCCGACCATGGACGCGAAGCCATCCACAGCGCAAACCTTGAAGCGATGTATCTCGGCTCGTAGGAGCGGTCCGATGTTTTTTGCCGAATGACTATTTTCTATTGACGGACACCGAGGTATATCCATTTTTCCAACTTTCCCTTTGGGGGCATTAGCTCAGTTGGTAGAGCGCTTGCATGGCATGCAAGAGGTCAGGAGTTCGACTCTCCTATGCTCCACCAAGGAGATTAGGCCGGAAGCCCCTTGTTTAAGGCCTTCCGGCCTTTTTTGTGTTTGGGTTGGGCGTTCGGGTTTGTTCGCTTGTTTTCGTGTTTTTTCGCTAAAAGGGGTGCATTTTGGGCACACTTTTGGGCTAATCACGGTATTTCCGAGCTAGGTTCGAATCATTTCTTCTCGCTGGCGTAGATCGTGATGTTGGCACTTTGTGGCGCTAGGATTTCTTGCGTGCCCCCTCAAACACATGCCGAATTATGGGCGTATTTCGATCCACGTGCGGGGCTACTAGAAGATTATCAGAGTCCTGAGGGCTTAATTGGCCCCGGCGGTTTACTCGCTGAGTTGAAGCAGCGACTCATCACACGTGTCTTTCGCACTAATGCTGCTGCGCGGGACTCCTCCTAGTCTATAGTTAGGATGCTTCGTTAGTCTGCATGGGTGATAACGAGGCCGGCTTCGCGCATGTCTTCTTCGATCAATGAGCGACCTGCGGGTGGGGTGGTAATCAAACGTTCGATGCGTTTGATCTCACACACGCGGCACATCGTGCGTGTGCCGATTTTACTTTGGTCGGCGAGGATCACGCTGCGGTTGCTGTGCTCGATCATTTTTCGCTCGGTCTCGACGATGGCTTCGGAGGTGTTATAGAGGCCGTCGGGTGTGATGCCACCGACCGATAGGAAGGCCCAGTCAGCGTGATATAAGTTGAGTGAGTGCACCGTTCCCGGGCCGGTCAGCATACTGCTGCCGTGCTGGATTCGTCCGCCTGTTAAATACACTTCCCAGTCGGTATGTCGGTGTGCTGGGTCGTCGAGATAGGCGGACAGGCGCAGCGAATTGGTAATAATGCGCAGTGGCACACGCGGTAGATGGAAGCACATGTGGTAGGTCGTGGTGCCGCCGTCGATAAATAGCACATCGCCTCCGCGTATGCGTTTGGCGGCGTTGCGGGCGATCGCGGACTTTTCGTTGGAGCGCTGCACTTCGCGGAGGTTGAACGGCATGTTCTCTTGCTTACGGCTGACTCGAATGCCGCCGCGGATCCGCTCAACCGAGCCCGCGTCGGCGAGTTCGGCGAAATCTCGGCGAATCGTGGGTAAACTCGCGCCGGTGGCTTGCGCCGCACGGTCGAGATATATCATCCCGCGCTCACCGGCGAGGTGGAGGATTCGCTCATGGCGTTCGTTCTTGTTCATCAATGCTTTATGGTATATCTGATCAGTATTGATCGTTAATCTGATCGAAAAGTAATCATTCGCAAGGTGTAAATGATCGAAGTGATCATTGATTGTAAGATTGAGTCGTTGGCATGGACTTCAAACTAGGCATCAAATCCGACCCGATTGAATATCGGAATTCTTTTCCTTGGCTCTTTCGCCTGATGGCGGAGGAGGGCGTGACATCGCTGCAGTTGGGCTCGTTCTTCGAGCTCTATCAACTGCCGGATGAATATTTCATTCGTTTAAAGAAGCAGGCGGACAATTTCGGTATCACGATTGATAGTCTATTTACCGCGCACCGTGAACTCGGCGGTTTCTTCCGCGAAGATCCGGAGTGGGTCGCGGTGGCCCGTCGCAACTATGAGCGCTTCATCGAGATTGGCGCCTTGCTCGGTGCGAAGTCGGTCGGGTCAAATCCCGGCGCCGTGCCGCGCGATTTGATGGGGCTGAAGGAAGAAGGGCTACGTTGTTATACCAAGCACATGAAGGAGCTCATGCACTTTGCAGAGGACCAGGGGATTGAGTGGCTGACGATTGAGCCGATGTCCTGCCTGGCCGAGCCGCCGACATTGCCCTGTGAAATGAAATTGATGGGCGAAGAGTTGACCGCCTATCACGAAGCCAATGCAGACAGCACCGCCAAGATCGGCTATTGCACCGACATCGCGCACGGCTATCTCAACGCTGACGAAAGCGAGGGCTTCAATCATATCGAACTTTTCAAGGCGTCCTTGCCGTGGCTGTATGAGATCCACCTGAAGAACACCGACGATCGCTTTAATTCCACTTTCGGCTTTCAAGCTGCCAACGTCGAAAAAGGCATTGTCGATGTGGCGCACTTCCGTGAGATGCTGGTTGAAAATGCCGACATCATTCCGGTCGAGACCATGGGCTGCTACCTTGAAATTGGTGGGCCTAAGCTGGGCCGCGATTATTCGGACGGTCAAGTGGCAGAACAACTACGTGAGTCGCTGATTTACCTGAAGGAAAACTTCATGCAGGAAGCGCCGGTGTCGGAGGCGATCGCGTCGCGTATTCCGGAGATTCAAACACCTGCTAAAGACGAGGTGGTCATTGCACCGTCGATGATGTGCGTCGACCCGCTCAATTTCGAGAGCGCACTGCGCCGCGTTGAAGCACTTGGCACTGGCATGCTGCATATGGATGTAATGGATGGCCACTTCGTGCCGAATGCACCGATGGGGCTGGCAATGATCGAAGCGCTGAAGGAGCGCACGCATTTGCCAGTCGATGTGCACCTGATGGTGTCCGATAATGATTTCTTCGTCAGCTTGTTGGAGGGCTGGAATGTCTATCAGATTTCTGTGCATGCTGAGGCCTGCCAACACCTTGACCGCACGCTGAGCCGCATTCGTGAGATCGGTGCCAAGGCTGGCATCGCGCTCAATCCCTCGACACCGCTCAGTGCGCTCGATTTCATTCTCGATCGGATCGACTACGTGTTGTTGATGACGGTGAACCCTGGCTTTGCTGGGCAAAAAATGACACCGGCTTCGATTCAGAAGATTACCGCCTGTCGCGAGTATTTAGATGCGCATGGCTACGGGCATGTGCCGATCCAAGTGGATGGTAATGTGAGTTTTGAAAACATCCCAAGAATGGTCGCCTCTGGTGCTGACAATTTGGTAGCCGGAACCAGCAGTATTTTCCATTCAGCTGCTAGCTGGCCGGAAAACATCAAGACGATGAAGGCTGCCATTGCTGAAGGCCTCGCTGCACGTAAATCCTCAATCGCAGTTTCATAGACATGACTATTTCAAACGACACGATGGAAGCCGTGGTTCTGCACGGCATCAGTGAGCTTAAATACGAGCAGGTGCCTGTGCCCGCACTGCGCCCTGGCACGGTGCGCGTGCAGCTCGGCTTTTGCGGAGTCTGCGGTTCTGATATTCCGCGCACTTTCTCAAAGGGCACTTACTCCTTCCCGACGATTTGTGGGCATGAGTTTGCCGGTACGGTCGCTGCGGTGGCAGAGGGTGTCAGCGACTACGCTGTGGGAGATCGCGTGACGGTCTTTCCATTATTGTGGAACGATGATCACCCAGCCTGCGAAGAGGGCGAGTATGCGCAGTCCGATGGTTACGACTATCTCGGCTCGCGCAGTGATGGCGGCTTTGCTGAATACGTGATCGCGCCAGTGCGTAATTTAATCAAGTTGCCTGATTCGGTTTCGATGGAAGAGGCTGCGATGACGGAGCCAGCCGCCGTGGCACTACACGCTGCACGCCGTGCACGTATCCGTTTCGGGGATACGGTAGCGATTTTTGGTCTTGGCCCAATCGGGCTGATGCTCGCTCAATGGCTCAAGTCGATGGGCGCTTCACGGATTTTTCTGTTTGATTTGATCGAAGGGAAATTGGATTTGGCGCGTCAATTGGGCTTTACTGATGTGTATAATAGCCGCGAGCACGACTCGACTGAAGTGATCGAAGCCGCGACCGGCGGACGTGGCGCGCATGTGACTTTTGAGGCCGCTGGGGTGCCGCCGACTATGTTGGCCGCGCTGCGATCAGTGCGTCGTGCGGGACGTATGGTCATGCTCGGCAATCCTTCCGCCGATGTGACTTTGCCCGCGGCATTGATCTCGCAGCTGATGCGTCGCGAGGTCGAGTTGCTAGGCACATGGAACTCTGGGTTCAGTGTGTATGGCGACGATGATGATTGGCGCACCACGCTCGAAGCGATAGCCAGTGGCACGCTCGATCTCAAGCCGTTGATCACCCACAAGGTACCGCTCAGTGGTGGCATCGCCGCGCTCGAAATGATGCGCGATCAATCTGAATTCTTTACCAAGGTGTTGTTGCACCCTTCGGGGGATTAGGACGGAGCGCGAATCGCGCGGAGATGGTAAACCGTCTGCGGTTTGCCCTGAGCCTGCCAAGGGTGACGAGAGCCGTTGCCCTTTGGGCGAGCGAGGAACAAATTGGAAAGTGGAAAGTGGAAATTAAAATTAGTATGCCTGTCGTTCAGGCCTCTTAAAATATGAAAAATCTTGTTTACTATCTCGATAAGCCCGGTGGCACGTTTACTCCGGTTGAAGAAGAAATCGGCGATCCCGCGCCTGGTGAAATCCGCGTGCGTGTGTTGCGCACCTCTGTCTGTCAGTCAGATGTGGTGATTTATAATGTCGGCTTGCCGCGCATCAAGGAGTGGCCCGCCATCCTCATGCACGAAGTGAGTGCGGAGGTGGATGCGGTTGGCGAGGGTGTCACTAATTTTGAGCCGGGCGATTTGGTCGGTATCGGTTGCGATATCCCTTGCGGCGACCGCGAGTGCATCTACTGTGGCGACGAGGGCACCGGTGATTGGACATATTGCCCAAACACACAGGCGACCGGTCACGAATTTGCTGGCTTTGCGCGCAAGTATGCGATCTTGCCAGACTGGTTTGTTAAGCTCGGGCCAATTGCGAAATTCCCTAAGGGGTTTAGCGCGGATCAAGCCTGCCAGGTCGAGCCACTTGCTTGCGGCCTTGAAGGCATGACGCGGGTCAATAACTGTATCGAAAATCGCATCGTGATCTTGATTGCAGCAGGCTCGCAGAGCACCTATGCGCTGCAATGTGCACAGGCGATGGGGGCGCGTAAGGTGATCATGATTAATCGTGGAAAAGAGCGCCTTGAGCGTGTGATGCGTGACTTCGGCGACGAGCGCACGGTCGGTATTTTATGGGACGAAAATGTAGTGGAAAATGCACTACGGGAATGTCAGCCCTTCAATGAGCCGCACTTCGTGATGGTCAATGCACCGGCTGAGCCGGGCTACCGCTTGGCCACTCAACTGATGGGCTACGGCACCGTGTTGGACGGACACGCTGGCGTTAAAGGTGCCGCAGGCAAGCCGAAGATCATGCATGAAGTGGATCTGAACAACGACATCCACTACAAGCTGCAAGTGTATCAAGCCACCCACGGCTCGAATTGGCACGGTATCGGGCTTGCCCGCGATATGCTCATCGGCGGTGGTATGACGAACCTCGAT
Source organism: uncultured Opitutales bacterium (assembly GCA_937775295.1). GTDB lineage: Bacteria > Verrucomicrobiota > Verrucomicrobiia > Opitutales > Coraliomargaritaceae > Lentimonas. The sequence goes on from CALKBZ010000032.1 coordinate 48,071, forward strand.
TTGATGACCAATGACAGCGAACGCTTTCACCATACACAGATCATTGAAGCGATTCATCGCGCAGAGGATAAAGACTCACTGAAAGTCATTATCAACTGGGAAGACTAGATGCCGGATTCAACCTACATTGCCGTCGATATCGGCGCAGGAAGTGCACGTGTGCTTGCTGGCTGCTATGATGGTCATACGCTCGAACTGAATGAAGTTCATCGCATGACGAATGCGCCTATGGTTTTGCCCACTGGCGAGCATTGGAATGTAGGTGGGCTCTTTGAGGGGATCGTGCAAGGATTGACGAAGGCTCGCCAGCTTTATGGAGATACCATTGTCAGTATCGGTATTGATGCCTTTGGTAACGGCTATGGTCTTCAGGCATCCGATGGGCGGCTGTTAGGGTTGCCGTATCATTATCGTGATCCGCGCACCGAAGGGAAGATGGAGCATACGTTTGCGCAGATGTCCGAGCGGGATTTATTTGTAGCGACTGGGGCGCAATCCTATTTCTTTAATACACTGTTTCAGGTGCTGACTGATCTGGATGCAAGGCCTGCACTCTTGCCGCTCGCCAAGGACTTATTGTTCATTTCAGACATTCTCAATTATTGGTTGTGCGGGGTAGTTGGCTGTGAGCGGACGATGGCAAGTTGTTCGCAGTTGTATGATATGACTGCAGCGGACTGGGCGTATCCTGTATTTGAGAAATTGGGAATTCCAAAGGAGTTGTTTCCGGAACTGGTCACACCCGGTGATGTTTTGGGGCCACTGTTGAAGCCCATTCAAGAGTTGACGGGATTATTAGATACTAAGGTCGTCGCCGTTGGAAGTCACGACACCGCCAGTGCGGTTGCTGGGATTCCACATCAATCCAACGATTCGGTGTTTCTAAGTAGTGGCACCTGGTCGTTGATGGGTCTCGAACTCCCGCAGCCGATTTGTTCGGATGAGGCATTCGAAGCTGGTTTTACCAATGAGCTTGGACTTGAGGGAACGACTCGGTTTATTCAAAATATTGGCGGACTGTGGTTATTGCAGGAGTCCCGGCGACAGTGGCAACGCGAGGGGCTTGAGTTGTCCTTTGGCGAGATGGCATCGTTGGCAAGTGAGGCAGAGCCGTTTCGCTCTCTGATTGATCCCAATGACTCGGTCTTCCGCGCCGCTGGTGACATGCCTGCGCGGATTCGCTCCTATTGCGAGAACACCGGTCAGGTCATTCCTCAGAGCCCAGCGCAAATCATTCGATGCATTTATGAGAGTCTCGCCCTCAGCTACTCAGAGGCGTGGGCAAAGCTGGAGCGTTTCTCGCCGGTGGAACTGACGCGCCTTAATATAGTGGGCGGCGGATGTCAGGACGCGCTGCTGAATCAATTGACCGCAGATGCGATCGGCAAGCCCGTCTGGGTGGGGCCAGTCGAAGCAACTGGCGTGGGTAATATCATTTCACAAATGATTTCCAATGCCGAGGTGGCGTCTTTGAGCGCAGGGCGCCAATTGATCGCTAAATCCTTTCCTGGTGAGTGTATTGACCCTGTGGATACTTTTTTATGGGACGATGCACGCTCTCGTTTTAGGGCAATGGTGTCGGGCCATTCACTTTCTTTATCAACACACTAACCACTAAACTTTTATACAATTATGAGTCATTCAATCTACGAAATCGCAAAAGAACAATTCGCCGCAGTCGGCGTCGATACCGAGGCCGCGCTTCAAGCCCTGGATAAGATCCCAGTCTCCATGCATTGCTGGCAAGGCGATGACGTGGCAGGCTTCGAGGCCCCTGAAAAAGCGGGCGCGGGCAACGGTTGCGTGGCGACGGGTAACTATCCGGGCAAGGCGACCAATCCGGCCGAGCTCATGGCCGACATAGAGCAGGCCGCTGCACACATTCCGGGCCCATTACGCCTCAATCTGCATGCGAGCTATGCCACGGACGGCTCTCCACTGCCGGAGCGCGACGAACTCACCGTCGATAATTTTCGCAGTTGGATCGACTGGGCCAAGGCGCAGCAGTTCGGTATCGATTTTAACCCGACCAGCTTCAGCCATCCTAATGCCGAAGACGGCTTTACGCTGAGTCATCAGGATGCGGGCATTCGTCAATTCTGGATCGATCACTGTATCGCGTGCCGAAAGATCGGCGCCGCGATTGGTGAAGAGTTGAACAATCCGGTGGTGAATAATATCTGGATTCCAGATGGTTATAAAGACACTCCGGCGGATCGCTTTGCGCCGCGTGCACGTTTGGTGGAATCCCTAGATGCAATCTTCGCAGCGGACATTTCAAAAAAATGGAACATCGATGCCGTCGAAAGTAAGCTGTTCGGTATCGGTGTGGAAAGTTACACCGTGGGTTCCAGCGAATTTTATCTCGCCTATGCGGCGACACGCCAAATCGCGCTATGTCTGGATGCAGGGCACTTCCATCCGACTGAGTCTGTGGCCGACAAGATTTCCGCCGCGCTACTCTATGTGCCGGAGTTGTTGCTACACGTCAGCCGTGGTGTGCGTTGGGATAGCGACCACGTCGTCACCTTGGACGATCCGACCACCGCGATCCTTCAAGAGTGTGTCACCAGTGGTCAGATGGAACGTATCCACGTCGGCCTCGATTTCTTTGATGCGTCGATCAATCGCATCGCCGCATGGGTGATCGGCACGCGCAATACCAAGAAGGGGCTCCTCAAGGGATTGCTCCAGCCGACTCAAGCACTGCGCGAGGTGGAGCTGGCCGGCGACTACACCAGCCGCTTGGCAATGATGGAAGACGCCCGCTCACTGCCATGGGGAGCAGTCTGGAATGAGTATTGCGCACGTCAGGACACCGCTGGCGATAACCAATGGCTCGGAGCAGTGAAGGCTTACGAATCATCTGTTCTTTCTGGCCGCTAAGGCCAAACGAGTTGCTTCACTTTCGAGACTACATATCAGCTTTCATTTCGTTCTATAGGGGGGCGAAATGAAGTGCCCCGCCAGTTTATATGTTAGGGGAGTTTGCTGGCCGTCCATTGCTTGCGAAAGGCTTTGGGCGAGAGCTCTTTGTTGCGCCTAAATTGGCGATTGAAGTTGGATAAATTGTTAAACCCGCAGGCGAAGCAGATCTCGCTGATCGAGCGGTTGGTGGTGATCAGTTCCTGGCAGGCGTCGAGTAGGCGGGTTTCGATCAAGGTTTGCTGAAAGGTGGTGCCGGTCTTTTGCTTGTAAAAGCGGCTGAACGCGGGCGGCGTCATGCCGGCGAGTTGCGCGATGGTTGTGAGGCTGATCGGTTCGCGCGAGTGGGCATTGAGGTGGCGGAAGACCTTGTCCATGCGTGCTGCGTCGGTGTGGTCGAACCGTGCTGAGTGGCTGTTCTGTGGCAGGGCTTGCACCTCGTCCGGGGTTTGAGTGAGTGCTCCCAGTATATTGAGGAAGCTGAGCAGGCGCGTGTATCCAGATAGTCGCGACAGATGAGTTAGCTGTTCAACGACTCGGCGGTTGGTGTCTCCTGTAATGTGTAGGCCGTTTTGGGCGCGTTCGAACAGTTCGCGTATGGGCCGTGTTTCTGGAATGCCAAGAAAGGCGTCGCCGATGCAGTTGGGCTGGAATTGCAGCACGATCGAGCGTGCCCAGTCCTTGCCCGTGCTGTTGGATGGGTTGTTGTTATACCAGTGCGGCACATTGGAACCGATCAGCATCAGGTCGCCGCTTTCAAAGTGTGAGAGGTGGCCACCGATCACACGGGTGCCGTGGCCGTGCTCGATGTAAGTGAGCTCCAGCTCGGGATGGAAGTGGTAGGGGCATTCGAATTGCGAACTGACGCCGCGGCTGGCGTAAAATGACTCGTGGGCACGAGGGCGTATTTGCTCAAATTGCAGTTTCATGTTAAAAGGAAATTGTTATCTTTAATATTTAGGTATATTTTAGGTAAAATAGTATCATTATTGGTTAAGTCGGGCGGAGCAAGTCATAAATACTGCTGTATACTGTCATCAGTTTTAACCTTAACCATTGACGACTTATGACATCATTTAAAAGCACGACTCCGATTTCTGAATACAAGGGCTACCATGGCCTGCCACCACTTGCAGGCTTGCACACTATGGAGGGCGCGATTGATTGCGGTCTCACGGTTGAGGAAGCAGTAAGCCGTTTAAAATATACGCATTGGGCGCTGCGCCGTTTGCATGCGATCTTTATTGCGCGCCTCGCTGCCATGCCAATTTATGAGCTTAAAATGACGTTTTCGCTGCATGGTCACTATTGCATCGAACATGTTGATGGCATTTTTGCACGCGTGCGTGAGATGCGCCATCCCCCATTTGGGATGGATGTGGCACCACATGAGGCCTTAGATTTTTTCTTTGATGAAATTCAAAATGCGGGCGACACCGAGGCCTTGGTGTTGGGATTGTATGAGAAAGCGATTCCGCAATTAGTTGCGGCAGTGCGTGACCAGCTCGAAGTGACAAATCGTTTGTATGAGCATCCGACTTATCGAAAGTTGCGCCATCTGTTGGTGGAGCTTGAAGATGTCGAAGCGTATGGCCAGCAGGCGATCGCTTGTCTGGTGGATGATACGGCTCGGGCGAAGCATGCTGGATGGCTCAATTTATTGGATCAGTCAGTGGCTAATTTCGGTAGCTTTACCGGCACCGAAGCTAAGGCCGAACATGCATTGGCAGCGCAGTTTTCCGCGACACCGTATGTGTATGATGGCAAGCCACAACGTGATGAACGTTTCCGCGACAGTTATAATATGGGCGTGAATCCGGAAGCCTTTATCTTTCGGGACGATATGCCGGTGCGGCCGAAAACATTGATGATGTCTTTTAAGCGCCTGCGTGAAATCGATGTGCCGGAAATGATGTCGTCGATTATTACTGAAACAGAAGGTAAGCCTTTGGGCTATTATGTCGATATGACGCGTCAGCTCTGGGACGAAGCTCGCCATGCGATGATGGGGGAGATCGGCTTCGTGGTGAATGGTATCGATTGGACGCAGATTCCGATCAACTTCACCTGGTCACTGGAATTAAATACAGGGCTCAAGCCCGAAGAGCGCCATGCGATTTTATTCAGCATTGAGCAGGGCCTAATGGCGAAGGAGACTGGCAAGGAGAAGGAGTGGGAACTGGCGGTGGCATCGACTGACCGCGTCAGCGAGTTGATCCAAGACTATGATTGGGCGGATGAGATCCTGCATGCCAAGATCGGTCGCGACTGGTTCGTAAAGGGCTTCGGCACTCAAGCAGAGGCCGTTGCACGTGGTCAGGAGTGTGTCTATCGTGGATTTTTACAACTAGCTTCGGGTTATAAAGAAGCGGGACTGACCGAGCACCGCAACTGGTGGCCGGATCTGTATACCGCCGCCTGTGAGCATTGGGGGGTCGAGCCGGATGCGCATGTATTGGCTTACGATGAGTTTTATGACACCAGCGCACCGGACTTACCGACGGCCAAGGTGTAGTTATTAACTGAATACAGAATCCTTATGAAAGACAGTTATCAAAATTTGCGCGTTGAGCGTATCGTCGACGAAAGTTGGAATACCAAGTCGTTCTATTTGCGCCCGGCCGATGGCAGCGCGATCGAGGCCTACGCGCCGGGGCAGCATCTGTTGTTCAGCCTACCCGTCGATCCGGCGGAGCCTGACCTAAAGATGATGCGCTTCTATACACTCTCGGACTGTTATCGTTCGGGTGGGGCGTATCGCATTACGGTGAAGCACGAGGTGGGCCGCGAGGCCGCCGCGCCGGATGGGGCTGGTTCGACTTACCTGCATCAGCATATGACGGTCGGCGATCGCTTGCAGGCAAAAAAGCCGATGGGCGACTTTACGCTCGAAGCGGCGGACGAAGATGCGGTGGTGCTGATTGGCGGGGGCATCGGAATTACGCCGATTCTTGCCATGGCACAGTCGATTGCTGCGGAGGGCAATAGCTACCGTGAAGTGCGTGTCTTTCTCGGCATGCGCAACCGCGAGGATCATCCGTTCAAAGATGAGTTTGCCGCGCTGGTGCGCGATTTCCCATCGATTCAGCTCAATGTCTGTTACGATGAATCGACTGCCGCGGATGTGCAGGGCAGTGATTATGATTATGCCGAGCGCGTGAGTGTGGATTTATTCAAGCGTGTGTTGTCGCATAATCGTTACCGTTACTACATTTGCGGCCCGCGACCGATGATGGACGCCCTGACTGGGGATCTTGCCGCGTGGGGCGTGGCTGAGGTGCAAATCTTTACCGAGTCTTTCGGGCCTGCGACGGCGAGCCATTTGATCGAGCAGAGTGAGGCGGATGGCGCTGCTGCTGCTGCCGAAGACGCAGCCAGCGATGTGATCGAAGTGAATTTTGCCCGCAATGGCGTCACGCATACATGGGATCCGCGCTATAAGTGTTTGTTGGAATTTGCTGAGGCCAAAGGGGTGTCGATCAGTGCCGGTTGCCTGTATGGCGATTGCGGCACCTGCATGACGCCGTTGAAGCAGGGAGTGGTGGGCTACAACCATCCGACCGAAATTACACCGGATGAGGGCTACTGTTTACCATGTAGTTGCAAGCCGACCAGTTCCATCACCTTAGAAGCATAGATCATGATTGAAGCAAAAGCAGCAGTCGCCGATGGTAAGGGCTCGTTCACCATCGAAACAATAACCGTGCATCCGCCCAAGGCGGGCGAAGTGTTGGTGGCGATCAAAGCCTCCGGCGTGTGTCACACGGATTATGATTCTTTAAAATGGGGCAGTCCCTTTGTGCTCGGGCATGAGGGCGCGGGCGTCGTCGAAGCGATCGGCGAGGGCGTGACGCATGTCGCGGTCGGTGACCGTGTGTTGCTCAACTGGGCGATCCCTTGCAAGTGCTGTTACCAGTGTCAGATCGGTAATCAAAATATCTGCGAGACTTACTCGCCGGTCACGGGTGTGCCGGATCATGGCATGGCGCATCTGGGTGCAACGCAGTGGCGGGGGGCAGGGCTGAAGCGCTCCTTCCATCTCGGCACCATGAGCACACATACCGTGGTGCGCAAAGAGGCAGTCATTCCAATTACGGTGGATATTCCGTTTAGTTCGGCCTGTATTTTGGGCTGTGGGGTGATGACGGGCTATGGTTCTGTGGTGAATGCCGCGAAGCTCGAGCCCGGTAGCAGTGCGGTGGTGCTCGGCACCGGCGGCGTTGGGCTCAATGTGATTCAAGGCGCACGTATTTCCGGTGCGGGGCAGATCATTGCCGTCGATGTTAATCCACAGCGTCTGGAGATGGCCGTGCAGTTTGGTGCGACGCATACGGTGCTGGCTTCGCGCGACGATGTCGGCCTGCTGCAGGCGGCTGAAACCGTGAAGGCGATGTGTGCAGGGCGCGGCGCGGATTATTCGTTTGAGTGCACCGGTATTCCTTCGCTGGGAGCTGCGCCGCTGGCGATGGTGCGCAATGCCGGTATGGCGGTGCAAGTTTCGGGTATTGAGCAGCCGATCGAAATCGATATGAATTTGTTCGAATGGGATAAGGTGTATTTGAATCCGCTCTATGGGAAATCAAAGCCCGAGCAGGACTTTCCAAAGCTGCTGAATCTGTATGCGCGCGGCTTGTTGCAACTCGATGAAATGATTACGCGGCAGTATCCACTGGAACGTTTGCAGGATGCGCTGGACGATATGCTTGCCGGTCGCAATGCGAAGGGCGTGATCGTATTTGATCCCGAATAAGGAACCGCGTAGAGTGAACAAAGATTTTAAGATTATTTTCAGGGCTGAATCAGCCGGCTTGGGTCTGTTCACTCAACACTTCGGCGAGAGGCGCACATCGCTGCCCTTCGGGCCTGCAGTCACGTAACTTAATACGCTCCTTTGCCCTATGGTTGCGGAGCACACTTCTCATCCTATTTCATTATCCGAGATGCATAAGGAACTAAGTTTAAAGTAATGGGAGATTCAGAACAGAACACTTTTCGCACCACTGATGTAGCAATTGTGCCGACCTCGGTGGGCACACTGCAAATGATGACGGTCAAGAGCCCTGCTTTGAAAGGCCGTGCTGATTTGACTCTGTATGTGCCTGATCAGGCGAAGGGCCGTGCCGATGTGCCGGTCGTCATTCTGCTGCATGGCGTGTATGGCAGCCATTGGGGCTGGGCCTTGAAGGGGCAGGCGCATGTGACCTTGCAGCGTCTGATCGACGAAGGAGCCATTGAACCGATGATTGTGGCGATGCCCTCGGATGGGCTGTGGGGCGACGGCAGCGGCTATGTGCCGCATATCAGTCAGGATTTTGAGCAATGGATTGTGCAGGACGTGCCGCAGGCGGTGCATGTCGCGACGGGCAATGCACTGGGCGCGCTGCATTGTATCGCGGGACTATCAATGGGTGGCTTCGGTGCGCTGCGCATCGGGGCAAGGTATCCTCGGCGTTTTGCTGCGTTTGCCGGGCATTCATCGATCACCGCAGTCGAGCAGATGGCACTGTTTGTAGAGGAGGATTTATCTGCGTATCGGCATGATCCTGATGCGCAAGCCGTATTGGCGACGATCCTGGGGCAGCGTGAACCCTTGCGGCCGTTTCGATTCGATTGCGGGGTCGATGATCTGTTGATCGAGCACAACCGCGTGTTGGCGCATGCTTTAACCGAGGCGGGTGTGTCGTTTGAATATGTGGAACATCCGGGCGGTCATGAGTGGCCGTATTGGCAGGAGCATCTTGCCGAGAGCTTCAGGTTTTTTGATAAAGTGCTGCGGGCACGGCGTGGATGATTGATACCAATAAGACAGAGATCAGAGGACAGAGATCAGAGGACAGAGATCAGAGGACAGAGATTAGAGGGCAGAGGGCAGAGGACAGAGGACAGAGGACAGAGATCAGAGGGCAGAGGGCAGAGGGCAGAGATCAGAGGACAGAGGGCAGAGATCAGAGGGCAGAGGACAGAGGGCAGAGGACAGAGGGCAGAGGACAGAGGGCAGAGGGCAGAGATCAGAGGGCAGAGGACAGAGGGCAGAGGGCAGAGGGCAGAGGGCAGAGGACAGAGGACAGAGATCAGAGGGCAGAGGACAGAGGACAGAGGGCAGAGGACAGAGATCAGAGGACAGAGGACAGAGGTCAGAATTGATCACTGTCAGTGGCTGACCTCTATTCTCCCATGCTTCGCTCTGCGAGCTGCGCAGAGCTGGCCTCTGATCTCTGAACTTAGGTTGATACGTGTAGGACAGCTGAGGCGCAGTAAATGTGTGCTCAGACCTCGGGGAAGTGCCCTAGTGAGTCGCTTTAGATGAAAGTAAAAAAAACACCCGAGGTGTTAGATTGAACTTGCGACATTGTAACATTGCGCGACCTTATCGGATATGATTCGCTCACGCACCTCTGCGTTCACCCTGATTGAACTGCGCACTGTCATTGCAGTGATCGCTAGATGGAACTTCTTGCAACATGTTGTTTGCAGATCTGCATGTCGAATCGGTGAGCCATGAGGACGCCCGCCTGCAAACCAGGTTGGGGCGTCAAAAATTAATCTACATCACTGAATAAATACCTTATTATGTTATTGAACCAAAAACAATTGAATCGAAGCGTGCTGTGCCTGCTGGCGCTCTGCTGTTTTATCACTGTCGGCTGCCGTTCGACTGCCAGTAAACCCGGGCTTTACGTAGAAGACGGTGCGCTGATGCGCAACGGCTCGGAATTTCGTGCGATGGGCATTAACTATAATACCGCTTGGTATGATGTGCTGAAAGATCCTGAAACCTTGGAGGTCGCGGAGGGATTCCGGATTTTAAAACAGGATTACGGGATTCCGTTTATTCGTTTTTCCGCTGGGCCGTTTGCGCATACCGGCTGGAAGCTGTATGTGGAGGACCCCGAAGAATATCTGCGCCGCTTCGATGTGCTGGTGAAGCATGCGGAGGAGCAGGGGATTGGACTGATTCCATCGCTGTTCTGGTTTGTTAGCACCATGCCCGATTTGCAGGGCGAGCCGCTCAGTGCGCTGGGCGACTCGGACAGCAAGTGCCGAGCGTTTATGCGTCAATATATTCGTGATGTCGTTGGGCGTTATAAAGATTCACCCGCGATCTGGGGCTGGGAAGTCGGCAATGAATGGATGCTGTTTGTCGACCTGCCGGGGCTGGCTCATTTGCCGCCGAAAAAGATTGGCTCAAAGGAAGCGCGCACCGCGGCGGACAAGCTGCTGCGTCCGATGCTGCTCGATGCCTACGAGGATTTTTATGCAACCGTGCGGGAGATGGATCCCGATCGCATCATCGTGACCGGTGATTCCATCGCTCGCCCGTCGGCCTGGCACAACCGCAACGAAGATCAGTGGGGCCAGGACAGCCAAGCACAATGGGCGGAGGTGTTTCGCGCCGATACGCCGGACTGTTATGAGGTGGCATCGTTCCATCTCTATGCCGAAGCGGAAATGAGCTATTTCGAGAACAAGGATCTGTCGATTGAAGACTTTGTTGCAGAAGTCGTTGGAATCTCTCGATCTGACAATAAAGTGATCTGGTGCGGAGAACTCGGCATGCCGGGAAGTGATGAGGCGGCGAGTCAAATGTTTTCCCGCATGATGCATGCGGTCGAGCAAAACGAAATTGAGATTTCCGCCATCTGGAACTTCAAGCCGCAAGGGAAGTTTCAGGCTGATTGGGATATTTCGCCGAGCAACGAGCGGGCCTATATGCTCGATGCGGTCAAGGCATTGAATGAACGCTTTGCGATTGGAGATTGGAAGTGAAAACACTTTTACTCATCGGCTTACTCTGCATGTGTGCAGCCTGTATGGCTGAGCCATCGCTGGGCCTGACGGTGCAGGACGGGAAACTGATGCGCAACGGCTCGGAATTCCGTGCGATGGGCATCAACTATAGCAGCGCTTGGTATGATGTGCTGAAAGATCCTGAAACCTTGGAGGTCGCGGAGGGATTCCGGATTTTAAAACAGGACTACGGGATTCCGTTTATTCGCTTTTCGGCCGGGCCGTATGCGCATACCCAATGGAAGCTGTATGTAGAGGACCCCGAAGAATATCTGCGCCGCTTCGATGTGCTGGTGAAGCATGCGGAGGAGCAGGGGATTGGACTGATTCCATCGCTCTTCTGGTATGTGGTGACCATGCCCGATTTGCAGGGGGAGCCGGTTAGCGCACTGGGCGACCCGGACAGCAAGTGCCGAGCGTTTATGCGCCAATATATTCGTGATATCGTTGGGCGCTATAAAGATTCACCCGCGATCTGGGGCTGGGAAGTGGGCAACGAATGGATGCTCACTGCCGACCTGCCGAAGCTGGCTCATTTGCCGAGGAATAAGATTGGCTCAAAGGAACCGCGCACGGCGGCAGATAAGTTGCTACGGCCGATGCTGCTGGATACTTACGAGGACTTTTATGCAACCGTGCGGGAGATGGATCCCGATCGCATCATCGTGACCGGTGATTCCATCGCTCGCCCGTCGGCCTGGCACAATCGCAACGAAGATAAGTGGGGGCAGGGCACCAGGGAACAATGGGCGGAGGTGTTTCTCGCCGATACGCCGGACTGTTATGAGGTGGCGTCGTTCCATCTCTATGCCGAAGCGGAAATGAGCTATTTCGAGAACAAGGATCTGTCGATTGAAGACTTTGTTGCAGAAGTCGTTAAAATCTCTCGATCCGACAACAAAGTGGTCTGGTGTGGTGAGCTCGGCATGCCGGGAAGCGATGAGGCGGCGCGTGAAATGTTTATCCGGATGATGCGTTCGGTCGTGCAAAACGAAATCGCTCTCTCCGCGATCTGGAATTTTAAGCCGACCGGTACGTTTCAGGCTGATTGGGATATTTCGCCGAGCAACGAGCGGGCCTATATGCTGGATGTGGTCAAGGTATTGAATAAGGGCTTTAGTCGCGGACTTGAAACTGCCGAATAATGAAAAAGGAATTTTAAATAATGAAAAAGGAATCTCAAATAATGAAAAAGGAATCTCGAATGTTTAAGTTTAGTCATCAGGTGGGTCGCAATATGAAGGGATTCCTTCGGTATTCGATATTTGCTGTTGTTGTTTCAGGTTCTGCGGCTCTCGTGGGCTGTGCTTCCAATCCCCCGGGGTTGACGGTGCAGGACGGGCAGTTTTATAAAGACGGGCAGGCGTTTAAGGGGGTTGGGATCAATTTCTACACTGTCCTGCAGCGTAAACTCGGAATCGAAGGGCATCCCTCTAACCTGTCGGACACATCGTATCGCGAAGGACTTGAAACCCTGGCACAGCACGATATTCCGTTCATTCGTTTTGGTGCCAATGGTTTTTACCCGAAGGACACTGATGTGTATTTGAATCATCGGGAAGAATACTTTAAGGCCTTTGATATGCTGGTTGCTGATGCGGAACGGTTGGATATCGGCCTGGTTCCATGCCTGTTCTGGTATTTTCCGACAGTTCCGGATCTCGTCGGCGAATCGATCGACCAGTGGGGGAATCCTGATAGCAAAACCCATGCGTTCATGCGTGAATTCACCACTGAATTGGTCAGCCGCTATAAAGATTCCCCGGCTATCTGGGCGTGGGAGTTCGGCAATGAATGGATTCATGACTCCGATATCCCGGGTGAAGAGCACGGCAGAGGTTGGACGGAACCCGATCATTTTCCCAAGCCACCACTAGGTTTGGCGAAAACCCGAACGATCAAAGACAAGATGTACCGCAAAAATATCTACGTCGCATATAAAGCCTTTGCCGAAACCGTCCGTGCCATCGATTCGACCCGTCCGATACTCTCTGGCGACGCGCTGCCGCGCCCGTCGGCATACCACAATTTCCATGAGGAAAATTGGACAACTGACAGCCTAGCGCAGTGGGAAGAAATGTTCCTGCAGGACAACGCCTCGATGGACGGGCTTTCCGCCCACTACTATTATTTCTCGCTGGATGATCAACACCACGACGTCGGCTATATGGAATACGGCCCCGAGCAGCAGATGTCCTTCATGATGGAAATCTCCAAACGCGTAAAAAAACCGTTATTTGTCGGTGAGTTTGGTGCAGGGACAAAAGATAAGACGCTCGAGGAGGAGCGCCGCCAGTTTGAATTCCTGCTCAATCTGATGGTGACCAACGAGGTGCCGATGTCCGCTCTGTGGAACTTCGATTTTAAACACGTCGACCAAGGTAAATGGAATGTTACCGAGGACAATCACCGCGCCTACATGCTCGATGCCTTGCAGGAAGCTAACCGTGAATTGAACAAATGAGTGATTCTAAAAAATTACCACGCAGTAAGAAATCCGCCTGGGCCATCGGCTCGATCGCGGATGTCTACATGGCCAACGCGCTGAACTATCTGGCCTTACCGATCTACAATATGGGGCTCGGCGTCGATCCGCGCATGCTCGGTTGGGCGCTTGGTCTGCCGCGCATCTGGGATGCGATTTCGGACCCGTTGATGGGTAACTTTTCCGATAATACCCGCACACGCTTTGGTCGCCGTCGTCCGTATATTTTGATCGGTGCGATTCTCTGTGCAATCATGTTTGCCTTGATCTGGAGCCCTCCCACGGGTTGGAGCCCCACGGCCATCGGTTGGTATTTCATGGCGTTGGTGTTTATTTACTATACCGCCTACACCATCTTCGTGGTGCCGTGGGGGGCGATGGGGCTGGAGCTCACCACCGACTATAATGAGCGAACGCGGGTGCAGGCCTATCGCACCTTTTTTCAGGGGGTCGGCGCGTTCGGGTTGAGCGCTATGTGGTGGTTGGCTCTGAAGTGGGGTGGTGGCAACGACGTGGTCGGTGTGCGCTACGTCGGGCTGGCCTTTGCCGCTCTTATCTTAGTCTGCGGAGTATTGCCCGCGATCTTTTGCCGTGAGAATCTGGCCCATGATCAGGACAAAATTAAATTTTGGCCGGCGATTAAAGCCACGTTTTCCAACACCGTCTTCTTACTGCTGATCGCGGTCACGGTCTGCGTATTCCTCGGCATCTTCATGGTCAACAGCTTCGCGCTCTACATCAATACCTATTACGTATTTGATGGGGATAAGGAAGGGGTGGCGTTTCTCAATATGATTTCCGGCTTTGCCTACCAGGGCGCAGGGGTCGGCTTGATTCCGGTGATCTCCTATATCGCCACCCGTGTGGGTAAGAAGGCGACCTTGATCGGTGGCTTGCTGTTGGTGGTAGTCGCCTATGGTACGAGTTGGTGGTGCTACACCCCGGACAATCCGTGGTTGCAGCTGATTACGCTGGCGCTCGCGGCGCCGGGTTTGGCCTGCATGTGGATGATTGCTTCGTCGATGGTGGCCGACATCTGCGATTTGGATGAGCTCAAAACCGGCCGCAGGCGCGAAGGCATGTATGGCGCCTCCTACAGCTGGGCCTGCAAGGCCGGCATCTCGCTGACTATGATTCTCAGCGGCTACATGCTTTCTTGGTCGGGCTTCGATGCCCAGGTCGAGGTGCAGCCTGAAGCCGTGATCACCAATATGCGCCTGCTGTATATGTTCGTGCCGATGGGCTTCATCGCTCTGGCCGCGGGACTGCTCATTTTTTACCCGCTATCTGAAGAACGAGTCCTTGAGATTCAAAAACAATTACACCCCGAGGAAACACCTGATGACACCACACCAAATGAAGCATAAATTTATTACACTGTTAATGGCTGGGCTTGCCGCCACAGCCACCGCCAGCCATGCACAACAACCAGCTCCGCTGAATGTGCTGTTGATTATTGCCGACGATATGGGCATTGGCGATGTCGGCTGCTATGGCTCAAAATGGCTTAAAACGCCAAACATTGACCGGCTGGCAGCGGAAGGGGTGCGCGCAACGGATGCGCATTCAACCGCCGCGGTTTGCACGCCATCACGCTTCTCCATCCTTTCCGGTCGCTACTACCACCGCTATCCGCGCAGCTGGAACGGTGAGGCACTTATCGAGGCCGACCGCCCGACGATTGCGTCCGTGTTTCGCGACAACGGCTATGCCACCGGTTATTTCGGCAAGGTGCACACTGGCTGGGGCGAGCCGTCGGCAGATCGCAAGCACCGTCAGGATATTGACTGGAACAAGGAACTGCCACGCGGGGTGCTGGAGATGGGCTTCGATAAATATTTCGGTACCCCCTTCTCCCACAATGAACCGCCGTATGTTTTTGCGGAAGATCGCCATGTGGTCGGGCTCGACCCGGCCGATCCGTTGAAGATCGTTCTCCAAAAGGACGTCAAGGCCATGGGCCTGGAGAACTGGGGATGGGGAGCGAGTATTGGCGCGAAAAAAGCGCATGAAGCTCGCCCCACAACGGAGATTGATCGGATCGTAACCGATAAGACGATTGAGTTCATTGATCAGGTTGCCGGTAAGCAACCCTTCTTCATTAATCTGGCCTATGTGGCTCCACACGTGCCGATCTATCCTTCGGAGCAGTTTCGGGGCACCTCCAAAGTCGGTTGGTACGGCGATTGTGTTGAGCAGATGGACTGGTATATCGGGCGGCTTATCCAAACTTTGGAAAAGCATGGGGTGATGGATAACACATTGATCATCTTCACCAGCGACAACGGTGCAATTTTTCATAAGGAATATGTGGAGCAAGGGCAGGATTCCAACCTGGGTCTGCTGGGGCAGAAAACCGATGTATGGGAAGGTGGGATGCAGGTTCCGTTCATCGTCCGCTGGCCCGGACATATTCCGGCGGGCTCCACGGTTGAGCCGCTCATTGCTCTGATGGATATTTCAAAAACGGCTTGGGCTGCCGCCGGCATCACAGCGCCGGAAGGGGCCTCGCCCGATGCGTTGAATCAGCTCGACCTGCTCACTGGCAAATCCACTGACGCGGTCCGTAGCGAACTCTACATGACCGGCATCACCGGGCAGGCGCTGCGTTCTGGCGATTGGGTCTATATTCCGCACCAGGGATCCTGCGGCATCACAACGCTGGAGTCCGCAACCTGGGCCGTCCGGTATGCAGCACTCGGGCAGACCAACTCCGACTATAATGCAGACGGAACCCTTAAAGCCGATGCCCCGAAAAAGCAGCTCTACAACCTACGCACCGACCCGCGGCAATCAACCAATGTCATCCGGGAGCATCCGGAAGTGGCTGAGGAGCTCGCGAAGCGTTTTACCGAAATAAGAAAACGGTAAGGCAACGGGTAATTGAACTTCAGGCCGAATTGGCCGAATAGAATATTAATGATGAAAACTACATGGATCACCTTTTTAATGGCGGGACTTGCCGTTACAGCCAGCCATGCGCAACAACCGACACAGCCGAATGTAGTGTTGATCATTGCGGATGACCTCGGCGTCGGCGATGTCGGCTGCTACGGCTCGAAGATGATTCGCACGCCTAATGTCGATCGATTGGCCGCAGAGGGGCTGCGGGCCACGGACGCGCATTCGATCGGTTCAGTTTGCACACCGTCGCGCTATGGTATGTTAACCGGACGGTATTATCATCGCTATCCGTATAGTTGGAACGGCGAGTCCCTCATCGAGGCGGACCGCCCGACAATCGCATCGGTGTTTCGCGATAACGGCTATGCGACGGCGTATTTTGGTAAGGTGCACACTGGCTGGGGGGAGCGCTCAAAAGAGCGTAAGCACCGTCAGGATATCGACTGGAATTCTGAGCTACCACGCGGTGTTTTGGAAATGGGTTTCGATACTTACTTCGGCACACCGTTTACGCACAACGAACCACCTTTTGTTTTTGTCGAAGATCGACATGTTGTCGGCGTAGATCCAGAGGACCCGATTAGTATTTTGATGGGCGAGGCAGCGAAGGAAAGCGGAGTCACTCCTTACAACTGGGGCGTGAGCATTGGCGGGAAGGCCGCGCACGCGGCGCGTCCAGTCGACCAGATTGATATACTCGTTACCGAACGTGCGGTGAATTACATTAACGAGAATGGCGGTAACAAACCGTTCTTTATGAACTTAGCACTCGTTGCCCCACACGTCCCGGTCGCACCTTCGAAGGCATTCAAAGGGCGCACCAAACTCGGTCGGTATGGTGATTTCGTCGAGCAAATGGACTGGTGTGTCGGGCAGGTGCTGGATGCTTTAGAGGCACAAGGTCTGAGCGACAATACCATCGTGATCTTCACCAGCGATAATGGCGCGATCTATCATTCTAAAGAGCACCAGTCCGGCCATCGTTCGAATCTCGATTGGCTTGGGCAGAAGACGGATGCATGGGAAGGCGGATTGCGTGTGCCGTTTATCATGCGTTGGCCTGGAGAAATCGATGCCGGGCAAACCAATGACCAGTTGATCTCATTGATGGATATCCCACAGACAGTTTGGTCTGCCGCTGGAGTTGCCGTTCCTGAAGGAGCGGGGCCGGACAGCTTGAACCAGCTCGCTTTATTGACTGGAAAAACAGATCACTCGCAGCGCAAGGAGTTGCTGATGATTGGCATTACCGGTCAGGCGCTACGCTCGGGGGATTGGGTGTATATTCCTAAGTCTGGTTCGCAGGGGGTCACCACTGACCCGCGCATGAGTTGGGCGATGCAGCTGGCAGAGCTGGGCTTGTCGAATTCGGATTTTGATGCGGAGGGCAAGCTCAAGGCAGATGCCCCTAAGGCACAGCTCTACAATCTACGCACCGATCCGCGGCAATCAACCAATGTCATCCGGGAACATCCGGAAGTGGCCGCGAAGCTCGCGAAGCGTTTTATCGAAGTTAAAAAACGGTAAGGAAACGGTATGCGGAGAATACTTATCATTTTTTTAATGGTGGCAACCATGAGTTTTGGAGCGGAACCGCCTCGTGGGTTTAACGAGGTCGGCGGCTCGAACTATGTCATGTATGAGGTCGGTCGGGAATATCTCGATTCCGGCACGGGCTGGTTCAAGCCCGGTGTCCTGCAGCCGGTGGTGGCGACCTTCCATCTGCAGAAGAAGGAAGATGTGCGCCAACAGCTGAAAGCGATGCATGGCTCCGGGCAGCGGAAGATCGCGATCATGATGTGGCACAGTCACCTGCCGCGGAAGCGGATGGCCGACGGCGGCATCTATGGCCACGTGCTGGCATCGAACGGGGGGGCACTCACTCCGCAGCATGCCGAAAACCTGAAGGGGTTGCTTGCGCTGATTCGGGAAGACGGTTTGTTCAACGAACTGGTTTTCCGGTTTGCGCAGCAGGGTTCGGTGTGGTCGCAGCAATGGAAGGTCTGGAACGAGGAAGCGTACAAGGAGAACCTTAAATTCATCCTCTCCGTGCGACAGCAGATTTGTGATGTGCTGGAAGGTTCAGATATCAAATTGGTTTTTGATTTGGGCGCGGAGCTGGGCGGCATCTCAAAAGGGAGCGTGCCGGAATATACCCGTCGGTTGTGGGCGGACTACACGAAGCGGTTTGGCGCGAACGACACCTTAGGTTTTTCCATTGCGGCGCATCCTGGACGGATCAGCAACCTGATCGAGGTCTATGACGAGGTCGGTATCCGCCCCTCCCGGCATGCGCTCGATCTGTATAAGAATGTGCCGAAATGGATGCCTGGGATGGTTTCGGAATTCCATGCCGCAGGCATCGAAGAACCCAGAATCATCATTCTCGAAACCTTTTGGAACAGTGCCCTGAGCTTGCAGGAGTTTCAGCAGGTGGCCGATCAGTTTGGATTAACCTTTGAATACCTGATGCAGTGGCCCTGGCAGCGGGACGCGGCGCATTCGCATTACAGCGATGTGTTTGGGCAGCCCGCCTATAACGAATATTTAAAAAAGGATTAACAGCAGGAAGAGAACGATGAAAAGAATCAGTTTAAACAAATATAAAATCGCGGCTTTGTTCGCGTGTCTTGGTAGTTTCAATCTTTTTGCGGCGCCACGCCCCAACATCATTGTCATCATGACCGATGATTCGGGGTACACGGATCTGGGTTGTTATGGCGGAGAAATTGATACCCCCAACCTCGATTCGCTCGCCCAACAGGGCGTGCGTTTCAAGAACTTCTACAATAACGGGCGTTGCAGCCCGACGCGTGCGTCGTTGATGACCGGGCACGATGCCGCCGATGTCGGTTTCGGTGCCGGAACACTCGGCGGACACCCAACGATTAATAATCCAGGCTATTTCGGGATTTTGCCCTATACGGTTCCCACCGTCGCGGAGCTGATGCGCGATGCCGGCTATGAAACGTTGATGGTCGGCAAGTGGCACCTCGGTGGCACCCACGACATCAAAACCAACAAGGGGGCGCAACGGTCCTGGGAAAATCATCGGCATCCGGATTGCGAGCTGACCGAAGAGGCGATGGAGGACGAATATAATGCGATGCCGTCCGAGCGCGGGTTTAATCAGTATTTCGGCCTGGTTGGTGGCGAGTCGCATCTCTTCTATACTGAGAATGATGTCTGGAAACACCGTATCCAGGAAGGGAACAAACCCGCAGGAAAGCTTCCCATGACGGGCACCTACACCATGAATTGCCTCTGGGAAAAAGGCAAAGAACAGAGCAAGCGCTACCCCTATACAACCAATCACGGTAAAACAGCCCCGGCTTATTATTCAACCGATGGCATCACCGACCGCGCCATTCGCATGATCGAAGAGACCAATGACGCGGGCGATCAACCTTACTTCCTTTATATGGCGCACCGTGCACCGCATCTGCCATTGCAGGCGCCTCAGGACTTGGTCGATAAATATATGAGCCGCTACGAAAACTTTAGTAAAGTCGAAGCCGACCGGGCGGCGGGAGTCGTCCGCGAAAAGATGTTCCCCAAAGATGCGGCCTTTCGGTCCGAATTTGGACCGAATCAGAAAATGGGTGCTGAAAGAAAAAAGGAGCTTCAGCTTAAATTCGCACTGCATGCGGCGATGATGGAGAAGATCGACGAGAATGTCGGCAAGCTCGTCGCCGCCCTCAAAGAGACGGGCGAGTTTGAAAACACGCTGATCTTTTACTTCTCGGATAACGGCGCCGCGTCGCATGTCGGCGATATGATGAACTCTCCGTATGTCGGCTCCAAGGCGCGGATGTGGGAGGGCGGCACTAAAACGCATTGTATCGTCTCTTGGCCGAAGGTGATAAAGCCCGACACGATCACCGACAGCATCGGCTGGGTCGGTGATATTTTGCCTACCTGTCTGGAGTTGGCTGGAACTACGTACCCGGAAACCTTTCGCGGTGCAAAAACCTCCCCGCCGGAAGGCCGAAGCATTGTTCCGGTGTTGAAAGGCCAAGAGATCGCTCCCCCCGAATTCCTCTTCTCCAACGACAAGGGGCAGCAGGGCGTGATCTTCAAAGGACGCTGGAAACTGCTGATCGAACCCGGTTGGTATCCGAATACCTCGAAGGTTTCGGGCATTCAATATGAATTGTACGATCTAGAACAAGACCCGGCCGAAAAAACAAATCTGTCTCAGCAAAACCCGGAGATGGTTCAACAACTAACCGCGGCATGCGAAACATGGCAGAGCAAATGCAATATCATCGATTACGGTGAGTTCCTGAAGATTTTAAAGGAAAGCAAATAGAATAGGACGACGGCTTTGGGCCGCCCGTCTAGAACGAAAATTTACCAAACGAATAACCAATTTTAACAGTAGAAAAAAGAGTATGAAAAAAATCACTTTAAACGGAGAATGGGGCCTACAAGGCGCCGAATATAAGGCAGAAGTTAATCCGGCCGGAAAATGGATCCCCGCGCAGGTGCCGGGCGACGTGCATGTCGACCTGATGGCCGCCGGTGAGCTCGACGACATGTATTACGCCGACACCATCGCCAAGAATAAATGGACCACCGAAAAGGCTTGGTGGTATCGCCGTGAATTTACCGTTGATTCGCTCGAGTCCGTCACCGAGTTGGTATTCAAGGGCATCGATACCATCGCCAATATTTATCTGAACGATGAAAAGATCGGCCGCACGGAAAGTATGTTGCGTGAGCATCGCTTCGATGTGTCGAATAAGCTGAAGATCGGTGAGCCAAACTCCTTGATGGTCTGTATTGAGCCGATCTCAATCATCATGAAGCAACACGATGCAGAGCCGTACTTCGCCTGCTTCGACCAACATCGTATTTTTATGCGCAAAGCGCAATTTCACTTCGGTTGGGACTGGGCGCCGAACTGCCCGGGTACTGGTATTTGGGAGTCCGTATTGCTGGAGACCTACGACCAGGTCTGCCTCGACGAGCACAACATCAATACCCAT
Source organism: uncultured Opitutales bacterium (assembly GCA_937775295.1). GTDB lineage: Bacteria > Verrucomicrobiota > Verrucomicrobiia > Opitutales > Coraliomargaritaceae > Lentimonas. Next base: position 69,164 of record CALKBZ010000032.1, read on the forward strand.
TGCGATGGCGCGGTGTCGTTCTTTGTCTTCCTCAACGACGCAGTCAAACAGGCCGGTACCGACGGTCTGGAGCTCAAGCTGACGGTGCATTCGCCCGACGGCACACAGGTCGCTGATGAGCAATGGGCCGCGACCGGCGTCAAAAATTTCCGCAATCTATTTATCAAAGATCCGCAGCTCTGGTGGCCCAATGGTATGGGCGCTCAACCGCTCTACAACTATGAGCTCAGTCTGCTCAAGCACGGTGTCGTGGTGGAGAGCAAAGCCGGACGCTTCGGTATTCGCGAGGTGGAGTTGGAAGAGAAGCCACTGCGTGACGATAAGATGGGCTTTGCATTCGTGGTCAACGGCGAGCAGTGCTTCAGTAAGGGCTCAAACTGGGTGCCACTCGATAGTTTTACCGGCATCATTACGGACGATAAATACCAGCATATGCTCACCTTGGCTCAGGAGGCGAACTTCAACATGCTCCGCGTCTGGGGCGGCGGCATTTATGAGAAAGACATTTTTTACGAGCTCTGCGATGAGCTCGGCCTGATGGTCTGGCAGGACGTCATGTTTGCCTGCAGCGATGTGCCCGACGATAAGGATTGGTTTGTCGAAGAAATTCGTAAAGAAGTCACGTATCAGGCTAAGCGTTTGCGCAAGCACACATCCGTGGTTTATTGGTGTGGCGGCAATGAGAAGTCCGGTAGTTTTATTCAGAAGGAAACGTGTGGTAGCGACGAGAAATCCGACAGCCTGGGTAAGAGTATGGCGTCTGGCGACTTCCTGGTCGACGAGGTGGTTCCCGGTATCCTGCAAACCTTCGATCCCTATCGCCCATACCGCCGTAACTCGCCCTATGGCTATGTGGACGACGGCAACGCGCCCAAATCGGGCGATGCGCACCTCAGTGCACTTCAAGAGACTTTTGCGGCGAGTTCCAAGGGCTTCTTTGACTACCGCAACGGCGTGAATCAGATCGATTCTTCATTCAATTCCGAGTTTGCCATCCAGGGCCCGGCACGACGCGAGACCTTTGAAAAATTCATGCCAGAGGAACACTATTGGCCGATTGATGATTTGTGGAATTACCGCATCACCACCAACCCATACGATCACCACGATCGACGCACCTTCGCGGAGAAGCAGTTAGCGCTGTGCCAGGCATTTTTCGGCGACCCGCAGGATCATGTGGAATTCATTAAATATGGTATGACGATGCATGCGGAATCCATGTGGGATGAAGTGTTTGGCTATCGCACCAAGCGCCCCTTTAACAGTGGCTGTATGTTTTGGATGTATTCCGATCCATGGCCAACCGGCAGCTGGTCGGTGGTCGACTGGTATGGTCTGCCCAAGTCATCTTACTATGCCGCCAAACGTGCGTCGCGCCCGCTGCAGATCGGCTGGAAAAATAGCCCCGACGAAAGCGGCTGGCAACTGGTTGCCTGCAACGACACATTGCAGAGTTACGAGGGCACACTGCAAGTGGGCGAAGAAACGCTGACGGGTGATGGCAAATGGGACAAGACCATCAAGGTCGTGATTCCGGCTAATACGTCGACCGTGCTGACTGAAGTGGATACAAAGGAATTCAGCGGTGCCAGCGATGCGATCCTGTTTGCAGAGCTGAACTGCGGCGATGAGCAACGCAGCGATGTGTTCTTTCCCAATTTTTGGAAAGAAGCCGACTGGCCGGAGCCGAAGCTCGAAATCTGTTCGATCCATGAAGTCGCTCAAGGCGTGGTGGATGTCACGATCAAGGCCGAAAAATTCGGCCGTTGCGTGCATTTTGAAGGGATCAATGAAGGCTGCGCCGATGGCGTGGCAGTCATTGTGGAAGATGCCTTCTTCGATCTGCGCGCCGGAGAGATCCGCACGATCCGCCTGAAAAGTGCCGCCCCGATTGCAACGGATGATCTGCGCTTGCAGCATTGGCTGACGGAGTGGGGCGCACCTGCGCTGACCGATGCCGGACAGAGCCGTCATGAAGCAGTGCCTCTAAGCTAATTCCACTATAATACGTGTACTGTCGCGCATGAAGATTTGTGAAAAGCAGTGTCGTGTTTTTGAGTTCATGATTGATCACCTAGGTGAGTCCCCTCGAATTGAATTTAATTCAAGGGAGACTCCTCCCTCCGTGTCTCAGTGTCTCCAGCGCAGCGGGTGGTAAATATTGAGCCAATTCAGAGCGTATCCACTGCAACTTTTAACCACGGAGGCACAGAGGCACGGAGGTGTGATGGGCCTAGGATCAAAGCACTCCTCGACCCAGCACCTCGCCAGGGATGGGGAGAGTTCTACAAAATGTAGATTATGTAACAGGCAACAGGAAACACGGAATATTAAATGATAGATACAAAATACCCTATTAGCATACTGACAGCCGCACTGCTGGCATGCAGCACATCAATCGCAACCGAATCGACTCAATGTCAGGGAGCGGCAAATGGCTTTGAAAAGGAAACGATCAAAGCATTAGCGGATCGCGTTCATGGTTTTCAAAAGAACCAAGGCACGGGATTCAAGAATCAGCATTGGGTTCGCGGCACGTATTACGCGGGGCTTATGGCTGTCTACGAAAGCACGTCGGATACTGCCTATCTGGATGATTGCATGGAGTGGGGGAAAGAGGTTGCCTGGCAGATTAAGGAAAACGCGGGCGGGAACTATGAGAGTGGGTCCTATCCGCTTATTTGCGGGCAGATCTGGTATGGATGTTATCAAGCGACAGAGGACGAATCTATGATTCAGCCGACGATTGAGTTTCTCAATAATCCAAACAAAAAAACAACACCCGTGTCGGAGCCTAAGACGTGGTACTTTGAAAACGATGGACGTCGCTTTGTGGATGGGCTGTTTACCGCACCTCCGGCGCTCGCGATGTTGTATCAGATGACGGGGGATGAAAAGTATGTGAACTGGATGGATGCCTGTTTCTGGGATGTGCATGGAGAAATCTTTGATTCCGATGCGGGCCTGTTCAATCGGGACGCACGTTCAAAACCTCATAAAACAAGGAATGGGAAAAAAGTGTTGTGGTCCCGGGGCAACGGATGGGCGTTTGGCGGGGTGACCCGAATCCTTAAGCACCTGCCGAAAGATCATGGCAGTTATGCCCGTTATCAGGCCTTGTATATTCAAATGGCGGAGTCGCTGGCGGCGCGTCAGCAGGACGATGGATTCTGGAGACCCAACCTGGATGATCCTGAACAATATAGAATGCGGGAAAGCAGCGGAACCGGGTTTTTCACCTATGGAATCGCCTGGGGAATCAATAACGGGATCTTGGATCGAGAGCGGTTTCTGCCTGTTGCAAAGAACGGGTGGGCAGCACTGGCCTCGGTTGTAAACGAAGAGGGCGCCGTTACATGGAATCAACCTCCTGGCGGCGGCCCCGGTATGGTCAAAGAAACAGACTCTACGGAATACGGATCAGGTATTTTCCTGCTGGCAGCCAGTGAGCTTTATCTACTGACGCAATAGACGGTATTTATTTCTGCCTTCGAATGCTTTAACCAGAGTGTTATAGCCTTACTTGGTAGTAATTTTTACCCGGACATGCTTTTTTGATCCCGCTTATTAACACTTATTTACGCTTATTTTCAGAGTATGAGCAGCAAACTCTCTATAACACGCACTTCCGGGTATTTTTTAGGGACAGGCAATTTTTAGGGCCCGGGCTTCAGAGTTTGCCGGACTTCCACATTGTTGCGCTCCATTGGTATCGTAGTGTTCAGGGGTATTTTAGGGGCAGGCTCCTTGAAGCTCCGGGCGTTCTTCGACGATGAACCAAAAAAAAGCCCCGATGCGCATGGCATCGGGGCTTCCCCTATAATATTAACCCTAATTAATATGAAAATCTATCGGCGGCGGCGCACCATGATGCTAGTCAGTGCGAAGCAACCAGCGAG
>CALKBZ010000033.1 GCA_937775295.1 uncultured Opitutales bacterium
TACATCGAGCGTGCCATGTGCATTGATGAAGTGATAGAAGAATATCGCTCGAAGGTCTTTGAGTGCCCCGTAAGTTTTTTCCTTAAAAGTGCGGTAACGATTGAGCGCGGCAACTGCATCGAGGTCCGTCGTACGCATTTCCATGAGTTCGCCATCACCAGACTCGCGCACTTCCGCGTTATGGATGCGTGACTGCTCGCCACGGTGGAGTTGGCGGCGGACGCTCTCCTTCTCATCGACGAAGAGCACCACAATATGGAAGTGCGGCTTCTTTAAATACTGAGAAAACAGCGTATCAGCATACTTATTACGTAAGCCGACTAGCGTATTAAACAGCAACTTGACACACTCCACTTGGACTTTCGTGCGAGGAAAGCCATCCACCACAGCACCAGTCTGAAAGATCGGCTCTAGCAGCTTACGCAAAATAATTTCGACCACTTCGCGGTCGCCCACGAGCATGCCGGCATCGATCATCTGCTTCGCTTCAGGGCTCTCCAATAGCGAACTGACAACCACTGGTGGTGCAGTCAAATCGCGAAACTTCATAATGAAGTCAGTATTGGTGCCTTTACCTGCGCCAGGCGCACCATTAAGCCAAAAAATCTCTTTAGGGAAACGTAGATTCTCTTCACCAAATTCGTCGACCAGCACCGCCCAGACCGACTGGAAAATAAATTGCGCGTCTTTAACCTCAAGGTCATGAAGTTTTTTACTGTCGATTTTAGAAACTGTGTCGACTGGAGTAGAAGCCATTATAATAATATTATTTAGTATTTGTCAGAGAAAAACAAAGATAAGTGGCGAAAAGGTGACCAGCATTCAAGCCCCATTCACTGTGCATTTAACTATTCCCCGAAATGGAAGAAGGTCGCGTCATCTGAGCAGATGTATTTCGAGGCAGGCAAATACGAGCAGCCGCGCCCTCGAAGTCCTCTTCCCCAGAGAGAATGTCGATTTCGAGACGGAGGAAATAAATCGGAATGCTGGGCTTAATATCTTCAAACAAGCGCACGGCATCTTTTTCTGTGGTTACAATCATATCAAGCTCGGCCTCAGCCGCCTGATCGTAGACATGCTGAATTTCCGCACGCGAAAAGCGGTGATGATCAAGGAAACGGTGATTATAGCGAATCTCGGCACCGTAGCCGCGCAGCATATTTTCAAAGCTCTCAGGAGAGGCGATTCCGCTAAATGCGGCAATGTGCGCCCCCTTCAAGGTATCCAGTGGCAAGCGCGCGCCGCCATCAATGGCCTGTAAATATTGCGGCTGATGGGAGCATTCGATGATTTCCGCCTTCGGGTTGTGCTCGCGGATCAATTCGAGCAAGGCATCGTCTTGCGTGCCGTCGGACTTGGTCAGGAATATGTAGCTTGCTCGGGAAAGATGCTTGATCGGTTCGCGCAAGATTCCACGCGGCAACAGGTGCTGATTCCCAAATGGGTTAGTCTTATCGACCAGCAGCAAATTTAAGCGGCCTTTGAGTGGCAAGTACTGGAACCCATCGTCGAGAATCAGCGTGTCACAACCAAAGCGTCGGATCGCGAACGAACCAGCCTTGACGCGGTTTTTATCACACAGCACAACCACCCCCGGCAAGTTACAAGCGAGCATGTACGGCTCATCACCAGCGACTTCCGAGTCAAGCAGCACATTCTTACCATCACTGACTATTTTTGGTGGCGCTTCCTCGCCGTGCGTCAGCTTACGCCATATTTTTTTAGTTAGTGGCTCTTTCTTACTCTTATATCCACGACTGAGAATTGCGACCTTACGGCCACGCTCCGTCAAAGTGCGGGCAAATTTCTCCACCACCGGCGTCTTGCCCGTGCCACCGACCGTCAAATTGCCCACCACCACGACTAGGCAGCCTAGTGGTTTGTTGCGGAGAATACGGTGCTCATAAAGATACCAGCGCAGCTGCACGATAAAACTGAACAGAAACGAGAGTACATATAGGAAGGAGCCAAACAGCTCAGCCGCGCGGCCATGCTGCCGATCGTAAATCACATCCGCAGTGAATTGGGCAAAGTTATTAGCCTTGCGCGCTAGATCTTCGCGGAATTTACGGAGCATAAAAAGAAGTGCGATTGGTGAGTTTTGTGCGGAGACAGATATGGTAAAAATAAGAAACAGGGTTGACGCCCGTTTTATTCGCCTGTTTTACCGAAAACCTAGCGACTCACATTTACCTGACTCAAAGCAATACATAATAGATTGAGATCGCCAAACTCCATTTCTCTCTTCACACGATAAAACTGTTACTTTTTATTCAATGAGCTTCCGCACCAACAATCACAGTTCCACGCATCGGCATTTACTGCTGACTAACGGACTGTGCACGGCGACTCGACGCACGAACCAGTCCACACCAGTAAGACAATATAGTGTCCATCTTGAAAGAGCCTCCATTCAACACGGAGGCTCAGCACTTTACAGACCGATAGATTTGAATACATGAAATATTTAATTATTGCCGAAAAGCCTTCCGTCGCCACCGACCTCTCCAAAGCCCTGGCCAAGCATTTGGGCAAATTTGAGAAAAAAGGCAAATCCCGCGACGCACAATATTTCGAGAATAAAAATGCCGCCATCACCTCGGCAGTCGGTCACCTAGTCGAACTGAAGATGCCCACTGGCCCCAACGGTAAAAATCTCCCTTGGAACTTTAAGGTGCTGCCGGCGATCCCGAAGAAATTCGAGCTGCAACCCATCGAACAAACGCACAACCGCCTCAAGCACGTGCTCAGCTTGGCTAAAAAGAAGGAATTCGACCTCATCATCAACGCATGTGACGCTGGCCGCGAAGGTGAGCTGATCTTCCAATACATCATGGACATCGGCAACATCCAGAAGCCGGTCAAGCGCCTGTGGATGCAATCGATGACCACAGGTTCGATCCTCGAAGCCTGGGACAATCTTCGTGAAGGCGAGCAAATGTCGAACCTCGCCGACGCCGCTAAATGCCGCTCCGAGTCTGACTGGCTCGTCGGCCTCAACTCCACTCGCGCCTTCACCTGCTTCCGCTCACGTCACGGCGGATTCAACATCACAGCTGCAGGCCGTGTGCAGACCCCGACCCTCGCCATCCTCGCCAAACGCGAACGCGAAATCGCCGCATTCAACCCAGAAGATTACTGGGAGGTTCACGCCGAGTTCGGCGTCGCCAATGGCGAATACCCAGGCAAATGGATCGACGTCGACTTCAAGAAAAACAAACAGCAGCCACATGGCCGCGCCGAGCGCGTTTGGGATAAAGCCACCGCCGAAAAGATCCACCAGCGTTGCGAAGGCAAAGCAGGCACAGTCACGGAAGAGACTAAGCCGACCAAACAGATCGCGCCGCAGCTCTACGACCTCACCACCCTTCAGCGCGAAGCCCCCTTCACCGCCAAAAACACACTCGGGTTGGCACAAGCACTGTACGAGCGTCACAAGATGCTCACTTATCCGAGAACTGACTCTCGCTACTTGCCGGAAGACTACATGAGCAAGGTTTTCGAGACCTTTAGCGACCTCGCCAAATCCGGACACCCGGCTGCTAAATGGGCCATCGATGCGATCGAGAATGACCGTGTGCAGTTTTCCAAGCGCGTGTTTAACAACGCCAAGGTCTCGGATCACTTTGCGATCATCCCAACTGGCCGCGTCGTCAAACTCAACGAGCAGGAATCGAAGCTCTACGATATGGTCCTCAAACGCTTCATCGCGGTGTTCTTCCCGCATGCTGAATTCGAAGTTACCAAGCGCCTAACCACGATCAACCACGGCGACGAAAAAGACACTTTCCTGACCAATGGTAAAACACTGGTCAAGCCAGGTTACCTCGCCGTTTATGGCCGCGTGGCAGGCGTTGCTGCAGAGAAGGACGAGCTCGTCGCCGTCGCTCAAGGCGAAGACGCGCAGACCGAAGCGATCGACGTATTGGACAAAGAAACCAAGCCGCCGGCCCGCTACACGGAGTCCACGCTACTCGCAGCGATGGAAGGTGCTGGTAAACTTATTCTTGACGACGACGAACTGCGCGAAGCCATGTCCGAGCGCGGCCTCGGCACCCCCGCCACACGTGCCGCCACAATCGAAGGCTTGCTCCGCCAGAAATACATCGCCCGCGACGGCCGTGAACTCAACGTCAGCGGCAAAGGCCTGCGCCTGATCGAGCTGTGCGAAGAGATGCATATCGAGCAGCTCGCCTCCCCCTCAATGACAGGCGACTGGGAAGCCAAGCTTAACAAGATGGAGCGCGGCGAGATTAAGCGCGACGACTTCATGCAAGAGATCGCCACGTTCACCGAAGACGTGGTCAGCAAAGCCCGCGCCCACATGGAGATGCTGGTCAGCCGCACCTTCCCTGATTTGAAATGCGCTTGCCCAGCCTGTGGCACCGAACGTCTCAAACAAACCGACGCCACTTACGAGTGCCGCGAAGAAGCATGCGACTTCCGCATCTCAAAGCACATCGCTGGTCGCTCACTCAGCGAAAACGAAGCAGTCCAACTACTCACGACCAAGGCACTGCCCGAAATGGAGGGCTTCGTCTCTCGCTTTAACAAACCATTCAGCGCCGCACTGGAGCTTGTACGAAACGTCACCAAGACGGGGAAAATCGGCAAGTGGAAAACCAACTTCGTATTTGATGACGACCTCGACTCAGCGGAGGAGTTGACCGACGATCAATTGCTTAAAACAGTCAGGCTACAAAACGGACTCGAAGCTAAATTCTACGGCACTGACAAGGCCTACCATATACCCGAGTTCAAGCCAAAGGATTCACCCGACGGCTTCCGTCTCGGCAAGGTCATCCTACAGAAAGAGCTCGATCCCGAGGCGGTCGAGCAACTATTTACCGAAGGTAAGACACCACTGCTCGACGGCTTCATCTCGAAGCGCACCAAACGCCCCTTTAAAGCGCACCTCACTCTCGACTTTGAAAATGGCAAGATCGGCTTTGAATTTGCACCACGCCCAGTGAAGAAGGCAGCTAAAAAGAAAGCGAAGAAGAGTTGATAGTTGTAGGTTGTCAGTTGAGCGTTCTTAAAAATTGCACCCAACCAACAACGTCCAACCAACAACGTCCAAACAACAACGTCCAACGTTCAACATTTCCATGAAACCAACAGTTAAACCAACACGTCCTTACTTCTCATCAGGCCCATGCTCCAAGCGTCCAGGTTGGTCGCTCGAAGCTCTTAACGAAGCACTCGTCGGCCGCTCTCACCGCGCAAAGCCAGCCAAGGCGCGCATCCAAGAAGTGATCGACAAATCCGCATCTATTCTTGGTCTACCTGAAGGCTACGTTTGCGGCATCGTGCCAGCTTCTGATACCGGTGCAGTGGAAATGGCAATGTGGTCACTGCTCGGCGCACGCGGCGTTGAAATATGTGCATGGGAATCGTTTGGCTCGGGATGGGTCACTGACGCCGTCAAGCAACTCAAGCTCAACAACATCACCAAGCACGAGGCCGACTACGGCCTCCTGCCCGATTTGTCCAAGATCAACTTTAGCAACGACGTGGTTTTCACTTACAACGGCACCACTTCAGGTGTCAAAGTGCCGAATCTCGACTGGATCCCCGACGACCGCGAAGGCCTAGCAATTTGTGACGCGACCTCTGCAGTATTCGCGATGGACATCGATTTTAAGAAACTCGACGTCGTTACATGGTCTTGGCAAAAAGTCATGGGTGGCGAAGGCGCGCACGGCATGATCGTACTCAGCCCACGAGCGATCGAACGCCTCGAAAGCTACACGCCTGCATGGCCACTACCAAAAATATTCCGCATGACTAGCGGCGGCAAGCTGATCAAAGGTATCTTCAGCGGTGCGACCATCAACACCGTCTCGATGCTGTGCATCGAAGACGCAGTCGACGGCCTGCGCTGGGCAGAAAGCATTGGCGGCCTGCCCGCACTGATCGAGCGCTCCGAAGCGAACCTCCAAGCGATTGCCGATTGGGTCGCCAAGACCGACTGGATTGAATTCCTCGCCGAAGACCCAGCCACCATTTCCAACACCTCGATCTGCCTGAAGATCACTGCGGATTGGTATCAAGCCCTGCCCGCCGAGGAGCAAGCAGCCAAGGCTAAGCAGCTCGTCAGCATGCTCGACAAAGAAGACGTCGGCTACGACTTCGGCAGTTACCGCGACGCACCCGACGGCCTCCGCATCTGGGGTGGCGCAACCGTCGACACCGCAGATATCGAAGCACTACTGCCATGGCTGGATTGGGCCTTCGCAGAGATCCAAGGCTAAAGCGTCGTTGGCGCTAACGTTGACGGAGATCTGCCGTAAATAGCGAAGCAACATCAAACGCTCAACTTTGAACGCCGAATTACTTAAATCAAAAAGACGCTCCATTCGGAGCGTCTTTTTTTGTGTCTAAAGAGCGACGGCGCGCCCTCATTGGCATCAACATCGGCTCAACGTGGCCGAGTCCGCCCACACTTCTCAGCCCGAATCGGTCGCTTGCTTAATTCCCGAAGAAGGAATTCAACAAGTCCAGGCCCATCTCAATGTCGTCACGGCGGCGCTCTTGCTTAGATTTTTTTTGTGGAGCTTCTGATTCAGCTGCGGTGCCGCCAGTGCCCTCGGCCTGAGGTACAAGTTCGGTCGACAGTGGCTGACTCGGATCAGCTTCCGCTGGCACGGATTTCCGCTTATTCGAGGTCGAGAACGCTCCCTGCGCCGCATCATTAAGAATATCCATCAATTCCCCAGTATCTGGATCGGCTAAACTACCGGTAATTTGAATGTCCCGATTCCAACGCCTAAAGCCGTCTTCGGCAGCGCTGGGCTGCAGCAATTCTAGCGTTTCTAAAGACTCAGTCAGACGGCCCTTTGCTCCGAGTGACAGAGTCAAATCCAACGGTTGATCCATCACCTCGCGCAAACCGCTCGCGCCCACCGAGCCGGACGCATCGATCAAAACACTGTCTCCCGTCAATCGCAACTGCGGGATCATCACTCGCTTGTCCGCGCCGCGCGTGAGTTCGAAGACAAAACTATCAAAGGGAATATCCTTAAAATACGGAATGGTGCGCGACAGCGCCGTAATCCCTGGGCGATCCAGACTCTGCCCTAGCAGTCCCGCAAGACCAAGACCGAGTTGCTGGCGCTGATCCATTTTAAACGCCGTCAGCACGCCCTCCTCACCGCTAATTTTGAGGGTTGCCGTGGAGTCTTCGAGCGCTGCATCTAAGGATTCGCCGACGCCCGTCAACTGAAACACGCCGTCGAATCGCCCTTGCACGGGGGCGGTCTGATGGCGTTTAACGAAAAACGCGGGATCTACATCTGCGCAACGAATGTCCGCAGTGAGACTGTAAGGCTTTGCCTGCGACGAGGCATACAAGACCGTACTACTGCCCTGCAACTCGCCCTCGCCGATCTTAGCTGAAATTGGAGCCACCATCAACTTCGGCTCAGAAACGACTGCCTTGAGCGCAATCGCCTCAATCAACTGTCCCGCCTCGAGGCGAAATTCGTCGATACTGATCGTGGCACGACCATCCAGCATCGCCCATACAGGCGGTACGGATACCGATGCATCAACTAAAGCGTCGCGAGCCGTCTGAGGCTGCTCTGCGCCCCGCACAGCACTCGGCCGTGATAAAGTCGGCGTTGCAACGGCCGGCTGCGCTCTCGGCGTAAAGGCTGCGCTTAGAATCGAGAGGTCCTCTTGAGTCACACGTGGCCCCGATACCGCGGCGGAAAAAGTCATCGGTGCTTGGCTCGGGTTCACCTCAGCTACGAGTTGCAGGCTCGTTGAAGGGCGGCGTGTTGGCCCCGCGAGAAGATCTGCCCCAATTGCCCATTCGCCGAGCTTTGATGTCGGTTTCACCGCTAACGCGAGGGCATAGTCCTTCGCCACGCTCGGCATACTACGCGCACGTAGGCCCTTGACCTGCGCTTGCAGCTGTAGCGGCTCATCGGCAGAGGCATCGACGTTCACATTCAGTGATAGCTGACCACTAACGATTGAAGCAGTGCTCGCCAGGGCGGGCAACTGGAAGACTTCCTGCAGCCCGATTTGTAACTTCGCCTGCGACTGAATGCCTGCAAAAGGATTGGCCGCATCACGTGTCGCATCCAACTGAATCACACCACTAGAGCTGCCTTGGATGAAAGAGCCGTATTTATCCGCAATACTTAGCGAGTTGAACGAATACTTCAAAGACTGATCCGCGCTTAACTGCAATTCTGGGGTGAGCATCACGACGACATCCTGAACCAACGGCGCACCTGCCTCTGTCACAGTCAACGGCCCGAGCTGTAGCGGCTCGGCAAAGGTCAACACAAAGGCGCCGTCTGCAGCACCTGCCACAGACAATGCGAGCGACACGGGTACCTGCGATTGGATTTGTACCCCATCTGACAACCATGGATTGAGCCATTCGAGCTGCAGCGCTGTGATCGTGACATCCAGTAACTCGCCCGATAAATCCGCTTCGCCGCCAAATACCAAGCTGCGCTTCAAGTCTAGCGCCAATAGCTCAGTACTGGCAGCAGACGCGTTCAAACTCGCAGCGCTGAGCGTCATCGCCTCGCCGTCAGTCGATGCCACTGCATTGCCAGTGACTTGCAATGCACCCAGTATTGCCAACTCAGGAGCGATCACTTGCGGTTTCGGCAGGTCGGCATTGAAGTTCACTGAAACAGTTGCCTCACCCGCAGCGTCATCGACCTCCAGCGCCAATGCCGACTGCACTGAGATCAACTGCTGCCCTTGGGCATCCGCGCCCAATGTATTCAACTCAAGTTGCAGCGACTCAAAACCACCTTCGGCTTTCTGCTTAAAACTCAGCATCGCAGTTGAATCAAAGACTTTCAAGCCAGACGGCAGTGGCGCATCCGTCAGCAATTGTAGCGACGCATCAATTTTAGAAGACTCGCCGGGGCGAATTGCCGGCGAATCGACTCGCACCACGTACATCGAGCCCTGCCCGTCATGAATCTCACCTTCAAAGTCGATTCCGTCAATATCGAGCAACCATTCAAAATGCCCCAATGCGTTCAGCACTTCCATCGGATTCGTCGATGCTTCTGGTTCGGTAGCAGCTGGCGTCGAAGCTGCCGTCTCAACGCGAGGCTCACGCCCTGCCGTTGATCGACTAGCAGCAACAGTCGTATCAGTCACCGTCGGAAGATCCACACGCAGTCCCTCCACTTGCAACACACCCATTTTGATTGTCTGATCAAACACGGCCGCTAGCGGCTCAAATGCGGTATCAACTGTGCCGACTTCCACCCGCGTGCCATCCTCAAGCATCAGGATCAAGCCCGAGAGCGTCACCTGCCCTGTGGTCACATGGATCGACTCGATCGAACTGCCTGCAGGTAATTGTCTCTCGACCAGACTTTTTTGGAAGCCAGCATTAGTCAGTATAAAATACCCGCCGACAAAGGCGATCAAGAGCAGCACAAAGAGAACAGCAAATATTCGAAACAAGGTTTTCATAAATAGATAGGATAGAACCGTGACAAGCTATGAGTAAACCGTTTGCTGGCAAGGTTCCTAAATGCAAAAACCGACTTACTTGGTCGCACGGCGGCAAAGTCATGGTGAACGACTTCAACGTTTAACACTGACTTCGCCAGCGTTTTAGAGGTTCCTGCTTAATTCGTCCAAGTTATCGTCATCATCATCCCACTCGTCGACCCGAGACGCAAAAAAAGGCCGTCCCAATCGGGACGGCCTGTTTAAAAATATCAGCAAAACGCTTACTTGCGCTTAGCTTCGACCAAGCGCTTTTCTTTAACTTGATTAGCAGCCTTACCGATACGATCGCGCATGTAATACATGCGAGCACGCATAGTGATGGACTCACGATCGATCTCGACCTTCTCGATCGATGGGCTGTGAACAGGGAATACTTTTTCAACACCCACACCAGATGCGATGCGACGCACAGTGAAAGTCTCTTGGAGACTGCCGCCCTTGCGAGCGATGACGATACCAGCAAAAATCTGGATACGTGTCTTATCACCTTCAGAAACCTTGAGGTGGACGCGAACGCCATCGCCGACTTTAAAGTCTGCGCGGTCGCTCGTAAGTTGATCTTTAGTGATGTCTTCTAGGATTGCTTGGCTCATTGCTGGAATTCTCCGTTTGGTAAAATATCTGGTCTTAGTTGCTGGGTCTTTTCGATCTGCTGTTCACGCCGCCATTTCGCAATAGCAGCATGATCCCCAGACAATAAAACATCTGGCACACCCATACCGCGAAACTCCGCAGGACGGGTGTATTGGGGAAAACCGAGGAAGTTGGTCATAAAGGATTCCTCCGTCAAGGATTTTTCGTCACCTAAAAACCCGGGCACAAATCGACTGATACAGTCGATCATCACTGCCGCTGCCAAGGTACCATTGGTCAGCACATAATCCCCAATACTCACTTCTCGGTCGATCAAATCGTCGCGAACGCGTTGATCCACCCCTTCATAATGACCGCTCAGTATAATAAGGTGTTTTTCCTGGACCAACTCACGAGCCAATTGACTAGTCAGCTGCTCGCCGTCTGGCGCCATATAAACAACCTTGGTCTCTGGACGACGCATCGATTCGACCGCCGCGTAGATCGGCTCTGGCTTCATCACCATCCCCGCTCCGCCACCAAAGGGCATCTCGTCGGTCTTGCGGTGCTTGTCCGTCGTCCAATCACGTAGTTGGTGAGCTTCAGCGCGAATGAGGCCATTGCGCTGGCCGCGTCCCAACATACTGGACGATAAAAAACCCTCCACCATTTCTGGGAAGAGGGTTAAAATATCAAACTCGATGTGCATGGTGCAATCGGTCGGTTGCCCTGAAAGATCAAGGGTGGACCAGCTTATGCTTCAGCTTTAGTTTCTTCAGTAGTAGGCGCTGCAGTCTTTGCTTCGGCTGCTTTAACCTCAGGAGCTACAGGTGCTTTAACTTCAGCTACAGGTGCTTTAACTTCAGCTACAGGTGCTTTAACTTCGGCTGCAGGTGCAGCTTCCTCAGTCACAGCAGCTTCTCGGCGAGCCTTACGGATCAAGCTTGCAGCGGTGTCTGTAGGCTTCGCGCCAACAGACTTCCAATAATCAATACGGTCAACCTTCAGGTTGAGTTCATCAGTAGCACGCTTAGCTTGTGGCTCGTAAGTGCCGAGCACTTCGACAAAACGACCATCACGACGAGCAGTAGCTTCGGTCACGACTAGACGATAAAAGGGACGGTGACTAGCACCGTGGCGTTGGAGGCGGATTTTGAGAGCCATATATTGTTATTGGTTTGTGAGATTTCAGGGCCAGGGGCCGGAAGTTGCGAAAGGCGAAGAAAGAACTGGCTACAATGCCCCCTGTCAAGCGCGTAGAATACAGAATCGACAGGAATATGAATCTGTTGAGCTAATCAGGGCGCACCGCATCAGGTGAGTCCGTCCATGGGAGTGGGAAAGCACTCTTTTGCCAGTCTTTACGAGTCTCACCGATTTTTACAAATCCATCCTCTACACCATCAATCATTTCACCCGAAAACTTATAACGCGTCTCATCACCAGTCGTGCGCACCACACTTTTACCACTGTAAGAATGTAGTGTGCGCGGCGTAGAATAATCAATCTGACGGATTTTGGACATTGATAGCTGGAGTTAGAAGATTGCAGTCAGATCGAGGTCTGCCGCATATGGCGAGGCAAGTCAGTAAAGAATTTCACCCATAATTTTGCTCCTACCTGTCATCTTCATCGGACATACGCATTAACAGTTTGCGTTTCCTCCGCTTCCGAGTTCGATGCAAAACATGCCGAAAATCATTTTTCAAAAATCTGGCGTTGAACTAAACTGGACAGGCGACGAAGAAAGCATCCTCGAATTCGCGGAGAGTAACGACCTCGACCTCGATTACGGTTGTCGCATGGGTAACTGTACCGCCTGCCAGCAAATAATAGTCTCCGGCGCAGTCGAATACCCCATGGGCCACTCAGGTGAGCCCGATGAAGGTAATGCCCTACTCTGCTGCTGCGCCCCAAAAGGCGACAGCGATCTAGTGATTGGAGCTTAAAAAAACGGATGACGCAACCAGAGCGTCAACATCGAGAGATCACACGCCCTAAGCCGTTGTGCCCCTCGCCAAGTGGGGCTTTGGTTTCTTCAAGTTGGCGATGAATGAACTCTGGATTTTGTCGCACATAAACGATGACCGAGTCATCTTCCATAGTATAAAATATTCCGTATAGAAATACTCGCGACAAACTTCGATAAAACAAACGAAAGATGACACGATGAGCTCCGTCTGTTACCTCAAGCTTTTCGAGGTCTGCCTAAATACTCGAAGAAGGGGGTAATCCCCAACCCCTGGCGCTTGCTATTTGTAGCAATTAAAAAGGCTCCATTTAGGCCAGATCAAGTATCCAAAGGAATTCGGTTCTTGTTCATCGACGTCCAATACTTCCTTCAACTTTGTCTCAATCCAAGACCTTAGCTGCGCCTGAATCGATTCGCCCAACACGCAGATTGCAACGGACTCAGATGAATTCTCGAACCCCTGCCGCATATTGTCCCACAAATTACTCACGGTAAGCAATTCCACTTCAAATCGTTAATTTTTCGAGCTCCAGCAGCATAATAAAACCGCAGCCAAATAGGCTTGTGAGCCAATATTTACAGGATTTCAGTTTCCTCAGAAACGAACCAAACCTAGAGAGAACGGTGCATCTCGCCAGTGCGCATACCCTCTGCGAGTATTCGCTTAGTCCTTGACCACTTCGATTCGCTCGAAGCTGGTTGCCAAGCCAGTTGCTGCGTCGATGTCGATCAGGCAGCCGCAGATCCGGACATCGTCTTCGGCCACTGGGAAGCGGCGCTTCATGCCGTCGAGAAAACTCGCCACCACCGAATCGACGTCACGCCCGAGCACCGAAGCATATGGACCACACATGCCTGCATCGCTTAAATACGCTGTGCCTTGCGGTAACACGCGGCCATCTGCAGTCGGCACATGGGTATGCGTGCCGACCACCGCGGCTGCGCGGCCATCGAGATACCAGCCCAGTGCTATCTTCTCCGAAGTCGCCTCCATGTGCGACTCCACAAACACCGCATCGCAGGCATCCTTCAAAGCGGCGAGTTTGGCATCTACCATTTTAAACGGGCAGCTCGACTTCAAGGTCAGATAATTGCGCCCAAGCACGGTTAAAATCGCGAGTCGAAAGCCATCCTTGTCGATCACCAAGTGGGTGCGACCGGGATTCTGCTCTGGTAGATTAGCGGGGCGACAGACTTGCTCCAGCCCATCGATCTCATTCTCAAAATTTTTCTGGTCCCAGACGTGGTCGCCCAAGGTGATCGCATCGACGCCCGCCGCAATCAGTTGATCGGCGATTTTTTTAGTGATCCCCGCACCTCCGGCCGAGTTCTCCGCATTCGCAATCACGATATCCGCGCCCAGTTCCGCCTTCAATGAAGGCACACGCTCAGCCACAAAGGTGCGCCCCGGACGCCCCACGATATCTCCTAAAAACAAAACTTTTGGCATATAATTGAAATTAAAAAGAAACAGCGCCCCCCGCAAGGCTCTTCCGTGCTTGATTTGAGCGCTTTTTACTGTCATTGTACTGCACCTTTCAGAGGGCGTAGCTGCCCCCACCTAAAGAACACAACAAAACATCATAGAATAATGAAACCCGATACCACAATCGATTCTCCCGAACAGGACGAAATTGGCCCTGAAATGAAAGGTGCTGATGCCTTAGTCGTGGCTCTTGAGCGCGAGGGAGTGGACGTGGTTTTTGCTTACCCTGGTGGTGCGTCGATGGAGCTTCACCAAGCACTCACCAAGAGCGAAAAGATCCGTACGATCTTGCCCCGCATGGAGCAAGGCGGCGGCTTCATGGCACACGGCTATGCGCGCGCCAAAGGCCAAGCCTCAGTCTGTATGGCCACCAGCGGCCCTGGTGCGACGAATCTGGTGACTTGCATCGCAGATGCCTACATGGACAGCATTCCCCTGATCGCGATCACGGGACAAGTTTACCAAGAATTTATTGGTAAGACAGCTTTCCAAGAAACTGACTTCTTCGGCATGACTCTGCCGATCGTAAAGCATAGCTTCCTAGTATTGGACAAAGAAGACCTACCACGCGTCGTCAAAGAAGCTTTCCATATCGCGACCACCGGCCGACCTGGGCCAGTTGTGATAGACATCCCAAAAGATGTGCAGCAAGCGATTTTCAAGCCAACTTTCCCTGCGAAAGTCAACCTCCCCGGCTACCAAA
Organism: uncultured Opitutales bacterium; assembly: GCA_937775295.1. Lineage (GTDB taxonomy): Bacteria > Verrucomicrobiota > Verrucomicrobiia > Opitutales > Coraliomargaritaceae > Lentimonas. Next base: position 14,236 of record CALKBZ010000033.1, read on the forward strand.
TCGATGCGATCAAGCCACAAGCGACCGATGAAGAACTGCTCAACGTCCTCGATTTGATCGGCAAAGCGGAGCGCCCAGTACTTTACATCGGCGGTGGCATCGTTTCGGCCGAAGCACACTCCGAGCTGCGTGAATTTGCCGAGCTCACAGGTATCCCTGTCGCATCGACTCTCATGGGGCTTGGTGCATTCGACGCTGAGCACCCGCAATCACTCTACTGGTTCGGTATGCACGGCACAGTTGCTGGCAACTGGGCGGTCTGCGATAGCGACATTCTCATTTGCACAGGTGCTCGTTTTGACGACCGCATCACTGGCCTTGTTTCGAAATTTGCTCCCGATTCCGAGATCGTCCATATCGATATCGACGTATCTGAGCATAATAAGAACAAGCGCGTGAAGCATGCGATTCATTCCGACATTAAATATGCGCTGACTCGGCTGATCGAACTCTGCAAGGCTGGCAACCTCAACAAGCCTGATATCAGCGCTTGGATGAAGACCATCAACGAGTGGAAAGAACAATACCCATTCAGCTACGACAAGACTGGTCACATTTCTCAACAAGAAGCGATCGAAGCACTCTACGAAGAAACCAAAGGCGATGCGATCATCACTACCGGCGTCGGCCAACACCAAATGTGGGCCGCACAATTCTTCAAATTTCGCGAGCCACGCACTTATATTAGCTCGCTTGGCCTAGGTACGATGGGCTTCGGCCTACCAGCCGCAATCGGCGCAAAAGTTGCCTTTCCAGATAAGCTCGTGGTCAACATCGACGGTGATGGTTGCTTCCTCATGAACGTGCAGGAGCTTGCCACCTCAGCGATCGAGAAGATCAACGCCAAGACAATGATCCTAAATAATCAACACCTCGGCATGGTGGTGCAGTGGGAAGACTTGCTGTATGAAAGTGTTCGCGGCCAGACGGTCCTCTGTGACAAGGACAATATTGGTGGCCCCGACAACATTGAAGCGATCTACCCGGACTTCATCACTATTGCCAAGGGCTTCGGCGTTGCTGGAAAGCGCGTAGTGAAACGCGAAGATCTACGCGGCGCGATTCAGGAAATGATTGCCCACGACGGCCCTTACCTTCTCGAAATAATCGTGCCGTACAGCGAACACGTTCTACCGATGATCAAACAAGGCCTCGGTGCGAAGGAAATCCTGATCAAGTAAGACGCGTAATACACCTGACTCTGTTTCCTCAAAACGGGCACTTTATAATGAGGTGCCCGTTTTTTGTGCGCACACAGGGCGACTGCTGTGGGTATTATACCATTTCTGAGAACCACGGAACCAAGCTAGATCTGTGGGGGGAAACGCTCCGTCGTTTCCCCCTAATCTAAATAGAGCCTGATACTACGCCCGGAAATGACGGAGCATTTCCCTCCAGCATTCAAGCACTCTACCAAAAAAAACGAAACAAATCAACGCAGTTTCAGCGTAGCCAATCCGGCCATTGCGAAAATCAACGAGAGAATCCAAAAGCGAATCACGACCTTGTTCTCGTGCCAGCCTTTGAGCTCAAAGTGATGGTGTATCGGTGACATTCTAAAAATACGCTTCTTGCGCAATTTGAAGGAACCGACCTGCAGAATCACCGAACCCGCCTCCATCACAAAGATACCACCCACGATAATCAGAGTTAGCGGCTGATGTACCATAAAGGCAATCATCCCGATCAGGCCACCAAGCGCAAGCGATCCAGTGTCACCCATAAAGACTTCCGCCGGATGTGAGTTATACCAGAGAAACGCTAGGCTGGCACCGAGCAGCGCGGAGCAAACGACCGCCAACTCACCCGCGCCTGGGATGTAACTAATAAACAGATAGTCCGCGATGATCGTATTACCCGCCGCATAGGCCATAATCGCAAACGCCATTGCGGCAGTTACCGTACATCCAATCGCCAGTCCATCAACTCCATCAGTAAGGTTAATCGCATTACTCGAACCTGCGAGAATGAGAAATAGGAATGGCACCAGAAAGAGCAGCGACATTTGCGACCACAGCACTTCCTTATAAAACGGCACCCACAACTCGCGCATGCGCTCGGCGGACTCTGCACAGGTTAACAACAGTAGCAGCGCCACAACAGTCAGCAACCCCTGCCCCGCCAGTTTCCAACGACCCGAAAGCCCATCGCTGTTCTTCTTCACTACTTTTAAATAATCATCGATAAAACCAATCACCGTAAGGCCGAGATAAACTAACAGTCCAGTATACACATACACATTCGGCCGTGCCCACAGCACCGCACTGACGATCACAGAAACGCAAATCATTAATCCGCCCATTGTCGGCGTTTGCGATTTCGAGGCATGCAGGTCAGCCAATTCACCGACCTCATCTTTGGTGCGTAGCGACTGTTTAGCACTCAACGCGCGCAGCTTGGCAAATAACCAAGGCCCCATAATAAAGCCGATACTCAGCGCAGTCAGCGCAGCGAATGCAGCGCGCAAAGTAATGTAACGAAAAAGACGGAGCGGCCCAAAATAGGCTTCGTAGTCGGCGAGATAACTGAGCATTCTAGTTAGTGAGAGTGGTAGTGAAAGTGAGAGTGGTAAATCTGAGACAACCGAGCTAGCGCAATTCCATCGGTAAAAGTTTTTCGAGCGCGCAGCAACGACTGCCCTTCAGAAAGAGCGCCCCCGCAAAATCAGCAACGACAGATTTCATTTTTTCGACGTCCGTGGAGCAGTTAAGCTGTGCATGTTCTGCCCCTACCTCAATCGCACCGTCCGTATATGCCTGCGTCAGTGTATCTGCCCCAACGAACAGCACCCGATCCTCAGAGCGCAACCGAAGCTGCCGCCCGACTTCTCGATGTAATGCGACCGACTCTGCACCCAGCTCATTCATCGCGCCAAGCACATAGCAACGTGCCTGCTCGGCCGACGTAGTACGGCAAAATGCCGCAAGCGCATCCTTCATCGACGCTGGATTGGCATTATAACAATCGATATAGAAAGTCTGCGCACCCTGCGTTGCAATACGACCTCGATTTGAGGACGGCAACCACGCCGCAATGCGCTCACCAATCACAGCATCCGAAATCCCGAGTTCACGGGCCGCAATAATCGCCAGTGCGGCATTCGTACAAATCCCCTCGCTCGGACTTGCAATTTGAAAGCGTGCATCGGTTGGCCCCTCGCTTAAATGCAAGCTACTATGCCCCGTTCCCGCAATATTCAGACGGTAGCGAATGACACGAGACGCTCGCGAAGACACCTGCTCACCCTCGGCGGCAAGCACCAGCGCCCGCTCCGCAAAGGCTGCAAAAGCCGCATACTGAAAGACTGAATGGGGTAAGACTACTGGCGCATCGGCTCGCGAACGCAGCGCCAACCCAGCCTTCTCCGCAGCTACCCGTTCCAGCGAACCAAGCAGCTCTAGATGTGCGGCCGCAATATTGGTTACAACGCTCAAGTCTGGCTCAATCATCGCGCCCAACTCAGCCATCTCACCGGGTTGATTAATACCTGCCTCAATCACCGCGAAATCATATTGATCAGAATCGAGTCCAAACAACGTCATCGGCACGCCGATACGGTTATTCCAATTCCCCGCAGTCGCATGTGTGCGGCTCTCGCCCAATAACACGCGCAACATGTCCTTAGTGGAAGTCTTTCCGCAACTTCCCGTAATGCCAATAACAGGCCCATCGAAACGTTGACGAACACCGGCACCGATTGCTCCCATCGCCACCAACGAGTCATCGACGACTAACTGAGGCAGCGACACGGGCTGTGGATGCTCGACTAATAAAGCCCCTGCCCCCTGCTCAATCGCCTGCGCGATAAATCCATGACCGTCGCGCGCGCCACCACTCAAGGCGACAAAGCACTCGCCTGACTGAAGTTGGCGTGCGTCAAAACAGAACCCTGTAATTGCCGCCGGCAATTCATTTTCCTGCCAAACACCGTCTGACCACGAAGCAAGATATTGGGGATCAAAGCGACTCATAGCTGCCTCACGCGACACACTAAGCTTGTTTAGTATTAAGTGCTTTCAGCCGAATCAACTCAGCCGCGACTTGCCGGTCGTCGAATGGAATCACCGTACCATCGAATTCTTGAAAAGTCTCATGCCCTTTGCCTGCGATCAGCACACAATCGCCTGGACCTGCGACATCCAATGCTAACGAAATTGCGCGTTTACGGTCATTGATAAACATCACGCGGTGCGCGACATCTGGCGTGCAAGCCTCACGCATATCTTCAAATATTTGCTCAACTGATTCAGCACGTGGATTATCCGAAGTCGCGAACACAGTCGTCGCCCCATTCAATGCTGCACGTAGCATCGGCGCACGTTTGCTACGATCACGATCACCGCCACAACCGCACACGATTATCAATTTACCCGGAGTGATCTCCTGTAGCATTTCGCAAGCATTCTTCAACGCATCATCGGTATGTGCATAATCGACGAGCACGTTAAATCCTTGGCCTGCATCGATGCGCTCCATACGTCCAGGAACTCCAGGAAAACTGGGCAACTCATGTAGTAAAGCTGAGATATCGTATCCCTTCGCGCGACCGATCGCGAGTGCGGCAAGTAAGTTGCTCACATTGTAACGACCCAGCAAAGGTGACACGACTGCTGCCCGTCCTTCAGGCCAGATCAAATCAAACTCCGTGCGATCTGCGAAGAGCTGCACATTTTCAGCGCAAATCAAAGCGTCCCCATTGAGCCCAAAAGTCACCGCAGGCAAACCACCAGACAACTCCCCGTGCAAACGCTTCCCGTACGGGCAATCAAAATTGATCACAGCAGCCTTCGGCACGTTACCAGTCGCTCCCGTAAAGAGACTTCTCTTCGCTTCATAGTAGGCCTCCATCGTCTTATGATAATCGATGTGGTCTTGTGTTAGATTCAAAAATACCGCGATTTCTAGATTGAGCCCATGCACGCGCTTTTGATCAATCCCGTGCGAGCTGATTTCCATTACGGCTTCTTCGCAACCGTTGTCCACCATCTGACTGAGCAACGCATACACATCGACCGACTCCGGAGTAGTCTTAAAAGAAGGCAGTGTGCGCTTGCCCAAATCATAACGAACTGTGCCCATCAAACCGACTGAATCATGGCCACCGATTAAATGCTGTGTAAGCATCGACACTGTCGTCTTACCATTGGTGCCAGTGATGCCTGCGATACGAAGCTTCTCATCGGGATTACCATAAAAACGGCGTGAAACTAGCGCGAGTGTTTCGCGCACATCTTTGACCTGAATGAAATCGACAGGAAAATGCGCACCAAGATCTTGCTCAGTAATGATTGTCACCGCACCACGATCCACCGCTTCTTCGACATAGAAATTACCATCCGTGCGCAGACCACCTATCGCAAAAAATAGTGCGCCGGGGACGACGCGTCGGCTATCAGTAATCAAGCAAGTCACTGCGCGATGACCATCGCCCTTGCGAGCGACTAGTTCAATACCTTCGATAAGTTCATGGACATTAGGGTTCATAGGAAAGCGACGACCACTGTTTACTTGGTGGGTGTTGGAAGTTCGAGAGTAACTCTGGCGAGAGCTAACTGAAGAGAGCAACGTGCTAATTTGAAATTCGGCGAGACCGATCATATCGAGAGTTTTCTAAAGCGAGGAATGATGTATCCGGCTTAACTGGCCGAATACCTAGATAAGCGATACAGGCTTCCGCAATATTGCGAAAGGCTGGCGCAGAAACGGTACCCCCATAGCCAACACCCTTGCACTGAGGATCATCCACCACAACGGTGATGACCAAAGCAGGTGTATCGGCGGGGAAAAAACCGCTAAAAGAAGCCACGTGATGTTGGCGAGAGTATTGACCATTGATGATCTTCTGAGTCGTGCCAGTTTTACCAGCGACAACATAATTGTCGATAAAGGCTCTACGAGCAGTGCCCTCTTTACCGACTACATCGACCAACATATCGGCAACTATTTTAGCCACTTCAGTGGACACCACACGACGCTTAGCTTTAGGCGAAAAGCGAACCACATCATTGCCATCGGCATCAAAAACACGTTGCGCAATCAATGGCTCCATCAGCACACCCTTATTTGCAATCACCGACATCGCACCATGGATCTGCATCGGCGTGGCACTCACAGCGTGGCCCATCGGTAAACGCGTGATCGTCAGACCGTCCCAGTTCTTAACGGGATGCAATGTACCAGTCACCTCGCCACCCAAATCGAAACCACTCTTTTCACCAAACCCGAAGGCCTGCGCGTAATCGTGCAAACGGTCTTCACCTAATATCATTCCAAGGTGTGCCGCGCCACGATTACTCGATTTCACAACGATATCGTGCATTGAAAGTGACTCATACGTATGGTGATCACCTGGAAGTTTGAGCGAACGGCCCTTGTAGCTAATACGCGCGAGGCCGGTCTGAAATATATCTGCAGGATCGACAATTCCTTCATTCAATGCTGCCGCGGCAGGTACGATTTTGAAAGTTGAACCTGGCTCGATCAAATCGGTTAGTGCCCGATTGCGCTGCGAATCGATCGGATATTTTTTGGTATTGAAAAATTCGTTTGGATCGTAGGTCGGATAATTCGCCATTGCTAACACTGCACCAGTCGATGGTTCACTCACGATGATACTGACACTCTGTGGATCGAATTCCGCAGCCAAACGAGCAATCTCTTTTTCGACAATGTGCTGTACCATGAGATCCACGCTGAGTGCCACATTCAGGCCATCTGCATGATCCACTTCACGCTCACGAAACTGAGCCATTTCGCGACGACGACCATCGCGCTCAGTTTCGCGCCAACCATCTTGACCGCGCAAATAATAATCAAAGAAACGTTCGACTCCATTTACTGGAGTTTCTTCGTGATTCACATAGCCTAAGATATGCGCAGCCAGTTGGCCACCGGGATATGTACGGCTGTATTTTCGATTTCCATAGACGCCCTTGATGCCCAATTCACAAACTGAGTCGTAAGTATCTTCGTCCAGTCCTTTGGCCAAATACGCCCATTTAATAAGACTCACTTCTTTAGCACGTACAGAGCCTTTACGCGTCTTCGTATTGATCGCTTTTTCGATCTCCGCCAACGGCTGACCAATCAATGCGGCAAGCGCTGACAACTTGTCGTTATCTTCCTCACGAACAGACTGCGGATCAACGCCGAGATCAATTCTAGTATGCGTGGTCGCAAGCAAGTTACCTCGATTATCTACAACGTTACCACGCCGTGCTTCAACTACTTGCACCATCTTACGATTGTTTTCAACATGCTCAAGTAGCTCTTGCTGCTCCCATACATGCAAGTAGAACAAACGCCCAACCAAGACGCAAAACGCAAAAGCGACTGCGGTCGAAACGAGTGCTGCACGTGCAGTGGATACGAATGCTCTACTCATAAAAAAACCTAAGCGCTGTGGTTGAGTGAGCGACTGCCTTTATAGTGACGAGCGAGTCGGCTCATCGTACAGTTCGATGGTCGCAGCGGCTCAACTTGATTGCTTTTCCTCGCATCACAAACAGCGCTACTCGAACGCTCGATCAGAACATGCGGAGCCAATGGCAGGGATCTACCAACACGGTAATAATCAGACGTCACATACATAATAATAGAGGTTAGGTGGTTAGCGTTGAGTGTTCAGATCGAGAAATGCCAGGTCCATGGATGCTTCGTAAGCCTCAGAGATTGCGTAAGCTCGGCCACTCGAGGCATTGCTTTCGCGCACCCAGACAATTTGGTTATCCAACGAAGGACGCAGCGTGTCGGCTACTTTGCCTTGGAGCACAACTGGCTGATGCATTGCAGCAATACGCTCGTCGAGGTAACGCAGTTTGCGGACAGTTTCTGCAAGCTGTGACTCAACCTGTTGGCTGCGCTGTGCTGTGCGAGAGATCTGCTGCTGCATCCAAACAATGGCAAAGCCACTGCCAACAGTGATCGCGATCATCGCGACCACGAAAAAGAAAATACGGCCTCGGGCTTTTTGGGATATGTTATTCATCGGGTAGTTGTTGTTAGTCGTTGGAAAGCTTACGAATAGCACGCATACGGGCACTGCGGCTACGTGGGTTCATTTTAATTTCCTCTGCCGAAGGGAGGATTGGGCGAGTCGAAACCATTTTGGCTTGGACAGTGCGTTCCTCGATTGGCCGGTAATCATTGGCGTGCTCAGGCCGCCCGGCCATCTTACGACAGAAGCGTTTGACGATGCGGTCTTCGAGCGAATGGAAGCTGATCGCAGCAAGCACACCACCTGGAGCCAAACGTTCAAACGCCGCAGGAAGGGCATGCTCGATCGCCTTCAACTCATCATTCACCTCAATGCGAATTCCTTGGAACGTGCGCGTCGCAGGGTTCACCGCTTTGCGTCCGTGTGGAGTCGGGCCAACCGCCTCGGCAACCAGAGCCGCGAGTGAATGCGTGCGCTGAAGTTTTCCAGTGCCACGTGCATCGATGATTGCTTGCACAACACGACGGTGGCGCTTCTCTTCGCCATAGTTACGAACGGCGCGCAGAAGCCCCTCCTCATCGGAAGTCTCTAGAAATTCTGCAGCGCTCATGCCCACGGTTGGGTTCATGCGCATATCAACCGGTGCATCGTGACGAAACGAAAAGCCGCGATCCGTTTGATCGAGTTGAAAAGAAGATAAACCGAAGTCAAAAAGGATACCATCAAACCCCGTCTCATCCAAATCAGCGAGGTCACCGAAATTCATCGGATAGAAGCTAAAACGCTGACCAAATTCATCCGTTACCAACTTCGCACGTTCCTGTGCATCAGGGTCGCGATCAATGGCGACCAGCTTCACATCTTCAGCCGCAGAGAGCAGCGCGCGCGCGTGGCCACCTCCTCCAAATGTTCCATCCAGAATCTTGGCACCTGCACGCGGAGCCAACAGTTCCAACGTCTCTCGAAATAAGACGGGGACGTGGCCACTAAACGCAGCGGGATTCAAAGCATCATCGGCGGAAGAGCACATTTACACAGTTTTGTAGTAGAGAGATTGTTGTTTGTTTGCGGTGCTGCGCACTTTCGCGACGGAGCAAGGCACTGCGAACAGTGTCAGCGAATTGCACTGGACTACGCGGGGGACTCGTGAACTGCCACTCAGTGCGACGTTCACTTCTCGGATGCCTGATGTCACCTGAGCTTCTGAAATTTTCACGAGAGATTGTTTCGAATATATTACGCATGGCTTGAGGTATTTGGGGTTAGAGGCCGAACCGTGTGAAGACGGCAGCACGAGTCGCTGGGTCACTTGGCCCCTCGGCCAGAGCAGCATCTCGGATTTCTTCGCTGTAAATATTAAAAGTGGACATGATGCCAACGAGGACAGCGCCCTTTTTGATCTGAGCATGCTGCACTAATTTCTCGTTCAAATTAATGCGCCCTTGCTTATCGCAGCTAAACTGGTGAGCCATTGACATCAGCTCCACAACCATGCGTTGCCCTTCGATGTCACTCGAAGGGATGGCATCGATTTTCTCCTCCAACTGAGCAATTCGCTTTGGAGAAAGCACACTAACGAATGCCTCTGAACCCTCCTCAATACTCGGCAACGCTAAGAAATAATTCTCCGAACTATCCCCCTTTGGGCGCCATGCAGCGGGCATCGTTAGGCGACCTTTGTCGTCTAAACTATGGCGAAATTCGCCAATAAAACCTCCTGTATTAAATAATCCCATGTGCACCGATGTAAACCAATACCCCCCATAACGCCCCACTTCGCCCCACACGTCAAGTTTTTTCCTGTAATGAATTAACTATGAACAAGTTGTGGATAAGCAATTTAAGTCACTTCAGACAAAGGATTTGAGTGACTTATTAACAGGAAATAAAGTCCACTGGGAACATGATCCACTCGCTAATTTCCCTCCCACGCGCGCATCTTACCTACCCAAAAAGTATTTTACATCCGCCAAGTCATCAATCTGGCCAAATTTGCCCAAAAAGTAGGCATCACGCACTTTTAGGGAATGGCATTGATAGAACGCTCACACATCGCTCAACCAGGCTAGCTGCAGCTTACGCCTGCATACTGCAAAATTCTTAGCAAGTAGCGTCGACTCGACCTCGTTAACAGCAACAACAGCTCAAGGTGGGCGAGTCGTTCATTCTCTGATCACTGTCGACAGCCCAAACAGGCGCCGCCTGACTACACCGAGGCATCGGCGAACAGGTTGACAACCATACTCGGCGACTTGCACCAAGACAGGCTTATAATTTAGAAGCGCCACGGAGCGCGAGGATCTACGCCTCTGGCTGGACGACAATGCGGACCTGACGCTGTGCATCGAAGAACTCTTTGGCAAATTCCGCCATCGCAGTCGCATCGACGCGGTCGAGTTCATCAGCATGCTTCGCGTCGTCATCGAGTGGCAACTCATAGGTTATATTAATTGCGGTATGCATTGCTCGAGCTCCGATAGTCTGACGCCCCATCGGCCGAGCCGCTTTGAGACGTGTGCGACAACGCGCCAACTCCTCCTCAGTTACCTCACCTGCCGCTACACGTGCGATTTCGGCATCGATTTCGACAATCACTTCAGCTGCCTGACTCGGATGCGTGCCGGCATAAAATACAAACATGCTGGCGTGCAAGCCGACCACTCGGCTCGAACCGACATAGTATGCCATACCCTTGTCCTCACGCACGCGCTCGAACAACCGACTTGACATACCACTAAAGAGCTCGTTCAGCATTTCGCCGACAGCATAGCGCTCGTCCTTGATGCCCACATCAGGATACGCCTGCAGCACGACAGCTTGCTCGCGGTCCATCACCTCTACCACATTCACCGCTTCAGCAGGACCCGGATAGCTCGGCGTTTGATCCACCGTAAAAGGTTCCGTACTGATGCCTGCCTCCAGCAAGGGCTCAAGACGTGCCTGTAAATCTGCCCGATCGAAATCGCCACTTACAGAGATTACCACATTCGACGCAGTCACTAAGCGTTCAAAATGCGCGACCACATCTAAACGTGTCAACTGCTCCAGATCCGCAACACGGCCATCCGAGGCAATCGCGAACGGATGCTCACCGAAAAATCGCTCACGCAATTTACGAAAACCATAATCAAGGATCTCGTCGTCCTCTTCTTTGAGGTTGGCGATCTGCGCCTCCAACTCGGTGCGGAATGTCGCCTCGTCAAAAATTGGACACGTTAAAGCATCACTTAACAAATCGAGCGCCACGTCGACATCCGAGGGCAGCACCTCGATTGCGAAGCTTAGTGTATTATTACCGCCGGCCGCGGAAAAGCTGCCTCCGATACTATCGATAAGGGTCGAGATTTCAGAGGCACTTCGATGAGCAGTATCTTTGGTCAACAATTCAGCAAGCACCTCTGAAACACCACGTTGCTCGGTCGGCTCATAAAAAGGCCCGCCGCGCATCACACAACGTATATGCACCTTCGGCAAACGCTTGTCTTCCTGCAGCAGCAGACGTGCCCCACTGTTGAATTCGATCAGCTCAAACGGGTCCAGCGACAAGAACTCGGCAATACTTTCAGACTGAGCCGCTGCTGCATCAGGCTTCGGCCCTAGCGTGACTGCCGACATGCCTTCTTCGACCAAATACGTGCGCGCGACTGCTTGTAAATCTTGAGGAGTCACCGACTGCAAACGCTTCAAATAGCGGCGACTATAGTAAATATCACCAATTACCACCTCACCAGTTCCCAAACGAGAGGCCTGCCCACTCATTGTTTTGCGACCATTAATCTCGCCGCTCAGCGCTTGACGGCAGGCCTTCTCAACGACCGCTTCGCAAAACCCGACTTCGCAGACTTCGCGGATCACTGCGTGAATCGCACTTTCGACCTCGCCCTGCTGCTCTGGATCACAGACATATGAAATCCAGAAAAGCCCGCGCCCACCAGGATTCCAATTACGGCAATCAATATAGTGCACGAGCTTCTGCTGATTACGCAGACGCTCCCACAGCAGCGAACTTTCGCCGCCACCCAGAGCATGTGCCAGTGCATCCAGCCGCGGCGAATCCGGGTGACTCAAATGCGGCACCTTAAAACCGATGCCACCACGAAAAATGTTATAATCCCCAACGATTTCCTCTCTGCGTGTTGCCAGTTGGATTGGTTCTTGTTCGATTTGAACGGGAGCTAAACGACCCCGCGCGGCTTGACCAAAAGTCGCTTCGACCTCACGCAAGCAATCCTCCGGCGTCACGGCACCGACAATAGACACCACGATGTTGTTTGGAACATAGCGAGATTTGTAATACGCATCGAGCTCATCACGTGTGACCTGCTCATACAGAGCACGATGCCCGATCACTGGCTCGCGATAGGGATGGCATTGAAACGCAGTGCGAAACAGCGCCTGACTGAGTTGACGATCCGGATCGTCCAAGCCCATATCAATCTCACGGAGGATCACATCGCGCTCACGCTCGACTTCTGCTGCAGGTAAAGTTGAATGCAGCACGATATCCGAGAGCACATCGACCATCTGCGTAAACGCCTGAGACGGTGCATCAATATAATAGACTGTGCGGTCAAAGGTCGTGTATGCATTGATACCTCCGCCCATGGCGTGCACCTCACGACTGATACTCTTGCCATCGCGACGTGCAGTGCCCTTAAACAGCAAATGCTCAAGATAGTGCGATAAGCCAGAACCGATCAGCCCACCCTCATGAATGCTGCCAGTCTTCACCCACACTTGCACCGAGACGACCTCGCTGGAGAAATCAGGACGGTGCACGAGCGTGAGCCCATTATCCAAAACATGGCGTTCGACGGGTGCCTTGAAAAGGCGCTCGATAATATCGTGCGAGGCAGTGGCAGAGAAAAGACTGGTGGAAAGATCCATATATTTGATAAAAGTAATTCGGTTCGTATCACGATTTCGATACTAAGTTTCAAGGGAAACAAGCTATTTTAGCGACGGGAGCAACCCCTGGTTAAAGTTATAATTCTTCAAGGTAATCGCTCTCTGCTCTTATACATGCCTCAAGCATTTATATTAGATTCGAATTCCCTCACGAGATCAGCTGATCGATTTCGCTCAAAGAGTCTACTTCATCCTACATGAATCCAAGGGCACACCTCTCCTGCCACCAGAGCAGAAACGGGTGCCCAAACAGTAGCTACGCTATAAGCCGCTGTGGCCGTCGCTAACAAAGCTCAAGGCATCAAGCCCTAAGCCTTTGATGAATCCGATGGATGAGTTCCCAAGGGCACCGCCTGATGGACAACAGGAGTTGGAAACATATGTGCTGTAATTACAGGCCGACAGCATCAATCGCGAAGAACTGCTCAACCAACGGGGAAAAACCTAGCGCACGCGATCTCGAATAAAACGAACGCGCAGCCCTGCTAGAGAAACGCAAGGTACTCTACCAACGTGAAGTTTACGTCTAAGAGTGCGAGAACACACTAGTGGCGCAATCCATAATTCTAACAGCATGCGAAACACAGGTGGAGCAGCGCGAAGAAGACGTTCCCACCCAAACCAAAAGCACTAACTTCTCACCGGCATAAAACTTAGAACGATTCGTCGTAAGTACCTTAACGCAAGCGAGGGCGCTTAATCGTCGGTTTGATCGAGGGCACATAAGGTGCATCAAAGGCGGTTTTAAAGTCATAACCGACATTAAAATCCTCGGGGCTGTCTTGATCGGTTTTCCCTAGCACCCGACAAGCGACCAGATTGAACACGATATTGCCAAAATCGCGGCAATTAGTGATCCCCCAGAATTCGAGCACAGAACGCGTCATCGGACCGTACTGCTCCAACGAATAGAGCCGAATTCCCTCCAGTAATTGCTGGCCGCTTAGGTGATTGGAATCGTTCAGCTCGCCTTGCTTGGCCATTTCCTTCAAACTAAAGTCCAATGCTCGCCTCAAAAAGTAGTACGCACCACGCGCATAGCGTGGATCGTCCTTACGTATGGCATGGATAACTTCGTTAAAATCTCGGTTTGGTTCATTCACTAAAATTGAATAGAAGTCGAAATCGAGCAGACGTCAACTATGTGCACAGGCAATCGCCACTCCACGAGTCATTGAGCATCTAACCACGACAACGCCGAGGTCCTATTCGCCCTCAGAAAAAACAGTCGTCGCTTCAACCGATTCATCAAAATCTTTCAAGCTAAAGTTGAAAATTGGCAACAACAGGATTAGTCCGACGCAGGTAAATCCTAAAATTGCGAACCCCGTCACATCATGCACACTGCCAATATCACCAACCAAAGGTAGCACCCAATGTGCATCGATCGCTTGAGAGCCATAATTATAAGCCCACAAAGTTAGAAATATGCTACGAATCAGATTGGTCAGCACCGCAAAACACATCGCCGCGGCGACCAGCAGGACTTTCTTCCAGAAACGATTCAGAAAAACCGCAGCCAAAAACGAGCCGGAAAACAAACATGCCGTCAACGAACGGATGCCCGAACACGCCTCTTCCACCCCCACTTGCCCTTCAGGTAGAAGCAACACATTGCCCTCTCGCTCAATCGCATAGCCTATAATATCAAATAGATTAAACACCACGATCGTCACTTTCGTCAGCAAAAACACACGAATCTCGGTCTCAACCACCGACACCATCGGCGCTGAAATTAGCCAGATCAGCGCCGGAAATAGAAACAATCCAGTCAGCATCAAGCGGCTCTTCAACGACAGCGGCTGACCATCGATACGCTCCTTGGTCATTATAAAGATCACACTGAGCAGTAAACCACCGAAGCCAGCAGCAATCGCCAACGAAGCTGGATTTTGCGGGCCAGTCACCGAGCGCAGTAACGCACCGATAGCGAAAAGGCTTAATCCGCCGAGAAACACTGCATATGCGAGCCACTCAAACAACTGCGTAAAAACAGGAGCGACCGGAGCAGCAGGTATGGCAACCACATCCGGGGCCTCGCCTCGCAGCAAATAGCTGCGGATCACTGGCCAACGGTCATAAAGCACATAGATCGCAAATAGCGGCACCAGATAGCCGAAACTATAATCCTCACGTGCGCCCCACCAGTAGAACTGATCCCAGATCGTATAAACTGCGAAACCAAGCAGCATAGCGATGGCAACGAGTTGATCTCGAGCTAAATTTTTAAAACTGAATGCTTGGGCTGAATCACTCACGATGGGAAAAAAGAGGTCGAGGTAAAATAATTAAAATGCTAATTTATGAAAGTCTCTGTCGGTAAAGGCAACCATCAAAAAGCTCACAGCAAACGACAATATTACTAAAAAAGGACTAAAAACTCACCTCAATAAATAATCGACGCCACAAGATAGTACTCTACTATTATGGGTCATTTTTATGGTCGATACAGCTTCCGATAATCCTTCACCGCAACTTCCGTCATCCGTGCCGAGCCTACATGCTTATTGGCGGATGCCTTATATTCTGGCGCCGAAAAATCCGGATAATGGCGGCAACCCCTTCACGCAGATTCACCAAAGCGGCAATGATCAAAAGGAATACATTCTGTTTCGTGGCCAGTGGAACTACATCGTAATGAACCGCTACCCATACAATGCAGGCCATCTGCTCGTGCTTCCCTACAGAGAAGTCGACAAACTCGAAGCGCTTAAGACAGAGGAGCGCTACGAACTGATGGACTTGATCATAAAGGCCCAGCAGATCCTCTCTCGCGCCTTGCAGCCAAGTGGCTTCAACACTGGATTCAACTTTGGCAAAGCCGCCGGAGCAGGCATCCCCAGCCATTTACATTGCCACGTCGTGCCCCGCTGGGAAGGCGACACCAACTTCATGCCTGTGATCGGCAACACCCGAGTGCTACCCGACGCGATGGATGCCATGTGGGAGCGACTGCACGCCTACATCGATGACCCAAGCTGAGCGACTCGTTCGGGTTGGGACACCGAGCGCTCCAACTAGATACCACCCACCTCACCATTACAGCCAATTTCTCTGTGCCTATTGAAACCATACATTTCACCAGCTCACGACTACTCAGCCAGCTATACGCGAATGACACGCGCAACCTGATCGAAGCCGAGCGCATGCTCGATGTCGTGCTCGCCAGCCGCGACGACTGGGTCAGCGCCGAAGGCTCCGCCGCAGGCATCACACAAGTCAAAGACCTCTTTCACTGCCTCGATATCGCGCACCAGCAAGGTCTCCGGATTCGCACTTCCGACTTCCACTACACGCTGCGCTGTATCGCCGAGGGCAAGTCTAACGAATTGCGCGAAGTTTACAGCAACCCTTTGATAATTAAGCTTAAGCGCCTGAGCATCATCCCAAAAACTCTCAACCAAAAGCGCTATTTACAGTGCATTGACCAGAATACAGTGACCTTCGGCATCGGCCCTGCCGGCACTGGCAAGACTTACCTAGCAATGGCGATGGCGCTCAAAGAGCTGTTCGCGGGCAATGTTGAGCGTATCATTCTCACTCGCCCCGCAGTCGAGGCAGGCGAAGCGCTCGGCTTCCTGCCCGGCGACCTACAGGAAAAGATACTGCCCTACCTCACTCCGCTCTATGATGCGATGCATGACATGATAGGCAAAGAGCAGACCATGCAGATGGTCGAGCGCGGTATCATCGAAATTGCGCCACTCGCTTACATGCGCGGCCGCACCCTCGCTAATGCCTTCGTGGTGCTCGATGAGGCGCAAAACACCACCCATGCGCAAATGATGATGTTTCTCACCCGCCTAGGAGACGGCAGCCGTATGGTGATCACCGGCGACATTACTCAAATCGATTTACCGAAGGCCATGCAATCTGGTCTGAAAGAAGCCGCACGGCTGAAGAATATCGAAGGCCTACTGCTCTTCTACTTTGACGAACAAGATGTGGTACGACACCCTCTGGTCCAAAATATAATCAATGCCTACGCCTGTAGTGCAGAATGATTGCCAATTGCCTTCACCTTCCCTGCTCATATTTTGGGGTAACTCTCCGCCTATAGTTAACCGACTGACTCCCTTAGAAAAAACAGCCCATGGCCGCATTCTTCAAAAGAAAATCCTCCCGCAAAGCGAAAGCCAAGCAACTCCTCTTGAAAAAGGAGCGCGCAGGTCGAGGGGCTGAGCGAATCGGTGCCTCGCACTTTTTCGAAACCAGTCGCATTGTCGAGACAGGACTCTTCCTGCTATTTACTGCACTCGTCGTCATCATCTGCTTTCTCGGGCAAAAGTCTCAAGGTCCGCAAGTCATCCTCAATCAACCAGCCTCATCGCGTATTGTCGCCGAATTTGCTTTCGAGCAAAATAGCCAAGTGCTGCTCGAAGAACAGATGCGAGCTGTGCGGGCACAAGTGCCTCCCGTTTTTCAACGCACCTTTAAACCCTACGAAAACTTCCGTGAGATCATTAGCGACCTCAATACCAGTATTGCCAAGACCTTGATTGATCACGAAGCCGAAGGCCAAACGGTTGTCACCGCAGAGCTGGAAGCCACCACCAAACAACTAATCGAAGCGACGGGCTTAAAGATCGCCCCCGAGACGATTACGTCATTTACCGACCAAACCAATCCGAAGGAGCGTTCCGGTTTGACCAAAGACGCACTCCAGGTCCTTAAATCACTTTATGACGACGGCATCTACTCCAACCTCAAGGCTGGTGGTAATTCCCCACAAGTGACCGTCATTCAGTTGATCGATGAGGAAGGACGCTACAATCTACCCTCCTCGCGCTCGTATGATGATGCGCTCATCGCACTACGTGTCCGGCTCGATGCACTCTCGGGCAATCGAACCAAGGCCCGCACTCTGTTTGACATATTTAGAGCCGGCCTACAGCCGAACTTACTGTATAGTGCAGCTAGCACAAATCGCGCAATTGAACGCGCAATTAGCGATACCACTCCACCGAAAATTATCTTTAAAGAAGGTGACACTCTGATCGAGCCCGGCTCGATTATTACCGAAATTAATATTGAATGCCTGCAAGCCTACCAAGATGCCGAGCTTGCCCGCGGTGGAGACTCCCTCGTCTTCAACCCACTCTTCCTCGAACGCCTGACGCTGACACTCATTCTTCTCGTCGCTGTAATGATCTATGTGAAGCAAGGATTGCGCAATTTCCACAAGCGTAACCGCGCGATCGCGATTGCCGCAGTCAGCATCCTACTCAATCTCCTGATCATTCGTCTGATCATGGAAATCGGCGACATCGCCCTGCTCAACAATCGCCCTTCGTTGGGCATGCTACCCTACGTTGCTCCCTATGCGCTGGCGCCGATGATGATCGCCGTGCTGGTCGGCACCGCCCCCGCAGTCATCTCCGCACTGATCATAGCGGTGCTGTTTGGTATCATTCAGAATAATTCGGTCGAGTTCCTCCTGATCGCCTTTCTTTCGGGCGTCGTCGGCAGCTTCGTCTCGGCGCATATTCGTAAGCGCTCCATGCTCGTCCGAGCCGGACTAATGGCAGGCGTCACCGCGGCAATCTCTGGTGCGCTGCTGGGTCTCATCGGCCACCTATCAATCGGCCTGGTCGGTCAACAAGCCTTGATTGCGCTGATCGTCGGGGCGCTTTCCGGCGTGCTGGCAGTCGGCCTGCTGCCCATATTTGAGCAGCTCTTCAAAATCACCACCGAAATTACACTACTCGAACTCACCGACTTCAATCACCCGCTACTGCGCCGCATGCAGATGGAAGCGCCGGGCACTTATCATCACAGCCTGATGGTCGCCAATCTCTCAGAAAATGCGGCTGCTGCAATCGGCGCCAGCCCCCTGCTCTGCCGCGTCTGCTGCCTATTCCACGACATTGGCAAACTGGTCAAACCTGAGTATTTTGCCGAAAACCAAAAAGGCGGCATCAATCCACACGAAGAAAAAAACCCTTCGATGAGCGCGCTGGTGATCAAGGCCCACGTCAAAGAGGGCGTCGAGATCGCCCGCAAACATAGCCTGCCACGCGTCATTATGGATGTGATTCGCCAACACCACGGCACCGGACTGATCCAATACTTCTACCACCAAGCGCAGCAGCAACAGAACATGCATACCAAGCCAGCCAAGTCCGATAAACAAGGCAAGGCACAGGAAAGCAAAAAAGTGGACGAAAGCACCTACCGCTACGATGGCCCACGTCCGGCCTTTAAAGAAAGTGCGATTATATTCTTTGCCGATGGTGTCGAAGCAGCCAGCCGTAGCCTGAAAAAAGTCACCCAACCCGCGATCGAGGAACTCATCGATGGCATGTTCAAAAGCCGGATCGAAGACGGTCAACTCGACGAATGCCCACTGACCTTTCAGGAGCTACACGAAATCCGTAGCAGCTTTACGTACACATTGCTCAACATGCTACACTCCCGGGTGGAGTACCCCAAAGCGATCAACGACAAGAATGTGAGCAACGACCAAAACCATCAATCCCAGCAAGATAATGAGTCGACTCCATCTGGAAGTAAGCAACCAGTATAAGCTACTAGCCGATCCGATCGAGGCGGCCAAGCAACTATACCACGCCCTTGAAGCATCGGGTACATTTCCAATTGCGCAGGGCGAGCTTTCTGTTGTGTTCGTTACCGATGCCACCATCGCCCAAATACACGGCGAATTCATGAACGACCCCAGCGCCACCGACGTCATTACCTTCCCCGCCAACACTGAGATGGACTCGGCAGGTGAAATCATCGTCTCGGTCGATCACGCACGCTGCCGTGCCGAAGAGCTCGGCGAACCGTTTAGCCGCGAACTGAGCCTCTATCTCGTGCACGGCTGGCTTCATTTGGCAGGCTATGACGATCGCAACGAAACCGACCGTGTAGCCATGCGCATCGCCGAGCAACAAGCTCTTAAAATTTTAGATAACATTTCCATTCGCAATCACTTTCATATAAACTATTGTCTTCTTTAATATGGATATGCAGCCCCATCATTCTGTTTCTGACGAAACACTTCCCTCCCGGTCCAATCAAATCGAGGCTCCAACCTCATGGCGTAAGATCGTGGCGCAATACCAACAGCCTTGCCTGAAGAAGAGCGTCTGGCAAATCACCAATACCGTGGTCCCCTACATCGGCCTCTGGGCTCTCATGTATTTAACGATGACAGTCTCATGGCCACTGACCATCGCACTTGCAATCCTAGCGGGGTTATTCCTTGTCCGCGTCTTCATCATCTTTCACGACTGCGGCCACGGCTCCTACTTCCGCTCAAAAAAGGCCAATAACATCGTCGGCTTTATTTCAGGCCTGCTAACGCTGACGCCCTATCGTCATTGGCGCTGGCAGCATGCCGTTCATCACGGCACATCTGGAAACCTCGACCAACGCGGCATCGGCGACGTATGGACGATGACGGTCAACGAATATCTAGCAGCCCCGCGCTGGGAACGCTTCTGCTACCGACTCACACGCAACCCTTTTGTACTCTTCGGCCTCATTCCACTCGGCCTATTTCTCTTTTATCAACGCCTCGCTTACAGCAACGCCAGCAAGCTCGATAAGCGCTCCGTATGGGCAATGAATGCGACCATCCTCGTTTATGCGAGCGTCATGAGTGCCATATTTGGCTTCTGGAATTACTTATTGATACAACTAACAGTCACCGCGGTCGCAGGCACACTCGGCGTGTGGCTGTTTTATGTACAACATCAATTCGAAGACACCTATTGGCGCAGCGGCGAAGATTGGGACTACACACACTCCGCGATGAAAGGCAGCTCGTTCTACAAACTACCCAAAATCCTGCAATGGTTCTCGGGTAACATCGGCTATCACCACATTCACCACCTGAGCTCTCGCATCCCCAACTATTCCTTGGAGCAATGCCACAATGCCGAGCCGTTCTTTCAGCAAGTGCCAGAACTCACACTGCGCACCAGTTTAAAGTCACTCAAGCTGCGGCTCTGGGATGAAGACAGCCAAAAGCTGGTCGGCTATAAGCATCTAAAGACGATGCTGTCGGATAAAGCTGCCTAAGTTGGAAAGATCTCCTCAAGATAATGACTCGGTTCGATCTAAAAATCAGTCATCAGTCATCAGTATAAGCAGATCACCAGTGAATCTCGGCGGTCCAGCAACTGTACAATTCACTCAAATAATGGGGTAAACCTGTTAGCCGTGAACTCAGTCTATGCCTCGAGCACGATTAGCGACATTTGGCGTGCGACGACGCTAAAAAACCAGTCCTAGTGCACTCAAACCAAGAAAAAAGGCACTCACGCAAGGCTCCGGCACAATGATCACCTCGGGGTTTTCATCGATATAAGTCTGTATCTCGCTTTGGTAATTGGGCAGATATGTAAACCCACTAATTTTGGTTGCACCATTATTAATACTACCAACAAAACAGTTTACTCCGACCATCGTTAAGTTACCACCGAAAACCACCATGGCCGCGCACCCGAATCTCCGAGCCCAAATTGACTTTCATAAGTGAGACCAGGATCATCAAAGGTCATCGCACTCGCATCACCAGTTGCTCCACCGACAGTCTGAGACGGGAAAAATAAGTTCCGATTGTTCTGCCCAACAGCCACATCTTGATTCACTGCATAATTACTCTCTGAGCGCCCAAAGGTCAGTACATTCGGGCCTGATACCTGCACGGGAGCCTCACTGCTGAACGAAGCATTCCAAACATCATAGTCGGCATAGCCATCGGGTAGAGCCACATCCAGCGTTCCTACACCAATATCAGTACTGCCAATGCGCATCGTCTCTTCTACCGAGGCTGAAAATGAACCCCCCAGGGCGGAGTTCGTTTGATGAAAAGTCACTGACGTGCCGACTCCTGGTGCAAAATGATTCGCAGTAATAAAAACATTCCGACTGAGCATCGTCACCCAACGCCCACCGTCATCCCCCGAAAAATAAGGTCCCTGCCCAGTATTCACGAGCGCGACCCCAGATAGATCAAGCCCTCCCGCAAAAAATGAAGCATCATTCATAAAACGATCATTTGCCAACGGATCATAGCCAATAATATTGATCGATGCGAATAAGCAACTTGGCAGTTGAATACCAAGCGTAACAAGTGAAATGAATATTAGAGGCCGCATACCTCACCACAGCCTAAAAATAGCCCACCAGCCAAAGTCCTTCCACCCCTCAAGTCTCCCAAACCACTCGTTTAACAAAACGTTACGACTACGCGGCGTCCGCCGAGCTTTTATCTTCTAACTTGGTGCCTTCAGGTTCCTTCGCGTTGGGCTTGATCGCCTTTGCTGCTTTGTCGACCTTGTGGTACTTGATCTTTGGCTTGCCACGCCCTTCGACAACTGAGCGATTAATCACCACCTCATCGACATTTTCAGTCTGCGGTAAGTCATACATCACATCGAGCATGATACGCTCCATGATCGCGCGCAGTGCACGCGCACCAGTCTTCAGCTCAATCGCCTTATCAGCGATCGCGGCAACTGCATCGCGAGTAAAGTGTAGCTTCGCACCTTCCATCAAGAAGAGCTTACTGTATTGCTTGAGCAATGAATTCTTGGTGTTCTGTAAGATGTGTTCTAAATCGGAACGGCTCAACTCATCGAGCACCGCAACCATCGGCAACCGTCCGATAAACTCAGGTATCATACCGAAGTGCACCAAGTCTTCCGGCTGTGTGTCGCGGAGCAACTCACTCAGTGGCACCTCATCCATACGAAGATTGTGCTGGGTATCAAAGCCCATCGCTTTCGAGCCGATTCGGCCCTGGACGATCTTATCAAGGCCGACGAATGCACCACCGCAAATGAAAAGGATGTTCGAAGTATCAAGCTGAATGTATTCTTGGTTCGGGTGTTTGCGACCACCCTGTGGTGGCACATTACAAACCGTGCCTTCTAGAATCTTAAGCAGTGCTTGTTGCACCCCTTCACCCGAAACATCCCGAGTGATCGAGACATTGTCGGTCTTACGACCGATCTTATCAATCTCGTCGACATAGATGATGCCGCACTCGGCTTTTTTCACATCGTAATCAGCGGACTGTAATAGTCGTAGGACGATATTTTCAACGTCTTCTCCGACATAACCTGCTTCAGTCAATGTAGTCGCATCGGCAATCGCAAACGGCACATCGAGCATCTTAGCTAACGTACGTGCAAGCAATGTTTTACCAGTGCCGGTCGGACCGAGCAGGAGAATATTGCTTTTCTCCACTTGCACGTCGGCGAACTTGCCGTCGAGATCCGAAAATTCTGTTGCGCCTTCGATACGATCTTCCGAGCGCAAGCGTTTGTAGTGATTATATACTGCCACCGCCAGTGCACGCTTCGCGTAGTCTTGGCTGATAATATGCTGATCCAAGCCCGCCGTAATTTCGGCCGGTCTGAGCATATTGAAAAGACCTGCACCGGCGCCTGTAGCAACTGCATCCTTACTCACCTCGCCCTCTTCCGGAGCGCCGGAGAGTTCGCGGTCAATGATGGTCTTGCAAACAGACACGCAAGAGTCGCAGATGTGCACACCCGCTGGGCCTGCAATCATCTTGCGCACCTCATTCTGCGCTTTACCGCAAAACGAGCAAAAAGTCATCCGTGTGGATTTTGCCATACTAGTAAAAGTCTCTTTTCTAAATTGTTATGCGCTAGGCTTACTCTCGATCACCTTATCGACGATCCCGTATTCCATCGCCTCCTTGGCAGTGAGATAGAAATCGCGATCCGAATCGGAAGCAATCTCCTCAGCAGTCTTGTTGGTGTGCTGGGCAAGCAGCCCGTTCATCTGCGCACGCCAGCGAAGAATTTCCTTCGCAGCGATCGAGATGTCGGATGTCTGACCGGTCGCACCACCAGTCGGCTGATGCATCATCACACGGCTATTCGGCAGTGCGTAGCGCTTACCTTCAGTGCCAGCAGCGAGTAATAGCGTCGCCATGCTAGCGGCCTGCCCCACACAGTAAGTGACGATATCACACTGCAGGAAATTCATCGTATCGTAAATCGCCATGCCATCCGTCACACTGCCACCGGGGCAATTGATATACAGGCTGATGTCCTTCTTCGGATCATCCATTTGCAAAAAGAGCATCTGCGCAACCACAGCGTTGGCAACGAAGTCATTGATCGGCGTGCCGATAAAAATGATGCGATCGCGTAACAGGCGGCTGTAAATATCCCAAGCGCGCTCGGTGCGCCCTTCGCGCTCATAGACTGTAGGTAGTGGAACGTAACTCACGATAATTTATAATAGAAGGTTGATGGTGATAGAATACTGCGCAGACCATAGCGGATCTGTCACAAATTATCCAGCGCTTTTAACAAATAAGCTTAAACTTCGACAGTTGCCGCTGCAACTATTTCGCGCTCAGCCTTGTCGAGGATCAGATCCATAGTCTTACCCAACAAGATTTCACTGCGCATGTTGTTAATGCGACTCTGATCTTTTTGGATTTCCTTCACGATCTTCTCTGGCTTTTCGCCAGACTGCTGTGCTTGCATCATGATCATGCGGCTAAAGTCGTCGTTCTCGGCCTGCACCTTTTCCTTTTCAGCAATCTTACTGAGGATCAGGCGAGACTTGAGCCGATCATGCGCGGCCTTACTCGCACCTTCATGGAGCTGCTCTTTGTGGGCTTCAAAATCTGCCTCGGAAGCGCCCTGCTGCATGTTGCGCTGCATAAAGTCACGCAATACTGCTTCAGTTTCGCTTTCGATCCCGCTTTCAGGGATGGCGAACTCAACACTTGCTAGAAGCTGCTCGGTAATTTGCTGGCGCTCGGCGTTGCTATTTTTCTCCTTCTTTTGGCCTTCGATGTTCGCGCTAATGCGCTCACGCAGCTCAGCTTCATCTTTAACCTGCATACTCGCGAAGAATGCATCGTCCATTGCTGGCATCACCTTTTCGCGAACTTCTTCTGCCTTCAACGAGTAAACTACTGTCTTACCTGCAAGCGCCTCTGGCTTAAAGTCTTCAGCAAATTCCATGGTGACCTCCTTTTCGTCGCCAGCCTGCATGCCAACTACCCCGTCAACAATTGCTTGAACACCTGGAGTGCCTTCTGCGCCAGCTTCTTCCCATGTGACCTTCTGAGTGCCGAACATTGGAGTTTCAGGAACGAGATCCGCAACCAGTTCGTCACCGATCTTACCTTCGTAGGAGCAGCGCACGTAGTCGCCCTTATCAGCAGCCTTCTCAGCTACATTGAATTCAGCCCGTTGGCTGAGCAATTGCTCAAACATCTTCTCGACATCTTCAGCACTGGCTTCAGTTGGCTCAATGGTGACTTTCAGGCCTTCGTAAGCTGGGACCTCAAAAGCTTGCAGCACGTCGACAGTGAAAGTGATGGTTGCATCTGAACCAGCAGCGATCTCGCCCTCGTTAAGATCGACGACACCGAAGATTTCGAAGTCGGACTTCGCGACACCTTCTTGGTGTGCCTTAGAAACGACACGCTGTGAAAGCTCTGACTTCAGCTCCTTGGCATAGCGCATACGGATCATGTTCTCGGGAGCCTTACCTGGGCGAAAGCCCGGGATCTTCGCATCGCGCATGAATTCCTTAATCAGACTCGCCTCGATACTGGCGATTTCTGCGGCAGCGACACTCACGGTGATCGTCTTGCGTGTTTCGTTAATGTCTTGGACGTCGGTTTTAACTGTGCTCATAAAAATAATTGGTATCGCCTGAAATTGGCAGTTCTAGGGAAAAGCGGGCTATAAAAGTGGAAAGTGATTTTTCGGTCAATGCCTATGTTGCCCGATATCGGCATATCTTGGTCAGGTGTGATTCTTGGTTCGAAGTAAAATGCACCACCAGAGTAAAACAGTTGCACATCCGTTTAATTGTATCGCAAAGGATCGAGATGAAACCAGCAATACAAGGCAGGGTAAGCAGCAATCAAACCAATCAAATTTATCTATTTCGCTTCTTAGCACTCTTTTATCCGTTTTTTTTTCCAACTCAATCTCGGCAAAAGCGGCAACCCTCGACTCAAAATTAGCCTACTTAAACTCGATCATATCTGGGCCAACCGAGCGAAATAGTTCTGAATACGGCTGCAGAGCTTCGATCGTCGCAGGAACCGCATCAATCTGTGTGCTCAATACCCCCACCACTGCAATCTGGTCTTTCCGGTTAAACATCCGCAGACGCAGTTCCAGCGCTTCGAGCATCGGCAGGAGCGCAGTCACATCGACGCCGTCGGCCAGTTCGATCAAAATCTGATCGGCCGCCATATACGAGAATTCGCCCGTGGATAGGTGCTCCACAACACGCACGTACGGGTAACTGTCATCGAAATTCAAGTGCCAGACCTTTGTCTGCGCGTCCGCCGCGCTCGGCAAAGTGCCAAAATCTAGAATCTTACCGACCTGAATCACCTCTGGCATCCCATCGGGCAGCGGATCGGCTCCCGCTTTGACTGCCGCCGCATTATGCGTCACCCACGGATCGACACTCGCTTCTTCCTTGAGTGCCCGCCGATTCATGATCATCGCCACCAACAACGAGCCCAGCACTAAGCCCATGATATACACAAAAATTCGATCCGTTTTCCCCATAAGTATGGCCGCACCGTGCAACGAAAATTCAGTCAAGGCAAGTCTACGCGTAAGCCCTTTGCTGCAAGTTCACGCATTTCACCCTTCACACCTCCTACAGCTCGCCGCACACTATTGAGTAATGATTCATACTATTTCGCAAATACGCGTCCGCTACGCCGAAACCGACCGCATGGATGTGGTCTACCACAGCAACTACCTCGTCTGGTTCGAGACCGCTCGCATCCTGATGCTCGACGAGATCGGCATCCCCTACCTCGAAATCGAGGCCAGCAACCTGCACCTGCCTGTGCTCACCGCCAGCGCGGTATACAAACGCCCCGCGCGCTTTGACGACCGCTTGCAAATCCACCTATTCATGCGCGCAAAACCACGCGCTCGGTTCCACTTCGACTACGAGGTGCGCCGCAGCGACACCCTTCTGGCCACTGGCACCACCAGCCACGGCTTTATGGACACAGCCGGCAAAGCACTGCGCCCGCCGGCAGGGTTTTTAGCCAAAATCGACGCCGCGTGGAAACCCGAGGCGGCTGCGCCAACTCAGTTATAGGCGATCGTGGCACAGATATTCTGGTGCGCGGATCGTGCGTGGCACAGGCATTTCTGTGCGTGGATCATGCGTTTGCAGGCAGGAATGCCTGTGCCACTACTTCACTCCCATTCTCAGTCCTGATAATTCAGCACTGCCTGCAACTCCTCACACGCTGCTTCCGTGCCCGCCAGATACGGACAGAAATCCATCTGCGGATGAAACGCTCTTAATGGAAACGGACTCCCGTCGAGAAATTTAAACGCAACGCCCGCGCCAGCACACAGCGCATAGGCGGCGGCGATGTCCCAGACTTTGACGCGAAAATCGACCACCCCCGTCAAATAACCAGTCGCCACATACGCAGTACTTAGCGCACCACTGCCAAGGCAGCGCACGCGGTATTTTGCCAGTAAGGGCTTGAGTTGATCCAACAACTCAACATCCATCGGAAAATGCAGACCTAACATCGTCTGCGCATCAGCCGCCATACGATCGCGATTCACCACCTGTTGATTGCGTTGTAGGCCAAAACCAGCGCCGCCCTCTAGCAACGCGTCGGTGCTATAATCGTAAATAAACCCATAAACCGGCATCCCATCATACAGTAGGGCCAACGAAATGGCACAGACAGGGAAGCCGAGCGCATAATTATTGGTGCCATCAATCGGATCGATCACCCAAGCGAATCCAGCGCCGAGTGTTAGCACCTCATCGAGCGGGCTCGCCTCTTCACTGCAATAGTCATCTGCTGCGAAATCTCGCCGCAGCGCGGCAAACAAATTCTCCGAGATAGCAAAGTCGGCAAAGGTCACCCGGGTGTCATCCTCCTTCCACTCACTGGCGACTTGGCCAAACTGACGCCCAAAAAACGCCGTCTGCGCTTTCACCGCCACTCGCCCCGCATTGATGCGGTGGCGTAACTGTACATCGAACTGCGCCTGTGCTTGCCGGTTAAGTGATTTTGTCATCGTTTCTATCAATCAGTCTGAGTGCACTCAGGGACAAGCGCAAACCGCGACCGAGTTTGCATTATGGACGCCCACGCCCAAAACCACGAAACGGACGGCCTGCGCGTTTCTGCTGCGCGGCACGGCCTGCGGGTACATCTTTAACCTTTGGCTTCTCCTTCGGCTCGCGGGTGTTCGCAGCTCGTTTGCCCGAGGCACGCACACCACGCGCCGGACGCCGATCTTTGGCATCATCTGGCAGCGGGACGCCTTCGCGGTGCAGCGCTTCGATCGCTTCGTCATGGAAGTCATGCGCTCGTACCGTCGAAATCGTTTGCTTAATTAAGCGCTCAATTGCCTTAAATCGCGACACATCTTGATCAATCTCAGAGCAGAAGCTCATCGCCCTGCCACTCTCGCCTGCACGCGCAGTGCGCCCGATACGGTGTACATAATTCTCCGCATCCATCGGCAAGTCGTAATTAATCACTAGACCAATATTTTTGACGTCAATCCCACGCGCGGCCACATCCGTGGCCACCAGAACTGGCGTCTCACCTAACTTAAAGCGACGCAATGCATCCTCACGTGCCGCCTGTGTGCGATCCCCATGGATGGTATCCGAACGAATCCCGTCGCGATTCAAATGCGTCGCAATCAACCGTGCATCACGCTTGGTCCGAGTGAAAATGAGGCAGAGCTCTGCTTGTTTTTCAAAGTATTGGCTGTGTAATAGATCCAGCAACAATGCAGGCTTATCGCGCAGTCGCACAAACAGCACCGACTGATCAATCTTCTCAGCGGTGGTGCCTTCTGGCGTGATTCGGATCTCCTCTGGGTTGTTCAACAGTCCCGCAGCCAACTTCGCTACGCCTTTCGCCATCGTCGCAGAAAAAAGCATTGTCTGCCGCTCCTTAGGCACATCACTGACAATCTCGCGCAAGTCATCAATAAAGCCCATCGCCAACATGCGGTCCGCCTCATCGAGCACCAAGCACTCCACGCCGCTCAAATTCGCGTGGCCCTGCTTGATCAAATCCAGCAAGCGCCCGGTCGTCGCCACCAGCACATCCAAGCCAAAATACAGTTCCTTGGTCTGCGGCGTCTGCGACACACCGCCATAGATCATCGCGATCTTAAGATCCAAATGTGCCCCATAGGTGCGAAAACTCTCAGTCACCTGCACCGCCAACTCGCGCGTCGGCACCAGAATTAGATTACGCACCCCGCGCCGAAACGGCTTACGCCCCTGCGTCGCGATACGATGCAGGATCGGCAAAGCAAATGCCGCAGTCTTGCCGGTGCCAGTCTGCGCGCAGGCCAATAGGTCGCGCCCTTCGAGCAGCAGAGGGATGGCCTGCGCCTGAATCGGCGACGGCTCCGCATAGCCTTTCTCCGCCAGCGCGCGCTGGATCGGTTCGATTAGGGGCAGATTTTTGAATTCGGTGTGACTCATAGTTTCGATCAACACCGCACCGTATGAATAAAACCGCCTTTATCGACAAGAAAGCGCCGCGAGCTTAAATTGGCTGCTGCGATGCGATACTCTCACACTCAAATTCTTCTCACGACGGTAACAGCTCAGGTAAAGCGCAGTGGCTGAGTGGCCGTTTTGGAGCAACAGTGCGACGACAAGGTCGGGTGCTTGGCGAAGCAGAACATGTGACTGTTTTCAGTCCAGGCTTGCCAAGACGATTTGAACCGCTTCTCTATCTCAATTTTAGGAGAAGTGGCAGAGTGGCCGAATGTGACTGACTCGAAATCAGTTGTGCTAGAAATGGCACCGGGGGTTCGAATCCCTCCTTCTCCGCCATTTAAGGCGAAGCCGCAAAAGGGTGGTAAGAAGGATGAGATGCGAACCATCGGGTTCGACGGAGCGAAGCGCAGATGGGACACCATAGGTGGTCTTGAAGAGATTTTGCGCAGCAAAACCAATCCCTCCTTCTCCGCCATTTAAGGCGAAGCCGCAAAAGGGTGGTAAGAAGGATGAGATGCGAACCATCGGGTTCGACGGAGCGAAGCGCAGATGGGACACCATAGGTGGTCTTGAAGAGATTTTGCGCAGCAAAACCAATCCCTCCTTCTCCGCCATTTAAGGCGAAGCCGCAAAAGGGTGGTAAGAAGGATGAGATGCGAACCACTGGGTTCGACGGAGCGAAGCGGAGATGGGACACCATAGGTGGTCTTGAAGAGATTTTGCGCAGCAAAACCAATCCCTCCTGCTCCGCCATTTGGCAAAGCCAAATCAATACATCCGCGATAGCGGAAAGGGATGAGAACGAAGTTCGACGGAGCGAAGCGGAGATGGGACGCCGCAGGTGGTATCGAAGAGATTTTGCACAGCAAAACCAATCCCTCCTTCTCCGCCATCTAAGGCAGTCAAAGCACTTACTCGCACAGCGAGTCAGCGAATCAGCGATGAGATCCATCGAGTTCGACGCAGCGCAGATGCGAGGCCGCAGGCGACAAGCCCGAGTTTAGTGCCATCTATGGCTGCGGTCTTTGCCGCAAGTAATCGCCTACACTTGACCCACAACCCAATCAAGACTGCGAATAAAATAAATCGGCGACGCGACACATACATCACTACTGACATGCCCACTTTCCAACCCCTGACGAGTCTCAATCCACATTCGCCCTCAAATTCGCCTTCAACTTCAACTTCCCCATTCTGAGTTGCGAATGATCTGACCAATGCTTTAATTCTTTGCTCAGCACTGTTATTTCATCATTATACCAGCTCGGCTAAATCTACGTCAGTTTCTCAAATTAACCTCTCCGTACTGATCCAGTGTTTATTTGTGGTCATTTTGCCTACGGCCCAAAATAATATTTCATTAAAATGCCCACCTACGTTTATCAAGAAATCCTCCCCGACGGCAGCGATGGCGAAGCCTTTGAATACATTCAAAGCATGTCCAAAGACACCCTAAAAGTTCACCCAAAGACGGGCCACCCGGTGCGTAAAGTCTTCCACGCACCCAATGTCTCAAGTAAATACACCGAAGGCAGCACCAAGAAAAAATTGAGCGACGAAAACGTCGAGAAGCACGGTTTCACTCGCTACGAGAAGGACAAAGTCACCGGCCGCTACAACAAGACCGCCGGCAAAGACAAACGCGCGCCCGACGTGGTCGACGCCAACCAACTAAAGAAGATGCAGCAAGAAGGCATCTTGTAGGAGGCAAAAAACTAAGGAGTGAGGGTGACTCGCCCTCATTTACATCAACGTGGGCAGGTCGCCCACACACCCATAACGACAACGCAAGTAGGCCGTCGCCCCCTAGCAGATAATTCTTATCCAGTGCGTTTACTTCGTAATTTTTGATAATAATCACGCTCTAGTATTGGCGCCCAGCCAGCGCAAAAAAAAAACGGCCACCCTCGAAAGGATGACCGTTTGAAACTTTTCGAACGGAGTCGCCCTACAAGGCCTCAGAGCCCTCTTCCTCGGTACGGATACGAACGGCGCTTTCGACTGGGATGATGAAGACCTTACCATCGCCGATCTTGCCAGTCTTAGCAGCGTTGACGATCGCCTGAACTGCCGCGTCGACGATATCGTCTTCGACCACGGTTTCGAGCAGCGTCTTGGGCAGGAAATCGACGGTATATTCACTGCCACGGTAGATTTCGGTATGTCCCTTTTGACGACCGAAGCCTTTGACTTCAGTGACGGTCATACCTTCGACGCCAACTGCGGCGAGGGCTTCTTTTACCTCATCGAGCTTAAAGGGTTTAATGATAGCTTTAATCAATTTCATAAGAATGTGTCCTGTTTGAGTTTAATAATGTGAACCTTGAAATATTCGTTACTCGAAATTGTAAGCAGTCTCGCCATGTTCAGCAATATCAAGGCCCGCATGTTCCACCTCTTGATCGACGCGCAGGCCAGTGGTCTTCTTACAGACAAATACGATGATTGTCGTCGCCACTGCAGACCATGCAATGACCACGCCCAGAGCGAACAGCTGCGTGCCAAGTTGCTCGACAATGCCAAAGGAACCCGTGCCGCCAAAAGCTGCGGTGCCAAACACTGCGACCATGATCGTGCCCATGATGCCACCGACGCCGTGCACCGCAAAGACGTCGAGTGAGTCGTCGATTTTGAGCTTACCTTTAACAAATCCACAAGCGAAGTAGCAAATTGAGCCGGCCATCAGGCCGATCAATACAGCGCCAAGCGGGCCCACATGACCAGAAGCTGGAGTAATCGAAGCCAAACCTGCCACCATACCAGTCACGATACCAACGAGACCAGGCTTACCGGTCTTCTTCCATTCGATCACCATCCATGTTAAACTCGCAACAGCGGCGGAAATATGTGTGACTAACATTGTCATACCTGCGGACTCATTGGCCGCAAGCTGACTACCGGCATTGAAGCCAAACCAACCGACCCACAGCATCGACGCACCAATCATTACCATACCTGGACTGTGTGGGATATGTAGCTTCTTTGGAAATCCTTCACGCGGCCCAACAAAGTAAGCCAGAAGAAGCGCGGAGATGCCCGCAGTGGCGTGCACCACGATGCCACCGGCGAGATCGATCACGCCACGTCCTTGCAGCCAACCACCTTCGGCCCATACCCAGTGAGTCACCGGCGCATAGACGAGTACGAGCCACAGCGCAGTGAACAGCAAAATTGCACTGAACTTCATGCGCTCCACAAACGCACCGACGATCAGACCAGGCGTGATGATCGCAAACGTCATCTGGAACATGATGAACACTGATTCTGGAATATCACCACTCAAGTCTGCAATCGTAATCCCTTTTAGGCCGAAATGCTGCATATCACCCAACCACGGGCCACCGCCAGAGAAAGCCATCGTATAGAGGCACAGTACCCACATCACTGAGGCCAAACAGGCGATCGCGAAACAGTGCATTAGCACCGACAGGACATTCTGCGCACGGACTAGACCGCCATAGAACAGCGCCAAGCCGGGCAGTGTCATAAACAGCACCAGCACGGTCGCGGTTAACATCCACGCAGTGTTGCCACTATCAGCGGTCGCGGTGACCTCCGCCACCTGCGCGGGGACTTCTGTTAGTCCAGCCTCTTGGGCGAATAAAAAGCCTGGTGCCAACGAAAGCAGCAGGAACAAGATTAAACAGTGGGTATTTTTCATTTTTAATTGGAATCAGGATTCGATAGTCTGAAACAAAGAATGTTAGTCCGCCACAATGAACAAGTTATTTTTCACTCACTTGCATGCGAGAAATTGATCTGCCCCTCAAAAAAATCATACCTGCCCCTCAAATACCGCTCTAAATAATGTGGCCTCTGTCGTTAGACAGGGGAACTGCCGCGACAACACCCCCCCGACTCTGCTCCCCCAATCTTATGATCGAGCCCACGAATCGGCCACAAAAAACCGGCCACCCTCGAAAGGATGGCCGGTGAAATGATGAGAACTGTATTAGTTCAGACTAAAGCGCCTCTGGGCCCGACTCGTCGGTGCGGATACGGATAGCGTTTTCGACGGCAATGATGAAGACTTTGCCGTCCCCAATCTTACCAGTCTTAGCTGCTTTGACGATCGCGTCGGATGTCTTAGCTGCGTCGGCATCGTCAACGACGATTTCGATCATAACCTTTGGCAAAAAATCGACGGTGTATTCACTGCCACGATAGATTTCGGTGTGGCCTTTTTGGCGACCGAATCCCTTTACTTCAGTTACGGTCATCCCTTCGATGCCGATATCTGCGAGTGCTTCTTTGACCTCTTCGAGTTTGAAGGGCTTGATGATTGCTTTGACCAATTTCATAATAATGTAATGTAGGTTATTTAAGTTACTTGGCTAGGTTTAATTAGCGAGTGCGAGCTGAACCAAAGTCAGGATAGGCTTCTTGACCATGTTCACCGATATCGAGACCTTCAGCCTCTTCTTCAGGAGAGACACGAACGCCCATGACCACCTTCAAGATACTGAAGACCACAAAGGAGAAGATAAAAGCGAAGGCACTAACTGAAAGTGTGCCGATCAGCTGGATATCGAATCCGGCAGCATCACTAAAGAGCGCAACAGCAAGTGTGCCGAAAATACCACAGACACCGTGCACGGAGATCGCACCGACTGGATCATCAATCTTAACCTTATCGAAGAAGATGATGGAGAAGACAACGAGGATACCAGCGATGAGGCCAGTAAGGATCGCATAAAAAGGCATAATCGAGTCAGCACCGGCAGTGATACCGACCAGACCCGCAAGGATACCATTGAGTGCCATCGAAAGATCAGGCTTCTTGAGGAATAACCAAGAAGTGAACATTGCGCCTAGGCCACCAGCCGCAGCAGCGAGTGCTGTGGTTACGAATACAAGAGAGACGAGGAATGGGTCTGCATTAAGAACCGAACCACCATTAAAACCGAACCAACCAAGGAAGAGGAGGAAGACACCGATTGTAGCGAGTGGCATACTGTGGCCGAGAATCGGACGAATTTGACCGTTAATGTACTTACCAGCACGAGGTCCAAGAACCATCACACAAGCCAAAGCAGCGAAACCACCGAAAGCGTGCACCAGTGAAGAACCAGCGAAATCGTAGAAGCCAGCCTCTGAGAGCCAGCCGCCACCCCACTGCCATGAGCCAGTGATCGGATATGCGAACATCACCAACAATGTTGCGAAGATCATGAAGGAAGAGAGCTTTACGCGCTCGGCAACCGCACCAGAGACGATGGTCGCAGCAGTCGCAGCAAACATGGCTTGGAAGATGAAGTCTGTATACCAGGTGTAATCAGCATATTCAGAAGTCATCAGGTCGACAGAAGCAGTCACATCGAACCAAGAGCCCATTGCGAAAAAGCCACCAATCGACCAAGCGTCGCCAGGATACATCGCATTGAAGCCCCATAACGCATAAGTCAAAATACCCATGCAAATAATGAATACATTCTTGAACAGAATGTTGACCGTATTTTTAGCTTGCCCGAGGCCAGACTCAACAGTTGCGAATCCGAGGTGCATAATAAACACCAGAGCAGCAGCAATTAGCAGCCAAAGGTTACTGATCGTGAAAAAGGCAGCACCGGGTGTTTCCATAAATGCGGCATAACCGTCTTCAAAGGAAATTGCATCGGCAACAGCTTCAACTACTTCAGCAGTTTCAATAACAGGGAGTTCCTGCGCGCCGAGACTCCCGGCAAACAAGAACGCCGAGCTGCCGAGCAGCAAAGCGAGAAGGGTTTTTTTAATCTTCATGAATCTATTTGGTTTAGTTGGTTTTTGGTTTTGTAGGAATTGAGTCAAATCAAGCCCCCCAAACAAGGGGGCCGACTAAGCTCGTTACTAAGAACGAACACCGCTCCATTAAGCAGGCGGCATGCCAATTCAACAAAAGGCCCAATAAAATGCGTAAAGCATCGCTCTCTTGCCCTTGCGCCGCAGCGCAGAAAACCCACTGCTCTTACTTAAGTTTATTTCTGCGCTAAGCACATAGATATTCAGACCTAAGGCGCCCCGCAACGAGCATGGCCATGCTTTCGATCAAAGCGACTAGCGTGCCGCTGGTACTACTGCGCGCTTGCTGCAGAAGACAGTTACGATGTCTTTTAAGATCAGATAAAAGCACGGCAGCAGCACAATGATGGTCGCAAATAAGATCCCGAAGCCGAGCGATATCGCCATCGGGATCATGCAGCGCGCTTGGCGTAATATCTCCAGAATCCGCCGAGCATGGCCGCCGAAAGTCGTTAAGGTGGTCAGCAAGATTGCACAGAAACGTGCGATACTGACTTACTAAATCGCAATCTCAGGCGACGCACCCTCATCGCGCTGACGGCGATTTACGAAGTCGATCAGCAACAAGGAATCATTCACTACCACAACCACCACCACTGATGTTGCAAAAAAAATGATGACTGCGTTCGAGACCGCACCACGACTAATAGTATCCTGAATACGCTTGGAAAAGTCCTGATTCAAGGCTTAGAGTACTTGGTACAACACCTTCAATTGCTGCAGCTTTCAGTCTGGCTCGCCGCCCTGCAATTGCACAAAATGCTACTTCGTCAAATACGAGCCCACCGTTCGGCGCAGGGTCTCCCGTGTCGAACAAGATAGTCAAGATGGATCGATGCTTACAAAGTATGCGCTGAATTACATTCCCATTTATACTGATAAAAATGTGCGCACCGAAGATCGGTCCTATCGATGCAATATCGAACAGATTGGCTGCTTTATTTTTTGAAAAATCCAAGACTAATTAATACCAGTTAAAAAGACATCAACTACTTGATCAGAGGAATGATTAGACAGGCATACTGAAACAGAAATAAAGCTTATCTACATCTAGAAATAGACAACTTGCGACCGACCTACACGTACAGAGCTATATAATGCTTTTATAGTGAGTTAATAAATTAATATATCCTAGCTATACGATGGTAGTCACACGAATAACTTCGGAGAGTGGCACTGTACCAGCAAGGGCCTTTGCTAGACCATCGTCACCCAAACTCGCAATCGAACAATCAGCCATCTTCGCCAGCAACTCATCCTCAACCATTCCCTTTCGTATGATTGGCCTAAAACGATCATTCAAAGGCAGGAACTCAAATAAACCAATCCGCCCTCTGATGCCACGATTTGCACAATATTTGCATCCGACCGGGACATAAGCAGTGGTGCCTTTTAATGAGCGATCACCTAGAATAAGAGCTTGCTCTTCAGTCACAGAATATGGCCTCGCACATTTAGGACAAAGTTCACGTACCAGACGCTGGGCAATTGAAAGGCGCAGAATTGCACTTAGTAGGTAGGGCTCCAGTCCCATGTTAAGCAGGCGCGTGACCCTACTCGCAGCTGTATTGGTGCGCAAGGCAGTTAGAGCAAGGCGCCCATTCATCGCTGCAGTCACCGCGATTTCAGCCGTCTTTCGATCGCGAATCTCACCAACCATCACAATATCAGGATCATGTCTTAAGACACTGCGTAATGCCTTGGCAAAGCTGGCTTTTCCTTCGTCAACCTGCACTTGATTGATTCCGGCAAGGTCATATCCCACAGGATCCTCAATTGTAATGGTCGTACGAGTGAGTCCCCGATTGATTTCTCTAAGGGCTGCGTAAAAAGTAGTACTTTTACCACTACTCGTAGGCCCAGTCACAAGAATCATACCATGAGGCTGAGCAATACTCTTACGAAACATCTGCATGTGCTCGGTTGACGTCCCCAATTTCTCCAAGGCCAGACTTTCAGCTCGAAATCCAAGTAAACGCATAGTCATTTTTTCTCCAGGTTTGGTCGGGATCGATGCAACACGTATATCCACAAAAACACCCGTGCCTTGAAATCGATGAACCATGCTACCATCTTGAGGCGCCCGCTTTTCGACGATATCCAAGTTAGCCAGAACTTTTAAACGACCGAGCAAAGATCCGTGTTGAGCAATCGGCAATGAATTAAAAAGTTCAATGTCACCGGCGACTCGCAAGCGGATTTCAAACTTATCTTTATCCGGATCAATGTGAACATCGGAGGCCCGGCTGAGGTTAGCCGCGTCGAGAATTCTATTCCCAAGGCTCAATCATCTCATCCGCAATGCCATCAGCGACTTCGAGCCGCTGAGCAGATGCCATTAGGACCTGACTGCGGTTCCCATAAATATCCTCAATTGCCTTCGATAGCGATTCTGCATCGGCAAGCTCCATCTGTACCGGCTTGCCAAAGTTTTTCTCCATATTTCGGACTACCGTAAAGTTATTCGAAACACTGGTGGCAACTAATACCTTTCCATCAATTTCAGTCAAAAGAAGAAGTTGTTTGCGATGTGCCATTTGGGGGGGTAATCCGCAAAGCCCAAAATGGATCTACAATTACATTTGACAAATTCATTGGAATTTCAGCGCACATAAATTTACTTCAGCTTGAAGCATTACCTTTTTTAACGGTTTTTAATTCAGGCCCAAATCGGGCAAGACGATCGACAATTTCGTCGCCCGCCTGATAGATCACAGACATTCCAACCGGGGCCATTTCACTTGCAGCAATCATCGCTCGTCCAAATTGGCGCATAACATAAAGATGCCGTCCAATATATAAAACCATTAAGCATAAAAACATAGCGAGCGGAATGACGCGCCAAAATAAAGTGCCCAGCACGAGCGACTCAAAAATGGATACCAGCGCAAACAAAACAGCAGGTAGAACAACGGCGTACGCTTCCCAATGTCGATGGAAAATTCCACCCCAAAATCTTAAAAAGCGACTCGATGCGCATTGATAGGCAATCACCTCCTCATACTTAATGCTATTGCAACCAGACCGCCCCGCATGGCATAGTTCATGCGTAAGTAAGTCCTTGCGATGATACCAAAGCCATTTCTCCCTATCTTTGAAAGAGACCTTCAAAACGACTGCGGACCTGTCTCCCTCCTGTAAAAAACACGCGCCCCCAAATAAACCTAGACCGGATTCGACAAAATAGACCGGAACGATGGGGGGCCTAATTCCATAGACAGCTAACATGTGTTCAGAGGCTTCGTTAATATACTTTGAAGGTACGCATGCATCGCTGCCGAAATCAAAGCCCATTGCTTGGAGCCAAGCATACGAATCTGTTGCCTCGAGCTGTTTCTGTTGAGATGCACTACTCATTGTGATTTGATCTTCTACGAATTCCACTCAAGGATTCAATGCCTCCCGTGTTGCGGCGCCTTGTTCACACTGCCACACACAACGTCCCCAAACAGCATTTTTCTCTTCAATCGAACCGTGCCCATTTGAGTGATAATGATGATCCGAAAGCTCCACTACCAGATCTCTAGTACGCTGGTCAGCCACCGTGGAGTCATCTATGATATACGGCGAATCAATCGAATAAGTTCCGTTTTACGCAACACCTCGCTATTTTGACAAAAGAGCTGCCCCAGTGGCGGAATATCTTCGAATAAGGGTACTTTCTGCTGAGAAACCGATCGCTCAGACCGAATTCTTGTGTTTTGTATTTATATGATTTTATTTTTATCCATTAGGACTTAATCGACATATTAATAAGAGTTTTATATGCCAACATCGGATCTGCCCTTTTTGAATTACAAGTAAAATACGGGCAAACCGTTGTGTACTAATGAACTAACACTTTAACACACCGAGGCGTGTTAAAACCACCCCAAGACGGAGCAAAAAAACCCATCCTCACGAATTCGATTACTTTTCGCAGTTGGTATGATTGGTAACACGCCCAAATTATTTCGCTCCGCTCAAAATATCAGTTTTAGCTGATTCACTATAGCGAAACAAAAACCTCCGAGCGTTATTAACGCTTCAGCGTGGCACTGTGATCATAGCATGCAAAGTGTATAGTAAACCCGAAATAATGGACAAGTGGTTTAGTTGAATCGATGATAAGAAAATCGACCAATGAAACGAAAACGAAGAACCTGGAAGATATCGCTGCGATCGGAACACTCTAGAGATAAAACCAAGATCGTCCTAGCGGCGATGAAGGGCGAAAAGACGATCAATGAGATCGCTCAGCTCGATGAATTCCACCCCAAATAGGTGCGCGCACGGAAGGGCGAGATGATCCCGCATGCTTCCTCCGCTTTGATCGTGGGAAGCTCATCAATGATCAAGCCGAGCAGAGTGCTCGCTTGACGGCAGCAGAAGTTTATTTTGCCGTAAAACAAGATAATGACGTTGCCTATCTCGCACTGCCGCCAACAATGTGATATGCTTTGCAGTGAAGAATGTGTGTTCAGACAAAGACCACATACTTACCGAGGTTTTCTACCTGAACCGGTGGACAGCATACGAACAAGCTTTAAGTAAATCGCTAGTTTTCAGTTCTGGCATCTTTCAATCGACACCATCTAATCTACCTAAACACTCTGCCTTGCGTCTCTTCAGATGCAGCTACGGAATGACTTTGAAATATCACAAACATATTGCACACGCCGCCAGCCCGAGGTTGAGTCTCATCAGGGTCCAGACTACATCTCGACACACAGCTATTTTTGCTTGAGCCCGTGATACCGCACAACACAAACAATACACTTCATTGAAGCGCACGAATACAGGCATTGCACTCCAAGGTAACCAGGCCGGCCCAACAATCTCCTGCCCTTTCCAGCCTGCACAAATACTCAGCTGGAACGACTCACACAGTGAGTTTTCTGGCAGACTGGTATCAATCAAAGATGGCCTTGATTATCTCCGCCTGCAACTCCGCATTGATAGTCCACTATCGCTCAATATCGACTTTACGGAGCAGCGCTTAGTCCTCGGATACGTGAACTCAGGCTGGGCGAAAGCAGAGGCAATCGACGGCAACGTCGAAAAACTCGAACCAGGGCAATGGTTTCGCTTTTCTAATTCTGCATTGTGCCTTGACCGCACCAGCACAGAAACTGCCCAAATTGATTTGATTCTTTGCTCACAGGAACTCACTCGCTTGCTTCTGGATATTGGTACAGATACCGAGCGCGTAGCAGACTTCGAACAGTTCGCCAATGGAGCCGTCGCAGTTCCTTTCAACAGCGGACAAATGAACAGCAACGCATTTGAAGCCTCAAAAAAAATTGTAAACGCATCGATCGATGGACTACGCCACCGCTTACAACTCGAATCGAATGTACTGTCATGGATCGCCGAAGTCCTAAGCCAATCAGAAAACAAAAATCTAGCTGACCGTACTCTAAATGCCAATGACCGCGATGCGATCAATCGGATTATCGAAGAGATCCGAAATGACCCAGGACGTGAACATTCCATTGATGACTTTTGTAAGCTCGGCAACCTGAACGAGCATAAATTAAAATTGGCATTCAAAAGCATCCTCGGCAAAACCGCGTTTACTTTTTTACGTGAAGTTCGAATGGATCATGCCGCCGAATTATTGAAAAATGATCGTCATAGCGTGATTCAGGTCGCAAACGAGGTGGGATACTCAAACGCCAGCCATTTCGCCAGAGCCTTCAAAACCCGACATGGCTTGCTACCAAAAGCGTACCAATGCCTGCAAAGGCTATCATAAGCGCAGCAACCGGTCAAAATACCGCGAGCGGCACCGGTTTATTTAAATCAGCACTCGGTCGATTCAATTAAACAACATCCGACATGCGCATCGGTTAACGGCCTCGTATCAGCAAACTGCAATACATGTCACAGGGATGATCGACCACGTCCTTTACAAGTCCTAACTGCACCAGTACCCCTTTGCGCATAATTGCTATACG
Organism: uncultured Opitutales bacterium; assembly: GCA_937775295.1. Lineage (GTDB taxonomy): Bacteria > Verrucomicrobiota > Verrucomicrobiia > Opitutales > Coraliomargaritaceae > Lentimonas. The sequence goes on from CALKBZ010000033.1 coordinate 55,297, forward strand.
ATCAGCAAAATGACGCGCATCGGCAGGATCATGTGTGACTAAAACACCGGTGATTTTTTTCTGCTGCAGGACCGCACGTACCTGTTCACGCAAATCCGCAGTGAGCGCTACGTCTAGGTTACTATAAGGCTCATCAAGTAAAATCATATCGGGCTTGGCAGCCAATGCACGAGCCAGTGCGACACGCTGTCGTTCGCCGCCAGATAACTCATGCGGGTAACGTCCCGACTTCCCGTCCAGTTGCACCAATTTAAGATACTCTACAGTGCGATCCTGGAGTTCACCTTTGGGCACCTGCCCCATCGCATACCCTAGGTTCTGAGCTACCGACATATGCGGGAAGAGTGCACCTCCTTGAAATACGAGCCCGATTCGGCGTTCTTCTGGAACCACCCAAGCTTTGTCGCTAGACAAACATCCACGATTCGTACGAATCAAGCCACGATCCGGGATTTCTAAGCCTGCGATCATGCGTAGCAAAGTGGTCTTTCCGCTGCCACTTTCACCAACTAAGGATAAAAGTTCCCCAGCAGCCACACGAAAAGAAACATCATGCACCGCAGGTACGTTGTTCCCTGAAAAAGATTTTGAAATATTTTGTACTTCTAACATGATTGGCTGGCCTCTTTATCAACCCAGCGTTCAATCACAAGCAAGCCCCAAACCCCAAGCGCAATAATCAATAAAGAAGGAAGTGCACAATCATAGATGTAGCCCTCTTTGGCATAGCCAAATGCAAAGGTCGCTAAAGTCTCAAAATCACTCGGACGTAAGACTAAAGTAAGCGGCAGTTCCTTCATGATATCGATGAAAACCAAAGTGGCACAGGCCAAAATATTCACACGCAACAATGGCCAGTGTATACGAATCAGACTTTGCCAGTTCCCTTGCCCAAGCGTGCGAGACGCTTCATGTAAGGTTGAACAAACACCCTGCATACTGGCATTTAATGGCTGATAAGCGACAGTCATAAAACGCACCATGTATGCAAAACTGATGGCGAACAAACTACCACTCAGAACCAGCGATATCGATGAGTCGGATAATAGCTGGTCCATGCCGCCTAACAAGACCATCACCCCAACAGCAGTTACCACACTCGGAATCGCATAACCAAGTGTTGAAGCCTGCACCAATTTGCAAATGAATGAATGGCTATGGACTCGCACACTAAATGCTAAGAAAAAGGCAATTAAACTGAGCAAAAGCGCAGTGATGGAAGCCAAAGTCAGGCTAGTGAGTGCTTGTTTGAAAAAAACTGCAAAATTGAGGTCCTCGGTGGCAACGATTGCCCAATAGCCTAAACGTAATACTGGGAATACAAATCCAACAATCACCGGTAGCGCACAACAAAGTACCACGCCCCAAGCACTACGCCATTGCAGCCGAACGCGTTGATACGAAAAGTTCACCTGCGCGCCTTCAACATATCGCAGGCGTTTTCGTTGCCAGACCTCGATGGCTAATATCGCAAATACGATCACCACTACAATCACCGCTAAACGCAGGCCCGAGGCGCGATCTCCGAGTCCAAACCAAGTGCGAAAAATACCTTCAGTCAATGTCGGCACTCCAAATAAATTTACCGCGCCGTATTCATTCACCACCTCCATGACAATTAGGCTCAGACCAGCAATCAGAGCCGGTCGCGCCATGGGCAAGGCAATCCGTCTGAAAATTGAACCAGGCCGTTTCCCAAGCATTCGACCAGCCTCAAAATAAACCCCCTGCTGCTTGGAAAAAGCAGAGCGTAACCCTAAATACAAATAAGGATAAAGCACTGAGCTTAGCAATAGGATCAACATACCATACCGCACCAAGTGCTCGACCCACTGCGAAGCATCAAATCCCCACACTTGACGAACCTTAATAATTAGCGGGATCGACCATTCTAATACATCAAAATAAGTAAATGCGGACGCAAAGGTCGGCACTGCCAGCGGCATGACCAATGCCCACTTCCAAAAACGTCGCGTGGGAAACTCGTACGTGGCCACAAACCATGCCGTCGGCAAAGCAAAGAGAATACTGACCAGACTCACGCCTATCACGAGAATCATGGTATTCAGCAGATAGCTAGGTAGCACTGTGCTCACTAAGTGCTGCCATTCTTCAGTTGGCTGAAAAACTCCTATAAAAACTGCGATCAGAGGGGCAAGTAACAACAGCGCGCACAACACCACCAAACCCGACCACAGATCGATTCCCTGCCTTCTCCTACTTTCGGACCGTACAGTTACTCCCATCCGGCCTGATTGAAACAGCGTATTGCATCTGCATTTAGCTCACCCAATAAAGCCAAGCTGATTGGATCGGCCTTAAACGTCCCCCACTGCTGTAGTAGAGGCGACCATTCAATACCCGACACGACCGGGTATTCATAGGTAGCGCCGGTGAAGGCGGACTGCGCTTCATCCGTCGCTAAATACTCTAGAAATCTCTGCGCTGCTTCGACTTGATCACTCCCGGCAACCACCCCAGCACCACTGACATTCACATGAGTGCCGCGTGCCGCTTGATTCGGGAAGAAAACCTTCAACTGTGCGGCGACAGCACGGTCTTTCTGATTATCTGAATTTGCCAACAGCCCAAGGTAATAGGTATTGACGATTGCTACATCCGCTAAGCCCGCAGCGACCGCACGCATTTGATCACGATCACTCCCTTGTGGTGGACGCGCCATATTTTTACGGACAGCCTTTGCCCACTGCAACGCTTGCTGATTGCCGTTGGCGTCGATCAGCGAAGATAATAAAGATTGATTATATACATTTGCAGAAGAGCGCACCAGCAGTCGCCCACGCCAATCAGCAGTGCCAAGGTCTTCATAAGTACTCAGTTCATCCTCACTGACACGGTCCGGAGCATAAACAAGTACACGTGCACGCTGTGTAAAACCAAACCAATAGCCGTCAGTGTCGCGTAGATTGGCAGGCACGCGCTGCTCCAAGAATGGTGACCGTATAGGCTGCAACACACCTGCCTCGCGCGCCTGATGTAAACGTCCCGCATCTGAGGTAATCAGAATATCTGCGGGTGTCTTGTCTCCCTCGGCCTTTAAGCGCTCGAGCAAAGCACCCGCTTTACTTTTAACCACTTCAACCTCAATGCCAGTTTGCTCAGTGAACTTATCAAACAGCAATACATCACTCTCATAATGTCGGTAACTGTAAATCGTCAGTGTATCTGCCAGCGATGCTGAGCAGAATGAAAATAGACTGAGAGTGTAAAGGAAGAGCGCTTTCATGGTAATAGAAAAGAATTAGGTGATGGGCATAGCCCACTGTACGAAAATAACAAGACTAACAAATAATCACTCAAAAGACTACCCCATTCAGAAGTAAAATAACCCCATAGCAGAAGAAAATTAAGCCACTGACCGCCTAAATCAGCTAGTTTTGCTGCGTGCTCGGGTAAAAAATGGACCAGTTGTATGATAACATCCGTTACAAAATATCTAACTGATAGGCTTGCCTCATAGCAAATCAAACTATGAGATTCTGTCTCAACTGCAAAAAAGCCTACCATGGACATCCACAAACACATATATATCAACAGCTTTGCGATTCTCAGCCTCGCGACCTCGGTATCTGGCTCTGTCGCCCTCGAATCCACCCGCACTGTGGTGAAAGAGTGGGTTGCTACAGAAAAAGCGTGCTCAAGTGAAGCCATCCGATGGGAAGAAGCTCAAATCCTGCTGAATGACCTCACCCAAGTCACCCAAGCGGAGATCGCGACACTCAATCAATCCCTAGAGAAAATTGAGGCGACGACGACTCGTGCCGAGGCCGTACGTATTGAGCTAGTCACCGAACAACAAACACTACAGACCGCCCGCCAGCAGATCTCGAAGTTTCTCACCGAAATTGAACCAAAGTTAACCGATTTAAGGCCAGCACTTCCCGGACCGCTCAACACTAAACTCACCAGCCTGTTTCAACGTATTCCAAATGATTCCAGCAACACAACGCTCGGGATCGCCGAGCGCATGCAAACAATCATTGGTATTTTAAACACAATTAACAAATTTGACCGCGCCATTGCCGTGCACGAGGAAATTCGTACGCTTGGCGACGGCAGTCAGGGCGAAGTCGAAAGCGTCTACGTGGGGCTAGGCGTCGCCTACTACCGCACACGTTCCGGCGACGACGCCGGCTATGGCCAACCGCACACCAGCGGTTGGCAATGGCACTCTCAACCCGAACTCTCCACCGCAATTGCCGAAGTCATTGCGATCGCCAACAATAGCACACAAGAAGCACGTTTCATCGCACTTCCGGTCGATCTGCAAAATTAGTCCCTGTGATCTCTTTAAAATCCATACTCTTTCTCGGCTTTAGCTCGCTCGCCCTTGCGACTGCATCTTTCAGCCAAGATATCGCCAGCCTACAGGCAGCTCAGCAGTCCAAACTCGATGATGCCGTGCGCCGTCTGACTGCACAGCGCCTGCAAATTAATGAGCAACAGATTCCATTGGCTCGTAACCTGCGCAAGCTCGAAGTAGAAGGCAAAAAACTACGTGAGGCACTCGACGAAGCACGTCGAACAGACGACAGCCGCAGCCTCGACCTAGAAACACTTCGCAACAACGTCGAAGTGCTGCGACAAGAATACAACTACATCAGCAGCTCCCTGCTTAATGAATACAATAGCAGCTACCAAAGTAATCTGTCAGTCGGCGAACTGGCCAATTACGGCGAAGACATTCGAGCGCTCAACCTGCTACTCGAAAATCCGGATGCCACTCGTAGTGATCGTCTTGAATCCTCGCTAAGCCTGATCAATGAATCAGTTGATCGCATCCATGAGCTGCTCGGCGGCAAGCGTTACGCGGGACAGGCACTGAACTCCGAAGGCCGTTTGACCGATGGGCAATTCCTACAACTCGGGCCACTGCTTTATTTCAGCGGCGATGAATCAGGAATCATTGAGGAAACCAAAGCACTGCAGGCTCGCATTCATGTAATTAATACAGAGTCATCCACTCAAATCGCCGAGATCTCGAAAAGCGGCAAGGGCAAACTACCGATGGACCTCAGCCTAGGCAATGCACTGGCGCTACAAAGCACCAAAGACAGCCTGCTGGTACACATACAGAAAGGCGGCATATGGGCGTATCCAATCATGCTATTTGCATTGGTAGCGACCATAGTCGCGCTATTTAAATTCGTGCAGATTATGACAATTCGCCAACCCGCACCGAATACGATCTACGACATTGCCAAATTACTACGTGCAGATAAACAAACTGAGGCCTTACAATTGGCCCAAGCACAACCGCTTCCCGCCCGTGAAATGCTATTACAGGCAGTCGAGCATAGCCAGGAGTCCATTGAGCTAGTCGAAGAAGCCATGTATGAGTCGATGCTCAATACACAGCCAAAACTGGAGCGTTATTTAAATATTATCGCGGTCACGGCATCGGTCGCCCCACTGCTCGGACTACTCGGCACCGTGACGGGTATCATCAAGACTTTCAACCTGATGCGCGTGTTTGGCGCGGGCGACCCGAAACCACTTATCTCCGGAATTTCTGAAGCACTCATTACCACCGAACTGGGCCTAGTATTGGCCATCCCCGCACTGATCATCCATGCCCTACTCACGCGCAAGGTGTCTGGCGTCATGGCACATATAGAAAAACTCTCGGTCGCACTGCTTAATACCCTGTCTCGAAATAAATAAGACCCGCTCACAGTGCTCAACAACCCTCACAGTCTTTATCTGGAAGCCATACGCGTTTGGACCGCAGGTGGTTGGCTGATGGTACCATTGTTAGGGCTAGCGGTCTTCATGTATTACACTGCGCTGGATCTTTACTTACGCCTAAGGATGCACTTTTTACTACGCAGCAAGGTATACCAACTCTCGGATGAGGCACTGAAATCGGAGCTCTCAGATAAATTAACTAGATTAAAACGCTTACTGCTGCCGGAAGCGAAATCGACACTTGAAGTGAGGCGTCACTTTAAACAGGTACGTCAGGAATATCTCCCCATCATCAATCGCCGTATCCGCTTTCTCGCTATTATTATTACCACAGGACCTCTCGTCGGGCTGCTAGGCACAGTCACTGGCATGCTGGTCACTTTCAACGGTATGGTCGGCGCGCATGGCACTAAATTTGACAATATGATTGAAGGCATATCGGAGGCCTTAATCACCACCCAGACTGGCCTACTGATCTCAATTCCGGCATTGGTCGTACTGTCCTTCATTATCCTGCGCCGCAACCAACTCGAACGCTGTATTGCGCGTCTCGAATATTACAACGTGACCCTCGCCTCCAAATGAAATCACGCCGACTCATATTTTCACAATCGCAAAAAGCCGATGAAATCAATGTCTCCCCACTCATTGATATTGTTTTCATTCTGCTCATTTTCTTCATCGTCACCACCGTCTTTGTCGAGGAGACAGGCGTAGATGTGCAACGCCCAGAAGCCGCCTCAGCCAACGATCTGGAGAAAAACTCGATTTTAATCGCAATCACAGACGAGGGGAAAATCGTTTACGGCGGCAACGAAATCGGCAGCAACGGTGTGCGTGGCATTGTAAAGCGACTGCTCCTGCGCGAACCAGACATGCCGGTCATCATTCAAGCCGACAAAGCCGCATCTGTGGATCTGTACACCAAAGTACACGATGAAGCGGCCCTCGCGGGTGCAACCAGTATCCATTTAGCTACCACCCGCTAATGGAACAGGCACTGCCAGTCGAGCACAGCAACGCCCGCGCGCCACTCGCGCTACTCGGGGCACTAGTCATGTCACTGCTGGTTTTCCTAGCGATTCCAATCACTCAGCACTTAGGGAATCCGCCTAGCGATATGATTGAATTTCGAGAAACACTGACGATTACTCCTCCGGCACCCACACTGCTGCCTCCACCCCCCGAGCAAGTTCAGCCGAGCGAACCAGAGCCGAAGCCCGAATTTAAAAAACAATTACAAGATTTCAGCCTTAATCAGTTGGAGTTGTCCCTTCAGCCAAGCATCAGTGGCGCATTGAAAATGGGTATTTCGAGCGCAGGCTTTACAAACGAGGTGGATGCCCTCAGCGAGATTCAAAAGCTTTTCACTTTTGCAGATCTACAAAGTGCCCCGCGTATTATTAACAGCCCAAATATCATCTACCCGCGCGAACTGAAACGCCGCGGTATTATTGAGGGACAGGTACTCGTCAAAATCGAGATCGACATCAAAGGACGCGCTCGAGTACTGAAAATTATATCTGCCACCGACCCACGCCTCATCTCAGCGGCAAAAGAAGTTATTCGTAAAGCTCGCTTCACACCGCCCAAAGTGGCTGGTGTCGCACAGAAAGTACACGGCGAATGGCCCATTATACTGCGCGCACCATAATTAAATTTTACATCTATTTTTGTCATGACTCGACACATCCTTCTTTTCTTACTCCTGCTCTCTGGTATTGCTCACGCATCGCCAAGCTTCGACTTGGTCGACACCAATCCGAATAGCGCCGAGTTCAAACAACGCTTCTACGGCAGCTTTGGTATTAACTCCGCGATCGAACCAGTCCTCACGCAAGCTGACCGGCCCCTGTATGAGTCGATTGTGCCCTACCTGCAAAAAAGGCCCGAGAAAGCAATCGAATTAGCCAAAAAAGGCATCACTAAAAACAGTAATGCCGCGTTCGACTATTTAGTCGGCAGCCTTTACTATGTGCAGGGCAACTACAGTGAAGCGGCCTCTTACCTAAATGCCGCGCGCAAAAAGTTCCCTGATTTCCGTCGCGCACACCGCAATCTTGCACTGATTTACATCCAACAAGATCGCTACGAAACCGCAATCAAGCATCTACTACGCGTGATCGAGCTAGGCGGGGGGGACGGTCAAAGCTACAGTATGCTCGGCTATGCGTACCTCACTGAGGAAAAATACCAATCCGCCCTCAGCGCCTACCAACTCGCACGCATGTTCCTGCCCGACAGCATGGATGTGCGCCGCGGTGAAGCACAATGCCTACTCATGACTCAACAAATCGGTGCGGCCATCGCACTCTTCGACGAACTCATCAGCGAGCAGCCAAACGAACAAGACTACTGGCTATTTCAAGCCAATGGCTACCTCTCAAATAACCAAGTGCAAGACGCGATCGCTAACCTGGAAATCGCCCATACCATTGCGCCACCAAGTGCATCCAGCCTCAGCCTGCTCGGTGATCTGTATCTCAACCAGGAGATGCATGCACTCGCGTTAAACAACTATCAAGCTGCCCTCAAGCAAGACCCAACGACGCGCCCCGAACAGGCACTCAAACCGCTGCGCCGCCTCATGCAAATCGGTTTATTTGATGCTGCCCGCACATATCTGAAACTAATCGACAGCAATCTACAGACTGAACTGAATCCCACTCAAGCGACTGAAAAAGCCGTTATTTATGCACAACTAATAATTGAAAGTGGCGACCTCAAACAAGGTCTAGATCAATTACAATTAGTACTCAATGAACACCCGCTCAACGGCGCTGCACTGCTGTTGATGGCAGACGTACAGCTTGAGCGTGAAGCCTATGAGGAAGCCACTTTTTACTTCGAGCGCGCAACCTCTGTGGCAGAAGTACAGGTCCAGGCTCTAGTGGGCCTCGCCCGCACCGCAGTCGCGCAGTCCAAGTTCCAAGCGGCACTCAAGCACTTGCAGAAAAGCCAACGCATCCAGCAGCGCCCCGACATCGCACAATTTATGGCTAGCATCGAAAAGGTAGTCGCCGCGCAATAGCCCGACGCGCCGCTGCATGCATCGCGTTGAAACGTCAGGATTAAAACTCCGTGCGCCGACGGAGTATAGATCTGCGCCAGAAGATAATCTGCCGAATCGTGGTCCTCTGCTAAAAAATCCTGCATGATTGAAAAATGTCGAGTGAATGGACCCAGAAAGTGTCAAAAAATGATCCAGATTGCCCGGATCGGGGCACATCCTATTCGCCATGGAGCATGAAATCTCCGTTCTGGAGCATAAAATCTCCGTTTTGGAGCATAATCTCTCCGTATCGGAGCAGATTTATGGATCAATTAGTGCTATTATCATCCCAGTACGAAAAAACGCCATGTCACCACTGGTGCTACCAGTTTTGCATCGCTGCTGTTCAAGCACAACCATGCAACGCCAATCGACAATTTTTCGTCAACAACAAACAACAAACAACACTACAAATGAAAACTAACACTACCAAACTATTGGCAAGCGCTACGCTTGCGATGGCCTTTACTGCCTCGGCAGTCACGGCTCAGACCGCGGAGCCAACAGCTGCCGCCGAAATGGCGATCGACGAAACCGTGGTTGTCGGCAACACACTCTACACAGATCAAGTCAACGCCCTCAAAACACCGACTCCAATCATCGACGTGCCACAGAGCCTGTCGATCACCACCGCAGATGAAATCTCGGTACGCGGCTTTAACAGCATCGGCGACATCGTCGATTACACACCAGGTGTGAACGTGTCACAGGGTGAAGGCCATCGCGATGCAGTCGTCTTCCGCGGCGTCCGCTCCACTGCCGACTTCTTCGTCGACGGTGTCCGCGACGATGTCCAATACTACCGCCCACTCTACAATGTTGATCAGGTCGAAATCCTGCGTGGCCCCAATGCACTGCTATTCGGTCGCGGCGGCGCTGGTGGAGTACTCAATCGAGTCACTAAAAAAGGTGTCATCGGTGAAGACTTCAACGGCTACCAGCTTAGCATCGACACCTTTGGAGCTACTGAAGCGCAAATTGATAGCAATGTTGCCATCAACGAAGACACTGCGTTCCGCATCAATGCATACTACAATACCTTCGAAAATCACCGCGACTTCTCCGATGGCGAAGGCTACGGCGTGAATCCGACCATCAAGTTCCAACTGAGTGATAAGACTACACTCGATGTGTCATATGAATACATCAATTATGATCGCTCGATTGACCGCGGTATTCCAACCGCCAACGGCAAACCGGTGGATGCGCTTAAGGATATCGTCTTCGGCGATTCAGATCTGAATAAATCTGAGCTCGAAGCACATACTCTGCGCGCGATGTTCCAGCATGAGTTCTCCGACACTCTCAAGGGTGTCTTTACCACTTCGTAT